>NZ_PHQQ01000049.1 GCF_002909235.1 Arenibacter catalasegens
ATCTAGACCCAAAATTTGACTATCTTTTTTAATGTAGAGGGGTCAGCATCCGACAGAACGGCAGATGCATTCTCTGACCATTTTTAACCCCAGGTAGAGGGGTCAGCTTGCTCTAGCGTATCCACACTGTCACAAGTCAGATTTAATTATATGAAGGAATTGAATAGTTTGATCCGTAGTAAGAATACACGTGAGATGTTTAAAAATGAAAAAGGATAAGTTACATGTAAAGCTTTAAAAACGATAGCCCTAAAACTTAATTCAAATTACTTTCGAAATTTAGGCCATTAACTTCTATAAATTTTATTGATTTAGAATAGTTCAACAAAAATTTTATAGTTTGAGGTTGAGTTTTAACAAGTTTACAATTTTTACTATCTGTCGTGTATATTTTTTCCATATCTATTTTTAGTATTGTTATACTAGCAAAACGCCATATTAAACATTTCCTATCAAACCATTCGACCACTTGTCAATTAATTCGTTTATTGGACCAAAGGTTTTATTAGTTCGTTGAGAATACATTGTTTTCGTATATAATCCTTCTTTGGTTAATTAATCCTTTCTTGTTCTGCCTAAGGGAGTATTACTACTGGCACTGGTATTCTATAATTTTTTTGAACTCATACCTCCGTATTTACTAACGATAAAAGAACCACAGTATTTATTCTGTGGTTCTTTTTATTGTTATAATTGGAATACTACACATTTTTTGCTTCAAAGGCCGGAGACACTGTCCTTTATGCTTCAATAATCATTTCGGCTATTATTAACAAAATAGAAACAACAAACAAACCGCCTATAATTACAAGTGTTTTATCGTAATTTAACTTCTTATTCATTCCCTATTTTTTAATCAAAGGCAAAGCCAGAAATCAACCTGAATATAAATGCATAAAGAACTATTGCAAACATGGCTGCGGTGAACCATGCAAAAGCCTTAAAATAGTGTTTGACAATATTTCTGCCAAGGTCTTGGAAGCCTTCTAAATAGACATCTTTAATAAGTAGAATTGTTTTCATATTTGGGATTTTATTTGAAACAAAGTTCAGGCTATCAACTGGGTCTAGAATGATAATTCGACAAAAGTGAGTTTATTTGGGGTTGAACTTCATTTCAATTGTAATACATAGTCAGATTAGTCATTTAATCGACCAGAGCTTAATTCAGCTTATAGGTTCAAAAGTAAATCTAGAGGTTGAATGACAAAAAAATTGGGTTATAAATTCCTTATCATGAGAATACAATGTAACTAGGTATATATATTAGTTACACTTTCGAGAATTGATAATGTAACGAAGGTTAATTAACCGATGCATATCAGAATAGTATACTGATATGTTTTACTACATGTTGTCATAGGTTACACTGTGGAAATGCTTTAAGGTTGTGTTGCTTCATACCAACATGCATTACTATAATTGTTTTTTTAAATAAAATAACACCCTCTCATCTAAATTGAATGAAATGAACCACAGAACAATTCTGTGGTTTTTTTAGTTTCAAAAACATAAGTTCAAATCTGTAATTTAACTACAAAAAGTATAACTTTCGGTTTATGAAGGTAAGTGAGGTTATAAAGAATATTACAGAAATTCAAGATCCCGATTGGATATCCACATTAAATGAAAGTGATTTGGATTTGATAAAAAAACAATTCTGGTTGATAACGAATTATATGAAGAATATTGATGATAGGGATATCATTGATCAAATTTCAGATATATTAAACTTTTCTCATGTGTTGCAAGGAGTTAGTAAAAGGGATATATCAAAATGGAACAGGACGGATATTAACCATTTCTATACCTTTTGCATACAAAAAATACCACGTAAAAAATATAGCTACAGTCCGCCCAAGAGATATAAACCCAAAACACAGGTTGATGCTCGCTTCATCCAATTGTTAGCAAAGGATCTTAATGAAAGTATATACAACTGTGAAGAATACTATGCCATCTATGAAAAGCATGGAATCGTAGAGATTGAACGTAAGAAACTATTTGAGAAATACGGTGAACCGTATAGGCCAACAGCAGATGACAAGATAGAGATGGTCGGGATTAACTCCATCAAACCAAATACGACTTATCCTACCATATGGGAGTATGATGATTCAAAACTCCGTTCAGATATAGAGTCATTTGGATTGTTAGAGCCGATATTAGTAGATAGTAAAACCAATATCATAATTAACGGCAAAAGAAGATATAGATGTTGTAAGAATCTAGGATGGCAAACAATTCAAGTAATAAAAAGACCCATAAGCCCATATTTCATTGAATCTACTACAAAAACAACACTCGATAAGTTGGAAGAATATAATCATTTAAAAAATGAAATATCGAAACTTGGAAACAAGGAAAAAAAGATTGTCATGGATGGGTTGCCAATGAGAAAATACCTCTTTAATAAAACAGGAATCTCTCAATCACAGTTATATAAATTGGAATATATACGCGATACGGATTCTTCTCAATTTCATTTCATTGAAAATGGTGACAAGACTGTGAGTAAGGTTTATTTGGAGTTAAAAGGATAATTTTAGTGAGTTTACAAACTCACTAAATATATAATAGATTGAGGATCGTTTGCCTTTCATAATCAGCGTTAAAAAAATAAAGGCCACATAAAAGGCCTAAGGAATTGAAATACAGTTATTTAATCATAGTGATGGTATTATACATACTTTATGCGTAATAAATTCGCTCATCATAGAATTAGTTCCTTCATCCGATGCCTCGTCGGAAGCATCCAAAATTCCCCTTTCAATTGTAAGAAGCTGGGAGAGAGAATCAACAATTAATCGTATGGCTTCTTCATCCTTAGTAATATTTTTACCAACAGGTACCTTTGAACTACTTATATAATCTTCAAAAGTATGTAAGGGCACACCCCCCAAAGTTAGAATACGTTCCGCAATTTCATCTACTTTCAAATTGGCATCGGTGTACAATTCCTCGAATTTAACGTGAAGGTCAAAAAATCTTTTCCCTTTAATATTCCAATGAATTCCCCTTAGATTTTGATAATACCGCTGAAAGTTTGCCAATAATTGATTTAAATCCTTACTCAGGGCTTTGGACTTGGATACATCCAAACCTATACTGTTTATTTGCATAATAAATTCTTTTTAGTGTACCACGAAATTACAGCATTCCTGCGCCGTATAAAAGGTAGATTTATTGATTGATTTTATAATCATATAGTAATATATGATAGCTTAAACGTAAGCTTGGACAATGGTATAATTATTGATGACATAATTAACAATTTAACACAAAAATTGTAAAATATATAATTACCTAAATCCTAACTGTAGATTTTACAATAAATTAAGAAAACAATAACAAAATATCTTATTGAATAATAAGGTACTGGCTTAAATTTACTTAACCCCCTATAACTAAACCAATTGAAATGAATAAAAAAAAACTACTACTATTTGGTATACCCGTTGTTCTTGTTCTTTTAGGCTACACTTTGTTCGGGAACACTACAGATGAAGATGTAGCCATTACCACCAAGGTTGTAAAGGGCGCTTTTCTAAATGAAGTAATTATCTCAGGAGAGGCTCAATCGACCAGTTTGAAAAAAATTAATGGCCCTGATGACATTCGGAAATTTAAACTTCGGGATGTCAAAATTCAAGATCTCATCCCAGAAGGTTCTTTAGTCAAAGAAGGTGATTATGTGGGAAGATTAGATCCCTCAGAGGTAAATGAACAGATATTGGATGCCCAGTTAAACTTGGAAACTGCTCAATCCAAGTATACCCAAGAACAGTTGGACACTACTTTGACCTTGAAGCAGGAAAGGACAGCTATAAAAGATTTGTTATTTGATCTCCAAGAAAATAGGTTGGAACTTAAACAATCTATTTACGAACCACCTGCCACTATAAAAAAGCTTGAAATAGGTATTGAGCGGCTGGAACGAGATCTAAAAGAAAAAACCGAGGATTATAAAATTAAGGAACAGAAAGCCATGGCCAAAATGGTCGAAGTTGGAACGGAAGTATCCAAAATTAGTAAAATGTTGGACGAGCTTAGGAACCTTCAAAAATCCTTCACCATACACTCCGATGCCAACGGAATGGTAACCTATGCCAAAAACTGGGATGGATCCAAAAGAAAAGTCGGATCGTCGATTAGTATGTGGGATCCTGCCATTGCCACTCTTCCAGACCTTACCAAAATGGAATCCAAGACCTATGCCAATGAGGTGGATATAAGAAAAATTAAAAAGGATCTTCCCGTGGTTATAGGTTTTGATGCCTTCCCGGATGTAACGGTAAAAGGAACCATAACCAATGTGGCCAATGTTGGAGAAGAAAAAAGAGGGTCGGACATTAAACTCTTTCAGGTATTGGTGAATTTTGATGAAAACAATGAAAATGTTAGACCAGGAATGACCACCTCAAATAGGATTCTGATACATAAGGAAGAGGATGTTTTAATGGTACCATTGGAAGCCGTGTTTTCACAGGATTCCATAAGTTTTGTATACGCCAAGTCCGGTATGTCCATTGATAAAAAGCAAATAGAAATGGGCGAATCCAATTTGGATGTTGTAATCATAAAAAAAGGTTTGAACGAAAGTGAAGTTGTATATCTGAGCAAACCAGAAGGATTGGAAGAAAAGAGCATACAGTCCTTAAATTAATTTTATGATAGATAAGATACTTCTAGAACAAATCGTCTCCAACTTCAGTGAGGCCATTCGTGTAGTGACCATCAATAAGGTTAGAACTTTTTTAACTGCTTTGGGAATCATTTTTGGTGTTGCAGCCGTAATTACCATGTTGTCTATTGGGAATGGGGCCGAAAAAGAGATTTTAGCACAGCTGGAGCTGGTAGGCGTAAACAACATTGTTGTAACCCCAATTCCGGATGAGGAAGATGAAAACGCCAGCGAAGACGAGGAGGGTGCCAGGGAAACTACCCGATTTTCAAAAGGATTGGATCTATTGGATGTTGCAAGTATAACAAATAACATTCCTACCATAAAAGCAATTAGTCCCGAAATAATCCTGGAAACATATGTAATCAATAAAGGAAGGCAAAATTCGGTTAAATTAATAGGGGTTACCAATTCCTTTTTTCAAACTACGAACATTCATATAGGTAAAGGCACCAACTTCTCCGAGGAGCATTCTGTAAATGCCGCTTCGGTCTGTATTATTGGTGAAAAAGTAGAAAAAAAATTATTCCCTGGCGAGAGCGCCATTGGTAAACAAATCAAGGTTAAGGACGTTTGGCTTCAGGTAATTGGAATAATCGAAGAAAAACTTATTTCAGAGAAGGCACAGGAAAACCTAGGCATCCGAGATCTTAATCAAGATATTTACATTCCTGTCAAGACATTTTTGGTTCGTTATAAAGATAGAAAAATTATTTCCGATGAACCCCTCGATTTTAGTGGAGGAGGCATGATCATGATTGGTGGTGCCAACAACGGACCCAAAAAGAGAATCCCAAGGGGTAATTACCACCAATTGGACAAATTAACGGTGCAGGTGAACAATTCCAATGAACTAAAATCGACCGCTGAAGTACTGAGTAAACTCCTTAAAAGAAAGCATAATGATGTCTTGGATTTTGAAATTACCATCCCCATACAATTGTTAAAACAACAGCAGAAAACGAAACAGATATTCAATATTGTGCTTAGTGTAATTGCAGGTATATCCCTCCTTATTGGCGGTATCGGCATTATGAATATTATGTTGGCCTCGGTGCTTGAGCGGACAAAAGAAATTGGCATTATGCGGGCAATAGGAGCTACCAAACAAGATGTAATTCTACAATTTTTATCGGAGTCCGTTTTAATAAGCTTAGGTGGTGGAATAATAGGAATAATATTGGGAATTGTGGCATCATACGGATTGGAACTGGCAACGGGAATAGAGACCATACTTTCATTGAACTCCATTATTTTATCCTTTTTTGTAGCCACCTTCATAGGCTTGGCATTTGGGGTGCTACCTGCTAAATCTGCAGCCAATAAAAACCCAATAGAGGCCATTAGACGAGAATAAAACAATATTCCGATAACATATAATACGATTACCCTCCCCATTTATATCAATCAAAACAGTCCAAAATGAAAAAATGTATTTTGTTGTTGTTCCTTTGTTCAAATCTTGTTGTACTGGGACAGACCAAAAAGCTTACGCTTACCGAGGCCATTGAAATGGCGAAAAAAAACTCTCCTGAATACCAAGCCGTACTAAATCAATCACAAGCAAGTTATTGGAAATACAGAACTTATGTAGCCCAATTTTTGCCCCAATTTAGATTATCGGCCACTTTGCCGGATTATTCTAAATCCATTACAAGAATTACCAATGACGAGGGTCAGGATATTTTCGTAAATCAAAATCAATCCAGAATAGATGGTACTTTGTCCATAGATCAGCGGGTTCCATTTACTGGAGGTAACCTTTCCCTTAATTCCCAAATCCAAAGAATTGATCGTTTTGGTGCTGATGAAAACAGTAATTACTCCCTAACCCCATTTTCCGTTAATTACTATCAAAATTCCTTATTCTTTAATCCCTATAAGTGGGACAGGCAAATAGAACCATTAAAATACGAGGAATCCAAACGCGATTTTATAGAGCGGATGGAGGATATTTCCCTAAGTAGTTGCCAAAGGTATTTTGGATTATTGACGGCACAAATGAGATTAAAAAATTCCAAGAAAAATTTGGCCACCCAAGACACCTTATTACAAATTGCCAAAGGGAGGTTCGAAATTGGAAAAATTGCTGAAAATGAGCTATTGCAAATGGAACTCGGACATTTAAATTCGAAAAATGAAGTTACAACAAATACCATCCTACTTAAAAGGACCTCTCAAAATCTAGCCCGTTATTTAGAATTGAAAACCGAGGACATAGAACTCTTCATTCCCGAGAAACTGGTAGATTTTGAGGTGAGTGTGCAAACCGCTCTGGATGAAGCTACCAATAATAGAAAGTCTGTTATAGAATTTAGAAGGAGGCGTTTGGAAGCGGAAAGAAATCTGGCTCAAATAAAAGGAAACAATAGGTTGGAAATTAATGTTAATGCCAATTTTGGATTAAATAAACGCGCCGAGGATTATGATGCCTTGTTTCAGGATTATGATAGACAACAAAGGGTATCTGTAAGATTAGGCATTCCCATTTTTGATTGGGGTGTATCCAAATCCGAAAGAAAAATGGGAGAGGCGGATTTAGGTTTGGTAGAAACAAATATTAAACAAGAACAACAGGCCTTTGAACAAGAGATCTACCTGCATATATTAAATTGGTCCAGTAAGCGTGATTTTCTTTCCACTTCGGAAAAGGCTAAAGAGATTGCCATTAAACGCTATACAATTACCAAGGAGAGATATATACTTGGGAAAATTACTATTACCGATTTAAATCTGGCACAACAAGAAAAAGATAAGGCCGAAATTGATTATTTAAATTCTTTGGAAAATTTTTGGACAGATTATTATACTTTGAGAAAACTAACCCTTTACGATTTTATCAATGACAAAAAGATTGAAGCGGAGAATATAATTGCTGATTAAGCGTCTAAATATTATAGGTATATATCAAATGATCGGCTACCACAATCACAGCACTAAAAAAAGAATTTATAAGTAACCGCTAAACAGTTCAGGTTTTGTTTTTAGTTTTCATAATTTTATCCCTTTAAAGGATACTTTATGACCATTACACAACTGCAATATGTACTAGCCGTGGCCGAATACCAAAATTTTACCTTGGCAGCCGAAAAAAGCTTTGTTACCCAACCTACTTTAAGCATGCAAGTGCAAAAGTTGGAGGATGAATTGGACATATTAATTTTCGATAGAAGTAAAAAACCCATCACCATAACCGAAGTCGGTGCAAAAATTGTTGCTCAGGCCAAGAATATTGTCAATGAGGCCAACCGTATCAAGGATATTGTAGACCAAGAAAAAGGGTTTATAGGAGGGGAGTTTACCTTAGGTATAATTCCCACCATTATGCCCACCTTATTGCCCATGTTCCTGCGAACCTTTATTAAGAAATATCCTAAAGTAAATCTGATCATAAAGGAACAAAACACCGAAAATCTAATCAGAAATTTACAAGATGGCCATATTGATGCGGCCATTGCAGCTACGCCTTTGGAAATCCAATTTATTAAGGAACGCCCTCTCTATTATGAACCTTTTGTTGGCTATGTTCCGCCAAACCATAGATTGGGACAGGTATCAGAATTGATACCTGAAGATTTGGAAATTTCAGATGTTTTGCTTTTAAGGGACGGACACTGTTTTAGGGATGGGGTAATAAATTTATGCAATGCCTCCAAAAATTATGAGGAAGAACACTTTCAATTACAAAGTGGTAGTTTTGAAACACTGATCAACCTGTCCAACGAAGGTTTGGGCATGACGCTCCTACCCTTCCTAAACACTATAGATCTGGATGAGAAAAAGAAGCAGAATCTTAAATTCTTTAAAAATCCATCACCGGCAAGGGAAGTCAGTCTTATTTATCATAAAAGTGAACTTAAAATACAGATTACCGAAGCATTATATGATGTTATTGCCAGTGTGGTAAGAGGTGCTATTGCTTTTCAGGATGTAAAAATTATAAGCCCGTTAAACAAATAGTTATTCCATTTTTCGATATTTATAAGAGCATTCTTCAATACAACCTACATTTGACAATATAAGCCTTCCTTCCGCAAAATTCATATTGAAACTGGTCTCTATTGCATTGTTTTCGCAGTGATATCTCAATGTTAAAATCTGGTCATTTGTACTGAAGATTCCATTTACAATACCGCCACAAGCCTTCTCGTTATGGGTATAGGATCCATTTGCCTTAAATTCAAATATAGCTCCATTGGCTACTGTTGTCCAATTTTCTACAATGTCGCCAGGACTTATTTTTGTTGATTCCAATTGCCATTTCCCTAGAAGTTCATTGGTAATTAAAGGCAAGGTATCTTCATCCTTTCCACAGCTAAAAATGAACAGGATAAATACGTAGGTTAAATATTTCATCATAAATAAAATTGGGGGTCCGCAATTATATACGGTTGAATTGACCTAAAAAGTTGTATTCAGGTCAACACAATTATAATTTTACTGCTTCGTGGCTACTAAAGAAGCCATAAAAAAGCCACCTTTTAAGGGTGGCTTGTATCTAAGCTTTTAAATAAAGTAAGCTTTGTTGTAGTTCTGGCTTGTCAAAAATAAATTGTTTCAACCAGAGTTTTAATTCTTCTATTTCAAATGGTAATAGTCTTGTCACTGCCTTTTCTAGTTCTTTGCAAAATAACTTTGTATCAAAACTAACCTTTTGCAGTACGGTTTTAGTGTACTCTAACATAGCTCTTGCCATATTTCAAAATAATTTTAGGTTGCTTGGACTAAGATAACCAATAAAAGATATATATTATTGCCGTCATTACGTTAAATAATAGATAAAAGGATGTTAAAGTCGATGAACGTACAATTTCAATTGCCCTTTTCTGGCAATAAAAAAATGCTTAGGGTGTTCACCTTAGTGTGTTTATCAATAATTTTTTTAGGGTGTAAGACTTTACATAACAATAAGTTATCCAAAGAAATTAACAAACAACTAAGTACAAAGGCAACTGGTGATTACTTCCAGGGCATACTTATCTATGACCCCGTAAAAAAGGATACTGTGTTTAGCCATAACAGCCATAAATACTTTACTCCTGCCAGTAACACCAAAATAGTTACCTTATTTGCATCGCTTAAAACATTACCTGATAGGATTCCAGCCCTAAAATATGTTGTTAGAAACGACACTCTTTATATGGAAGGTACAGGCGACCCAACATTGTTACATCCTTACTTCGCAGATAGCAGCGCCATAAAATTGGCCCAAGAATACAGCAACGTTTCCCTGCATTTAAATAATTTTAAGGAAAACAGATATGGCCCAGGTTGGGCATGGGAGGACTATGACCAATATTATAGTCCGGAAAGAAGTGGTTTGCCCATTTATGGTAATGTGGTAACTATCTTTAATAAGGAGGACTTAAAAGTTACCCCAGGCCATTTTCTAAATCAAGTAATACCTATCAGCTATGGAGTAAACAGGGAATTGTATAGCAATACATTTTATTTTGATAAACAGAGAAAAGATACTTTGGAAAGCCCTTATATGATAGATAGCACACTTACCAAAAATCTATTGGAAGAAGTACTTCTTAAAAAGGTGGATATTGTACAAAAGATGCCCAATAAAGAAAAGCAAATATTGTACGGTGTTCCGTCAGATTCGGTGTACAAAAGAATGATGCAGCTAAGTGATAATTTTCTCGCGGAACAATTATTGATTTTAAGCTCCTCTACCCTTTCAGATACCTTGAACAGCGCTAAAACGAGAAGGTATATTTTGGAAAATTATTTACAGGAGCTTAAACAACCGCCGCGATGGGTAGATGGTTCCGGCCTTTCCCGTTACAATCTGTTTACACCAGAAACCCTTGTATATGTGCTGAATAAAATGTACCAAGAAATACCTAGGGACCGTCTTTTTAACTTTTTCCCTGTAGGTGGCTTATCCGGAACTTTAAAAGACCGATTTAATGGCAATGACCGCCCTTATATCTACGCTAAATCTGGGTCTCTAGGCAATAATTATTGCCTCAGTGGATTTCTGATTACCCGTTCGGGAAAAACCCTGATATTTAGCTTTATGAACAATCATTTCACAAATAGCACCGCAGAGGTAAAACAACAAATGCAATCCATCTTCGAAATAATAAGGGATAACTATTGACCCAAGACCTTATTTTCATCTACATGCTTCCCAAATTTTAACAACAAAAGCCTAAGTTTTGGGGCTATAAAGGTCTCACAAAAAGGTTTCTCTGGATCGTTAAAATAATAATTTCGAAATGCCTTGTCCGAAATCTTAAAATCCCCAAACGGAAGTACCTTGGTCACCAAAGGTTTTTTAAAATGCGCTTGGTGATACTGTAGAGCTACAATCGCCCTTTCAGTATCTAATAGGTTAAAAGTATAAATGGCCGATCTATATTTTTTACGCATGCTATGATCGGATGTCGATTTATGGGTATACAGATGTATTAAGATCAAGTCTTCGAGGTCTATGTACCTCGGATCGAAATGCACGATTACAGCTTCGGAAAAGGAGGACTCCTCCCCTTTTGAAGCAACAAATCCCTGTTCTACCAATCTAACCCCCTTCAGGGATTGATAAATCGCTTCTGTACACCAATGGCATCCACCCCCAAAAGCAATTTTATGATTTATTTCCATAATAATTTAGTCGTAAAACTAATTGGAAAATAACCCATTAATTTTAGCATATTGCAAAAGCATTATGGTTTTGGCATCCTTTATTTCACCAGAGGCCATCATGGCCAAAGCCTTATCAAATGTCAACTCCAGCACATCAATATTTTCTGTTTCAGTTTCCGCACCACCACCATCGCTCACCTTCATTTTTTCTTCGTAAGAACCAATAAAAAAATATAGGATTTCGGTTACCGAACCAGGAGACATAAAAGATTCGAATACCTTTTGTACCCGTTCCAATTTATATCCTGTTTCCTCCTCCGTCTCCTTTTTAATACAGTCCTCAGGGTTATCACCATCCAACAATCCGGCACAAACCTCTATCATCATCCCAGTATCGTTGCCGTTGATGTACGTTGGCATTCTAAACTGCCTAGTAAGGATAACCGTTCCCTTCTTGGTGTTGTACAACAGGATAGCTGCCCCATTTCCTCTATCATAGGCCTCCCTGGATTGGGCTTCCCAACTGCCATCGGCTTTTTGATAATCAAAGCTTATCTTTTCTAGTTTATACCAATTATCGGATAATAGTTCCCTTTTTATGTTTCTTACTTTTTCGTTTTTCAATTGTGGGAGGTTTTTGTTTTCATACAAATCTAGGGATTTTAAATCCCAAGATAACAGTAAGGATAAATTTCATTTTGAACAGGGTAAATAGAATTTATTGTACTACAAGTAAGAATTGCCTAATTAACAAGATAAAGTCTTTTTTATGGAATTCCGGATAGTTATCGGGAATTGCTCTAACGGACATTTTTCTCGTCATTGCCGTGGTAGTGCGGCAATCTGCTTATTGAAGGAATAAATTGCTTCGTCGCCACTGTTTCTGGCAATGACGGATCGGTTTTATTCAAATGCTTAAACCTTCGTCCTTAGACCGTAACCGCTTTGTTCAAATACCTTCTAAAGGGCAGCATTTCCAAATAGACGGAGATTACCTTCTCTTTAAAATTGGTTTGTAATATTTCTTCCTGGGTCAAGGGATGCATTACGGCAAAGGTTTTATTGCGCAAAAGCTCGATATGTTGATGATCATTGGAAAATCCCTTGGGTGCTGTTTTTAAGGCTACATCTACAACCAAAGTCCCAAAGGTTTCTTTAAATGATTTTTTATTTAGGATTTTTTTGAGTTCCTCACCGTCATAGTCGATGGCCTCACGAATACTTCGTAACGTCCTGGAATCAGGTCTCCAAATTCCACCGGCCAACATAGACTCACCAAGGCCAATCTCAATATAAAAATCCCCCGTATTGGGCGCCTTATCCAACCCTGCTCCAAAATGGTCCTTGTATATCGGTTTATGGGGATGAAACATCAAATTATTATTGATGCGATTTATTCCTTTCTTGCCCGGCGTGCTATAATATTCATTATCTATTTGCGCCAATTCACTATCTAAATCATTCAACCATCCGATATAATCATCCCTTACTTCTTTGTACCATTTCCGGTTTTTATCCATCCATTCCTTGGAATTGTTCTGATTGAGTTGGGTAAGAAATTGAAATAGGGAATCAAAATTCATTATTTAGCTTAAATTTTATAGGTATTCAAAAGAACTTTAAAGTCACTAAAATCGATTATCTCCATCCAAAAGATTACCCAAGCCTCCCAAAAGACTTCCTTCACCCTTATCCTTGCCTCCTCTTGGTATAGATGCCAATACCCTTCCGGCCAAGCGACTAAAAGGCAAAGACTGTATATAGACCGTACCTGGACCCCTTAATCTGGCATAAAAAAGTCCCTCACCACCAAAGATGGTGTTTTTAATACCCCCAATAAATTCTATATCGTAATCTACATCCTTTGTAAAACCAATAATACAGCCAGTATCTACCATTAGGGTTTCTCCTGGGCCAAGTACTTTTTTAGCAGTGGTACCACCAGCATGTACAAAAGCCATTCCGTCGCCCTCTAATTTTTGCATTATAAATCCTTCTCCTCCAAAAAGTCCACGACCCAATTTTTTTGAAAATTCAATACCAACGGAAACCCCTTTTGCTGCACATAAAAAGGCATCTTTCTGACAAATAAACTTTCCTTGAAATTCAGTAAGGTCTATCGGAATAATTTTACCTGGATACGGGGAGGCAAAACTTACTTGTTTTTTTCCTTGACCAATATTTAAAAATGCCGTCATAAAAAGGCTTTCCCCAGTCAGCAATCGTTTACCTGCAGAGAACAATTTCCCTAAAACACTGTTGTCCTGATTGGAACCATCTCCAAAAATAGTGTCCATCTTAATGTCGGAATCCATCATCATAAAGCTACCTGCTTCCGCCACGACCGCTTCCTGTGGATCCAATTCAATTTCTACATATTGCATTTCCTCTCCATAAATCTCATAGTCTATTTCGTGTGCATTCATTATTTCAAGTTTAATAGTTTTATAATTGTTATAGCCTATTGGTAACCAAAAATACTGTTTTGTTACATTGGTGCACTACTTCCCAGATTCATTGGTACGTTGGTACGTTGATTCTTTGGTACGTTGATTTATTAGTAAATGGGACATTATTACATTAACCCTTAACTCTAAGGGTCCATTCAAAATTAAAGGTAGAAACTACTATTCCTTCTTCATTAACCCCAACGGATTTCATCCAAACGGTCTGCCCCTCTCCTGTTGCAATGGTATTCTTTATGGCATCGGCTATAAGATGGCCATCCTCACATGTAAAAGTAATTCTACCAGTAGCTTTCTTGGAAAAATTGGCATTGTTGTTCGCCACAAGCATCGAAACATTTCTGCCACTTTTCTTGATTTGGCTCATTACCATAGCTCCTGTAGTTAATTCAGCCGCCATTCCCTGAACGGCCCAAAACAAAGATTTAAATGGATTTTGATTGATCCACCTATGTCTAACGGTCACAATAGCCTTTTGGTCATCAATATACCTTAGACGGACTCCGGTCCACCATACCGCGGGTAACTTAAAAAAGCTGAAGACATTAATTTTACTCGCATCGGATGCCATAAGTGTTGTTTAATCTATAGAATTCCCCGAGGCTCTGCCTCGGGTGTAGCGTAATGATATGTATTTTTGTGGGTATGAGCGAACATATTCATAAAAGCCATAATAAAAGCTTGCTTTTGTATCATTTTGTTT
>NZ_PHQQ01000005.1 GCF_002909235.1 Arenibacter catalasegens
ATACCAAAAGAAGGCATACCGAAATAGGAAAAGTGCCGCCCGATCAAATTTATAATGCTAAAAAAATGGCATCATGATAAACTAAGGAATACCTTTAAGCTGTCTTACAGATGGGGAGTAGTGTACTTCCATATTTCAACTTGCCAATTTTATTAATGAGATTACTTATATTATCATTTGAGCAACCATCAATTCACTTATTTTGTAACTTTATTTCGCTGCGATTTACGAACGATTTGATTTTGAAAAATCATATAACATCGGGGAGGTAGCCAGTTAACAAATTTATTATAATAATTGTCAGTATGAAATGGAAAGGTAGGCGTCAAAGTTCAAATGTAGAAGATAAAAGGGGTGGATCTAGTTCAAGTAGAGGAATAGGTGGATTTAATCCTATGTTATTAGGGCCATTAATTAAACTTCTTTTTTCAAAAACCGGTTTAATTATAGTTGGAGTATTATTGGTGTTTTCTTTTATTACCGGTAATAATCCTATAAGTTTCCTGGGTAATATCTTTCTAGGGGGCGACAGTCAGCCGGCGTCTACAGAATCCTATCAAGGCACTGATGAGGAAAATATGCAGGCGGAATTCAGTGCTACTATTTTGGCCAGCACTGAAGATGTATGGAATAATATTTTAGATAATTACCAAGAACCGACCTTAGTGCTTTTTACAGGATACGTCGCCTCTGCCTGCGGTTCTGCGTCTAGTGCTACGGGCCCCTTCTATTGTCCCGGTGATCAAAAATTATATCTAGATCTAAGTTTTTTCAAGGATATGGAACGTCAAATGAATGCACCAGGTGACTTTGCACAGGCCTATGTTATAGCCCACGAGGTTGGTCATCATGTTCAAAAACTTATGGGCACAATGGATAAGGTAAATCGTCTGAGGGGGCAATTAAGCGAGACTGAATTTAATAAGGTTTCGGTGCGATTAGAATTACAGGCAGATTTTTTAGCCGGTGTTTGGGCAAATCGTTCTCAAAGAATGACACAAATGATGGAGAGCGGTGATCTAGAGGAGGCGCTTAATGCCGCCAATGCAATCGGCGATGATAGGTTACAGCGTCAATCAACCGGAAAGGTAGTACCTGACTCATTTACGCACGGTACATCGGAACAGCGAATAAGATGGTTTAAAAAGGGGTTTGAAACAGGGGACATTTCGCAAGGAGACACTTTTAATGCAAAATCTCTTTGATTATAGCAGCGTAATTTACTAGGGAACTCAATAAAACTAAATTTGGAAAACAATATACCATTATAATTCCTCCGACTATCTAAAAAATAATGTACCGGGTTATCCTGCTCTAAGCTCCGACAGAAAACTACCGGCAAGTTTATATTGAAATTGATGGTATTAAAAACTTCACAATTATTACTGGACAACTACGCAAATATTCATCTAATAAATGGATGACTCCAAATAAAACACTGGAAACCAAAGGGAATTTCCCTATTTGACCTGAAAAATAATTTACTAACTTTCGGAGAAAGCATTTATAATAGCAGTCAAATTTCAAATAAGGGATTAATAATAAATCACATATGGGTCTATTAAATAAAATAGAACACCCCGATGAACCTTTGGGAACAATGTTATTTAATCCAAAAATTGGCTTCATGGATATTGATTAGTCAAGGTGGTAGCGGTTGGTATTATTTTTAGAAATTCCCATTGTAACCCTAGATCAATGTCCCGCTAAGGTTTTAAATTTGAGATGATATTTACCAAAATCTATAAACCAGTAAGCAATTACATACTAACAGGTTTCTAACTCGTTTTTGGTATTTGTATCCCATTTGTACCTAAAAACCTTGAAGTCTCTGTAGAATAAGGGTTTTTCTTTCAGTTTATCAATCAATACTACAAAAAAAAGGAACATTGGTCCCCCATTGTTCCTTCTGCAACTAACCAACTCAAGTTATTGTATTACTAGCAAAAACGGTGTGATAAAATCAGCTACTGTTTCATTTCTGAACGAACCGATTTTAACCAAGAATTGTGCAACTGTAAGAGTTCGTTCATTTTCTTCGGATTGGATTTCGCCAAATTGTTTTTTTCACTGATGTCATTGTCCAAATTGACCAGAAATAATTTCTCCAAATCCTTTTTTTCTCCCTGGCCTGAGGGTTCATTTACATTGCCAATAAGCTTCCAGGGACCCTTGCGTACAGCCCATTGTGCCGTTATATCATCATAATCGCCAAACTGCCAATATACCACCTCATGGGGAGATTCCTTTTTGTCATTCAAAATAAGAGGAATAAGGCTTTTTCCATCTAGGTTATCAGCTACTTCTGAGTTGGTCAATTCCCCAATGGTACTAAACCAATCCATCTCCATGCTCAGTTGACCACGTACTTGATTGGCAGGAATTACTCCAGGATAACGAATAATGGCCGGTACACGGATCCCACCTTCGAATAAACTGAATTTGCTCCCCCTATACTCCCCTGCATTTCCACCACCCCAAAAAGCACGTTCCTCCAAAGAATGCCCATGGTCCGATTGAAAAATGACTATGGTGTTGTCCGCTAGGCCCATCTCGTCCAAATAATCAAGAACATTTCCGATTTTTTCATCCGTGTTGGATACAAAAGCGGCATATTCCCGTCTAGGTGTCGGAAGGTCCTTGTAGTAATCCATCCACTTTGTTGTTCCTTGATAGGGATAATGTGGGGAATTGAACGCCCAATAAATAAAAAATGGCTCGTTCTTCCTGTGATTGATTACCTGCTTTACTTCTTCGGTCATCAAATTAGAAAAATGTTCGCCATCATAATGAACCTCTTCTGAATTTCTGTACAGGTCGTGCTTATTTGGGCCATCCCAGTAAAAGGTGTGGGAATAGTTATCTATGCAACCTCGTTGATGCCCGAAAAAATAATCAAACCCCTGTCCGTTAGGTAAATTTTGCTCCCTATGACCTAGATGCCATTTACCAATCAAAGCGGTATAATAGCCATTTGGTTTAAGCATTTCCGCCATGGTAACCTGATCAGTTGGTAGTCCATGTTCTCCAATCTTTTCAGCGCGTTCTGGTATTGGGACATTTCCTTCCAAACCAGCACGTAAATTGGTCTTTCCCGTCATAAGTGCAGCGCGGGATGGAGAACAAACAGGAGCTCCGGCATAGAATTGTGTAAACCTTACCCCCTCTTTTGCTAGCCTGTCCATATTTGGTGTATACAGGTCCGTTGCCCCATAAGAATTAAGATCTATTGAACCTTGGTCATCTGTCATAATTACGATGACATTAGGTCTACTGTTAACCGAAGTTTGGGGAAAAATTTCTACGGGAAATAATAAAAAAAGTAACCCTAAATTAATGCCTATCGATTTCTTAAATACGTTCATTTGGTTCAATTAATTATATGAAAAAATAGTCTTTGGATAAAGATTGTGAAAAATAAATAGATTCTCAAAGAAATGATAAATAGTTATTATATTTTTTACCAATATAAACATGCATTGAATATTGGAAGCCATAAAAAAAGGAACAATAGTTTCCCTTTGTTCCTTTTGCTGCTATATTAACTCAACTACACTTTATTATTTTCTATTTAGAACCGATTATAATAAGAAAATAGGACGGACAGACCTGTCGACAAGGGAGGGTGCTTTCACATCTTTACTTTCCGTTCCTACCCTATTTATCAGGATTATGGCCTTAATACCTATCTAATTTTCTCTCTCCGTCTAGCACTTACTATAGCCATGCATCAAAACTTCTTTCCAATATTAAAAGGAATTTATTACTAATTTGATTTCATGCTTTCCTGGCTCTAACCTGATAGAACCGAAGGCTGCAGCCACTTTTTTACCGTTGTGCATTAGTTCTTTTCCAGTGGAGGTCGCTATTTCAAATTCTGCCACCATATTTGCAGGGATTTCAACTGTATATATTTGTAATCTAGCGCTTTGAGCTTTGTAGGTAGCCTTTATTGTTCCTTTTAAAGTGGGTACTTCTATAGCACTATTCTTTAAATCCCCCATCTGTGGCTTAATAGTGGCAATGCCAAAACCTGGAATCTTTGGTTGTATCCCCCAAAGTCCTCGTGGAATGGCATTTGCTGGTACGGCCCCCCATGCATGGTTCCAATCAAGATTATTTTTATACTTTAAATCCCACGCTTCCAGGGTAATGGTAGATCCGATCCTTATCATATTGTACCAACTTCTGTCACTAGTATCCGTTAACAAATCCAGGGCATAATCTGCCGCACCCGCATTGTACAATCCATCCATCAAATATTGTGAGCCATACACGCTGCAGGCCATTCCCCTTGATTTCACAAATTCAACCACAGATGCTATATGGTCCTCGGGAACCATATTGAAAGCTAAAGGCATCATATTGGCATGTAAAGATGCATGGTCCGTTCCAATTCCGTCTATGTAGATTCCTCTCTCGGAGTCGAACATTTTCTCATTGAAAGCCTTCTTCGCTTTTAATGCCCTCAATTTAAAATCCAAAGCTTCTTGAGTCTTGCCTAAGGCCTCAGCAAATTCTGTCATGATTTTCATGTTCTGATAGTAAAAGGCATTGACAACGGTATTATAATCCTTAAAAACGTAACCGTCACGTTCGCCTTTGTTGGTAGGATCTCCACCCCAGCCCGCAGAGGGCCAATCGACAATATCCCTAAAAGTTTCCTTCAGGTCTTTTGAAAACCCAAGATTGGCCATTAATTCCGGCGTCATTTTGGTAGAGGTTATCAAACCATCCTCATTCGCAAGCTCATAAAGGGTCTTATATTTTAGTTGGTCGTAGTATTTCTGGATAAGTTCAATATTGCCCGTGTACATATAATCGGCATAAAACATAAGTGCCACATGCTGTTGCCATTCCGTCGGCCAGGTAGGGTGTTCCATAAAATATTCAATGGTCTGTCTGGCTATGGCATATTCGCGATCAGTAGTATAATGGCTTATTTGGTTCAAATACGCATCAGCCTCATAAGGAATCCGTTCGCGGTCACCGTCTACGTAAAGACCGTTAAAAGTTGTGGCCTTTATAGAGTATTTACATAAATCCCAAATTTGGTTCAAAATATCATCTGAACTCGAGAAACTGCTGGTGTCATCTTCCCAATAACTATGATGCGCCAGTTGCGTGAAATTTTCAGCAGTCAAGGGCTCTTTGGCCCCTGTAACCTCGGCATATCGCAAAGGCAATAATACCGGAAAACCTTCAGGTAGCGCTATCGCTTTACCGGGTAGGGTGTTTCGTTTATCTGCTTTGATCTGTAGTTGATATTTGGTTTGATCGGGCGTAACCTGGACTTTAATTTCTTGATACCTGATATTACTAGTTTTAAGGGGAGTTCTATTTATATTTTCGCCTTCCAACTGTTCTCCAATTCTGAAAGTAAGTGTATGGGCGGTTTTGGCATTATAGACAAAATCCATGGTTGAGAAGGCCGCTTTTCCAAAATCGATAAAATACGTTTCACCTCTTTTTTCAAATTCGACCGGTTTTATTTTATCTATTTGAAAACCGTTAGGTGTTGTTATTGTCGCCTTGGGGCTGCCCATGGTGAACATCTGCGTTTTGGAATATCGTGAAAGTCGATTGTCCTGATCCCATATACGCACTTTCCAGAAGTAGGTCTCCCCACTTTGCAACTGAGCCCCTCCATGTTCTATATCTGATGAAGTATTGGATCTTATTTGCCCACTATTCCAGACATTACCTATATTGTTGTTTATTTTTTCTTCGGACGAAGCTACCAATATTTGATAGGCCGATTGCGAGACTGCGCCATCTGGCACCACCCATCCGTATTCCGGTTTGAAATCAATTATCTTTACCCCAGTAGTGTTTCTTATCCATTCCACAATTAAATTGGACGGTCCTTTTGAATATTCATCTGAGAGTTCTAGAATAAGGCTATTCGTTTTATTGCGGAACGATTTAAGTTTTTCAGTATATTTTAAATCTTTAGCTAGGTTATTGATCTCTTTGGGATCATCCTTTAGATTATAAAGTTCTTCAAAAGATTTATCATTTACATAGCGAAAATATTTCCAATCTTTAGTACGTACACCTTCGCTAGGCGGAATATTTTCAAACTCCCAAAGATGTTCGATCAAAACAGTATCCCGTTCAAAATTTTTCTTTGAATTATCAACAATCGGCATCAAACTTTTCCCCTGCCAAGTTTCAGGTTGCGGAATACCAGCTAGGTCTAGAATGGTAGATGGCACATCAATGTTCAATGCCAAGACATCGCTATCTTTTTGTTTCTTTAAACGTGGGTCGAAAACAATTAAGGGTACCCGAACGGAATTATCATATAATAACCATTTACCAGCAAGCTGACGCTCACCCAAGAAATAACCATTATCCCCCATCAAAATGATGACGGTATTTTTATCAATTCCCTTCTTCTTCAGCTCTTCCCTAATCTTGGCAATTTCACGATCTATTCCCGAAATCATCCGGTAATAGCCTTTAACGCTATGTTGGTATTTTTCTGGGGTATCGTAGCGCCAGGTCCAGCGTAATCGGTTAAAGCCATCGCGTACAAATTTTGGCTGTGCTTCAAAGTATTTATCCTCTCCCAAATCAGGTCCAGGAATTTCCATGTTCTGAAGCAACACACCGGACTCTTGTTGCCAAAAATATTGATCTTCGGCCCCATCATGGGCATGTGGGGCGCTAAAACTTAATGAAAGGCAAAATGGGGTATCTGTTTTGGCATCAGCAATAAAATCTATGGCCTTTTGACCCGTATAGCGGGTAAGGTGCACAGTATCTTTACCTAAAGTTTTGTAGTAATACCCACGTCTGTCCTTGTAATTATTATTGCGATCATATGACTCATAAGTATCGAACTGTTTTTCCAACTCATCATATCGCACACCGTACTTTCCATAAAATCCAGTAAAATATCCGTTTTTCTTTAAAATGGACGGATACGAGTTGGCCATATAGGATTCTCTAATATTTCCCGTCTGAAAATTGAAGTTATGGGTACGTTCGTATAACCCGGTCAAAATGCTAGCTCTACTTGCCGCACAGATCGGCGTGGTAACCATCGCATTTTCAAAATAAGTGCCTTCTTTGGCCAAGTTGTCCATTTCTGGGGTGGAAATGAGTTTATTGCCCGCATAGCCCAAGGCGTCGAAACGCTGATCGTCTGTTAGGATAAATATAATATTAGGGCGATCTAATTCTTTGGCCTTTGTATAATTTTGAGAAGTTAGTTTCCCCGCACTTATAATAAAGGTTAATAGAAATACGCTGCCAATAAATTTTTGATAGGACATTGATTCTTAAATTTATAAATGGATTCTTGATGAAGACCAAACATAAATAAATTTCTACCCAGTACCATCCCGTGCTGTCCTGTAAAATCAAAAAAAATAAATTCCTGCTTTTTAAAAACGAAACGAAACGTAAAATGTATGTTAGCTAACCGCAACACCTCCACCACTTAAATTTCATTATTGTGAGTAAGGCACTGTTTCCGTCTTGTCCACTGGATAATTCCATTTTGCAACATAGGTCATTCCTGCAAGAAATTCGTCTCGGTTATCTTTCAATTTTTGGTTCAGTAAACTATCAAGACTGGCCTGTTGTATTGCATATTCAGGATTACCAACTAGATTGATCTTTTGAAATGGATCATTTTTATCGTCGAACAATAGCCATGGGCCATCTAGATTTATGGTATAGGTAAATTGGGTTGTTACTACTCCCCTATATTCCTGGCCGCCATATTTATACCTGTTCCATTGTCCGAAGGGCTGTACACAAGTAATTAAAGTTGATTTCCCCACAACTTCCGTACCTTCTAAATAATTCTTATAACTTATTCCCTCAACCGTATCCGGAATAGGTATGTTGCAAAGATCTAATAAAGTAGGCATAATATCTTCTGAATTTAAAAGGGCCTCCCTTTCTCCGATTGCAATGTCAAGATTTTCTGGAAGGTGAAAAAGCATTGGTACCCGAATAGATTCATTATATGGTTGCTGCTTTTTATAGGCCCCATGCGAACCAAGAAGATCACCATGATCAGAAGTAAATACAATAATAGTATTTTCCCATTGTCCCGTTTCTTTAAGGTTGTGGATTAATTTGCCAACCATATCATCCAATGCCGTAATATGGGCGTAGTAGCCCGCCAAGTCCTTTTTTGCCTTATCCATTAGTGATTCCGGTACATTTTCATGGAGCTTTATTGTTGCTGGATCATAACGTTCTTTATAGATTTCAGGTGCCGTATGGTAAGGTGCATGGGGAGTTCCCCATGAGAGGATCATCAGAAATGGATTATCCGAAACCTTTTTTTCCTTCATATAGCTAATGGCAGCATCCGTTTGTGCAAAAGTATCATAGCCATTCCATATTTTTCGATTGGGATCGTTATTGTCATAATAGACAGATGAATTATAATCGTGGGTGCATTCATTAACTTTCCAAAAATTGAACCCCTGTCTCCTGTTACCAGGAGGGATAAACTGTAATCGGCCATGCCCGTCAAGGTGCCATTTCCCAATGTAACCTGTGTCATATCCAGCTTCGGAAAATACCTTTCCCATGGTCACGGCTGTGGTATCCAATTGAACATCGTTCATGAACACACCATGTGTTAGTGGTCTCTGTCCTGTAATAAGTGAAGCTCTAAAAGGAGAGCAAACGGGCATTCCGGAAACCGCATTTTTAAAGTTTACGCTTTTTGATGCCAAGCTATCAAGATGTGGCGTCATCACATTCGGATCCCCAGCATATCCTGTAGCTTGAGCACGAAACTGATCAGCCAAAACAATGAGTACATTGGGTCGTTTTTTGTTTACGGGACCAACAATTGATTTATTTTTCTCTGCACACGAAAAAAGAAACGAGCTTGCTAAAACAAGTACTAAAAAATTATTTCTAAACATTATTAAATTTCAATTTGGTTGCACTTTACTCCTCATTAAAGGTTACAAACATAAGGTTCTTGCGCAAATTACAAAGGAAATAGAACACCTTCCTACAAATACAAACAGATTTTTATTTAAGGCAAAAATGGAGTGCTGGACAATATTCAAATTGCCATATAATTAAAAATATCCTGTAAAATGGGAGAATCAAATTACCAAAGCCCACGCCATTCTTATAGAAGAATTCAGAAAAATCACGAAACTATAGTGATGGTTATTTTTGGTATTAAAACCAATAAAATTAATCCAAAACATGATCATTTGACCCACTTTTAACTTCCATGTAATTTCCGCGCCCTATTGCACCTCAACTCTCACTAAACCCCATATGAAACTTTCTCAGAAAATGTGTTTTAATTAGCACCAGAGGGCTTATTAATTCTGATTGTTGAGGGATTGCTCAATGTACCATCCGATGCCTCCAGTCGAACTTCATATTCTATCCAGCTTAACTCTTCATAACGAATACATTCACCAAACTCCACAATTGACCCATCATTCTCAAATGTTAGATCAACAGCATTGCCCCCTTCTCCATTGGACCAGCTAGTTTTTATATGTATTTTTTCTATTACTAGACCAGGTGATGAAGAATAATCTACATTGATTAAGGTACCTGTTCCTGTTCCTTTTCCCGAATCACAATTATTTAGAGCTGGAATTTCAGAACTCATCGTTGCAATGTTTATGAATAAGCCATTATCATCATCACTTTTGTTACAGCTCATATTGGTAAACACTAATAATAGAATTGCTAAAATGTTCAATGAATTGCCTATTTTGTTTTTTTTTAATTTTCATAGCTTAAAATTTTATAGTTTATAAACTAGCATTACTGAGATTGGCCATCTATTCAGATACTCCAAAACAGTATTAAAAAAATAAAACAGGGGTTGAACATTAGGCATGGAAATATTACCAAAGGTTCTTTTATTTTATGAGGTCAAAGCTTAGGCTTTAAAATAATTATTATTGATGCAATTATTAAATCAAAAATAGCATCTATGGGAAGTCGGAACTAACAGTATGGTTCTCGATATTAACAATTTAGTTCCAAAACAATGTTTGGAGAAGTACAACCCATGTATTTAATTAAGGGATAATACAAAACCCCGAGGCTAGGCCATCGGGGAATTATATAAATCGATCGTGAAAAGGACTTTTAAATTATTCAATTTTCCATTCCTGACTTTTTGCCGTTATTTCCACATCCCAAGATTGAGGTGGATTTGGTACGTACTTCGGGTCATTGTCCTTTAACGGGAGCGACTTAACAACAGTGAGAAGCTTATCAAAATTCTCTTTTTCTTCCGAAGTGTTTAGACTATCTATAATATTATTCCTTTCGTATGGATCGTTCTTTAGGTCGAAGAATTTTTCAGGTTCTTTATTGGACCCTATATATAATTTATATTGCTCATTTCTAATTACCCTATCCCTATAGGCATATTGATTTTCTACACCCTTTTCCGTAAGGCGGGCGTTATTACCACCGCCCATGCCTAAAATCCATTCTCTTTCCGAGTTATCCGAGTTATTATACAGAACATTTTTAAACGATTTACCATCTATGTAATGATCGGCGTTGGCAGTAGTCCATTCACTTTTTTCAGCAACCCCTGCTATATCCAAGAAGGTGGGCAAAATATCCGTAAAATCGATCAGTGCATCAGATTCTTGATTGGATTTTATATGCCCTGGCCAACTCACTATAAAAGGTGCAGCAATTCCAGGTTCGGTAGTACTGGCTTTGCCACCAACTATACTTTGGCCCCTATATGATCCCGTAATTGCTTTAGTAGTACCATTATCCGTGGTAAAAACAACGATGGTATTGTCTAATAATTCATTTTCTTTCAATGCCCCTAACAGCTCTCCAACAATCTTATCGGTATAACGTACCATGGCCTTATGTTTCCCTAAATTGTCTTCCGCCGACTCATCTGGCGTATTCACAAATGGGGTATGGGTTAATACCATGGGGTAGTAAACAAAAAATGGAACCTCTTTTTTATCCGTTGTAAAATCTATTATAAAATCACGAAATACATCTGGCCCAAAACTACCATTATACGTCTTGCTCCCAGCCTTGGTGTAAATATAAGGATCTTGGTATCTCTCGGCACTCGCTTCAATACCACCCTCATAACCAGTCCACATACAAAATTCATCGAACCCACTTTTGGTAAGGGCATCTGGTTCTACCCGGAAATCATCAATTTGCCATTTCCCTGCGATACAGGTGGCATAACCAGCTCTTTGAAGCTCCTTTACCAATGAAGGATTCCTTGTTTCATCAAAATGGGCACCACCACCCCATCGGGGAACATCCCAATGATTGACCCACCCGTTCCTAAAAGGATACTGCCCCGTTAAGAGGGCTATTCTTGTGGGGGTACATTGGGGCATGGAATACACATTATTGAACTGCATTCCGGATTTGGACAGTGCGTCTATGTTTGGAGTGATGATGTCCTGCGCACCATAACTGCTGATCCATTCCTTTCCCAAATCATCAACCAGAATAAACAATATATTTGGTGGGCGTTCACTAACTTCTTTTGTTTTGACCATGTTTCCACAACCAAGTAAAAGCAAGCCGATAAAAGGCAAACAAACTCTATACATGATATTTATTTAAGACTTTTCTATATTTTCTTATAGATATGCTGTAGGTCCAATTTATCCTCCATTGTTTTTTGTAGTTCCAATAGATCGGTAAATAGTGCTTTTACTTTTTCCGAATACTCAGGGTTATCGGCCAGGTCGTTCATTTCATTGGGATCTTTTTCCAGATCGAACAAAAGCACCTTTTCTATTTTTGGATACACCAAAAGTTTAAACCCATCTTTGCGTATCATGCGCTGAACATCGATATAGGCACCATAAACGCCATTGTAATGACTTTCCTGTCTTTCCCCTTTAATGATATCCATAAAACTGTTGAACTGTACATAGTCCGGTTTCTCCAAGTTTGCCAACTCTAGGGTCGTTGCCATAATATCCTGCAAATAAACATCCTGGGGCAAACGCTTTCCCTTGGGAATACCCGGCCCCATTACCATCATTGGAATGCGCACACTATGATCGAACATACTTTGTTTTCCTATCAGTCCGTGGTGGCCTACTGAAAGTCCGTGGTCAGCTCCGAAAAAGATATAGGTATTGTCCATTTTACCGGTGGCCTCCAAAGAGTCCAATATGATACCGATCTGTTCGTCCATATGGCTTAAAAGGGCATAATATTCCTGACGGTGTACCTTAACGGCATATTCCGTTCTTGGATATGGGGCCAGTGCCTCGTCCCTTAGACTTGGCTGATTGCCCATATCATCTTTCCATGGGTATTCTGGCAAGAAATTTTCAGGAACCTTGATACTTTCCAGTGGATACATATCCAAAAACCTTTGTGGAGCCTGTCTTGGATCATGGGTGGCGTTAAAGGCTAGGTACATAAAAAACGGATCGTCTTTTTGCTTGGCCGTTTCTATGAATGATAGGGCATCGTCACGAACCACTTCGCTCCAGTGTTTTCCACCTTCCCAAAAGCCACCTTGTAGGGTGTCCGTAGGTGACCACTCTGTATCATCTGGACCTGTTGGCCTACCATAGCCCAAAGGCATATAGTCGTTCCAATCTTTCATATTCCCGGATTCCTCTTTCCACTTCTTTATGGATGCCCCCAATTTATTGGCATGATCTTTTGGCATGCCCGGACGAATATGTCTGGTATCATTAAAGATGGTGCCAGCAGGTGCCTGCACATGCCATTTTCCCGTCATATAGGTGTCATAACCCTGCTTTTCCATTAATCTGCTCCAGGTCTGGTTCAGCGCAGTCGAGTCGCCCTTGGACCATAAGTCACTTTTATCCTTTGCATTCCAAATATAGGAACCTGAGATGATCATAGCCCTTGAAGCCACGCAAATAGCACCGTTCCAACCTCCCATATTATAGGCATGGGTAAAGGAAGTACCCCCGTTTACCAACCTATCCAAATTAGGGGTATGCACCTCATCAAAACCCAAGGCCCTGATACTTTCAAAGGTCTGGTCATCGGCGAATAGAAAAACGATATTTGGCCTGTCTGGATTTTGTCCCTGCGCTTCTTTGTCTTTGGGAGCTTGTTTACACGCAGCTGTTAATATTATCAACAACGCTATCAAACTTTTGGTTATTCTCATAATAGCTATTTTCAATTTTAATTCTTAATCCGTGATCGGTTAATTATTTAACAATGGATATTTCAATAATCGTTGCCTTCTGCACTGTTCTCTACAGAGGTTTTCCATTTTCTCCATTCAACTACCATTTCTTGCAGTTTTTCCGGTCTTTCAATCGCCAAATTATAACTTTCGGCAGCATCGTCCAAAATATTGTACAGCTCGAAATTTTCACCATTATCCTTACTATAGATTTTGAACTGGTTATCGATTAACGCTGCTTGACCTTGAAACTCAAACGCTAAAGGTTCTGACCTCTTTGTTACACTACCATTTACAAAGGGAAGCAGGTCCATGCCATCATATGGTCTATTCTGATTTACCAGGTCCCAGCCTAATATATTTGCTATGGTCGGAAAATAATCCGAAGTAAAACAAGGGACTTTTACTTTGGTGCCCGGTTTAATTTTTCCCTGCCATTCCATAATACCAGGGACCCTGATACCTCCTTCATAAAGGCTCCTTTTCCTACCCTTTAATCCTTTGGTAAGTCCTTGTGTTCTACCTGTGACCGATTTTCCTTCAGGGCCATTATCACTAGTATAGAAAAGCACCGTATTTTCAGCGATGCCCAATTCCTTTAATTTATCACGTAATCGCCCCACTTGTTTGTCCAAAGCGGTTATAACTCCATAATAGTGTTGTTGATCTTCAGAAAGGTCACTATAGGGCTTTCGGTCTTCATCCCCTGCCAAAACGGGTAAATGGGGAGTATGGAACCAGATAATACTCAAAAATGGTTTATCACTATTTACCGCATGCTCAATAAAGGGAATAGCCCTATCCATAATAACCCGGGAATCGTCCCCCTCTAAATTCTCGGTTTCTATTTTTCCTGGGCCTGTCCAGTAATAAGTTCCAAACGGCTTTCCTTCCACCAAAGATCCATTCACGTCTCCTGAAGATTTAGAAGGAGTTACCATTGGATTCCAAGTTGGGACTTTGGATTCTGTCACAAAACTTTCATCAAAGCCATGCTCCCACGGTGGGGCATAATGCTCGTCATTTTCTTTTTTACCTCCCCTATTGGCATCCAAGGTGTCGCGTGTAAGGGTGCCCAAATGCCATTTCCCAAAATGGCCCGTAACATACCCCTCTGCCTTCACCATTTCACCTAAGGTTTTCTCCTGTTCCTTTATATGCCCACAATTCGCCGTGCAAATGCCATAGCGCAGCGGATGTCTGCCCGTCATTACACTCCCACGGGTTGGGGAACATACCGCTGAAGCGGCATAGAAACGTTCAAAAACTGCTCCGTTGGCCGCCATGGCGTCCAAATTAGGGGTCTTTAGATGTGGATGAGCGTTATAACCGGTATCGCCCCAGCCTTGGTCATCAGCCATCAACAAGATAATATTGGGAGGTTTATCCACAGTTAGATCAGGTTCCGCTTTTTTTGGACTTTCTAAACAACCCATCAAAGAAACCGTTACTAGTAACCAATAGAAAATAAACGTAATTTTTTTCATCCTGTTCAAGACCAATTCACCATTTTTTAATTAAACCTTTGAAAATATAAAGTCCAAGATAAGTTTTACTTTTAAAGTTTTTCGATATAGACATAGTAAGCAGGGTGCACCCTGCCATCCTTATCTATTAGTTGTGCTTCCATATCATATTTTCCTGCCGGAATTTTAGCGGTAAAAGACACTTCTTTTTGGTCTTTTTCAATTTTGGCTGTTTGGTCCACGTCCGCAACATATAAATATGCTTTTTCAAAATCGTCTTTTACACTGGCTGGCATTGTCCTATCCAGTTCCACAATTTTCTCCTGTGCGGGAAAGGTTTGGTTTATGGCCAGCCCACTTTCTCTTGGAAATCGGCAAAGGCTGATTTTATATTCACCATCCTCGATAAAGTCTATTTTCCATCTTCCAGTGGCCTGGGTAGCACTAACAGCACCATATTGATGCCACATATGCCCAAATTTACCAGTTAACATATCATGGGCGGAAATACGGCTGGGATTTTCCTTAGGGGAACCAACCTTAATATAGGCATATCGTTCGTTTACGCCTTCATCCATAAATGACTGCCACCATTTTTCATAACCCTCGGCCAGTTTCTCAACCACTTCTGGATGTTGAGAAAAAACATTTTTAGTCTGACTTCTATCACTGTTCATGTTATAAAGTTCAGTACCATTTACAAACCGCCAATTGTCATCCATTACGGAATACTTCCTGTATTTCACCAAATTTTGAAGCCTCTGGGTATCTATGTATAGCACCCGATTTGGCCAATCTTCAGCCTGGTCATAAAGTAAAGGTTTCAAGCTTTTACCGTCCAAAGGTTTTACTTGATTAAAATCGAGGCCCAAAAGATCCACAAAGGTCGGCAGTAAATCATATGCGGCGGCCAGCTTATTTATATCTTTTCCTCCTGTAAGTTGTCCATCTGGCCAACGAATAAAAAGAGGAACTCGGTGACCGCCTTCGTATTCACTTCCCTTCTGCCCCCGTAATCCAGCATCAAAAACCTTATTTCCACCTGCGGTACCATTGTCTGTCATAAAAATTAAGATCGTATTGTCCGCTATTTTTAATTCGTCCAATTTCTTTTGTAACAACTTAAAATTATCATCAATGTTAGTTATCATGCCGTAAAAACGTTGTTGGGATTCCTCTAGGCCCTTTACATCCTTGTACATATCCAAATATTCTTTGGGAAGGTTCAAAGGACCATGGGGCGCATTGGTGGCTATATAACAGAAAAAAGGGTCGTTTTTGTTTTCTTCTATAAAGTTCATTGCCTCTGAAAAGAAAACATCGGTGCAGTAACCCTTGTATTTTTGGGTTTGACTATTGTGCCAATAGGTATCATCAAAATAATCGTTGCTCCAATAATCTGGACCTTGAGTAATTCCTCCCCCACCATGACGAACAACCTCATGAAATCCTCTGTCTTCAGGTCGGTATGGATAATTATCTCCCAAATGCCATTTTCCAAACATACCATTCGTATATCCGTTTTGAGCCAATACCTGAGGCAAAATAACCTCATCCTCAAAAAGTATGGAACGTCCAGTTATAGTGTGGAACACATTTATCCTATTCGTGTGCCTCCCAGTCATTATGGCTCCACGAGTAGGCGCACAGGTAGTGGAAACGTGAAAATTATTCAGTCGGACCGACTCTTTATAAAAAGCATCAATGTTGGGCGTTTTAATGTAAGGATTACCATAACAACCCAAATCACCCATCCCTTGGTCATCTGTAATTACAATGATGACGTTGGGCTTTTTCTTTATGGTACTTTGAGCAGTTGAAATTATTGGTAGGATAAATGCAGCCAAAATAAAAACCTGAAGGTTTCTTGCCAAATAACCGAATGGACTTAAGTTGTCTTCAATCATAATTAAACTTAATTTATTTTTGAACAATTTAGTTATCATTTCTATTATTTATTGTAAAAATATTATCCAATTATGATACTATTTCATAGTTACAGCAAATATTTATTGTGAGTCTGGAGAACCCAAAATCATGGCAACTTACTTTGAAAAAGGTTGTAAAGTTAAAATTTTGGGGTTTTTCAGCCATAATAATATTAAACTGTAGATAAATTAATATCCGGGATTTTGAACAAGATTTTCGTTATTACGCAATTAATCGGTTGGAATAGGAAACAATAATTCCTTAATGTTCTTCTTTAATTCACGAATTAACCAAAAAAATTAGAATTAGAATTCTTTTCACATCATAAATCTACTTGCAAAATTGCAACGAATTATAATGCTAGCATTTAAAAATCCCGTAATGGGTACGCTCGTTTACTTTTTAATTAGTTCAATGGTTTGTTGGATATTTTTGTCAGCCCCTTTCAAAATACCTTTTTCCTTAAACAAATTGTAAATTATTTTTTTCTCTGACACACTAAAATTACGATCTTTAAACCAATCATTTATTTGAATCTTCTCGCTCTCCTCTTCGGCTAGTTGCTGTATTTCACCGGACACTATATGCCAATACACCCACCTGTTACTTGCTAAGGCAAAACCAATATCACCATTGATAAGCGATTTTACGGGTTTGTTTCTTAATCTCTCTCCATTGTCCAAGACGGCCAAAGTTTTGGTAAGACGTACCACCTCCGAAAAAGAATACCTAAAAAAATCGCCAAATCCGTTTTGACTTACATTACATAATTGATCTCCTACTTTTAAGTCTTCCATCTAAAAAAGGAAACAAAAATAAAACTCCATTAGGCTTATACAACCCTTATCCCCCATAACTTATAAACAATACCAAATCACAGTATCATGTAAAAAATGGATATCCAGTAGAGTTGCCCATAAATCTACCTACCCATTTTTACCATTTCCATGGTACCCATTAATTCAATTCGTTTATTTTTGTCCTTACAAAATCTATTATAATGAATATTGAGAGAGAATTGGGTAAAAGAAGCAACCACCAATGTGAGTTATGTGCAAGTACTGAAAAATTAAGTGCATTGGAAGTTCAACCCCCAAAAAATGGTGATTTGGAAGGTAATCTATTAGTTTGTGAAATCTGCAAGGATCAAATAGAAAATCCAGACAACACAGACCCCAATCACTGGCGATGTTTAAATGATAGTATGTGGAGCGAGCATACTCCAGTTAAGGTAATAGCCTGGCGCATGTTGAGTAGGCTGAGAAAAGAAGGATGGCCCCAAGATTTACTAGACATGTTGTATTTGGAAGAAGACATATTGGAATGGGCCAAGGCTACAGGAGAGGGTGCTCCTTCGGAGAATCAAATTATTCATAGAGACAGCAACGGTGTAGTTCTTGAAGCCGGCGATAGCGTTGTCCTTATTAAGGACCTACCGGTTAAAGGATCGAGCATGGTTGCTAAAAGAGGTACGGCCGTAAGGCGAGTTTCCTTAGATCATGAAAACGCGGAATATATTGAAGGTAAAGTAGACGGACAACAAATTGTTATCCTGACGAAATTTGTTAAAAAATTATAGTTCCACTTTACTAAATCAAGAATTTTTAATTTTATAAGGCCAGATTATTCCTAAAAGTCTACGATTGGAATTTTTATTTAGGTACGGTTAACAACAAATTGTTCATGGCGAGAAAAGACCCATATGCTGCGTTGAAATATAAGGAGTTTAACGTTTTTTTGATGGTCCGTTTTGCTATGGTTTTTGCATGGTCCATGCAATTTGTGGTCATAGAATGGGAAGTCTACTCTTTGACAAAAAACCCACTTTCCCTAGGATTGATAGGGCTTATGGAGGTTATCCCTGCAGTATCATTGGCTTTGTTTGCTGGCCACATCGTTGATCAAAAAGAAAAGAAGGGTTTACTTATTAAATGTATTTTCGGTTTTTCGTTAATAAGCTTGGGTTTGTTTTTACTTACCTGGCCTCAAATTATTAGTGAATGGTCTAAAAACACCATTTTGTATTCCATCTATTTTTTGGTATTTCTTGGTGGTATTGTAAGAGCTTTTTTAGGGCCGACTATATTTTCGTTATTTGCATTAATTGTTCCCAAAAAAGTTTATCCCAATGCCGCTACCTGGAGTAGCTCTGTTTGGCAAATGGCAGCTGTGCTGGGTCCCGCTCTAGCGGGATTTAGCATAAATTTAATCGGAGTGCATTGGTCCATGTGCCTAATTTTTGCCTTTTCTTTAATGGCACTCTTAATTTTAACCAAGATTGAAAAGAAACCTATTTTAAACCCTAATATTGGCGAACCCATCATGAAAAGTTTAAAGGAAGGGGTGAAATTTGTATTTGGGACAAAAATTATTTTGGGGGCCATTACCTTGGATATGGTTGCCGTACTTTTTGGTGGAGCCGTGGCGCTGTTGCCCATTTATGCCCAAGATATTCTAAAAGTTGGACCAGAGGGATTTGGAATTTTAAGAGCTGCCCCGGCTGTAGGCGCATTGGTTATTATGTTTACTTCCGCCTATTTTCCTTTAAATAAACGTGCTGGCCTAAAACTTCTAGGGTCTATTTTTGGATTTGGAATTTGCATCATAGTATTTGGGCTTTCTACTTGGTTCTGGATTTCGGTAATCGCCCTCTTTTTCAGTGGCGTTACCGATGGAATTTCTATGATTATTCGACAAACCATTTTACAATTAAGGACACCCGACCATATGCGCGGTAGGGTAGCATCCGTGAATTCCATGTTCGTTGGGTCTTCCAATGAGCTAGGCGCCTTTGAAAGTGGTCTTACGGCCAAACTGATGGGAACGGTTACCGCAGTCGTTTTTGGTGGGTGTATGACCTTAATTACGGTGTTTTTCACGGGGGCCATCTCCCCTACCTTTAGAAAATTGGATTTGCGAAAAGATTTGGAAGAACACGAAAACAGCGAGTAATACACTACTCCCCATCTGTAAGACAGCTTAAAGGTATTCCTTAGTTTATCATGATGCCATTTTTTTAGCATTATAAATTTGATCGGGCGGCACTTTTCCTATTTCGGTATGCCTTCTTTTGGTATTATAGAACTCGATATACTCCCTTACCATTTGATAGAGGTCCAGACCCCCGTTTGGAGGATTCAGATATATCTTTTCATATTTGATCGACTTCCAGAAACGTTCGATGTAAATGTTGTCCAGGGCCCTTCCCTTGCCATCCATTGATATTTGGATGTTATTTTCTTTGAGCACATCGATGTATTGGCCACTGGTATATTGAGCTCCCTGATCGGAGTTGTGTATCTCAGGCGCCCCGTATTTGGCAATGGTGTCCTCCAATAGTTCTATGCACCACTCTTTGTCCATTGAATTTGAAATGCTCCAATTAAGGATCTTTCTACTGTGTACATCGATTATGGCGTTCATGTACATAAAGCCCTGCAACATGGGAATATAAGTGATATCGGTCTGCCAGAGCTGATCGGGGCGTTCTATTTTCAGGTCCTTTAGCAGATAAGGGAACTTATAGCTCTTGGGGTCCCTGATAGTGGTCCTGGGCTTTCTATAAATGGTCTGTAGGTCCATAAGCTTATATAAGCGTCTTATCCTTTTCACGTTTACGCGATACCCAAGGTCAAGGTTCAGGTAATCGGTCATACGTTCCGCCCCGTAGTAGGGGTGTTCCAAAAAGCAGGCATCCATTTCCTTCATAAGCTTTAGGTTCAACATACTCTCACTTCTGGGCCTGTAATAAAGACCGGAGCGATGGATATCCAGGAGCTTACATTGTTGGACAAGGTTTAGCCTTGGATGGGACCTTACCACCTTCTGTCTTCTTTCGGTAGTGCTCATTTGCCCAAGGCTTTCTTTAAAAAATCGTTCTCCACTTGCAACTGGCCGATCTTATTGTAGAGTGGCCCGGTCCCGGAATCGGGATCTTCTTTTTCTGGTTTGGACCCGAAGGCCAGATCTGCATTTTCCAAAAACTCCCGTTTCCAACTTGATATTTGTGTAGGATGTAGTTCGAATTTGGCCGCGAGCTCTTGCAGGCTGCTATGCTCCTTTAACGCCTCAATGGCCACTTTGGCCTTGAACGATGCACTGAATTTTCTTCTTGATCTCTTCATATTTGACAGGGTTAAATTACAACTTAACTTGCTGTCCTAAAATTGGGGAGTATTATAAAATACATTCGTAGGGATTGGTTAACCCTTATCTATCCTTTACCTAATAAAAGTGATGATATAAAGGCTTACAGCGTTGTAACGAGCAGTAGAAGTCATACAATGAAAAGATTGAAGCGCATTTATAAATATTATTTAATCCAAGTTGCCTAAACTTTAGGACAATAAAAAAGGATAACCAAATTACTAACTATTTAGTTATCCTTTAAGGTGTGATAGCACCATATAAAAACGTGGTTAGTTGAATGTCAATTATAAGAGTAATTGAACCACGTACGAGAAACCCCTCTATATAAATATAACAAACATTTGTAATAAAGTCAAGTATTTATAGGGTCTCCGAATACCAATTTTAACCGTGAAAAATAATGAGGTTAAAGAAATTACATTTAAAACCAAGTACGTAAGTGGTGAGGCCTTAAAGGTTTTAACCACGTTTATTAAGAGCAAATATATTATAAAGGGTTCGACTGGAATAGGGGGAACGACCGCAGTATTTAACACTAACCATGGGAACAGGATAATTATTTCCCCCAATGTGGGAATGATTAAGGGCAAGGAACTTAAAAGGTGTGAATTTGTAAGCGACAAACAGGCGTTTATTTATTCTAAGAGTGCGGACAAGTGGGAGCAAGTTGAGGACTATTTAGTTAATAGTGAGATTCAAAGCTTAATAATAAATACCACCCCCGAACAGATATTACAATTGTACGACAATAACAGGAATCTATATAATTTGCTGATTGACATACCCATTTTCATTGATGAAATTCATTCTTATAGCGTGGACAACTCATATAGGGAAAGTGTGGGGGCATTTATGGAGCTTGTTTATAACGAATGGTTGAAACCTTTTATACTTTCAACAGCATCACCCGTGGCTAGCTTTATTGATATACCCAAGGGAATTGATATTGAGTGTATAAAGGTAAGCCGTGAAAATGAACCAACTAAACAACTCCATTACTCAACTAACCTGAAAGATGTTACCAATTTCATCGAAGCTGAAAACGCCAAGGGCAATTTGGTTGTGCTATTTACCAACGATAAAAAATATCATACGGCAAATAAGGCTAAAAAGGTTAAAAACCTTGTGGGGAATAACCTCAAAATTAAAATAGCACCTTACAAACGTACTAACAATATCAATGATTCAGATTTATTTGAATGTGATTTGTTGGTGTGTAGTTCTGCCTATTTCGCTGGGTTCGATATTCCCGTTAATTGTTCGATTTGCATAGTTAGCAACCAATCCAAGGACGCTTATAAGATTTGCGTTAATAATGTAGTGCAAGCTTATGGGCGTTGCCGTGGTGTCGTTCAAAATGCCTTATTCATAAATGGTAAAAGTAAAATTAACAACCATTACCCAACGTCTAAAAGTGAGTTGAACGGGTACTATGCGGACTATCTGAAAAAGGTTGAATATTACACTACACAATTAGAGGGCAAACAACTCCATTACCAAGTAAAGGAACATAAGCCATATATAAGCGAACAGTTATATGTTAACCGTGGGGCGTTGGTGGCTAATACCATCAATAAATTGCACGATTACCAACTTTACAATGATGAAATTTTAAGGAAAACCTTTGAGGGCTACAACTTCAATTTGATTGATTATATTGTTGTAAGTGAGTTTGATAAGGAGTTGAGCAGTTACCCATTTAAGGAGCGTTTAACGCACTTAATGAACTTGTCTGACATTGATTTGACACAAGGCTATAAATCCATTAAAAACAACTTTAAAAGCAAGGGTAACGGGGCGTTTAGTTCAAGTCTAGCTATTGAATATTTAACAGCATATTTAATTAAGGTATCCAATATGTCCGCCATGGCGGACAAACTACATAGTAAGAGGTTAAAGGTTAACGAGTTTTACAAGTCCTTTAATGTTTATCTACGTGTTAACAGCCCTACGGAACACCTCAACCACCAATTGACCAAGGCACAATATGAAAAAAGCTTTAGTCTTTACGGTAATAATCCAATTGATGGGTTGCAATACTTAATTGATGACTGGCATTACCTATATGCAATCTACAAGCTTAAAAATGGGATGTTCGATGATGCCATTCTTAGGGAGTTGGATAAGTATGAGCAGTTTCACAATTCAGACCTATATACGAGCCTTTTTAAAGATAAACCACATAGGGTAAGGAATGCAAGAAACAGCGTTATAAAGACTTGTGAGGGGCTTAATATTGAATTGGCGGACTTTGAGTTATTCAAGTTAGATGAATGTATAAACCACGGCTTTAATATGTGTGATTATTCTGGTAAGTATAACAATTATCACACCGCCAAACATAACGTTAATAAAATGGTTGAGGTTATTGGTTATATGCTTACCAACGAGGGCGTTAATTTTGAGGTTAAGGAAACTAAGAATAGGAGTTATAACCCAATTACACAACTACCAAGCGCACTAAGGCGAATAGTGCCTATTAAGTATGTCGAGATTGACATAACAAGCGCAAACCCTCAAATCGTGGATAGGATTTTAGGTAGTAATATAGGGCTTGACATTTACCAGAACTTAATGAAAAATAGGGGGGTTGAACGATATGAAGCTAAGAAGCTTTATAATACATTCCTAAATAACCATAGGGCGACGGTTAAGACCGCCACCAAGTTTTATTTAAGTTGTGGCTATCCAAACGATAAAGCCATGGATTTAGCCAAATTGACCGCCCAAGTTAAAAAGGGTAGCTTTTACGAGTCAATGACCGCTAGCGAATCGGTTATAATATTTGCTTATGAACAGTTCCTAAGTGATAATGGTATTAAGTCGCTTAGGTTTCACGATGCTGTATTAATTAAGGAAACCGATGCTAAGAAAATACACTTACCTACAGAAATGAAAAATTATAAATTTCACTTAGGCTATTTTAATAACGATGAGCAATATATAAACAAGATGAAAAACAACGAATTGATAGAAGTAAAAACTAAACCTCAACACCCCAAAAAACGAAGCTTTACCGAAATGATAGCATATTTGGAAGACCAAGTTAGGGTTGAAAAGAGGGAAGCTGAAAGAGGTTGGGTGATGGACTTATGTACTGATGCCGAGGAATGGACACCTAGTAAAACACTACAAATAATTACATTCAGTGAGGAAAGTTATAAGAGAGAGAAACAACTACACGGGGATATAGTTACACTTGGTTGGTAAACTGTTAAATATTCTTGGTGTGACATGACACCAAACTAAAAATCCTAAAAACCTTGTAAAGTACTGTAAACAAGTAATTAACCTAAATTCACTACCCCCGTCCGCACCCCGTTATTTCTATATAACAACCCCCTGCGGACGGGGGTTATTGGTACTATATAAAACGTTCATCATTGGGTTGATTTTATTAACGCCTTAACCTTTTGAACAGTTGCAAGGCTAACACCGCTTAACGCTGCCGTGTTCCTTAATGACTGTTTAGCGTTAAGGTGCCTAACCACTTGCTTATACTTACTTAGTATTTGTTGAGGTGTTTCACTACTACCCTTAATACGACCTTTATACGTTCCTTTCGCTTTCGCAATGGAAATGCCCTCCCGTTGCCTTTCAAGTATTGCAGTACGTTCCATTTCTGAAATGGAACTCATTACGCTAATGATTAGGTTAAAGACTTGGTTAGGCTTACCATCTGTACGGCTTTCAATTCCTAAGTTATCAACTTTAAGAGTAACACCGCTATCGTTGAGCCGTTGGACAGTTTGTAATATGTCCAAATTATTGCGCCCCAAACGGTCAATACTGCTAACACTGATATAATCAACCTCACCAAGTTCAACCGCTTCAATCAACTTACTACCTTGCTCACGTTCGCTAAATGGAATCGAACCGCTAACCACATCATTAAATATTAATTCGTTATCGGTTGCCTTGTTTTTTTGGCGGTCTAATTTTTGGGTTGAGCTTGAAATCCTGTTATAACGTGCCTTCATAATGTATTGCTTTAAGATGCTCAAAGATACATTTAATTTATTTAATGTACTAATATTAGGGTGGGTTTATTTAGCACACTTTAAACCTAGTGTTTGCGTTATACTAAAAAAAATAAGTATGCTAGGTTTAAAGTATAATCTAATAAAAGCACATCTGAATTAACTACCAAAAATATTTCTAATAAATCTTTAGTGAAGCTGTTCTACAAGTCGAGTATAAAGGTTATATGTAAACGATGAGAGGTAGCATTGGAATCAAAATGGCTTTGAAATGGCTTTAAAAAGTACGTAGGGGCATTTTTGGAGCGTTAGCCACTAGGTTCAACTACCCTTCATCTTTTTTACGCGAGATTGGGTGTTAAGTTTTGGAACAAAAGGAACATTTATACGCATAATGGAATAACTAGGAATTACCCCCCCCCTTGCATAGACCCTGTAAAATTACATGGTTTAGGTATTGGCATAAGGGCTCGCGGTGTATGTTGAGTATTCCGGCTATTTATTCTATTCTAATGCTCCACGAATGTATAGCTCCTCTCAAATTTCATTACGAATTAAAATCTTAGTTTTTATTCTGTACCAATTGTTTTAATTATAATCTCATTATTTTCATTAAGAGCCTTATCTATATTGCTTTTTTCTGTTTCTAATCTTTCTTTTTCTAACCGGTTGTACCAAATTGAATATAATTCTAAAACATTATTAAAATATTTTTGACCTGACAATCGTAACAAATGTGGGAGGTATATTTTTACTGAATAACAAAAGGTATTACCAATAGTCAAAAATCCAACTTTCTCATCGGCCACTCCTGACACAAAAAATATTGAAAATCCCTCAAGTCTATTGTAAACATCGAGTGTCGGTAGGTCTAATATTTTAAATCTCTCGTCTTCGTCCTTAAATATTTGCTTTGTCACCATTCCGTTCTTAGTCATAGTCACCGTAGATTTCTCAAAATATTCAATATTATTCTCCCTTATTGCCCTATCAAGGATGTTTATAAGTGGAATTATTGTAGTTAAATAATATTCGCATTTATCTGCTGCAATCTTATATGATTCACGTTTTGCATTAATAATTCTAGACTCTTTTGTGGCCAGCACCTGATTTTTAGCTTCATCGATTTGCCTAAGCCCTCTATAAGCCAAGTAGACTAGTACTGGAGCACTAATTAAATAGATTATCTCTAAAATGTTTTTAACTATCAGCATATAAATATAATTTAGTTTAAAAGTACCCTTGTCATGAAAAATGAAACAATAAATAATTATAATTATTCAATAAATTTAAAGTCTAAGATATAATAATTAACTATATCTGCAATACCCTTAAACACAAGCACGTCCATAACATTTACAGTTACGACGTTTTATTAATTGCAAGAGTATCACATAGCTTTGGAAGCTTGTATTGACTATATTTAATAAAATTTATAACATACATGAGCCTAAATTAAAAAAATGGACATTGACAATTCAAGGAGTATGGGTTGGTCTGAAGATGAGCTAAGAGCCTCTGTTCAGTCCTATTTAGAAATCCAAACTAGAACTAGACAAGGTGAAAACCCAATTAAGAAAAGGTATTATGAGAATCTATCTCAAAAGTATGGAAGGACAATTAAAGCTTATGAGTATAGAATGCAGAATATTTCTTATGTAATGCTATTGCAGGGCAGAGAGTGGATTTCTGGACTAGCCCCAATGTCAAATGTCGGAGCCAACATAGCTGAGAAACTAGAGAATATTATAGCTGACATTGAAAAACGTAACCCAAATCCAATCGTTGCTTTCGAAGCGAAAGTTAAATCCGCCATTGGAAAGATGAAATTAACTAGGCCAAATGGGAGACAAAAGCCAAACAAGAATATTTATTTAATAAATGATTACGAACGAGATTTCATGGTAAAAGCTTGGGTACTTAAGAATGCAGATGGTTGCTGTGAGTCATGTAACAAGAAGGCTCCATTTGAAACAATCGGAGGCTTACCTTATTTAGAAGTTCATCACGTTTTAAGCCTTGCAGAGGGGGGTTCTGATAAAGTTGAGAATACAGTAGCAGTTTGTCCTAATTGTCATAGAGAAGCTCACTATGGCACATTTAAAACTCAAATTAAGGATGCTTTCTATGCTAACATTAATCGACTGGTTGTTGAATAACAAAGCTATACATTATGCAATTTAAAAACTCCACATTATACAGAGTAACAGACGTCGCCCTGGTCGGTGGGGGTGCCTATCCACAACCCGGAGAAATATCGCTGTCCCATAACGGAGTTTTATTTTTGGATGAATTGCCCGAGTTTAAGAGGGGCGTATTAGAGGTCATGAGACAACCCTTGGAGGATAGGGAAGTTACCATTTCCAGGGCTAGATTTACAGTGACCTATCCCAGTAGCTTTATGTTGGTGGCCAGTATGAATCCAAGTCCCGGGGGATATTTTAACGACCCAGATGCTCCGGTTACCTCCTCACCAGCAGAGATGCAGCGCTACTTGAGCAAGATTTCTGGACCATTATTGGACCGTATCGATATTCATATAGAAGTAACCCCGGTACCTTTTGAAAAACTATCCGAAGAACGCAAAGGGGAAAGTAGTGTGGAAATTCGGAAGCGGGTTACGGCCGCTAGAGAGCTACAGACCCAACGCTTTTCGGAAATGGAGAACGTCCATTACAATGCCCAAATGAATACCAAACACATACGGAAATATTGCAAAATGGACGACCCTTCTAAAGAGCTGTTGAAAAATGCTATGGAGCGACTAAATCTTTCAGCCCGCGCCTATGACCGAATTTTGAAAGTAGCAAGAACAATAGCCGACCTGGAAAAAGCCACGGATGTTAGCGGAAATCACATTGGCGAAGCCATCCAGTACCGCAGTCTAGACCGTGAAGGCTGGTTGGGATAATGCTTACTTTCTTCTTTATAAATTTCATTGTAACCAAATAAACCATTATTCCTCTTATGAAAATCCTTTCTAAAATTCTTATTACAGCTTTCCTTTTTTTAGGAATCTCTTCAATAAGTCAAACAAAATCCTTAGCCCTTGCGAAAATTAATACCGAAGGCTTTCAGAAATCCCAGGTCATGAGTCTAATTGCGGACCTTTCAGATGTTTATGGTCCTCGATTAACAGGAACAGATCAATATTATACTGCAGCAGAATGGGCAAAGAAAACCATGGAAGATTGGGGTGTAGATAAGGTGTATTTTGAAAATTATTGTGATGATTGTATGGGTTGGGAAGTTAAATCATTTAATGTAGAAATGACAGCACCTGCTTATATGAAAATACAAGCCTATCCTTATGCATGGACGGAAAGTTCCAATGGTATGCAAATAGGTGATTTGATTTGGATTGAGAGTCATTCCGATTTGGAAAAGGTAAAAAAACAATGGAATGGGAAATTACGGGGAAAAACCATTCTGATAGGATCAGTTCCAGAACATAATATGCTATTTGATGCACTTTCAACACGGTTTACTGAAGACCAAATTGAAGAAGCTGAAAAATCAATTGTTCCTGTAATTAGCAATCCTTTGGGCCCATCTGCCGGTGATATAGATTTAATTGAAGATTTAGAAGTTATATTCGAAAGTTTTATGAGAAAGGACGATGCCTTTTTTGCATTCTTAAAGGCAGAGGGAGCTTTAAGTATTTTAGGAACTTCGCCCTTTTTTCCTGGTATTGTTCATCCAAGTGGCACTTATAATTATAAAGAAAGTCATGTAAAATCAGTACCCTATTTTGCTATTTCACCGGAAAGTTTCGGGAAATTAAAACGCTTAATAGATAGGGATATTAATCCGAAAATTAAATTCCATTTAGATTCTGAACTTTATCTAAAACCTCAAAATAATGTGAATATTATAGGGGAAATTACGGGTTCCGATTCAAAATTAAAAGACGAAGTGGTAATGATAGGCGCACATTTCGATTCTTGGCATCCTGCCTCTGGAGCAACGGATAATGGAGCAGGTTCTGCAGTAATGCTGGAAGTGATGCGAATTATTAAAGCATCTGGATTAAAACCAAAACGAACTATTAGAATTGCACTTTGGGGAGGCGAGGAGCAAGGGTATTTGGGTTCTATGGCCTATGCGGAAAATCACTACGGAAAAGTAAAGGATAATAATAGAAAAAAAGAGGTTGAAAAGATTTCAGCATATATAAATATGGACAATGGTGCTGGGCAAATGCGCGGTATATATCTACAGGGTAATGAAGCGGTAAGGCCCATTTTTGAAGAGATGTTATTTCCTTATGAGTATTTGGATGTTAATAATCTTACCATTCAAAACACCAATTTTACAGATCATGATGTTTTCGACTATTACAAAATACCTGGGTTTCAAATCATTCAAGATAAATTAAACTATGAAACAGTAACGCATCACACTAATTTGGATGCATTGGAATATGTGCCCGAACGTGACATGATGATCAATGCCACTGTAATTGCAGCGCTTGTTTATCAAATTGCAGAACGGGATGCTCGTTTACAGAGAGAGGATTAAAGGCTTCTTATTTTTATGGAGCCAACCTTTGGTGAAATCCGCCTTTTGTTTTTGAGGCCTTGATTTCATCAAAGTCAAACTACATTCATGAATCCCTCCCCTCCTTGGAGGGGATTGAGGGGTGGGTCAACTGATGAGAAAAATTATACCTTATAACCCAGATCTAGTTCCTTTTGCGAAAAAACTTCGCAACAACATGACTATGGGTGAAATTTCCTTATGGCGCGAATTAAAAAACAAAAAACTGGGAGTCAGGTTTAGTCGGCAAATACCCATCGATAATTATATAGTAGACTTCTATTGTAAAGAACTTCAACTTGCCTTGGAGGTGGATGGTTCCGTTCACTTTATAGAAGGGCAACAAGAAAAAGATACCATTCGCCAGAATCGTCTGGAATATTTGGGCGTACGCTTTATTAGATTCAGTGATTCGGATGTGAAGAACAATTTGAACGGGGTATTGGAAGAGATTAAAAAAATTATTTTGAATATTAAACCCATCCCTAACCCCTCCCAAGAGGGGAAAAAATAATACATATTATAATTCATTTTATCGGCCTGTGGGTGTAGTATTCCTAGTCTTGCGAATAGCACCGTTGAACAACATCCACTACAACTCCACCCGCTACGCAAAGTCTCCCGACTTTGTTCCATTAAAGCTAAAGCCAAGTTAACAATTGAATTTTACGAATCCAAGTAATTTCTCAAAGTAAAAGTCCGTAGATTATTGGAGTTCAAACCAATAGGTTCAAATCCCAAATATGGGTGGTAGGCAGGGTAGTGGTAGAGCCAGCACTACACTCGCACTAGCGGCGACACCAAGTAATTACTCAAGGTAATTGTTGAAAGCTGTATTTAATTATTTATAATTTCAATAGTTTGCTTCAAGTCTGCGGGCTCTTTAATTCTAATATTTATAGTTTTATAAATCCATTCGTTGCCATTACGGTCCGCTTCAATATCCATTTTACTCCTCATGGTCCTTTGGGTTTTCGAACCAGTAACATCAACCGTTATTTCCAGTGTATTGTAATCAGGTGAATAATGGTGTGTCCCTTCTAGGATTGCCAATTTGCCTAGCGGTTGTAATTTCCCTAGTAATTGAATTACTTTTTCATCTTTTTTAGCTATTTCCAATGCATTATGGCAAACTGACGATTCTGAATAGACTATAGCGATGCTCGCAATATTTCCACCTAATTTTGAAGAAAATAGTAGACCCAAAACTACAACCAAAAGGGCCATTAAAGGTATAAACCATTTCCAATTTCTTTTAAACCAACTTCTATGTTCTATTAGCTCGTTCATCTTTTTTATGGGATTCAAGAGGACACTACTATAAAATTACTGCACCACTTTTAAGGTAGAATACCCCAAACTTCCCTTTTCTAACTGAATTTGTGTTGTAATACGTTCTTTTAAAGCCCCTACGTGCGATATTACTCCAACCGATTTGTCCCCCTCATTTTGCATTTTCTCCAATATCGTAATCGCTTGATCTAGGGTTTCTGGATCTAAGGTGCCAAAACCTTCGTCTATAAAGAGCGATTCTATTTTTACGTTTCTAGCGGCAATGTCCGATAGCGCAAAGGCCATAGCCAAACTCACCAAAAAGGTCTCACCACCGGATAAGGTGCGTACAGAGCGACGGGCGTTACCCATATATTTATCAAATACTTTGAGGGTGTCGCTTTTTTCGGCTTCATCTGCCGTGGGAATATCTAGCAAATAACGATCGCTGAATTCTGAAAGTCGTTTATTGGCATAGCCAATAAGCTGCTCCAAAGTAAGATCCTGCACAAAATTCGAGAATTTATTGCCTGTGGCATCCCCAATTAAATCGTTCATGGTTTTCCAAAGCGATAGGTCTTTCTTTAGGAGTTTAATTTCTTCCTGTACTTTTTGTTGGCGCTGCTTTGCCTTTCCATCTTCTTCTAAGCTTTGGGTAATCTTTCCGATATTTACGGATAGCGCATCCCAATTTGACTTTGCTTCGTTAAATAACGTGGTTAAAGCTTCCAATGAAAGTGAAGGATCATCCTTATCCGTTAATTCGGTTAAGACTTTTATTAAGGAGCTTTCTTTTTCTGATATTCTAGTGCTTAGTTCTTTAAGTTCATTCTCACGTTTTCTAATCTTACTGGCACGCTCTTCTGGAAGTATAGCCGAACGTAGGGCTTGTATGTTTTCTAAATTTTCATTTGAAACAATACTAGACAACTCCTCTTCTTTTTTTGATTTTTGAGCCGAATTTACTTTTAGTTTTTCAGCAGAGTCTTTTATCTGATCTACAAGAGATGTAATACTTGAAACGGAACGCGTAATGGATGTCGATAAAATATTCACCTTTCCATTAATATCTGGCCCGTCATAAAGGGTAGTGCGTTCTTGTTTTAAACTGTTATAAGTGGTCAACGCCAACTCCCATTGCTTTAAACTCTCTTCCAAATCTTTTAAAATGGATACTGCCTGAAATGCTTGTTTCGACTTTTCCATTTTTTGAATACGGAGGTTTAAATCGAGTCGATGGGTTTTTAGGGTTTCTAAATCCTCCTTATAATCCCACTTTAGATGCTCGGCATGTTTGGTGAGTGTTTCTAATTGCTGGGCCTCCTCTTCTTTAAGGGTTGTTATAGCGGTATTAAAGTCGCTTATTTCCTTTGTCTGGAATCTATTTTTTGCTCTTAAGGAGATGAGATAGTCCGACTTTGTTTGAAGCGATTTCTTCTTTTCTTTAACTAGTTCTTCCTTAGTGTCAAAATGAGGTGTTTCGGACGCATAGGGATGATGTACGGAGCCGCAAAGGGGGCAAGGCTGCTCTGGATCCAATTGCAAGCGATATTCCTCCAAACTTTGATGCTTGCGTTGTTGCGCTAAGGCTTTTTCCAGATTTTCTACCTCCTTTGTACCTTGTAGTACCTCTTTATCTAATGATGTTATCGTATTCGCATCCTTTACCAACTGCTCTTTGGCATCTTTTAGTTTTCCAACTTGGGTTTCATGGTTTTTTTGAACTTTTACAAATTGTTCTTTACAAGCGAGTAGTTCCCCAGCCTTTTCATTTAAATGGCGGTAATTATCCAATTCCGAATTCAAGTTCTCCAGAGAATTAGCACCAGAAAGTTGTATGGTTTCCTGAACGGTTTTACGGTTTACGTCAACTTTTGGTTTAAAAAGTTCGGGTTGGTCTGCCATGGGTAATGCATACCCCAATTGATTTATATTCTTAACATAGCCATTGAGTTGACTTAAGAATAACGAAGCCTCACTTTCTTTCTTTTTCTCCTCCGCTTGAAGTTGAATAATATTATTTCGGAAAGTGTCTAGTTTGTCATTGGCCGTTTTAACATCCACTTTTTCTTTAAGGAACTTTTCGGCTGCCTCTAAATAAGATTTTAGTTGGTTATCTACTTCCGATTTAGATTTTTCGAGTCGATCGTTATCCTCCTTAAGTTGACTCCCTTGCTTGCTTACAACATCGTAATCTGCCAAGATTACACCATATTTCGCTAGTTTATTGTGCAGTTCCAATTGGCCTTTAAAAGGGTTGAAAATATCCCAATCCTTTTTTAATTGAAGCTGTTGTGCTTGCAGTTCTTTCTGTTCACCTTGTTTTTGCTGAAGCTCCTTTCTGTTGGTTATTTTTTCTGATGCAGTTTGATAGGCCTTTTCTGTTTTGGGCTTTGATTCGGTCAGTGATTTAAATTCGGTTTTCTTTTCCGCAATTTGCTCAGCGGTTAGCAGCTCAATAGTCTCAAGGCCCGCTTCTTTTAATTCTATATTCTTTTCAACTTTCTTATAGCGGAAATAGACTGCCCTTCCTATTTCACGATAGGAGCGAGCCCCAGTAATATCTTCCAATAACTTATTGCGTTCGTTTCTCGGGGCCTGCAATAACTTACTGAATTCTCCTTGCGACAGGACCATGGCTTTTACAAACTGCTCATAGCTAAGGCCAATGATTTCCTGGTTTTTATCGGGCGTCTTGGTGCCAGCTTCAAGGATTTCATCGGTAGCTACTTCCACCAATTCCTGTTTACGGGCGTTTAAATTGTTGTTCCTATTGCGTTCTATAGACCAGTGGCTGCGATAATCCTTACCATTAACGCGATATTCTACCTCGGCATAGCAATGTCTCATATTGCGGGTCATAATGCCGCCATCGTCCTCTAAAATAGAATTACTTACCGCCTTGTCTACTCTGGCAATCCTATTGTAAAGCGCAAGTGTTATTACATCCAGTAAGGTGGACTTACCAGCACCAGTTGGCCCGGTAATGGCGAAAAGTCCAGCTTCTGCCAGGATACCATCTCCAAAATTTACCTCATGCTCTCCTTTTAAAGAGTGTATGTTTTCAAATCTAATTTTTAGAATTTTCATGGATTATAATTTCAATTCTTCCAAGATTTCACGAAAGGCATTCTTTAATTCCGCTGTGTTTTCCATGTCGCTCTGTAGCTCCAATTTTTTTTCGAACATCTGCATAGGGGTTACATCGGCTACATCGGTACCTACTGCAAAGGCATCACTGGCGCCACGGATTAGATTTTTAAAAATGAGTCGCGATTTTACAATTTCGATATTCGCATTGGGTTGGGAATTGGTAAGCGCATCAAAAGCTTGCCGCCGCTCCAAACTCTCACTTTCCTCATTTACTATAATCTCGGCCAAGGATGTTAAAGCGGTTTCTTCGAAATAGGCATTTAATTTGTCTTCTACTTCCTGCAGACTCCCCTCAAAAGTCACCAGGTTCCTATGCTTGGGAATAGGAACGATGGCTACCTGGCTAATTTTATTATTTTCTACTGTAATTACATTTATTTGCTTACAATCCTCTTTTTCAGAAAAGCTCAAGGGAATTGGAGAACCGCAATAATGGATGTTTTGCGCTTCGGAAACAACTTGCGGTTTGTGGATATGACCAAGTGCCACATAATGGGGGATTTCCCCAAACATATTGGCCTCTACACCGGCTTGGTTACCGATCTGTATATCGCGCTCGCTCTCGGAAAGTTCGCTGCCCTGCACATATAAATGTCCCATTAAAATAAACACCTGATCCGCATGGTGCTGGCTGTAGTATTCATTTACATTTGAAAAATAAGTCCGCAAGCCCGACTTTATCTGTTCAATTTTAGTCGCGTAACTTTCCCCTGCGACGGACTTGCGGATATCGCGATCCTTGAGGAAAGGAATGGCAGCCACCACTAATTTTTCGTTGTTTTTTTCTACAGTTACAAACATGTCGCCCACCTCTTCCATCGCGCCGCCAATTACGCTGATATCAAATGCCTTTAGCAGTTCGGCCGGTGCGTTTAGTACCGTTGCGGAATCGTGGTTTCCACCGGTGAGAATAATTTTGCAATCTAGGTTTATAAGATTTTTCAATAGATCGTAATACTGCTTATAGGCTGCTTGGGAAGGGTTTGCCTGATCAAAAATATCGCCTGACACCAACAATACATCTATATTTTCAGATTTGATATAGGCTATCAGCCATGTGAAAAACAACTCAAGATCCTCAGAAAGGTCATATTTAAGAAGCTGTTTCCCGATATGCCAGTCGGAAGTATGAAGGATTTTCATGCAAATGGTTTATTTAAGATAGTAAAATTACAAGAAAATAATCCATGGCGGAATACATAGCGCTTCTAGTAAGCTATTATTTTCTTTTATTCAATTCAGATGTAATTAAAACAACCAATTCTTCAAATCCTATTTTCATTGCATTGCTAGCTATTTGAAATGGCAGGCTTGCACTTTACTGTCTCTTACTTAAGGGCCAGGCCATAAAGCAATAGAACTCATTCGCTGGCGCGAGCGTCAAGCTCGTGCCCATAATCGTGCTAATCATTTATAATGGCAACCATATTAAATTACCATTATCAAAAGGATATAGTTTTTCATTATATTTAATAGTTGTAAATCGTTAAAAAGAGTTTGTATGAGGTCACTTTTAAATTGCTTTTTAATTTCCCTCTTACTGCTTTCATGTTCATCCACTAAAAAGACCAACAATTTTTATATCATAAATCAACCAGCAGAGTTCGAATCCCAAGAAGCTATTTGGTTAATATGGCCATCAACAGATCATAAAGAAGGAGAATCTGTTGAAAAAGTAACCTTGGCGATTATTGAAGCTCTAATAGGAGATATAGACCTGGTAATCACTTGTAAGAATAAAGAACTTTTGGCCCATGCAAAAGCAACTCTAATCAATCATTTTGGCGAACTGCCTAAACTTAAACTTCTAGAAATCCCGTCATTTGAGATCTGGGCAAGGGACATGGGGCCCATATTCGTAGAAACAAATCAAAATACCCCAGCTATTGCAGACTTCAATTTTAATTCTTGGGGGTATTCAGATACCTTGGATATTGATACCAAAACAGAGGAAATGTATGATGTAAGGGTAGCTGAACAATTTAATCTGCCCGTGATTACGAGTGCCATGATCAGTGAGGGCGGAAATAGAGAGGTAAATGGAAAAGGTACACTAATCACCACAGAAGCAGTGGAGCTGGACAGAAATCCGAATATGACCAAAGAAGCCATGGAGCTGGAATACAAAAGGCTATTAGGGGTGCAAAAAATCATCTGGTTAAAACAAGGCCTGGTAGAAGATAATCATACCTTCCTTGGGCCAATAACAACCTCGGAAGGACCTAAGGCCTATACCGTAGTCACTACAAATGGTCATATTGATGAATTTGCTCGGTTTGTAAATGATTCCACCATCCTTATGGCAAAGGTAGATAGCGTGGAATTTAACGATCCCATTGCTTTCGAAAACCACAAACGCATGGAGGAGAATTACCGAATATTGTCTGAAGCCACCGATCAGGAAGGCAAACCATTTACCATTATTAGAATGCCATTACCAGGAACTATTTTTTCAACAATGAGCCCGGGAGACTATGTATATGATTATATTAAAACTCTGGACTATAGGGATGGAAGTACATTCCCTAATGGAGATACCATAACAGTCATGGCCGCGCTTAGCTATCTAAATTTCATTATAACGAATAAGGTTGTTGTTGGACAGACTTGCTGGAGAGAAGGTATGCCAAATGAATTGAAACTAAAAGACGAAAAGGCCTCTCAAATTTTGCAATCCGTTTTTCCCGAACGAAGGGTAATCATGATCGATGCCTTTGCTGTTAATTTGGGTGGTGGTGGAATTCATTGCATCAGCATGCACCAGCCAACCTTCCCAAAATATAAAAATTAAAATTGTTGCGAAAAAAAAGGTTCAATAGGGCAGACGTAATTATACTTCGGCTTGAACTGGCAGGGGCGCCCATTGCTGTTACTAGCGGAGGAAAGCTTGGCTCATCCAGACAGGGAATTTAATAGCGTTGTTTTATGTAAAGTGTAGCAAAACAGATTTTTATTTAGAATATGCCCCTGAAGAATATGTCAATTCATAACTATGCGTGTAGATTTCAAACACAATACCGAATGGGTCTTCAACATAACACATTTTAAAAGGCTTATCGTTAGGGTAATATTCTCTAATAGGCATTCTTTGCTTGCCTCCATAGGACAAAATTTTATCGATGAGCTCTTCAATATTTGGGTCTTGTACACAAAAATGAAAGAGTCCAGTATTGAAAGGATTAAATTCAGGAGCTTCTTTTATTCCGTTCGGAAAAGAAAATAATTCAATTCCAATACCGTCTGAAGTTGCTAAATGAGCAATTTCAAATTCAGTCCAGTCGTCTCCGAAAACATCAATGCACATTTGACCAATAGCAGTTTCTTTTTCCTTTTTTACTTTTGATGGTTCCATAATTACGTACCAGCCCATTACTTCTGAATAGAATTTTACGGCTTCCTTTATATTTGGAACCGTTATTCCAATATGCGAAAATGATTTAGGGTAATCTTTAATAGGAGCCATAAGTTCTAATTTAGATTGCAAAATTAGGCTATATTTACCTAGTAGGCAATAACTTACCAAAAAGTAGTATAGTTACCAAAACGAGTAGAATACTGATTATCAATAATATAAAATTATCATTTTGAATAAAGATAATAGTTGTCCGTTACATTATACAATGAATTTAATAGGTACAAAATGGAAACCTTTAATTTTATTTCATTTATTGGAAGGCGATTTGCGTTCAGGAATATTGCAAAAGAAAATTCCAGGAATTTCAAATAAAATGTTTACTCAAACCGTAAGAGAGCTAGAAAAAGATGGCCTTGTTTCCAGAAAAGTTTTCCCTGTAGTTCCCCCTAAAGTGGAATACGCATTAAGTACTAGGGGGAAATCACTTGAGACTATTTTAAGAAGTTTGGATAAATGGGGTTCGGAAGATTTTCCTAAATAATTACATAGATTCGATTTCAAACTTTTTGGGAAAGGCCCTAACCCTGTTAGTGCTGGTATAATACTTTAAACAGCTAATTTTCAAGATTGAAATAAACCTATATTTGAAGCTATTATTTTACATTAAATACTTCTTACTTAATGCTACCTTCCCTTTAAAAACTGACATAAAACAATGAACAGAATATTCTTGATATTAATGATCGCAACCCTTTATTCCTGCGGTAGCGCCAAATACAATTACTTTTACGACACCGGAAAGCAATTGGACTTTAGCCAAGGAAAATGGATACTGAACAGCACTAAATCCAATTCCAGAGTATTCGATACTGAACTTTACGACACTTCATTGAAAGAGTTTAAAAAAATTCTGGGCGACTCCTTAATAGAAATAAACAATTTGAGAAGTACGAAACTAGTGGCTCCAAAAATTAAGTTCGAGCTATCAGAAATGGATTTAAAAGAATTAAAAAGAGATACGGACTGTGATTACATCATCAATATTGGGGGAAATGTAATCAGTGATGGCCTAGGTTCCTTGTCATTTCCAGATCAAAATGAAAATTTAAGCAATAGGGCATCTGTTTCAATAACCATATATGACTTAAATGCCAGAGCACTTATATCCTCTTCCCAAGTTTATGGAAAAATTGAAGATCAGGAATCGGTATTTCCAAGAGAGAACAATGGTCTTCCTTCCATAAATCCCAGTTCCCATATGATAATGCTAAAAGGCGCCAGGAAACTTATCCAAAAATATGGGAAGAACCAACTAGACTATTAGAAAAATGGGGTAGGCTGGGTAATTACGCTAAATTGAAGAACCCTTCCTAAATAACCTAGGCAGTTATAATAATTATCTAGTGATTTATGGAATTTTAAATCTCCTCCTTAGTAGGGAAAGGAAAGTCTTGCAATACGCCAATTAATGGAGTTCAAATTTAGGGTAGTGCCGAAATTGTTGGTACTAGTTAACACTCACGCCAAGAGGTTGTTCTTACTTACAGCGGCTGGTCTGCACTTTTATCTGCATGCAAGGCAATTTCAGCAGTCTTGTCCTCGAAAATGTCGTTTACTATTTTGTACAGGTCAGGAATTACATTTTTGGCAATTTTGCTATTGTTGCTCAACAATACACAGATACCTAGTTCGGTTTCGGGATAGATGGCAATTTCATTTCTGTAATTGTTTACACTTCCACCGTGATGCCAAATGGTCTTTTCATTTTTTGAACCGTTCTCCACAAATTTATGGATCCGCCATCCAAAAGCGTAGTAGGAGGTGGTATGTCCCGGCCAACGTTGGTAATACTTGCTTTCCCCTTTAATTTCTATAAACGGGGTAAAAGTTTCCGCCAAGGCATTTTTGGTCATCAACTCTGGGTTATAACCTAATAAAAATCGCATCCATTTGCCCATATCAACGGCGCTGGCGCTAATACCTCCGGCTGCAATAGCATTGTAATAATTGTCCGAAAGTGGCAAGGTTTTCCAGCTATTTCGTCTTTTGGTATGCGGCATGGCCACATTTTCCATATGTGAGAGGGCTTCATAATCCATAGTAGTGGAACACATGCCCAAAGGGTTAAAAAAAGTATTTGTCAAAACCGTACCGATGTCCTGTCCGGTTACTTTATGAATCATTTCTCCACAAAGGGCGAACATGGCGTTTTGATAACTGTACATTAATCCTGGTTCACTTATCGGAGTAACTGCCTTAAAGCGTTTGGCAATATCCTGTAACGGTAGCCCAGCCTCAACAAGATTGGTGTAACTGTGGTAAGGCGTACCAGAGGTGTGTGACAAAATATTAGCCAGCGTAATTTTATTGGTGTTATTCTTGTCGCCAAATCGAAACTCCGGAATAAAATCGCTGACCTTATCTTCCCAATGTAATTTGCCTTCATCCTTTAATTCTGTTGCCAATACCCCTGCAAATCCTTTGGATAACGATCCCAATCTAAATATAGTTCCGCCATCCACAGCTGCATCAGAATTTATTTTTCTTTTACCATAGCCCTCAGATATTACAACGGAATCCTTTTGTACAATGCTAACTCCTGCACCAACAATATCACCCTCAGCAATTGCTTTTTCAAAGTAGGCCTTTATTGCGACCCCCAATTCCTCCTGATGTTTTTTATAGAGTAGTGTTCCTTGACTATCTAATACATCCTTTTGTTTGTAAATGGTGGAAATAGCCACCTCGGAATTAGGTTTTTCTTCAGGCTTAAAAGCACCGAATATAAGGGCAAATAGGGATAGGATTACAAGTGAAGCTCCTATTAATACTTTGCTTCTCTTCATTGGGGTGAAATTTAATTTAGGATAAGACGCCTTAAATATAGGACGATATACTTAAATAACGGTTAAAATGCGCAATTTCTTATACCAGTCCTATTATTTAACACCTTTCTACCCAATAGTGGAAAAGTCGCTACTTGCATAATAACCATCCTAAAATGCTCGGCAACACCCACATTCTCCACCAAGTACCCAATACTCCCCATTTTAAAATGGATTATAACCCAATAATACCCGAATAAAAAATTCAACTTATCTTTGGGAAACTCAGCAAATAAATTAGCTATATGACTATTAAAAAATTTCTTCTTTTTTCCTTAATGATATTCTCCCTGCCATCATGGTGCTATGGACAAAATAAAGAGGAGAGGACAAAATATTTTCCAAAAGTGGAGCAACCGGTAGAGAGAATTCCAAACAAAGCAAATCTTTGGGTTTTCATATTAGCAGGGCAATCCAATATGGCTGGTCGTGGACTTGTGGAACCACAAGATACTGTTCCCAATGCAAGGGTATACACTATAAATGAACAAGGGAACATGATATATGCCAAAGAACCCCTACATTTTTACGAACCATCAATGAGCGGTTTGGACAGTGGATTAACGTTTGGAGAAGCCTTAATTAGACAAATTCCGGACAGTATCTCGGTACTGGTTATTCCTGCTGCGGTTGGAGGCAGTTCCATCACCCAATGGTTAAACGATTCCATCCATAGGGAGGTTAAACTATTCTCAAATTTCAAACAAAAAGCAGAATTGGGTATGCGTTTTGGGACAGTAAAGGGGATTCTTTGGCATCAGGGCGAAAGTGATGCCAAAACCAAGGAGGCTCCATTGTACCAAATTAAATTAACGGAGCTGTTCTATCAGTTCAGAAAGATAATTGGGAACCAAGAGGCAACCGTTGTAATAGGACAATTGGGTAGTTATTCGACCAATCCATTGTGGTCAAAAATTAATGATCACATTAAATATTATGTATCCACTGATCCATATTCAGGAATGATCAATACCCAGGACTTAAAGGACAAAGGGGACAAGGTGCACTTTAATTCTGAAGCACAACGAACTATGGGCGAGAGATTTGCCAATGAGTTTATTAAAATGCAGGATTAGGCCTATATTGGCAACCAACATCTCGTCTTGCTATACTATAGCGGGATTATAGGTGACCACCTTATCCTGATTCAAACTATTGACAAAGCCTTCATAGATTTTAATCTAGACGCCTGTGATGCTTCTAAATTGTGGATTGCCATTATTTTCTCCCCAATTCTTAGCCTAAGAACAACACATACAAGGCCCACGAAAAGCAAAAGGCGCAAAAGAAATAAAATAAAAAATCGATTAATGTAGTATTTTCCTTCATACGATCGGGTTTATATTTAAAACCCTAAATCAAGAGGAAAACGATTTTGTTACCCATGTATGGAACAAAAATTCGACAACTTGACCCATTGTCGGACAAAAGGTCAAAAACTTCTATGAAAGTAAAATCCTACAATTACGTAAAACCCTATAAAGCAACAGTTTACCGATTATTTTTACTCACTAAGTGAGATTTGAATGCTCCAAGGCTTGCCCGTCTGAATATTATTAGTAGCTTTTTTAGATGCCTCATGCATGGGCTTGCCCTGAGGTAATTGATTTATGAAAACTACAAAACTATAATTTCACCAAACAATTTTGGGCAGCCGATTTGTAGATTGCCTCTACTACGTGAATATCCCGAAGTCCTTCTTCCCCTGGAACCAATAAGTCGGTCTTGTGCATAATTGCCATGGCATCCTCATCCATTTGTTTGGCTTGCTGGTTGGGAATGGGAAATTCAATAATGGTTCCATCGGACATGCTCCCGTTATTTCCTTTGTAGGAAGAGTGGGGTTCCATTTTTAACCAACCTTTCTCATAGTTTACTTGAAGGTGGTTAATATTGATACCAAAACTGGTTTGGCAGGATGCCCGGGCACCACTGGGAAATTCTAATTGAAACATCATTGTTTCCTCTACCTCGTGATAAATTTCGGGCCTTGTAGTGGAGGCCTGCGCCAAAACGGAACTAGGTTCTTCACCGGTGGCCAATCTGGCTCCCTGTAGCGCGTAAACGCCCATATCGCCCATTGCCCCACCTCCTAATTGCTTGTTCTGCTTCCAATGGTTGGTTCGCCCATCAAAATACCCTGCCGCCGAAGTCACCATTCTAACCTTACCAAAAGACCGTTCTTTACCTACTTTCATGTAGGCCTGAATATTGGGGTCGTGCTGACAGCGATATCCAATGGCCAGTTTTACCTTATTGTCCTTGCAGGCCTTGATCATTGCTTCACAATCTGCAACGGAGGGTGCCATTGGTTTTTCGCACCATACATGTTTTCCTGCCTTGGCTGCACGAATAGTATACTCCGCATGCATGGATGGTGGCAACACCACATAGACTACATCAATATCCGGATTGTTGGCAATACTATCAAAATTTTGGTAATTGTAAATATTCTTATCCTTTATACCGTATTTCTCTTGCCATACAGGGATTTTTTCAGGACTACCAGTAACAATGCCCCTTAATTCACAATTGTTGGTCAATTGTAGGGCAGGGGCAAGCAGATCGGTACTATAATAACCTAATCCTACAAGGGCTACTCCTAGTTTTTTCTTTTGTGCTGCTGTTGCGGATAGCAATATTTGTGGCGTAAATGCACTTACAGCTGCAATTATACCCGCTTTTTGAATAAATATTCGTCTTTGTTTTTCCATGGTTCCCAATTGAACCTAGAAAATAATACAAAAAATTGAATTATCCCTGAAATAATGCAACTCATGGAATATAAATGAGTCAATTGGAGGCTAATAAGAAAAAACAGGAAAGTATTACTATAGGGTAGAATTTGTTTATTCAAGATAGTTTGGCATCCCAAATACGGCAGAAAGATTATGAAAGGATTCCTTTTTATTCTTTTTTCTGAAGCGTTTGTACCATTAAGTCTTTTAAAATGTACACCGTAACAAGAATAAATCCAGTAATGAGGGTAGATGTGGCATATTCCCATTCCAATATCTTGGTAAGGCCTCCTATTATAATGGCCAATATCCCAATGATCATCATGGTATTCCAAATAAAATACACAATGTCACTTCTATTGTCATCCTTGTCATCTATGAGATACGTTGTGCCCTCCATGATGATCCATATAATGAATGCCACGCCACCAATAAGCTGAAAAAATTCATTGTGTGATAAATCAAGGATTTTCAATATGCCATTTAAGGACCAAGAGGTAACTAAAACCAATTTGTTGTATTGTAGGAACCCCTTTTTACTTTTTTTCCAAAATCGCATTCCGTACAAAGTACTGATAGCACAAAGGGATAAAATTATGATAGGGTTAGCTAAAGTATGGAAATGTAAAATCTTACAAATGAATCCAACAAGAAGTAGGGAAATGGCAATTCTCAAAGGTGTTCTTAAAATCTTCTTTTCTGTTTCCATAAGATGGTTTTTAAGATTCTGGACATTTTAGTTTTAAATTATCCGAATTCACCTTGTCCTTCCTTGAAAGACATTTCCCTAACGTATCATTAACTAACTGCCTTAATATTGGCCTTGAGTCCTTCCATAATACCTAAAATATTATTCACGGTTTCCTTTAAATAATACTTAATGAGTACGTGGGGGATACGAATGGTGGTAAATCCATTTTTAAACGAATGCATGGCTTCCTCCAAGTCATTGATGGCTTGTTCATGGGTGAGGGAATGATATTCGGTATCTATTTCTATATTAAGTTTTACCCTAGATATAGCAATATCCACTGATTTTTTTCCATCCCACCATTCGAGCATTGGATTTACGCCTGCATTTTTTAAACCATAATACAATTGTATGGCTTCTTTGGGGGTCCTTTTGAGTTTAATTAGCTTTTCCATTCTGCTTTTATGCTTCGCACAAAGCTCTATTCCAAAAAGATCCATTGCGCTTTTATGGTCAAGATAACTAAGCTCTTTTTTACAATCTAAACATGTCATTCAAGTAGGTTAAAAATTTAATTTGGGACTATTATAACCGTAATATTTTTGGATTATTATGTTGGGGTTCTCCAAAAAGGTCAACTTTTAGATGAACTGCAGCTTTTTAGATGAACTACCGCCTTTTTATACTACATGTTCGGTTAAATTTAAATATGCTTCCCCATTTTGTAATATCCATATATTTACATATTCACTTTTACAAACCAAAACCATGGATTCACGACCAATACTGAAAACAATAGGTATAACTTTATTTGTTTCTTTCCTTCTCTTAGGCTGTAAAGACGAACAAAAGCCAGAACCAAAAGGAGATATCTCCCTAACGGTTCCCGAGCTTACTTTTAATGAAGCCAACCGTTTGGTGCGTTTACCTTTGGAATGTCTACAGACCGAATACCCCAATAAATTAAACCAGTCCCTTCTGGATTCGACGCATTTAGGAGGTCCCAAAGCATTGCACCCGGCCTTCTATGGTTGTTACGACTGGCATTCATCCGTTCATGGGCATTGGTCCCTAGTGTCTCTAATAAAACAGTTCCCTAGTCTAAATCAGGCCTCCACGATCCGCAATAAGTTGGTTGAAAATATTTCCAAGGAGAATATAATCGGAGAGGTGGCCTATTTTAATATGACCGGTAATAAAACTTTTGAGCGTACTTATGGCTGGGCATGGATCCTTAAATTGGCAGAGGAAATCCACACCTGGAATGATCCCTTAGCCCGTGATTTAGAGGATAATCTGCAACCCTTAACAGATTATATAGTAACTGCTTACGTGGAGTTTTTGCCTAAATTAAATTACCCCATTAGGGTAGGAGAGCATTCCAATACCGCTTTTGGGCTTTCTATGGCCTGGGATTATGCCGTTGTAATGGAAGATGACACCTTAAAAGATGCGATCATTTCAAGTGTGGCCCGTTTTTATACAAATGACACCAATTGCCCCTTGACGTGGGAGCCAAGCGGATTCGATTTTCTATCTCCTTGTTTGGAGGAGGCCAATTTGGTTCGAAAAATTTACGGCCCTGAAAAGTTTAAAAAATGGCTCAACAAATTTTTACCACAGTTGACCATGCCTCAATTTAGTCTAGAACCCGGAAAGGTATCGGACAGGACAGATGGGAAATTGGTGCATTTGGATGGATTAAATTTTAGTAGAGCTTGGTGTTTGTATGGAATTGCGGAAACCCTACCAGAATACGCCCACTTAAAGCAAATTGCCACCGCGCATATTAATTACTCGCTTCCCAATATTGTGGACGATAATTATAGTGGAACCCATTGGTTGGGAAGTTTTGCTTTATACGCCTTAAATACCCCTAAATAATATGTTCGGAAAAATGGGGCCAGGGGTTTTGGTCGCGGCAGCCTTTATTGGACCAGGTACCATTACTGTATGCTCCATGGCTGGAATACAATTTGGGTATTCCCTTCTATGGGCCTTATTACTCTCCATTGCAGCCACGGTGATCTTACAAGAAATGGCGGCGAGATTGGGAATTGTCACCCAAAAAGGACTGGCAAATATCATAAAAAAGGAGATAGTCACACCCTGGATGAAGATTTTAATCTTAGGCTTGATCTTATCTGCAATAGTTATAGGAAATGCCGCTTATGAAGGAGGCAATATTGGAGGCGCTTCTTTGGGGCTGGTGGCCCTATTTGGGAATGAATACCTTAATGTTTATCCTATAGTCATTGGTCTTTTTGCTTTTTTACTTTTATTTTTTGGAAATTATAAAATATTGGAAAAGGTATTGATCGGCCTTGTGGTGGTCATGAGTTTATCATTTCTGATGACAGCCATAATTACAAAGCCCGATATTTCATCCTTGCTCCAAGGTCTATTTTCCCCCAAGGTTCCTGAAGGAAGTATATTGACCATCATCGCTTTGGTAGGAACTACGGTGGTACCCTATAATTTATTTTTACATACCTCCCTCGTAAGTGAAAGGTGGAAATCCACAGCACACTTGAAGGAAGCGCAGAGAGATACTTATGTGTCCATCACATTGGGCGGTATGGTTTCAATGTCTGTAATGATTACAGCAACTGCCATACCATCCAATGAAATAAACAACATAATGGATATTGCCAAAGGCTTGGAGCCACTACATGGGGACAGCGCCCGGTATTTCATGGGGATTGGACTCTTTGCTGCTGGGGTAACTTCTGCAATTACAGCCCCCTTGGCCGCCGCCTATGTTGCCAATAGCTGCTTTGGCTGGAATGCCACTATGAAGGACATTCGATTCAAGTTGGTCTGGATGCTTATCATTTTAATGGGTGTTATAGTTATGTCCATGGGAATAAAACCCTTGGAAATTATCAAATTTGCACAAGTGGCCAATGGTATGCTATTACCTATTATCGCTATTTTCCTGCTTTGGGTCGTAAATAATAAAAAAGTGATGCAAGAGCATCAGAATACCCATTTCCAAAATATATTGGGAATTATTATAATCCTTTTATCGGTAATATTGGGAGTAAAAAGTATACTCACAGTTTTTGAACTATTTTAAGTGATATGATCAATATAGATATAAATTGCGACGTAGGGGAGGGCATAGGCAATGAAGCACAATTAATGCCCCTTATCTCTTCATGTAATATAGCCTGCGGTGGCCATGCCGGTGATAAAGGGACCATGATGCAGATAGCCCGTCTGGCCAAAGATCACCAAGTCCTAATTGGTGCTCACCCATCCTATCCCGACAGGGAAAATTTTGGAAGAAATACCATAAATATATCTGAAAAGGATTTACAAAAAAGCATCCTTGCCCAAATAGGGGATTTAATAGCGGCACTGAAATCCTTGGGCATGAGGTTGCACCACATAAAACCACATGGAGCATTGTACAATGATATTGCAAAGGACAGGAAGTTGGCCTTAGTGTTTTTAAATTGCATCAAGGAATACAGGAAAGATGTTTATTTATATGTTCCCTACCGATCAAAAATAGAAGAGGAAGCTATACGATTAGGATTTAGGATAAAATTTGAGGCGTTTGCCGATAGAAATTATAATCAGGACCTCTCACTAGTTTCCAGAAAGGAACCCATGGCCTTGATTCAAAACCCCCAAGCGGTTTTGGACCATCTTTTAAATATGGTTAAAAAAGAAACCGTTTTAACCTTATCCAACAAGGAAGTAAAAATCAAGGCGGATACCTATTGCATTCACGGAGATTCTCCTTTATCATTACAAATATTAATGTATCTTTCACAACAATTACCTAAGAACCAAATCTTAATAAAAAAGTGAGCGATTTCAAAATATCCGTCAGGCAATTTGGTGTCCATGCCATTTTGGTGGAATGGCCCAATAAGGTGCAAGAGTCCATATTGGAGGAAATTCTTCAGTTCATTCAGTATTTAAAGAAAAACAAATTAAATGAAAAGGAGTGGGAGTTTGTACCTGCTTATAATTCACTTACTTTGATTTGCAAGGATACCGTCTTAGATTTTGACAATCTTAAACCAAAAATAAAGGAGTGGTATGCCATTAAAGAAAAGGTAGCTTCTGCTACCAAATACCTTTGGAGATTGCCAGTTAGTTATGATTTGGAATTTGGGTTAGATCTACAGGAAATTTCCGGCGAATTGGGATTAACAGTTGAGCAAATTATAGAACAACACTCCCAAAGTACCTATACCGTTTATGGTATCGGTTTTTTACCTGGTTTTATGTATTTGGGAGGAGTTCCTGAAACTTTGGAGGTCCCCAGAAAGTCGGTACCAAGATCTAAAGTGCCTAAGGGTTCTGTTGGCCTGGCGGGAAAACAAACTGGAATTTACCCTCAAGATTCGCCAGGGGGATGGAACATAATCGGCAAATGTCCAGTACCCATGTTCAACGTGAAAAATGAAAGTCCTTGTTTTGTTAATGTAGGGGATAAAATTCAATTTTATTCTATTTCAATGGCCGAATACCAACTACACAAAATAGAAGCTGAGGTCGGTATATATAACATAGAAAAAATAGTTCTGGATGCTTAACATTTTAAAATCTGGTTTTTTCACTACAGTGCAGGATACTGGCAGATTTAGATATCGGGACAAAGGAGTTCCGGTTGCCGGGGTAATGGATTCATATTCTGCATCCAAGGTCAATTCTTTATTGGAGAACGATGAAAATTGCGCCGTTTTGGAAATAACCATGACTGGGCCCTCATTGGAATTTGAAGAAGAAACCTATATCGTTTTGGGGGGGGCAGAAATGTCCGTCACCCTAAACAAAAACGCTATTGAAAACTATAAAGTTTATAAAGTTAATAGTGGCGATATATTAAGCTACGGGAAATTGGAAATAGGTTTCAGGGCCTATTTGGGGATAAAGGACGGATTCAAAACAGCACAGGTTTTGGGTAGCAGGTCCTTTTTTAAACCAATTACAGAAAAAGATTGCATAAAGAAAATGGCCGATCTTCCTTATACCACTTGCAAACTATTCAATCCAAAAATTTCCAAACTTAAGGTAGATTCTGTCTTGGATAAATCCGTATTGGAAGTTTATAAAGGGCCAGAATATAAACTTTTAACAGATAGCCAATTAGCTAAATTATTTTATCGCGACTTTTCAGTAGCCAATGAGAACAACCGAATGGCATATCAGCTCAATGAGGTGATAGATGAAAACAAGATTTCCATGTTAACCTCGGCCACCCTTCCTGGAACGGTGCAATTGACCCCTTCTGGAAAATTAATTATTCTTATGAAAGACGGACAAACTACAGGGGGTTATCCTAGAATTTTGCAACTGTCGGACATGGCTATGTCCATTTTAGCACAAAAAAGATCTGGAGACCACATTAATTTTAAATTAAAATAGGTGCCTCAAACTTATTTCTTTGTCAATTAAATATTAATGTTTAATTTTACAGTAATGAAATTAAATGAAAACTTAATCAGTGTAGTCATTATCGTCCCTTAAGGGGGTGATACGGATTTCTATTGATTTAAAAAGCCTGTATCAGATATATTTGATACAGGCTTTTTTTATGTTTTCATCAAATGATTTTGGATTTTATGTCCATTTCAACCAAAAAACAAAGTTATATAAGGGAATAAAAGCCTACTGAATATGATATGGTTTATCTATTTAAACTACTGATTACTAGCTAGTTAAAATTAAATCATTATCATTGAATTTAAATCAAAGTTTTATGTTAAAAACGCAAGGGTTTTTAAACTTTTATCTTTGGAAGTCGTAGTGTATATAGTTAAGTATTAAAACAGAAAGAATATAGATCAATGGAATTAAATAAACATAGTAAAAACGTTACCCAGGACCCTACACAACCGGCTGCTCAGGCCATGTTATATGCCATTGGTTTGGACGAAGAGGATTTGAAAAAACCTTTGATCGGAATAGGCAGTACAGGTTATGAGGGGAATCCTTGTAATATGCACTTAAATGATTTGGCCCAGGAGGTAAAACGAGGTACGGAAAAAGGGGGCTTAATTGGGCTTGTGTTTAATACTATCGGTGTAAGTGATGGTATTTCCATGGGTACTTACGGCATGAGATATTCCCTGCCTTCGAGAGACATTATCGCAGATTCCATGGAAACAGTGGTACAGGCTATGAACTACGATGGTTTGATTACGGTGGTTGGATGTGATAAGAATATGCCTGGTGCACTAATGGCTATGATCAGATTAAACAGACCTTCCGTTATGGTTTATGGTGGCACGATCGCTTCTGGATGTTTTAAAGATAAGAAGTTGGATATCGTTTCTGCCTTTGAAGCATGGGGTGAAAAGGTTGCTGGAACCATGAACGAAGAAGATTTCAAAGGAGTAATCCAAAATGCCTGCCCAGGAGCAGGGGCCTGTGGTGGTATGTACACTGCCAACACCATGGCTTCCGCTATTGAAGCTTTGGGCATGGCCCTTCCTTTCAATTCTTCCAATCCTGCCATTGGCAAAGAAAAGCAGCAGGATGCGATAAGTGCTGGTTTTGCTTTAAGAAATTTATTGGAAAATGATATTAAGCCTAGCGATATCATCACTAGAAAATCTTTTGAAAATGCCGTGCGTTTGCTAACGCTTTTAGGAGGGTCCACCAATGCGGTGCTTCACTTCTTGGCCATAGCCAAAGCTGCAGATGTTGAGTTTACATTGGATGATTTTCAAAGAATTAGTGATACTACTCCATTTTTAGCGGATTTAAAACCAAGTGGCAAATACTTAATGGAAGATTTACATCGTGCTGGTGGTACACCCGCCGTGATGAAATTTATGTTGGAAAACGGTATGTTGCACGGTGATTGTTTAACCATAACTGGAAAGACCGTTGCAGAGAACCTTGCCAATGTTCCAAGTTTAAAAGAAGGTCAGGAAATAATTAAGCCTTTGAATGCTCCAATTAAGGCATCCGGACACTTGAGAATATTATATGGAAATCTTGCAGAAGAAGGAGCTGTAGCCAAGATTACAGGTAAAGAAGGGTTGCATTTTAGTGGTCCTGCCAAAGTTTTTGATGACGAGTTTTTAGCCAATGCCGGTATCGGAAAAGGATTGGTAAAAAAAGGGGATGTAGTGGTGATAAGGTACGAAGGTCCAAAAGGTGGGCCTGGGATGCCAGAAATGTTAAAACCAACAGCTGCTATAATGGGTGCCGGTCTAGGTAAAGACGTCGCCTTGATTACGGATGGTCGCTTTTCGGGTGGTACCCACGGATTTGTGGTAGGTCATGTCTGCCCTGAAGCCCAAGATGGTGGCACCATAGCCTTATTGAAGGATGGGGATATCATTACCATTGATGCAGAAAAGAATAGCATTTCTGTGGCCTTGTCCGATGAGGAGATAAAAACACGTAGAGCAAATTGGATACAACCTGCTTTAAAGGTAAAAAAAGGTAGTTTATATAAATATGCCAAAACAGTATCCTCTGCATCGCAAGGTTGTGTGACCGACGAAATTTAGGATTAGGAAAATAGATACCCAAGAGAAATAATAAAAGTTTTATACCAAGTATGTTAACCGATTAGGTCTACAATTATGGAAACATTAAATAAGGAAAAAGAAACGTCAACAAAGCAGAGCACTGTTAGGATCAGTGGTGCAGAGGCTATCATCCATTGTCTATTGGCCGAGGGTGTAGATTTAATATATGGATATCCTGGAGGGGCAATTATGCCCTTATATGATGAATTGTATAAATTTCAGGATAAACTTACACATATATTAACAAGACATGAGCAGGGAGCTACCCATGCGGCCCAAGGGTACGCTAGGGTAACCGGAAAAGTAGGTGTGGCCGTGGCCACTTCTGGTCCAGGAGCTACTAATTTGATTACAGGTATTGCGGATGCCCAGATAGATTCAACTCCAATGGTCTGCATTACTGGACAGGTAGCAAGACATTTATTGGGGTCAGACGCTTTTCAGGAAACTGATATCATAGGAATTTCAACTCCTGTAACCAAATGGAATTGTCAAGTTACCAAAGCTTCTGAAATTCCTGAGGCATTGGCAAAGGCTTTCTATATTGCAAAATCCGGTAGACCAGGACCAGTATTGGTAGATATAACCAAAAATGCTCAGGTTGATGAGTTCGATTATTCATACGAACATTGTAAAGGGGTTCGTAGCTACAATCCTTACCCTAAACCAAACCTAAAAGCGATTGAGGAAGCGGCCAATTTGATCAATGCGGCCAAAAAACCATTCATTGTTTTTGGACAGGGTGTAATTTTAGGGCAAGCAGAAGAACAGCTTAAAGCTTTGGTGGAAAAGGCTGGTATTCCTGCAGCTTGGACGATTCTTGGACTCTCCGCTATGGATACGGACCATCCTTTAAATGTAGGTATGGTTGGAATGCACGGAAACTACGGGCCTAATCTATTGACAAATGAATGCGATTTACTCATTGCCATTGGCATGCGTTTTGACGATAGGGTAACAGGAAGTCTGGACACCTATGCGAAACAGGCCAAAATAATCCATTTCGACATAGACCCTGCAGAAATAAACAAAAACGTAAAAGCAGATGTTGCGGTCTTGGGCGATTCCAAGGCAACTTTGGATTTATTATTGCCTTTGATCAAAAACAATAAACACGAAACTTGGCACAATCAGTTTAAGGAAAAATATAAGATAGAATTTGACCAGATCATTAAAAACGATGTTTATCCTACCAAGGATAAACTTACAATGGCCGAGGTTATAGAGGAAATCAATTTAGCCAGTGGCCATAAGGCAATCATAGTATCGGATGTGGGTCAGCACCAAATGATTGCTTGCCGATATGCCAAATTTAAACAGTCCAAAAGTAACGTTACTTCAGGTGGATTGGGCACTATGGGCTTTGCCCTACCAGCAGCGATAGGAGCTAAAATGGGAGCCATGGATAGGGAAGTAGTTGCCATAATTGGTGATGGTGGATATCAAATGACTATACAGGAATTGGGAACTATTTTTCAGAACAAGACCCCTGTTAAGATTGTGGTACTTAATAATGATCATTTGGGAATGGTTCGCCAGTGGCAAGAACTGTTCTTCGAGAGTCGTTATGCATCAACCGTAATGGTTAATCCAGATTTTGTAAAAATTGCGGAAGGCTATGATATAGAGGCAAAACGTGTTAGCGAAAGAAAGGATTTAAAGCCCACTATACAAAAGATGTTAGCATCAAAAGACGCTTTCTTTTTAGAAGTGTGCGTGGAAAAGGAAGACAATGTTTTTCCAATGATTCCGTCAGGAGCATCGGTATCGGATATTCGTTTGAAATAAACAGAAATCGGCCTCCAGAATTAAAGTAGAAAAATGAACGATTTAAATATTTTAGACAGACCAGTGCAACATGCCGATATAGAAAAAAGATCCAAGGAGATCGGTTTTGCTATGTCATCGGATCTGTATATTGGAGTATTGCTAAAGTCGTTGATTGCCTCAAAACCTAACTCACGATTCTTGGAATTGGGAACTGGAATAGGTCTTTCACTTTCTTGGATGGTCGCTGGAATGGATGAAGAATCAGAATTGATTACTATTGACAACGACCCTAAGCTCAGTGAAATTGCGATGGATTACTTTGGACAGGACGCTAGGGTGAAAATAATTTGCGAAGATGGTAGTGAATGGCTGAAAAATTATAAAGGTGAAAAATTCGACTTGGTCTTTGCGGATGCGTGGCCGGGAAAATACAGTGAGTTGGAAGAATTATTAGATCTAATCAATGTTGGTGGATTTTATGTTGTGGACGATTTAATTCAACAACCCAACTGGCCAAAAGGACATCCAGAAAATGTTAAAAGATTTGTGGATTACTTAGAGGGAAGAAAAGATTTAATTATTACCAAAATGAATTGGTCCACGGGCTTGATTATCGCAGTAAAAAAATAAAATAATTATTAATTAAAATTGCCCATAACCTTATATATAGATAATGGATTGGGTTGAGGAGATGGAAAAAAAATGGTTTACAATTTCAGTATACTCCGAGAATAGCGTAGGATTACTGAACAGAATATCAGGGATATTTTTAAAACGTCATATAAACATTGAAAGTTTAAATGTCTCAAAATCGGAAATTGAACATGTGTCCAAATTCACAATAGTTGTGTACACCACTGAAGACTGGGTGACCAATATTGTTGGGCAGGTTGAAAAACAAATTGAGGTTATTAAAGCATTCTACCATACCGATGAAGAAACTATATATCAAGAGTCGGCATTGTTTAAAGTAGCTTCCACCTTGCTGTTCGATGAACGAAATATTCAAAACATCATTAAGGAAAGTAATTCTCAAATTGTTACTGTGTCCAGAGATTTCTTTGTACTAGCGAAAAGTGGAAGAAGAAATGAAATTGATGACATGTACCAACAATTAAAACCCTATGGTATTATGCAATTTGTGCGCTCAGGGCGAATAGCAGTTACTAAATCGGAAATGAAAATTTCATCACTATTAAAAGAGTTTAATCAATAAATAATTAACCCCGGAGTTAATCGGGATATAAATCGAGTTAGAAAAATGGCAAATTACTTTAATACACTTTCATTAAGAGAACAACTTACCCAATTGGGAAAATGTAGGTTTATGGAATCTACTGAATTTTCTGATGGTGTATCCGCTTTAAAAGGGAAAAAAATTGTAATCGTAGGCTGTGGTGCACAGGGTCTTAACCAAGGTCTTAATATGCGCGATTCCGGATTGGATATTTCCTATACCCTTAGGGATGCTGCAATAAAGGAAAAAAGACAATCTTTTGTGAACGCAAGTGAAAACGGATTTAAGGTAGGTACTTATGAGGAACTTATCCCGACTGCTGATGTGGTTATCAACTTAACTCCGGACAAGCAGCATACAAGCGTAGTTTCTGCGGTTATGCCATTAATGAAAAAAGGAGCTACATTATCCTACTCACATGGTTTTAACATTGTGGAGGAAGGAATGCAGATTCGTGAGGATTTAACAGTTATCATGGTTGCACCAAAATGTCCAGGTTCTGAAGTACGTGAAGAATACAAAAGAGGTTTTGGAGTACCTACATTGATTGCTGTACACCCTAACAACGATCCGCAAGACAAAGGATTGGCCCAAGCCAAGGCCTATGCCGTTGCTACAGGAGGACATAAAGCCGGTGTTTTGGAGTCTTCTTTCGTTGCAGAAGTAAAATCTGACCTAATGGGAGAACAGACCATTCTTTGTGGATTGTTGCAAACCGGTTCTATTCTTTGTTTCGATAAAATGATTGAAAAGGGAATGGATGCTGGATATGCTTCCAAGCTTATTCAGTACGGATGGGAAACAGTTACTGAAGGTCTTAAATATGGAGGTATTACCCATATGATGGATCGCTTGTCCAACCCTGCAAAAATTAAGGCCTTTGAATTGTCAGAAGAATTAAAGGATATTATGCGTCCCCTTTTCCACAAGCATATGGACGATATCATGAGCGGTCATTTCTCCAAGACTATGATGGAGGACTGGGCCAATGATGATAAAAACCTATTGACCTGGAGAGCGGCAACTGGAGATACTGCATTCGAAAAAACTCCTGCTGGATCAGATAAAATTTCCGAACAAGAATTTTATGATCACGGTGTTTTAATGGTTGCAATGGTTAGAGCAGGTGTTGAATTGGCTTTTGAAGCCATGACAGAATCTGGAATTATTGCCGAATCTGCCTACTATGAATCACTTCATGAAACCCCATTGATAGCAAATACTATTGCTAGAAAGAAATTGTTCGAAATGAACAGGGTAATATCCGATACAGCGGAATACGGTTGCTATTTGTTTGATCACGCTTGTAAGCCGTTATTGGCCGATTTTATGAAAAACATAGACACAGACGTAATTGGAAAACATTTTGCCGATCAAAAACATTTAAGTGTTGATAACGCAAAACTAATTGCCGTTAACAAGGCATTACGCGAACATCCAGTAGAGATAGTAGGTTCAAGGTTGCGTGCTTCCATGACTGCTATGAAACCTATAGTATAATCAAGCGTCATTAATCTGAAGACCTGCCAAGTTTCTTGAACTCGGCAGGTCTTTGTTTATACAAACATATGAAACCATATTTTCCCAAATTGGAGGACATTAAGAAAGCTGCAGAAACCATTAGGCAAGTGGCGGATATTACCCCATTAATGCAGAGTATTAGATACTCCAAGGCCTACGACGCCAATATTCTATTGAAAAGGGAAGATTTACACAGGGTAAGAAGTTATAAGATCAGAGGTGCCTTCAATAAAATTAGTTCGCTTACCAAAGCTGAAACTGTAAATGGGGTTGTATGTGCCAGTGCAGGGAACCATGCCCAAGGAGTAGCATTCGCTTGTAATTACTTAGGTATACATGGCACTATATACATGCCCTCTGTTACTCCTAAGCAAAAGGTAGAACAGACCAAATTATTTGGCGGGGATTGGGTAACGGTGATACTCCAAGGCGATACCTTTGATGATTCCTCAGATGCTGCTAAAATTTTCTGTGCCGCTGAAAACAAAACCTATGTGCATCCTTTTGATGATCCCAAAATAATAGAAGGACAGGCTACCGTTGCCCTGGAAATACTGGATCAGGCAAAAAAACCTATAGATTACGTTTTTGTAGCTGTTGGTGGTGGCGGTTTGGCTTCGGGCCTTTGTGCCGTATTCAAAACCTTATCGCCCGATACAAAAATTATAGGTGTGGAGCCCGAGGGTGCCCCATCCATGAAGACTTCCATAGAAAAGGGAATGAATACCGAATTGGAACATATAGATAAATTTATTGATGGAGCAGCTGTAAAAAGAGTTGGCAATCTTACTTTTGATATCTGCAAGGAATATCTTTATGATATGGTCACTGTTCCCGAAGGCAAGGTTTGCCAGACCATTTTAGATCTTTATAACCGGGATGCCATTGTAGTAGAACCAGCTGGAGCATTGACCATCACCGTTTTGGATGATTTTAAGGAAGCCATTAGAGGCAAGAATGTGGTTTGTATAGTAAGTGGTAGTAATAACGATATTACGCGTACCGCTGAAATTAAGGAACGTGCTTTGTTGTACGGTAAATTAAAACATTATTTTATTGTGCGCTTTCCCCAAAGACCTGGTGCTTTAAAGGAGTTCGTTGTTGATATTTTGGGTCCCACTGATGATATTACCCATTTTGAATATTCAAAAAAATCGAGTAGGGAGAATGCTCCTGCCGTAGTTGGAATAGAATTGAAAAGTCCGGAAGATTTGGCACCATTGGTTAAGAGGATGAAAGACAACAACTTTTTTGGTGACTACATCAACGACAAGCCCGATTTATTTCAGTATTTAATATAATCACATTTCACATATTTTTTATGATTATGTAAGTAACGAAAGCCTTTTCGTGACCTTATTACATATATTCCATCAAATTTATAGAGAATTAAAATTCTTGTTTTATTAATTTAGTGGATTGGAAATTAATTTTAACCATTTCATTTTTCATAAAAAATCAACTATGGGTAAATCAACTATACCATCAGAATTTAAAATTAATGAGGTTATCCATCAAAAAACCTACTTGGTCAATGGAGAATTAAAAGCTTGGAACGGTAAAACTACCGAGGTATTCTCAACTATATCCAGCACGGACGAATATGAACCCACCTTATTGGGAAGTATACCGGACATGGAAGAAAAAGAAGCTTTGGAGGCTTTAGATGCAGCCTTGGCGGCCTATGACAAGGGTAAGGGCATCTGGCCTACGATGAGGGTAAAAGAGCGGATCGACTGCATGGAGATTTTTGTAAAGAAAATGCAGTCCAAAAGAGAAGAAATTGTAAAACTATTAATGTGGGAAATTGGGAAATCGCTCCCGGATTCAAAAAAAGAGTTCGATAGAACTGTAGAATATATTAATGACACCATTGAGGATTACAAGCAACTCGACAGGGATGCAGCCAAGTTTGAAAAGAATGATGGTGTATATGCCCATATTAGAAGGGGGCCACTAGGTGTAGTACTATGTCTAGGGCCTTACAACTATCCTTTGAACGAAACCTTTGCCTTACTTATTCCTGCCATAATCATGGGGAATACCACTATTTTCAAGCCTGCAAAACACGGTGTCTTATTGATTACGCCACTTTTGGAGGCATTTCAATCCAGTTTTCCTAAAGGCGTTGTCAATATAATTTTTGGAAGGGGTAGGGCAGTGGCTGCACCAATAATGCAGACAGGAAAAGTTGATGTTTTGGCATTGATAGGTAATAGTAAATCTGCCAATGCGCTACAAAACCAACATCCAAAGAGCAACAGACTTCGTTTAGTCCTTGGTTTGGAAGCTAAAAATCCGGCCATTATACTTCCTGATGCCGATTTGGACCTAACTATTAATGAATGTATTGCAGGTACTTTATCCTTTAACGGGCAACGTTGTACCGCTCTAAAAATAATTTATGTACACGAAGATATTGCAGATGAATTTAATAAAAGGTTTGCTGCAAAAGTAGACGCACTAAAATTCGGAAACCCTTGGGAAGAAGGGGTAAACTTAACGCCATTACCGGAACCCGGAAAACCTTCCTACATACAGGAATTAATTGATGATGCCAGGGAAAAAGGCGCTAAAATATTAAACAAAAAAGGAGGAACCCATTCCGAGAATTATATTTGGCCTGCGGTACTATATCCCGTAAATAAAGAAATGCGTGTCTATCAGGAGGAGCAATTTGGCCCCGTAATACCTATTGTAACCTTTAAAGATATTGAAGAGCCCTTGGATGATATGGCCGAGTCTAACTATGGGCAACAGGTAAGTTTGTTTGGCAAGGATGTATATGCTATAGCACCTTTAATTGATACCTTGGTAAACTTGGTTTGCCGGGTTAACTTAAACAGTTCCTGTCAACGTGGTCCCGATGTTTATCCATTTACAGGGCGAAAGGATTCTGCCCAAGCTACCTTAAGTGTCTATGATGCATTGCGTTCCTTTTCCATACGAACCTTTGTGGCCTTTAAAGACAACGAACTTAATAATGAAACTGTGGAGCAATTATTGGAGTCAAGATTGTCTAACTTTATTAGTACCGACTATATTTTGTAGCTGAGGAAACTATTGGTTAGCAACTTTTTTTCTAGAAGTTCAGAAAATTAAAGGCCCCACTTAATATTAAGTGGGGCCTTTTCCTTTTGCTACTCTATTTCTAGCTTCAAAAAGCTAATATGCTATTGATTTAGAAACAATATACCTTTAATGCCAGGTTCACCATTGCAATTTCAACATATATGACCTAACCCCTTAATTAATTTATCTATTTAATGAATATATTTCTGCTGAAGAATTGTCGTCAATGTTTTAAATAGTTCAGTGGGATTAAAAGGTTTGCAAATAAGGCCATCTATTCCGTATTCTCCCAATTGGTTCTTAATATCCATTCCCGTGGAGGCGGATAAGGCGTATATTGGCATGTACTTATTGTAAGGGTTATTCGATTCTCTTATGATTTTGCTTGCTTCAAAACCGTTCATAACTGGCATTTGAAGATCCATTAAAATCATATCGTAGTTATTCTCCATAGCCATATTGTAGGCTATAAGGCCATTTTCAGCAATATCAAAATCCACTTGCCATTTGAAAAGAAACTTCGCAATGACCATAATATTTACTTTGTTATCCTCGGCCACCAAAATCCTGGCCCCTTTCAAATTCTCTTGCAGATGTATACTGTTGACATCAAAGGCATATAAATCCTCCTGATGATCTGCCATAGTACTCTTTTGTAATTTCAGCTTAAAACTAAATGTGGAACCTTTTCCCACTTCACTTTCCAATTTTAAATCACTATCCATTAATTCTAGCAAGCGTTTGCAAATGGCCAACCCTAGCCCTGTACCCCCATACTTTCTAGTGGTATCTGAGTTAGCTTGAGCAAACGACAGGAATATTTTATCCCGTTTATCCTCAGGGATTCCAATTCCCGTATCAGATATAAAAAATTCCAAAACGCAATAATCATCTGTTACTTCCAAGGCTTCAATATCCACCGTTACCTTACCCTCCTCGGTAAATTTAATGGCATTGCTAACCAGATTGGTCAGAATTTGTGACAATCTTGTACTGTCACCTATAAACATTTTAGGAAGAGTTGTATCTGTCTTTACAAGAAGCCTAAGATCTTTATCCTTTGCCGTATTGTGAAATATACTCTGTAATCCTGTAAGGAGGTGCTTTAAACTAAAATCCCTTTCTTCAAGTTCTAAAAGGCCAGAGGCAATTTTGTTAAAATCCAAAATATCATTTACCAAACACAACAAGTGTTCCGAGGAATGCTTGAGGGCATTTAGATTTTCCAACTGTTCCTTATTGGGGTTTTCCAATAGCAACAAGTGGCTTATGCCTATAACCGCATTTAGCGGGGTTCGTATCTCGTGGGACATGGTGGTAAGAAAATCGTCTTTGGCTTTATTGGCCATAGACTCCTTTTCTTTGGCCTCAATCAAAGCTAATTCCGTTTCCTTTATCTTGGTTATGTCAACAATGGTACCAATGTAGCCTTCTATACTTCCATTTTCCGCCTTGATGACCTTTAAAGAAAAATCCAACCATTTGTGTTCCCCATCAGTGGTCTGGGATTTAAAACTTTTACTTATTGTCTTAAAATTAGGCTTCTTAAGATCTACTAGAGTCGTGTAGTCATTTCCTTTGTCATCCTTCAAGAAATGGTGAAACGGTTTTCCCAAACAGTCTACAACCTTAAATCCTGTCAACTTTTGCCAGGCGGGATTAAGATAGGACCAATTGCCTTTCAGGTCCATTTCAAAAATAACATCTTTAATATTACCCGCTACTTTCGAAAGTTGCCCGCTAATGGATTCTACACTATTTTTTAACTGCTGATTAGTTTGAAATAATTCTTGCGAACTTTTCTCCAAGACATTCTCCACTTGATCTAAATCACTGTCAAACGCCTTATATGCTTCATTAATTTGATACAATAGCGGAGCTATAAGGTTAAGACTACTATCGTCCAAGTCTACCTTTTTGAGCTGTCTTTTAAGTAATCTGTGGTAATTATTGATCATTCAGAAAACGTTGTTATGGTCATCGTTTGATTGTGTAGGGAACAGGGCGAAAATTTATCAAAGGGAGCTATCTCCCCGTAAGAATAAAATCCAGTCGTATATATATCATTATCAAACACTTCATTTACAGCCTCTACTTCTTCTTCCACCAATTGTTTCATGACTAGTCTACGGCCCACACAACTTATTAAAAATGCCAATTGATGTCGATTTTCCGTACTGTTCTTAGTAGTTATAGCAGATTGTTCGGCACCTCCAATAATTCTATCGATATTGGCCTTCATTAATCTTACATAAGAACCTTGGGGAATGTTTCCCGCGAAAGTAAGACTTCCGTCTTTTTCATCTATTCCTAAAATAGTCCTCACTACTGGTATTTGATTATCCTCATCCCTCATGCTCAAAGGAAATAAAAGTCCTGAACTAGGCAAATCCTTGGCCATGTCGCCCAAAAATGATTTATAGAGCTCCAATGCCGGTTGGCCGTCCAATTCGTAGAGGACATTATTTTCAGATTTCGTTACCAATCTTTCAATACCAAAACTGTCCCAACCTCCCTTGGATCCAAACCCTATTTTTAAATCAGGACCATATAGACCTAATGCAACTATCTTTTTGGATGCTATTTTACCCCCAGCAATTACAAAGGTGTTTTCAAAGTTTGAACAGTCTCCTGCCAATCCACCCGTAATACTTACGGTTTTATCTAGATCAGTATGCAAGCCTTTCACCAATTCCGCACCATTAACTATAAGTCCATCACTAAGAACAAAAATATGCCTCAAATCGGCAGCCTTTAATTGATTGCTAATGGCTTTTCCAGCCTCAAAACTATCCAGATTATGGGAAACCAAATCTACTTCTTCAATTCGAATTTTAGTCTTTTCAAACCTAACGGCCGTTAAGACAATAGTAGAATCCAGTACCTGATTTCCCAAAATCTCACCCGCTGTGGAACATCCGATCAAAATAGCATTTTCAAATTTTCGGGAAAGTCTTGCCACAAATTCTTCTGTACCAATAAACGAAGGTGAGGCGAAGAGAAAAAATACCTCAGGAATAAAATCCAAATCCAAATGGTCAAGGTCTTCTAGATGAAGTATTTTTTGCTGATATATTTCCATATGATAATTAATTGTAAGAAAAATACTAAAATATATGTAAGTATCATTTTAAAACTTTCCTATGACATCAACGGTTATTATCGGCAAATCGTATAGTTATTTAAAAATTTAAGGCCAATAAGGGCCGTTACTTTTGGGCCACTAATTAACTTTCTAAATATTAAATCTTTCCCAAAGAAACACATTATCCATGATGAAAGCGCACCCATTAAACTAAAGAGTATTACTTTTGCCGCTTTTTTTACTGGATATAATTGCATATAAATAGGATAATTCTCCATAGCAATGTGAAAATACCTTCTAGTAATTTTGTAGCTGTAATAATTCATTAAATAATAATATTATGAGTATGGACAAATCAAACAAAAAAGCACTTATTGCCCTAGGGGTAGGAGGCTTTGGTATAGGTATGACCGAATTTGTAATTATGGGTATTTTACCTGATGTGGCAAGTTCCCTTGAAATAACTATTCCACAAGCCGGTCATTTCATTTCCGCCTATGCCCTTGGCGTTGTTGTTGGCGCACCAACCTTTACTGCTTTAAGCGGAAAATGGCCAGCACATAAAGTGCTGTTATATCTTATGATATGGTTTACTGCCTTCAATACGCTCTCCGCTTTTTCCTCAAGTTATACCACATTAATGATTTCAAGGTTCCTATCGGGATTACCACATGGAGCATTTTTTGGAATTGGTGCGGTAGTGGCTGGAAAACTAGCAAAGGAAGGAAAAGCGGCCCAAGCTATTGCCACTATGTTTGCAGGGCTCACCATAGCCAATGTAATAGGAGTACCTATAGGCACGTATCTGGGACACCACTATAACTGGAACCTATCTTTTCTATTGGTAGGGATTGTTGGTGTTATAGCAATGTTAAGCATCTACTTTTGGATTCCAAAAATGGAAAAATCCTCTTCCGAAGGGTTTATTCAGGATTTAAAAGTTTTTAAACGAGTTGAAATATGGCTGCTTATATTACTTACCACCGTCGGTACAGGAGGATTCTTTGCATGGTACAGTTATATTGCACCACTTTTGACCAATGTATCAGGACATACTGAAAGTATGGTAAGTTATGCCATGATATTGGCAGGTATGGGTATGGTGTTCGGTAACTTTATTGGCGCCAAAATGGCTGAGATATTTAGCCCATTGAGAGCAGTGATCATCAGTCTATCCTTAATGGTTATGGTACTGGTAATCAATTCAATGGTAGCGGCAAATCCAGTAGCCATTCTAATTTTGACTTTTATAATTGGAATCGTTTCCTTTATGGTAGGAACCCCCATTCAATTGGCTATAATTAAAGCATCCAAAGGCTCAGAAATGCTGGGATCTTCCATGAATCAAAGTGCCTTTAATATGGGTAATGCATCCGGTGCATTCTTTGCCGGATTGCCTATTGCCATGGGATATGGTTTTACATCCGCCAGTTTGGTCGGTGCGGTTATGGCAGGAACCGGTATAATTATTGCGGTCTTGATAATAGTTTTTTCCAAGAGTAGAGCTGTTAACACCAAAAGAAAAATGGCGTTTAACTCCTAATTGAAATCTTTAGCTTAAAACCTGATTGGATATAAAAATCCCCTATAATGAAAGTCATTATAGGGGATTTTTTTAGTTGATAATTGAATAGCCAATTAGATAAGCAACGGTTTAAAAGTTATCCATTAAATGTGCGCTGCCAACCAATCACCTATTTCACTAGTTTTATAAGCTTTACCACCTTCTGATAAATCTTCTGAAACCACTCCTTCTGCCAAGGACTTGTTTACTACATCCCTGATAGCTTGGGCTTCTTCTTTTAAATCGAAATCCTCGAACATCATAGCTGCTGAAAGTACAGTGGCCAGTGGGTTGGCAATATCTTTTCCTGCAGCCTGTGGATAAGATCCGTGAATAGGCTCATATAATCTAACTTTGTTTCCCACGGAAGCCGATGGCATTAACCCCATAGATCCTGATATTACAGAAGCCTCATCCGTTAAAATATCTCCAAAAAGATTTTCAGTGATAATAACGTCATAGGAACTTGGCCACTGTACCAATCTCATTGCAACTGCATCAACAAATTCATAGGAAACCGTAACTTCAGGATAATCCTTTTCCATAGCTTGTACCGTTTCTCTCCATAATCTGGAAGATTCCAAAACGTTGGCTTTATCTACACAACATAGTTTCTTTGATCTGGTCATAGCCAATTCAAAACCCTTCTTGGCCAATCGTGTAATTTCAGCCCTAGTATAGGTACAAGTATCGTAGGCCGTATTTCCATTATCTTCCCTACCTCTTTTACCAAAATAGATTCCTCCTGTAAGTTCCCTTAAAATAATCAAATCCGTTCCCTCAATGCGCTCTCGTTTTAAAGGGGATTTATCTATTAGTGAAGGAAAAGTAAAGGTGGGTCTAACATTGGCAAACAGACCCAATTTTTGACGCATTTTTAATAACCCCTGTTCTGGACGCACTTTGGCAGAGGGGTCATTGTCGAATCTTGGATGCCCAATGGCACCGAATAAAACGGCATCTGCTGCTTCACAAATGGCATGGGTTTCGTCAGGGTAAGGTTCTCCTACAGCATCAATAGCTGCAGCACCGGTAAGTGCCGGGGTCCAATTAATCTCATGATTATATTTTTTGGCTATCGCATTGGATACTTTTACGGCCTGATCTATTACTTCAGGTCCAATTCCATCTCCTGCTAAAAGGGCAATTTTTAATTTCATTTATTTTTGCTTTTTGCCAAACGCTTTTCGACTGGCATGGTTAAAATTGTTTGTGTTTCTCTTGGATTATTATATTCAACATTTTCTCGGTTGCCTTAATGGCCGAGACCGTTTGATCGGAGTCCAGCCCCCTAGAAATAAATTCTTTTTCATCGCTTTTCCATGTTATAATGGTTTCGCAAAGGGCGTCCGAATTACTACCTGGTGGAATTCGCACTGCGTAGTCTATCAAAATGGGCAATTCCATTTTTTTGGATTTATATACTTTTCTCAACGCATTCATAAAGGCATCATATTGCCCATCACCTTGGGCGTGTTCCTCTATGAGTTCTCCATTAATTTCAAGAGCTAGGGTAGTGGATGGCTTTAATCCCTTGGAATGGGTAAGCACATAAGATTTTACAAAAACTTTCTGATGGTAGGTATCGCTATCCAATACATCGGAAATAATATAAGGCAAGTCCTCTTTGGTGACCTTTTCCTTTTTATCTCCCAACTCAATTATACGGGCAGTGACCTTTTTTAATTCATCGTCGTTAAGCGTTAATCCAAGTTCCTGTAAATTCTTTTGAATATTGGCTTTGCCCGATGTCTTACCTAAGGCATATTTACGTTTTCTACCAAAACGCTCCGGCATTAAATCGTTAAAGTATAGATTCTTCTTGCTATCCCCATCCGCATGAATTCCAGCAGTTTGGGTAAAAACATTATCTCCCACAATAGGCTTATTGGCAGGAATTCCAAATCCTGTAAAAGCAGACACCAACTTACTAACTTTATACAGGGAAGATTCGTTTACCATCACCTCTATTTCGGGCATAAAATCATTAATTACCGCAATAGCGCTGGCCATTGGAGCATTTCCTGCTCTCTCACCCATGCCATTTACGGTTAAATGAAGTCCATGGCAACCTGCTTTTAAAGCTTCCATAACATTGGAAACGCTTAGGTCATAATCGTTATGACCATGGAAATCAAAATGCATCTTTGGATAACGTTGAACTATTTCAGATATATAACCGTAAGTCTCGTTATATGTCAAGATTCCCAGAGTATCCGGTAATAATACTCTTTTTATAGGTTGTGTAAACAAAAAATCCAAAAATTGAAAAACGTATTCCTTGGAATTTCGCATACCATTGCTCCAGTCTTCCAAATACACATTGGTAACAATCCCTTCTTTGGCCGCCGAGGCTATCGTATTTTCGATTTCCTTAAAATGTTGTTCGGGAGTTTTTTTAAGTTGATGCGTTAAATGGTTCATAGAACCTTTCGTTAAAAGATTCTGGACTTTGGCACCGGATTTTTTCATCCAATCAATAGAAACACCCCCGTCAACGAAAGTCAAAACCTCAACGCGGTCTAAATACCCTTTTGTAATGGCCCATTCGGTAATCTGTTGCACAGCGGAAAGTTCTCCCTCCGATACCCTGGCAGAAGCAACTTCAATTCTATCTACATTCAACTCGTCCAACAATAACTTCGCCAAGGTAAGTTTTTCAGATGCTGAAAAGGACACTCCAGAGGTTTGTTCCCCATCCCTAAGGGTAGTGTCCATAATTTCAATTTTTCTTCTTTTCATTTATGCAGAACTAGTAACCGTATCACTATTGTCTAATAACTTAAAAAATAAACTCCCACAGAGGCATAGCAAGAAGAAGGGTAAGTTGCATGAAACACTTCGCTAGATTTATGGGAACCCAAATAATTTATAATGGAGTATCTTGGGCAAATTCCCTAATATTCTCTTTTATGTTCAATAGGTAGTCAATATCATCAAAACCATTAAGCATATTGTCTTTCTTATAATGGTTGATGTCAAAGCTTTCCACCTCACCTGTAGTCGATAAGGTAATAGTCTGTTCTGACAAGTTTACCACCAATTCTGTTTTTGGATCTGCTTCAATGGCAGTAAATATTCTTTCCAAAAATGGGGCACTCACCTGAACCGGTAATACTCCAATATTCAAACAGTTATTTTTAAAAATATCTGCAAAAAAACTGGATACTACACACCTAAATCCATAGTCATAGACCGCCCAAGCAGCATGCTCCCTAGAAGAGCCCGATCCAAAATTCTTAGCTCCCACCAAAATCTTACCACTATAGGTAGGATCATTTAAAACGAAATCTTTTTTTGGACTGTTATCAGGATTATAACGCCAATCTCGGAACAAGTTGTCACCAAAACCTTTACGCTCTGTTGCTTTAAGAAATCGAGCTGGTATAATTTGATCCGTATCCACATTTTCTATGGGAAGTGGAACGCCAGTTGTTTTAAGTATATTAAATTTATCGTATGCCATGTTATTTATACTTATGTGCTTAGCGCTCAGCGCAAAACGAAAATTAAACTTTATTTTTTATTACTATGATTATTGGGACTTATTCAACCTTATCCAGATTTACTCCAAAGGAGTATCACTTAAAGTCCAACGATTTTTGAAATGTGCATAAAGTACTTTATGCACTAAACCAATTCTTGCATCAACTCCCTTGGATCCGTTACCTTTCCAGTAACGGCAGCCGCTGCAGCTACCAGTGGACTGGCCAAGAGTGTTCTAGACCCAGGACCTTGTCTACCTTCAAAGTTACGGTTCGAGGTACTAACTGCATATTTCCCTGCAGGTACCTTATCATCATTCATAGCCAAACATGCCGAACATCCAGGCTCTCTTAATTCAAAACCTGCCTCGTGCAAAATGTCCAAAATACCTTCTTCCTTGATAGCTGATTCCACTTTATGCGATCCTGGCACCAACCAAGCCGTAACATTATCTGCTTTTTTTCTGCCTTTTACAATGGAAGCGAAGGCTCTAAAGTCTTCAATACGTCCATTGGTACAACTTCCCAAGAACACAAAATCGATTGGCTTGCCAATCATATTATCACCTTCACTGAACGCCATATATTGAAGGGACTTTTTGTAAGTTGCAACACCTCCTTCTACAGCTTCGGCCATGGGAATACCATTGGAAATTCCGATACCCATTCCAGGATTGGTTCCGTAGGTAATCATCGGTTCTATATCTGCAGCATCAAAATTTAATTCCTTGTCAAAAGTCGCTCCCTCATCCGTTTTAAGTGTTTCCCAGTATTCCATGGCGGTATCCAAGGCTGAACCAACCGGAGTAAATTCACGTCCTTGAATATAATCGAAAGTTTTTTCGTCAGGAGCTATCATCCCTCCACGGGCACCCATCTCAATACTTAAGTTACAAACTGTCATCCTGCCTTCCATGGTCATGTTCGTGAACACATCTCCGGCATATTCTACAAAGTATCCTGTAGCACCAGAAGTAGTCAGTTTGGAAATTACATATAAAGCCACATCTTTTGGAGTAACACCTATGCTAAGTTTGCCATTTACATTAATACGCATCGATTTGGCTTTCTGCTGCATTATACATTGGGTAGCCAAAACCATCTCTACCTCAGAAGTTCCGATACCAAAGGCGATAGCACCAAATGCACCATGGGTAGAGGTATGTGAATCACCACAAACTATAGTAGCCCCTGGCTGCGTAATTCCATATTCAGGACCTACAACGTGAACAATACCATTTTTTTCATGCCCAAGTCCCCAATAGGATATTCCATGCGCCGTCGAGTTCTCTTCCAACGCTTTCAACTGATTGGCGGAAAGAGGATCCTTAATCGGTAAATGCTGGTTAATTGTCGGGGTATTATGGTCTGCCGTGGCAAAAGTACGCTCTGGGTACATTACTGGAATACCCCTACTTTTTAAGCCTAGAAATGCTACCGGACTGGTTACTTCATGAACCAGATGCCGGTCAATAAACAATACATCCGGACCATTTTCGATTTTATGAACAACGTGGGAATCCCACACTTTATCAAATAACGTTTTTTTCATTTTATAGGGTTATGATTTATGATCTTAGATTTCTGATTTATAAAAGGGCTTATTGCCCACTTTTTCACTAGCATACAAAATTAAGACTATCTTATAAATCATTGAAATTATTATAACAATAATTACGATGTTCAACATAAATGTTGCGGAATGTTTCGAATATAACCTATCATAGGATACAAGTGATCTATGATGGGTTATTCCTACATAATCCATTATAATTTACAAACCAACCTAGCACTAAAAAATTTCCGTAATTGGAACAAAAAAAAGGTGGCTGAATTAGCTTCAGCCACCTTTTTTTAATCTACGTTCTAAACCTAATGTAAATTTATTCTACTTAACTGCCTTATCTACCTTTAGGCGAGCATCCCTATTTGCTATTTCCCAAGCCGTAAAGAACACCAACCTGGTTCTATTTTGAAGAAGGTCATAATTTATTTTGTCCGGAGTATCTCCCGGTTGGTGATAATCGGCATGAGTTCCGTTAAAATAGAAAATTATAGGAATATTATTTTTAGCAAAATTGTAGTGATCACTTCTGTAATAAAAACGGTTGGGGTCATTTTCATCATTAAAGGTATAATCCAATTCAATATTCATATATTTTTTGTTCACCTCTTCTGATAATTCATGAAGTTCCGTACTCAATTTATCCGAACCAATTAAATAGATATAATTCCTATCTCCTTTACGCTTGGGATCTATTCTACCTATCATATCAATATTTAAATCGGCAACAGTTTGGGACAAAGGAAAAATGGGATCATGATCAGCATAGTATTTAGAACCCAGAAGCCCTTTTTCCTCACCTGTTACATGCAGGAAAACGACAGATCTTTTGGGGCCATGGCCTTCATCTGCTGCTTTTTTAAAGGCTTCTGCAATCTCCAAGAGTCCAACCGTACCAGAACCATCATCATCCGCCCCGTTAAAAATCTCACCTGCATCATTTACCCCAACATGATCAAGATGCGCTGAAATAATAACATACTCATTTGGCTTTTCGGAACCTTTAATCACGGCCACTACATTCTCCGAATCCACTTCTTTGCTATCGCTTTCAATATTCAAAACCAATTTAGCGGCAACGTTTTTAGAGGTATTTTCCGATAAAATATTGGGAAGGATAGCGTTCGCCACCATGGCATCAATAAAAAAGTTAAAAAAATCAGCTTCCACTTCGTCCTTTAAGACCATACTGCCGCCATCATTACCTTGCATAAAATTGAACCTATTTTTGAAACGACCATAGTTAGCCGCATCAAAATACAGAACTCCAATAGCGCCTTTGCTAGATGCCAATTCCATTCTTTTCCCAATAGATTCGGACATATTGCTCCAAACAGACTTTTCATTGGTGCCAGATAATTTATAAGTGCCATCTGCATTAACAGGTTCCCCTGCTTTCATCAATACAATTTTCCCCTTTACATCGATCTCGGCATAATCCGAATAGTTTGCTTCTTCCACACCATTATTTACATATGCAATATTATCATAACTTCCATTGGCTGCGGAAAAGGTTAACAAACCATCACCATTTTCAATTTTCTTACCATTAATGGTAACACTACCCTTTGGCAGGTGATTAACAACCAATGGAACATTCTGAAAGTAATTGCCATCAGATTGGGCGGCTGGAATTCCCAGTTGCACATATTCTGCCATTAAATACTCCACTGCTTTCTTTTGTCCTGGCTCTCCCGTATCCCTACCTTCAAATTCATCAGAGGCGTAGGTATAAAGATGTTCCTTTAATTCCGCTTCTGTAATGGATTCAGCATAAACCTGAGGATTTGCAACGGCTTTTACTGGTTCCGTCTGTTGGGAAATGGTTTTTTGCGATGAGTTGCAGGCCAAAGAAAGCCCTAACGCAACAAACAGTATTTTTTTCATTGAGTAACGTTTAATGATTTCAGAATTTTCAAAAATAGGGAAATCCTAAAGAAACAATCTTACTATTTTTATAAAACTGTGAGCCGTATTGCCAGTACTCTATTTTATTTTGTTTAAATAGTTCAGCAATACATAATAATAATCAGGAACATAGAATTTGCTTACGTTTTAATTTTAACCCGAATAAAATATTATGTTGGCATTTATTATGGACGTAGACCTTAAATTAGTCAATATTCTCTCAAGTTTGGCTAATATTGCTTTATTGAAAGAGATGTGATTTTCTTAAATTTGTAATTCATTAAAAATAATAGCTATGCAAATAAAATGGGAAGGCGTTATGCCAGCAGTGACCACCAAATTCACGGCAGAAGATGAATTGGATTTAAAAATGTTCGAGGTTAATATTCGGGCACAGATGGAGGCTGGGGTCAACGCAATAATTTTAGGTGGTACCCTAGGTGAAGCTAGCACTTTAACCGACGACGAAAAAAGAATCCTTATTCAGGAGACGGTAAAGATTGTTGATGGAAACATTCCTGTAATCATAAATATTGCGGAACAAACTACCAAAGGGGCTATCGAAGCAGCCTTTAAAGCCGAACAATACGGGGCCAGTGGACTAATGATGCTTCCCCCAATGCGTTATAAGGCCAATGATTTTGAAACAATAACCTATTTTAGGTCAGTGGCCAAAAGCACTGATTTACCCATTATGGTCTATAATAACCCCATAGATTACGGAATAGAAGTAACCCTGGATATGTTTGAAGAGTTATTGACTATGGATAATATTCAGGCCGTTAAGGAATCTACTCGTGATATCTCAAATATTACTAGAATTAAAAATCGATTTGGCAATCGCTTAAAGGTTTTTACAGGGGTTGACACCTTAGGATTAGAAAGTATCCTTATGGGTGCAGACGGCTGGGTAGCTGGTTTGGTCTGTGCCTTTCCTGCAGAAACTGTGGCTATACATAACTTGGCCAAAGCTGGAAAAATTAAGGAAGCCCTTGCCATTTACAGATGGTTTTTGCCTTTATTGGAATTGGACATCAACCCCCAATTGGTCCAAAATATAAAATTGGCCGAAGTAGCTACAGGAATTGGAACAGAACAAGTTAGGGCTCCCAGACTACCCCTTCAAGGAGAGGAAAGAGAAAGGGTCTTAAAAATTATTGAAGAAGGGATGAAGACAAGACCAACCCTTCCTAATTATAAGACAGAATTGGTTTAACCTAAAAGTAACTGGGAAAAACCAGCTAAAGTGTTACTTTAGTGGAGAAAATACTAGCTCATTTAGAGCACATAATTATAACATATATTCATAATGATTACAGGGAAAAACTATATTGGAGTAGATACATCGGCTAAGAACAGTAGAACGTATTCAACCTTCAATCCAAAGTTAAATAAACCAACGGAATGGACTTTCCATGAAGCCTCACAAGAAGAGGTAAATGCTGCGGTAGAAAAAGCGGCAGCGGCATTTGAAATATATCGCACTTTTTCCGACAGCAAAAAAGCAACGTTTTTAAAGGCCATTGCCACCGAAATTGAAGCCTTGGGAGATGAATTGATATCAGTTTTTGTCCAGGAATCAGGATTACCAGAGGGTAGGGCCAAAGGGGAGCGTGGGCGGACCATGGGTCAGCTACGTGCTTTTGCCACTTTATTGGAAGAGGGATCTTGGGTAGAGGCTACTATTGATACTGCTAAGCCGGACAGGGAGCCATTACCCAAGGTAGACCTTAGAAAAATGTTACTTCCTATTGGGCCCATTGCCGTATTTGGTGCCAGCAATTTCCCATTAGCGTTTTCTACCGCTGGGGGAGACACAGCTAGCGCTCTTGCTGCAGGATGTCCCGTTATTGTAAAAAGTCACCCTATGCATGCCGGAACAGGAGAATTGGTAGCCTCTGCTATTGCAGAAGCGGCTAAAAAGACAGGAATGCCCGATGGCGTTTTTTCCAACCTAAACAGTAGTGATTTGGAGGTAGGACAACTACTAACCATGCATCCCAAGGTAAAAGGCGTTGGTTTCACGGGAAGTACCAATGGGGGAATGGCCCTCTATAGATTGGCTACCCAAAGAAAAGAGCCAATTCCAGTTTTTGCCGAGATGGGCAGTATTAATCCTGTAATAGTGCTACCATCTGCCTTGGAACAAAAAGGGTCCGAATGGGCGGCCCAATACGCAGGGTCCATTGTGTTGGGAGCGGGGCAATTTTGCACCAACCCAGGGCTTATTCTAGGCATAAAAGGACCATCCATGGATAATTTTGTAACAGCTTTAGGTTCTGAAATAGAAAAACTGGAACCTACTTGTATGTTACATCCCAACATACATGAAGGTTACGAAAAAGGGAAAAAAGAATTGTCTTCCCAACCAAAGACTGCAGAAGTAGCTTCGTATAATGGCAATGTAGCTCCTAATTTTGCACAACAGAAGGTATTAACCGTATCCGCAGAAGATTTTTTAGCCAACCCCGTTTTACATAGAGAGGTTTTTGGACCATTTTCAATCGTAGTACAATGCAAGAATAAAAAAGAGTTGGCAACTGTGACCCAAGAATTGGAAGGGCAATTGACAGGAACTATTTTAGGAACAGAAACCGAAATAAAAACTTACGGAGAGGTAGTTAGTGCCCTGGTGAATAGGGTAGGGCGTATAATTTTTAATGGAGTACCTACAGGAGTAGAAGTTTGTCCGTCCATGATGCATGGAGGTCCTTTCCCTTCCACAACCGATAGTAGATTCACCTCTGTGGGAACCTCAGCCATAAGACGATGGGTACGGCCAGTCTCTTTTCAAAGTTGGCCCCAAGAATTGTTGCCTGAGGCCTTGAAAGATATTAATCCTTTAAAAATAATGCGTCTCCTAAACGGAGAGCATAGCAAACAGAAGATATAGATTAATGGCCAGAAAGACCTTTTTTTGCGTGGATGCCCATACTTGCGGTAATCCCGTTAGGGTGGTTGCCGGGGGAGGGCCTAATTTATTAGGCAATAACATGAGCGAAAAGCGCCAACATTTCCTAAAAGAGTTCGATTGGATTCGGAAAGGATTAATGTTTGAACCGCGCGGACATGATATGATGAGCGGCAGTATTTTTTACCCGCCTTCCGACCCTGAAAACGATTTTGGCATCCTTTTTATAGAAACAAGTGGTTGTCTTCCCATGTGCGGACATGGAACGATCGGCGCCATAACCATTGGGATTGAGGAGGGTTTACTCTCCCCTAAGGTACCGGGCAAGATCCGTATGGAAACCCCTGCGGGTTTGGTGAAGATCCAATACCAGCAGACTGGAAAAAAAGTGGATTGGGTAAAATTGACTAATGTCAAATCCTATTTGGCTGCCTCAGAACTCACCATAAATTGTACGGATCTAGGGGAACTAATTTTCGATGTTTCCTATGGGGGCAACTATTATGCAATCTTTGATCCCCAAAAAAATTTCAAGGGCATTCAGGAATATTCCGCGAGTAAATTGATACAATACAGTCAAGAAATTAGAGAAAGGATCAATCTAAAATACCCTGATTACTTTATCCATCCAGAGGATACTACTATCAACGGCGTTAGCCACATCCTTTGGACAGGCAGTACTATATCCCCAGAGGCCACAGCAAGAAATGCCGTTTTCTATGGGGACAAGGCTATAGATAGATCACCCTGCGGCACAGGTACTTCAGCGCGAATGGCGCAATGGCACGCCAAGGGCAAATTAGGGGTAGGAGTAGATTTTATTCACGAAAGTTTTATTGGATCTCAATTTATAGGACAGGTGGAAGAAGAAACTAGGTTGTCCGGCAAGATGGCCATAATCCCAAGTATACAAGGGTGGGCCCAGGTCTACGGGTACAACAATATCATTATAGACGATGATGATCCTTATGCACACGGATTTCAGGTAATTTAGTATGGGAAAAAACGTTTTGATCATTGGCGGAGGAATAGTGGGACTCTGCTCTGCATATTTTTTACATAAAGAAGGGCATCAGGTAACCGTTTTGGATAAGTCGGATATTACTTCCGGAGCCTCTTTTGTCAACGCTGGATTTATTACCCCAAGCCATATTATTCCACTGGCCTCTCCGGGAATGATTTTAAAAGGAATTAAATGGATGTTTAGTCCAACCAGTCCGTTTTATATGCAACCCAGATGGGATATCGACTTTTTTAAATGGTCCTGGTATTTTCATAAATCTTCCACAAAGGAAAAGGTTGCACTGGCCATTCCGTTAATTAAAGAAAGTAACCTAATAAGTAGGGAACTTTTTACAGCCATTAAAAATTCTGGGGATTTAGGGGATTTTCAGATGGAACGAAAGGGCTTATTAATGTTATATAAAACTGAGGCAGAAGGGGAACATGAAATGCAAGTGGCGGAAAAAGCTTCCTTTTTAGGCCTAGAAGTAAGTTACTTGGATAAGAATACTTTGGATAAATTGCAGCCCCAAGTGAGCATGGATGTTAGAGGGGCTATTCATTATGAGTGTGATGGACATACCACACCAACAGAATTCATGGAGAAAATGCTGGATTACCTAAGACGAAGCGGTGTAATCATCAAGACCAAAGAAGAGGTTAAGGATTTATTGATAAATAACAATCAAATAACCAAGGTAATCACAGACAAGTCTGATTATTCAGCCGATGAAATTGTTTTGGCGGCAGGATCTTGGAGCGAGAAATTATCCAAAAAAATGAGGCTAAAACTCCCCATACAGGCAGGCAAGGGATACAGTATAAACGTACCGCGCCCAACAGGGATTACCATTCCTGCCATTTTAATGGAAGCTAAGGTAGCCGTGACTCCTATGAAGGAGTATACCCGATTTGCAGGTACAATGGAGTTTTCTGGAATAAACGAAATCATTAAAAAACAGCGAGTGGAGGCTATAGCCAAAGCAGTCACTGAATTTTATCCGGACATCGAAATTAACGACATGGAAATAGCGGGTGCAAAAAGTGGGCTTCGCCCAGTTTCTCCTGATGGCTTACCATACATTGGCAAATGCTCCTCCTTAAAAAATTTAACCATTGCCACAGGACATGCCATGATGGGCTGGAGTCTTGGACCGGTTTCAGGACAATTGGTCTCGGAAATAATATCGAACAAAAAACCTGTTATGGATATTGCTGGCTTTTCCCCAAATAGAAAATTCTAGTATTTAATAGTAGAACCATAGCGTAGGTCTCAACATGATGAATCCGCTACAATTTTCCATTCCCCATAAATTCTCTTGAAAATAACCATAAAGGTACCTTTGGCATTTCCTATGTTTCTTGTTAAATGATATTCACCCATAACCCAATAGGCATCTTCATTTATCCTTGTAATATTATGGAGTGTAAAATCCAAAGTACCCGTATGTTCCTCTGTGGGATATCTCTTTATATAATTGGCCAAAGTACTTTGCCATCCCTGAGTTACAGACCCACCACTGAAGAACGTAAGTGAATCCGAATTGACATAGGTCCCCATAAAAGTTTCCAAATCATAACTGGACCATGCCTTTTTCTGAACCTCCATTACGCTTTTTATTGCAGCAATGTCTTCTTGCTCTGAAGTAGGGCTACCACAAGCTGTTAAACAGAACAAAACGGACATAAGTACAATCTCCTTCATGATTTGGAATTAATAGGTTTAGAATGCAAATTAAGATAAAACATCCAACTATTTAAAAGATAGCTACTTGGTTAGTGATCATGAGCCGAAGACTCACCCAATAGATTAAATGCTCCCTTAACAATTACCTGATCACTATCCTTTAATTCACCCATATCTGTTATGGCAATATACCCATTATAGGTATCTCCTGTCTTTACAGCCCTAGTCTCATAAGAATACCCTTCTTTCCCTTCAGAAGACAGAATTAAAACATTTTGGACGTTATCCAGACCAACTACGCTCTCGCTGGGCAAGGCCAAAATACTTTTATTTTCGGTAATAATATCAGCCTCTACAAACATACCAACAGCAAAATTATGGTTTTCATCATCATGCAAATGACCGTGAACCTTTACCGTCCTGCTATTAGCATCAATGGAGGTGCCAACCAAATACACATCGGCTTCGTAATATTCCTCGGAGGCTTCCGAAATCCTAAATCGTATTTTTTGACTTTTCTTAATTTTCATAATGTCCTTTTCGAAAACGGATAATTCCAAATGAATATGATCGGTATTGATAATTTCCATAATTTCATCCGAAGGCGAAACATACATGCCTTTACTAACGTTCACTTTGGTAATACTACCATCTATAGGCGCATAAATGGTTGTCTCCGATACCAATATTCCTTTTTCCACATTTTCTGGAGAAATATGTAGCATTTTAAGTTTTTGTTTCAAACCATTATACCTTGCAAGGTTCCGTTTGTATTCGCTCTCTGCTTTTAAAAAATTCTTTTGTGAAGTTATCTTCTCAGCGAACAGGCTTTTCTGTCTATCAAATTCAGACTTAAGAAAGTTAAGTTGTTCAAAGTTCTCCAAATATTCTTGTTGAATTTGAATAAATTCCGGATTTTCCAAAGTAAGTAATGGTTGCCCTTTTTTCACCTTGTTTCCTATCAATAAAGGAGTTCTTTTTATATAGCCACCAGCCATGGCACTAACTACCGCCTTGTTTTGAGGAGGGACATCTATAGTACCCGAAACCTCAATGACTACGGGAAAATTTTGCTGACTAAGACTTCCCAACTCCATGTTTTCACCTTCAAATTGGGCTTTTGTAATCCTTATGGTATTTTTCAGTTGCGTACTTTCTCCAGCACTTTCAGTTACATTATTTTTAGTGTTTGAATCTCCACAGGCAGAAACATTAAACAAGAGGACTGTTAAAAAGAGGATATATAGTATACGTGACATAATTTTTATTTTATAGGTTTATGAAATTAATTGCAATGACCGTTTGATTATAAGCATTTAGATTCTCCAAATAGGACAGGGTAATATTAAACCCGTTTTCCATACTTTGGATATATTGAAAAAAGTCTATTTCCCCGCTCTGATAACTTAGAGTCGCCGTTTTTATAATTTCATCGGAAAGACCTTGACCCTCGGTCTCGTAATAAGAAAGAACTTCTTGATATTTTTTTAACTGGCCCATAAGGGATTCGTATTTAGACCTAAGCTGTATTCTATAATCCTGTGCTTCGGCCTGAGAAACATCCTTGGCTATTTTAGCAGCCTTTATTTTGGTAGCATTCCCGCTAAAAAACAATGGAATTTTAATGCCCAACTGGAAGCCATAAAGATTGTCCCCCAAAGTGGAATTGGTGCCCTGGTAATAATTGAAGTTCAGATCCGGCAATAAATGCTGTTGTTCGAGAATACTCTTGGCATCGAACATTTTTATTCTGTTTTCAACATAGGTGATACCAACATTTTCCTCAATATTAATATCAATTAATCGAAGTTTTTCCATTGGCAGGGTTTTAACCAATAATACAGAATCTGGCTGCACCGTCTTAATTAGTTGATGATAGGCCAGTTTGGCATCTTCAATAGCTTTTTTATAAAGTGTCTGAAGCTCCATTTGCTTGGCCTGTGCCGTTATTTTCTCCAAATAATTACTTTCGCCCAGCTCAAACCTTCGTTGTGCAGAGTAGGAAAACCGTTCATATAGCGCATTCAATTCACTATAGGTCTTTTCCTTTTGCCTGGCATATTGCAGCTCATGATAATTGGATGCCAATGCCTGTTGCAGAATTTGCTTTTTTAACTCATAGTTGCTACTTTCTATATGATAATTGGCCTTATTAACACCTTTTCCTGCAAAATATACAGTTGGAAAAAGGAAATTCTGCTGTACTCCGAATACCTCCAAAGGTTTGTCGTTAAAAGCTAAGTTATTTTGATCGTAATGGTAGTAGAGCTCTGTCTTGTCAAAATTGAAGGCACTCCCGATCAGTGCCTTGGATTCATCCACTCTCAGGCTTGAAGCTCTTAAACCAGAATTACCCTTAAGGGCCAGAGTACGTAATTCATCATAATTAAGTCCTTCCTCCTGTGCCTGAACTGCTGTGGCACAAACAAAAAATAGGATTACCACGCTTAGGATTTTGGAGTTTCCTTTGGGTTTGATCACTTCCTGCTTATCATTCAAACGAAATATGGAGTAGAGGATAGGCAGTACCACTAACGTCAATATAGTGGCAGTAATGAGACCCCCGATAACCACGGTGGCAAGTGGCCTTTGGACCTCTGCTCCAACATTGGTGGAAATAGCCATTGGCAGAAATCCTAATGCGGCAGCGGATGCAGTAAGTAAAACGGCTCTTAAACGATCTTTTGAGCCTTGGATAATTAACTCATCAGAATTTTTCATACCCTTAAGTTCTAGTTCTTTAAAATGTTCTATTAATACTATTCCATTAAGTACGGCAATACCAAAAAGTGCAATAAAGCCTACTCCTGCAGAAATACTAAACGGCATGTCCCTGACAAATAGCAATAAGATGCCTCCTACGGCAGCTAACGGAATTGCGGAATAAATAATCAGAGCCTCCCTAATAGAATCGAATGCAAAATAGAGCATAATAAGGATAAGGATCAACGCTACTGGGACCGCAATTTTTAAACGGTCCTTGGCACTTTGCAGATTTTCGAACTGTCCTCCGTAAGTAATTGTATAGCCGGTAGGCAGCTTCACATTTGCCTTTATGAGGCTTTGAACATCATCCACAACGGATTGAAGGTCCCTGTTCCTCACATTAATCCCAACCACAATCCTGCGCTTGGTATCATCCCTTGAAATCTTGGCTGCTCCAGTAGTATAGGAAATTTGGGCCAACTCGCCTAAAGGAATCTTACCAGAAAAAGGAGTATCCACATACAAGTTTTTTAAATTGGAGATGTCTTGCCTACTACTTTGGTCCAACCTTAAAGTTAGGTCAAATCGTTTTTCACCCTCAAATACACTCCCCAAGTTAGTACCCGAAAACCCCATTGAGATCAGACCATTCAAGTCGGCAATATTAAGGCCATACCTAGCAATCTTTGCCCTGTCAAATTTTACGTTCATTTGAGGAAGGCCGGCAACTTTCTCGACCATAATATCCGCAGCCCCATCTACATTCTTAATCAGGTTTCTTATTTCATTCCCTTTTTTATTAAGGATTTCCAAGTCTTCACCAAAAATTTTAACGGCAATATCTGCACGAACACCAGTAATAAGCTCATTAAAGCGCATCTCAATAGGCTGGGTGAATTCTACCTCCATCCCTGGGATTACCGCCAGTGCTTCCTTGAATTTATCGGCTAGTTCATCTTTACTCTCTGCAGAAACCCATTCTTTTTTGGACTTCAGGATGATAATAACATCACTTTCTTCCATAGACATGGGGTCCGTAGGAACTTCTGCCGCACCAATTCTAGTAACCACCTGTTTTACTTCCGGAAAATTATCCAAAAGAATCTGTTCTATCCTCGTTGTAATTTCAACAGTCTGGCTCAAGGATGTACCCGTTTTTAAAACGGGTTGAATTACAAAATCCCCCTCATCTAGGGTAGGTACAAATTCGCCTCCCATAGTTGTAAATAAATAAATGGAACTGCCCAAAAGAAAGACAGCTATAGTTAAAACCAATTTTTTCTTTTTCAATGCCCATCTAATAATGGGTTCATAGGATCTATTAAGAAAACCCATTAGGCGAACAGAAATGTTTTTTGGGGATAGGGTAGAAGGCTTGATAAACAGTGAGGCCGCCACCGGAACATAGGTGAAACAGAAAATCATTGCACCTATTAATGCAAAACTGAAGGTAAGGGCCATAGGTTTAAACATTTTGCCCTCTACACCACTTAATGATAAAATGGGAATAAATACGATGAGGATAATCAACTGCCCAAAAATGGCCGAGTTCATCATTTTGGAAGCTCCATTAAATGTAATTTCATTCTTCAAAACCTGTCGGTCCTTAGCCCCAAGCACTTGTAATTGTCCTTTTTTTTCTGTTATTTGAAAGGCTATGAATTCTACTATAATAACCGCTCCATCTATAATTATACCAAAATCTATAGCCCCTAAACTCATGAGGTTGGCATCTACCCCAAAAATATACATCATGGAAAGAGCAAATAATAGACAAAGAGGAATTACCGAAGCCACAACCAAACCTGAACGAAGATTCCCAAGCAGTAAAACCACCACAAAAATGACAATCAAACAGCCTAAAATTAGGTTTTCAGCAACAGTAAAGGTTGTTTTAGCTATAAGCTCACTTCGTTCTAAAAATCCATTGATAAAAACACCTTCGGGCAAGGTCTTGGAAATGGCATCTATGCGTTCATGTACGGCTTCAATGACTTCTTTGGAATTAGCATCCTTCAGCATCATTACCTGTCCTAGAACTTTTTCCCCCTCACCATTCCCGGTAATGGCCCCAAAACGGGTAGCACTACCAAATCCTACCTTAGCAATATCCTTTATATAAATAGGAAGGTTGTTTATGGTTTTAACAGCAATATTTTCAATATCCTCAAGCGAAGTAATAAGTCCTTCCCCACGGATAAAGTAGGCCTGATTTACTTTTTCGATGTAACCACCTCCCGAAACGCTGTTGTTTTTTTCCAAGGCCGTAAAAATATCGGCAGTGGTAATGTTCATAGCATGCAGTTTTTGGGTATTTATGGCTACCTCATATTGCTTTAAATAACCGCCCCAAGTATTCACCTCCACTACACCTGGTATTCCAGAAAGCTGCCTCTTAACCACCCAATCCTGAATGGTTCGGAGATCCATAGCAGTGTATTTGTCCTTATAACCTGGCTTTGTATCCAGAATATATTGATAAATTTCACCAAGACCTGTCGTAATTGGTCCCATTTGCGGAGTACCAAATCCTTCTGGAATCTTCTCTGAAGCAGATATTAATTTTTCGGCAATCAACTGTCTAGGCAAATAGGTGCCCATTTTGTCCTCAAAGACTATGGTAACCACTGAAAGCCCAAATTTAGAAACTGACCGTATTTCAACTACTCCTGGTAAATTTGCCATTTCCAGCTCAACGGGATAGGTTATGAATTGCTCCATATCCTGGGTCGACAAATTTTGCGAGGTGGTAATTACCTGTACTTGATTATTGGTAATGTCCGGCACGGCGCCGATTGGTATTTGAGTTAAGGAAAATAGTCCAAAACCTATAATGAATAGAGTGAACAAAAGAACAATTAATTTATTCTTTACACTGAATTGTATAATATTGGATAACATAATTCTTAGATAAAAAGATTTCAAGCCATTGTAAAACAGCTTGTTAAATAATAATTTGTATCAGTATTGAATTATGCGGCCTTGGGAGGCTGGAAGATATCAGAATTCTGTATCAGGTAGTAAGACTCTTGGTAAAAAAAGTTTGAAGATGTGTCTGCCACTTGTGCAGTCTTAGGCACTGTAAAATCAGCTCCGTTCAGAACAAAGGCCGTAGAGAAATGGGAACAGGTTTGATGATCGAAAGGCAAATTTTCATGATCCTTGTGTTCTTCCCTATGTTCTAGATCATGTTGCTTTTTAAGCTCTCCATAGTGTTTGGAAATAAACACAAATAAATTATCCCCATATTTTTGCTTATGAAATTGGGCGTGCGTTAAAAAATCATCCAATTGGGCAACGTCTACCATATCCAAGTTAAAACTTTGGATAAGAAGTAGGAGTGATATCGCTATGGAAAATATTTTACTCATCTATATTGTAAAGGTAAATATAATTTTTCTTATAAAGTATTTTAACCTCGCCCAAGCTTTGGTTACTATAATAAAAATATTCATTAGCATATTGCCCAAAAGTCCAGCTAAAAAACATAAAAATAATCAAATCCTTCGGTTTGCCCAACAAGATGCCATTTTCCAATAACTGCAGTTTCATATCCGATTTGTGAAGGCGTACGGCCTATATTGGGATGACCAATGGACAAGGGTTAGAGAAAAAGGGAAGTTCAGCCGAAGTATCTGCCCCAACAAGGGAATTTTAAGACCTTTACAAGGGTCCTAAGGTTTTGCATAACACCTATAATGATCTAAAGTACCTGGAGCAAATTCAGGCAATGAAGATAGAATTACAAAAACTTAGAAAAACATGTAAGGATTTGGATGAAAATGAACCTACCGTGGTCGAAATTTTGACCAAGGCTTTTCAATAAAATATGAGTCAACCTAAAATCTGCTGCCTTATTTATTAAAAAACTGTTATTCTATTACCACCAAGGCTTCAATTAAGGCCTCTTTTTTATGCCTACTTAAAGGAATAACCTGTCCATTTATTTCCACTGTAGATCCATTAAAGTTTTCAATCTTTTCAAGATTTACCGTGTAGGATTTGTGGATCCTAAGAAATTTATCTTTGGGCAACTGTTTCGCAAACGCTTTCATGGTAGAGAGAATCAATGTCTTTTTCTCGTTAGTGATGATTCTTACATAATCACCATATGCTTCTATCCATAATATATCATTCATGAATAACTTAGCCTTTTTCAGGTTACTATTAACATAAATATACTCTGGCTTAATCTCCTCTGCATTTTGAAGCTCAAATTTATTAATCGCTTTTTTAATTGAAACATCAAACCGACTTTTATCCAAAGGTTTCTGCAAATAATCCGTAACATCGTAGTCGAATGCCTTCATGGCGTGATTAGGGTTGCCAGAAATAAGGATTACCTGTGGTTTGTGATCCAAAGATTCAAGTAAATCAAAACCATCAAAACCGGGCATTTCTATATCTAAAAAAATCAAGTCTACAGTATTGCTATCTATAACACTTTTGGCGGCCAGGCCATTATCAAATTCGTTAATAAGATCAAGTTTGGAATGTTCCTTTATAATTTTGGAAACCACCCGGCGTTGAACCGAGGAATCATCTATTAAAATGCATTTTAATTTAGTTTTTTTCATGGTCGAAATTTAAACAAACCATCATATGCCATTAAAGTAGACTCATGCCAAATAGCAAAGTTCAGTCCTGGTTTTCTCGCCCCTAACAGGAACAAGAACAACAATTACTCTAATGCCTATGGTTAGTGTTTGGCATCTTATAAGGAACAAATATACAGTATGTTATAATAAAAATAAACCTAAACGATTATAAATTATATATACTGCAAATGTGGATTAAAAATTCAAAATCCACTATCTTATTAAGTCTTTTTATTAGCTTAAATGAGATATTACACTAGAATTCAAAGGGCTTTACCATATTTATCTTAAACTTAAATACAGTGCGGGAGCTTCTTAACTGGTTTTTCATACTACCAGCCTTTTATTCTGACTCATTGAGCAAAAAAAAATAAAATGAATAACAAATTCAACCCAGAATATAGAGGTAAGCCGGCCTATTAGTTGTGATAATTTTCGATTATCTTTATAATGGCACATCATAAATTATAAAAAATATCACCATAATTAATATTAATATCCATAAATGAAAATAAATCAATTTTGGTTAAATCTTACTGTAAGGGATTTAGAGAAAGTGATAATGTTATCAGATGTAATGGATTTTCACCAAACCCCTTGCATAACGAAACTAAACACCTAGGAAGTTTTTTGTTTGTAATAATAATGTTGTAATTCTTTTTCCTGTAACTGTATTCAACAGGTTTCGCCCAAAATTAAATAAACTTATCGAAGGTATTTTACTAGAACTAACAGATTACAAAAACCAATATCATGAAAGTACATCCTTATTTAAATTTTGATGGCAATGCTGAAGAGGCTTTTATTTTCTATAAATCCGTTTTTGGAGGCGAATTTTTGGCCAATATGAAAATGTCAGAGGTTCCAGGAGGTGACAACCTCTCTACGGAAGATAAAAACCGTACTATGCACATAGCGCTTCCCATTGGAAATGACACCCTTTTAATGGCTTCCGATATAATGCCTTCCGTGGGGCCAATACTGCAACCGGGCAGCCAAACTTATGTAATGCTAATAACGGATGGCAAAAATGAGGCCGACCGATTATTCAATGGTCTTTCCAAGGGAGGGAATATTGAAATGGAAATGGCCGACATGTTTTGGGACGATTATTTTGGAAGTTTTATTGATAAGTTTAGCATTCGATGGATGATCAGTTATCCTTTGAAACAATCCAAATGAATCTCTAAAAAATGACAAACATTCTTAAAGTAATCAATTACACAAATTAATCAAATAGTTGAAATTTAGTGTTTTACAGAAAAATATAGTTTTACAAAATATTCATAACACATGTTTAAGAATGGACATAAATCCAAAGGAGCCGAAAATGATGTAACCACCTATATTGCCCATTTCCCTTCTGAGGTACAAGAGGTTCTGGAAGAACTAAGGAGCGCAATAAAAAAAGCTGCTCCTGGGGCAGAAGAGCTGATCAGTTACAAAATGCCAGCTTATAAATTCCACGGAATATTGGTGTATTTCGCAGCCTATAAAAATCATATAGGTTTCTATGCCACCCCTACTGGACATAAAAAATTTGAGAAAGATCTAGCTATATACAAGCAAGGGAAGGGATCGGTGCAATTTCCACTCAACAAACCCATGCCGCTAGCCTTAATTTCTAAAATTGTAAAATTTAGGTTCCGAGAGAATATGGCAAAGGCACAAAATAAATAAGAACACAACAGACAGACCAACCTAGTACTGATCAAAGAAACAAAACAGTTTTCTATTAGACGCCGACAGCCATCTTTAATTCATTTACTGGATTTAAGAAATCTTGCCTTAGGAGTAATAGAAACTTATTTATTCAATTTATAAACTATCAGATTGAACCTTGTTCTATAAGCTACAAATAATTATTTTACTGGCTTTCTCCGCAGTTGTAACCGCACAACACCAGAGAGAGGAGGAACAGCACTACCCAATTTCAGAAGACCATACCTATAGTTTTAAAAAGCCTGATTTTTTTGATATGATAAGGTTTGTTCCAAAAGATATTGTCCAATTTGGCCTGTTTACTTTACAAAGGGAAAACCTAATATGGACTGGTCTCACCATAGCATCTACTGCGGCTATAACACCACTTGACCAGAAAATAACAGATTTAAGTATAGATTTAGGAGAGCCAATAGGATGGGACGAAGATCATTCTTACAATAAATTATTTAGCGTTTTTAGGGTTATACCCAATGATATCAACTCGGCCATTTATTACGTAGGCAATGGAGGAACTACACTTTTATTAAGCGGTGGTTTTTATGTTTTTGGGAAATTATCCAATAATTACAGGGCACTTAATACGGCAAATGAATTGGTTGAAGTGTTATTATCTGTCGGAATTGTTACACAAACCATAAAAAGGTTAACTGGTAGACAAAGCCCCAATAGAGCCATGGAGGCCGGCCACCCAGGGGGACACTGGACTCCTTTCCCCAGTTTTAAGGCATACCAAAACAATACCCCCAATTATGATGCTATGCCTTCTGGACACGTTGCCACCTTTATGGCGACGATAACAGTAATAGCCACAAACTATCCGGAAATACGATGGATCAAACCAGTTGGCTATTCCCTAATGGGAATTATGGCTTTTGAAATGATAAGCAGCAAGGTACATTGGATATCTGATTACCCCTTGGCAATTTTAATTGGTTATGTCATTGGAAAAAATGCAGCCAATAGACGAATCTTCAAAAAAGATAAAGCCGACGTTATTGGCGCTATGAATAAACCAAAAATTCAAACCGATTTTAACTTCAACATGAACTCTCGGCTTACTACTATGGGAATTACATTCAATTTTTGAAGAAATAACACAAGTAACCGTGCTAGGCTTTCGCAATGTTGGGTTTTAGTTTTTATTATGACTTTTTATAGACTAATTTTGAGGTATGATGAAAAATTACATGCTCACTATTTTAATTTGTATTTCCAACATTTTGGGATTTACTTTCCCAATAGGGCTTTTCGCCCAAGAAATTAAAGTTTTCACAGTTCAAGATTTCGACTTAAAAGGCCCCGTTAAATCATGTTTGGTGTCAACCGATTACGGAAAGGAAGAGTACGACTTCAGCGAAGAGGGATTTTTAATCAAGGCAGTTACGCGTTATAGCGATACTGATTACGACATTACATTATATAAGCTAAATGGAAGCGCACTAGTGGAAAAACGCGTTGAAAACTATCGGGATGGGGATTTTGTTAAAAATACTTCCATTGCCAATTTCTATGAACTGGACACCATAGACGGGAAAAAAATCACTGAAAAAATAGTTTCTTACAACAAAGAATTTTTAGATCAATACGAATATCACTACGGAGATGACGGCAAACTCTCAACAATAAAACGGACTAATGACAGCGGCATTGATGAAACAGCTGTAAAATATGAGGCATATAAAGGCGAGTTTACAGAGACTTATTACTTGAATGATATTGTTTTCAAATCCATCAGGACCTCAAAAGTCAAAGGAAAAGATAATACTGTTCACAAATTAATTCTGACGAAGGAATTTTTGAACGACCAACCGCAGAAAGCGCTAGAACAAACCTATAACAACAATAACAAATTGATATCTGAAAAAAAGTTCACATATGATGTAAATCAAAAAACATTTACTCCAAGCGAGAGCAATATCTACACCTACAACCTTCAAGGAATGCTGATCACCTTAAAATCCACAAAAAGCAAGTCAACAACGATTCAGGAATTTATTTACCAATATGACAGTCATGAATCCGGCAACTGGATAAAGCAGATCATTACACCAGACAACACTTACAAAACCAGAAAAATAAAATATTACCCAACACAAGATTCAAAAGAAGTTAAGTCGTAATTCCCGCCAAGACACCTTTTGGCAACGGCAAATGTAATTGAAACAAGCTATGTTAATCCTACTTTTAGTTATTAGACTATAGCTTTAATAAATATACTTCAACATATTGTTATTAAACAAGTTATATTATGTTTAGTTTGTAAATTTAGTTTAAGATAAACATGTATAAATTTAGAAGAAATACGCGCTATTACTTTTAAGCAGAAGGCTTATTTTTTTTCATCCTTATATTCAAAAATTCCACCAACAATGAAAAGGCTATGGCGAAATAAAGATAACCTTTAGGGATAGCTCCAACTTCATTGCCAAAGAATTTTGCATGACTTAGGTGGGCAGCTTCCATGATAAGCATAAATCCGATTAGGATCAAAAAAGAAAGCGCCAGGATCTGCATAGAAGGATGTTTACTTATAAATAACCTAATTGGATTAGCAAAAACCATCATAATTATTATAGAAATAACTACAGCAATGACCATAAGCAACAATGCATCCCCTGGTTTATTACCTATGCCATTAGTCATACCAACGGCAGTAAGAATCGAATCTATGGAAAAAATAAAATCGATTAGGATAATCTGAACAATTGCGTTGGAAAAGCTTACAACCCCCTTCGCATTGATCTGGTTCTCATCATGGTCTGGCATTTCAATTTTTTCATGAATTTCCGAGGTACTCTTGTACAACAGAAAAAGTCCACCAAAAAACAATATTAAGGCTTGCCCACTAATACCCATGTAGACCCAAGAGGTTTCTATATAGAAAAATGGATTTTTAAGGCCAATTAAGAACGAAACGGCGAATAGCAATATAATCCGTTGCACCATAGCCAAAAGCAACCCTAAATTAGTGGCCTTTGCCTGAAGTTTTTTAGGCAGTTTATTGGCGATAAGGGAAATGAAAATAATATTATCTATCCCCAGGACAATTTCCAAAAAGGTTAACGTAAGCAAGGCTACCCAGGCATCTGGACTTGATAGAATTTCAAACATAATTACGGTATTCTAATTGCGGTTCCATTTGATCTTTTGGCACTACCAACAATGTTATACTCAAATGTATATGAATTCTTGGTCGTGGACAAAATCTTCATATGAATAGATTTTTCCTCTGCCATATTCTTTGGGTGAAGCTTTTTAACGATATACTCGCAGTCATTTATCCACCTAACCGAGGAGGTATCTACCTTTCCCTGAAAATAATCCAATTCAATAGAATCATTCCTAACAAAAGTGGTAGTTATATTTTCTCCGGAGATTTCCGCTGTAAAGGAGAATTTTCCATTTTTAAAATCGGCGCAATTTCGTTCTGGCTGGTAACAGGAACAAACTCCGATCAGGAGAATCACCAAACCAATAGTCATATTTTTAGTCATACCGCAAAATAAAGAAATTTGCTAGTGAAATCCTCTAAAAAAATGATAATTCAAACTCCTTTTTCAGAATAAGACTTAAAGCTTCCATCGGTATAAAATATTATAATCTTATCTATAGAAGAGGAGGCCCTAAAAACTTCATTCTTCACAACTTCGTCCATCTGAGATTTAATAGGTGTAGTGGTTTCTGGTTCTCTAGGAAAAACTCCTTCCCCATACAACAGCCAATACAGATCAACATTTGGAAATGCAGCAACTACCTTAAGCACAAATTCCAAACTAGGCTTATTCCTGCCCGCCAAAAGATGGGAGATGCCCGATCGCTGAACCCCAATTGTATCAGCAAATACCGACGCCGATATATCATGGAATCCCATAATTTGATCTATCCTCTTTAGAAATTCTGCAGTGTTCACCGTTGTAATTAGTTTACAACAAAAGTAATCATTCCATATTTATTAATCTAGTTCAAAATATATACATTCATCATTTTATATTAATTAATCACTTTAAATAATGACTAATATATTGTTGATTTATAATTATATAAAATTAAACTATAGTCAAATTTTATTAACAGATTTGGCGAAAGGATTATGACCAGCAAACCACATACCGTATCCTAGCTTATTGTTTACATTTTTTGATAAAATAGTTTACATATGTAAATTATTTTGAACTTACCTTTGTATTCTTTAAACCAAACCAGAGTACCGCACATGCATTTAGATTATGATAAAATAAAAGAGGTATCTATAAAAGGAAGATACATAACACCTAAGGACATTGACCCGTTTTTGATTACGGCTGCCCAAGATTTTTTGACTCAAACCGAGGGAGCATCTTTTGAAGGTCGGGACATTAAAAGCATAACCCTTGGTTCAGGGAAATCTAAAATATTGATGTGGTCACAAATGCACGGGAATGAATCCACCACTACTAAGGCCGTCCTAGATCTGATCAACTTTCTAAAAAAGGATTCCGATCTGGCCAGTTCCATATTAAGGAATTGTACCCTTAAAATTATTCCTATACTAAATCCAGATGGCGCAATAGCCTATACTAGGGTCAATGCAAATAGTGTTGATTTAAATAGGGATGCCCAAGAACGGACCCAACCGGAAAGCGTTGTTCTAAGAAAGGTATATGAGGATTTCAAGCCCGATTACTGCTTTAATCTACATGATCAACGTACCATTTTCAATGTAGGAATCACCTCTAAACCAGCTACTGTTTCTTTTTTAGCCCCAGCGCACGACCCCGAAAGAAGTATTTCCAAAACCCGGGGGATTAGCATGCAAATAATTGTTGCCATGAACCAAGAATTACAAAAGCACATTCCTGGTCAAGTAGGGAGGTATGATGATGGATTCAACAGTAATTGCGTTGGAGATACGTTTCAAATGCTAAACGTACCTACCATTTTATTTGAATCAGGGCATTTTCCGGAAGATTATGATAGAGAAAATACAAGGAAGTATATTTTTATAGCGATGGTTAAGGCTATTGAAGTTATATCTTCCCAAAAAATAGACAACTACTTACAAGCTGATTACGAAGATATTCCGGAGAACAACAAATTGTTTTATGACATCCTAATCAAAAATATCCAAATTCTTAATCTCAAACATAAATCAGGTAGTTGCGCAGGCATCATGTTCGTTGAAACACTGGTAGGTGATAGTATTAAATTTAAGGTGAAATTAGAGGAAATAGGAGATTTACTAGGGAAATTTGGACATAAAAGCTATAACTGCTTAGATGCTAGTGATTTAAATAAATTGAAAGAACAAATTGATCTAATTAAGTTACTAGACTAAAATGGTATATTTTTTTAAAAAACCTAAAAATGTTACGGTTTTCATAAAAAAATGATAGTTTCATTACATTTAATTTGATATTTTATTATTTTTGCATTAAAAATAAACACTAATGGGTAAAGTAAAATTAGACGAAATAGACCATCAAATTCTGGATATGTTAATTGACAATACCAGGACACCATTTACCGATATCGCAAAAAAACTTTTAATTTCTGCAGGAACAGTTCATGTTCGTGTAAAGAAAATGGAAGAAGCCGGTATCATAAGGGGGTCATCACTTACATTGGATTATGTTAAATTAGGGTATGCCTTTATTGCTTATGTGGGTATATTTTTAGAAAAAACTCATCAGACCAAGTTTGTTTTGGAAAGATTGAATCAAATTCCAAATGTTACCGTGGCACATATTACCACAGGGAAATTTAATATCTTCTGTAAAATACGCGCTAGGGATACCAATCACGCCAAAAACATCATTTTTAAAATTGATGATATTGAGGGAATTGACAGAACAGAGACTATGATATCTTTGGAAGAAAGCATAAATGACAAGAAACGTCTTATGCACACCATCTTCAATGAAATGTAATTAATCATAAAAGAAAAAAGTATTAAATATCCCAAGCAGTTTTTGTTTGGGATTTTTGTTTTTTCAACCAAGTCTTATTTAGCAGCTAAAGTTAAGGTCGGTTAACATATCAAAAATTGAGACCTATGAGAAAATCTAGCTTACCCAAGGAAGCCTACCATCAGTTTTACGGAACCTATCTCTCTGTGTTGGACGATAGCGAACTACACGACCTATTGGTAATAGGAAAAAAAGAGATGAAGCTGTTTATCGAAAATATTCCAGTTGATAAATTGATTAGCTCTTATTCCAAAGGCAAATGGACTTTGGCAGAGGTACTACTACATATTATTGATGCTGAGCGGGTTTTTCAATATAGGGCACTTCGGTTCTTGCGTCATGATAAAACGCCCTTACCAGGTTTTGACCAAGACCTTTACGTTAGAGATTCCAACGCAAATTCTAGGAGTAAAGAAAGCTTAATAAATGAATTTAATGCGGTGAGGGAAGCGTCCATTACTCTTTTTCAAAACTTGGACAACAAAGACCTAAGCCGCAGTGGTATTGCCAGTAATATTGAATGGACAGTGGCTACGTTGGGGTTTGTGATTTGTGGTCATCAAAAGCACCATCTGCAAATTATTGCCAATAGATATTTACAACCTTAATCCAATTGAGACTCTTCTTCCTCTTGGTTTAGTTCCAATTCCATTTCATCTGAAGGATTGGTAAATTCAACCGCTTCTGGTTGTTCTTCCAATTCCTTTTCCATATTATCCTCGAAGTTCGAAATGAAATTGGCCAAACTTTTACTTATTTTTACCAGATAAATGCAGTTCTGGGTTTTTACCTCCACAGCCTCTATGATTTCACCATGGATATTTTTAAACATGATAATATCCTCATCACCATAGCCGTATGGATACATCTCAATTAAGCTAGTAGCCACTTCATGGCTCAGTTTTTTGTAATCTACAAGTTTCCGTAACATAGTTTGGTTTTTGCCCTGATAAAAATCGGGAGGGTTAATTATTTTACCTAAACTATAGAAAATTGAGAATCAAATTGTTAAAGAGTTGTAAAAAGGTTGTTTTTAGTATACGTAACGGTTATTCCGCGTAGTAAGCGAAGGCTTGTTCCAATAATTCTTGGGTAACTTTTACGTCTATAACAGGTTCTCCAATGCTTTTTAACAACACAAAATTGACATTACCATGTGAATTTTTCTTATCAAATTTCAATAAGGTCAAAATGGTTTCTATATCCTTTCTTTCAAAAGATATTTTGTTGTATCTCCCAAGGAAAGTAGCCTTGATATCTTCCAAAGCAATTTTACTCAGCCCAGTTAATTTAAAAGAAAGGAACCCCTCCAATATCATCCCGATGGCAATAGCCTCACCATGTAATAGAAGTTCGTGTTCTTCACTTTCCAAAAAATAGGACTCTACGGCATGACCAAGGGTATGCCCGTAGTTTAATATTTTTCTAAGATGCTGCTCAGTAGGGTCCTGTTGTACTACTGCATTTTTAATGGACACCGAGGTTAAGACATGCTGATCCAAATTATCAAAACTTGTAATTCCTTTCAGTTTTTCCCAATAACTGGCATCCCTGATTAGTCCGTGTTTCAGCATTTCCGCATATCCACTATTCAACTGCCGTTGGTCCAGAGTATTCAAAAAGTAGGTATCTACCACTACTATCTGTGGTTGATTTATAACCCCTACCTGATTCTTTAAGGGTCCTAAGTCCACACCAGTTTTTCCACCAACAGAGGCATCAACCATGGACAAGAGGGTAGTGGGGACATTAATGAAATCTATACCTCTTTTAAAACAAGAGGCCACAAACCCCCCAAGATCTGTAACAACACCACCCCCAAGATTGATCATAGCACTTTTACGGTCCGCATCCAACTCGGACAATACCTCCCAGACTTGAGTGCAGGTTGCAATATTTTTATTAACCTCACCTGCTTCTATTTCGATAATCTCAAAATCGTATTCGCCTTCAATTTTTGACATAAAAATAGGCAAACAGCAATTATGGGTGTTTTCATCTACCAAGACAAAGATTTTGGAATAATTGGATTTGGCCAAATGATTGTTCAGGGCCTCATAAGCCTTCTCATTAAAATGTACAGCGTAAGTGGATGTAGTAATAGAATTCATTATTGATCAATTTATGGCAAAATAAACACTATTTTAAATGATAAGAATATAAAATCTGTACTTATATTTGAATCCTTAATAAATTCATATAAATGAAGGATATTTTTGAGGATACCGCAACGGCATTTGCACTTAAAACCGACTCAGAATTAGAAAGGGCCTATTTTTTATTTAAATTAATTGCAAATGAACCCTTAGTTAAAATTGGTACTGCCGTGACCAACTTTGCCCTAAAGGCACATTTACCTGTTGAAAAACTTATAAGAGCAACTGTTTTTGATCATTTCTGCGGTGGAGTCAATGAGGATGAATGTTTGGTGGTCGCTGACAAAATGTTCGCCAAGGGGGTTAGTACAATTTTGGATTATTCGGTAGAAGGCAAGGAAATTGAAAATCAATTGGATTCCTGCTATGAAAAGGCCATGAAAACTCTGGATTTTGTTAAAGAGAATCCAGCAATACCCTTTATCGTTTTTAAACCCACTGGATTTGGACGATTTAAACTTTATCAAAAAATTACCGAGGGAGAAAAACTTACTACTGAAGAAAAGGAGGAATGGCAGCGTGTAATAAATAGATACGATAAGGTTTGCAAAAAGGCGCATGACTTGGAAGTATCTATTTTAATCGACGCCGAAGAAAGCTGGACACAGGGAGCAGCGGATGATTTAGCGGAAGAAATGATGCGGAAATACAATGGAAAGAAAGCCATTGTATTTAACACATTGCAAACTTACAGATGGGACCGGCTGGATTATTTAAAAAGACTCCATAAAGATGCGGCAAAAGGCAATTATTTGGTAGGAATGAAAGTGGTTCGAGGAGCCTATATGGAAAAAGAAAACGATAGAGCGGAGGAAAAAGGCTATCCATCACCAATTTGTCCATCCAAAAAAGCTACCGACGACAATTTTGATGCTGTTGTTGCTTATATGGTAGATAATTTAAATACCATTTCGCTTTTTGCTGGAACACATAATGAATTGAGCAGCTATCGTTTAATGGAACAAATGGCAGCCAAGAATATTGAACACAATGACCCTCGAATTTGGTTCGGACAATTATACGGCATGAGTGACCATATCTCCTTCAACTTGGCTAAAGAGGGCTACAATGTGGCCAAATACTTGCCTTTTGGACCTGTAAAGGACGTTATGCCCTATTTAATACGAAGAGCGGAAGAGAACACTTCGGTTGCGGGCCAGACCAGTAGGGAGCTTACACTATTAAAAAAAGAAAGAAAGAGGAGGGAAATCTAATAGGAAATACTTTCTATAACGGCCTTCTCCAAACAATTTTTCACTTTTAATGTGGCTGCCTTATCTTTTACCATCCCTTCAATAAAATAAGTTTTACAGGGACCGGCCTTGGTTTCACTATTGCCAAAGTCAACTTCTCCATTATGTAAAAAATCATTGATATTGGTACTGTCCAATTCTTTATTCATCAGAAGTGCGTTTATGCCATCGGCATAGGTAATTTGTTTGGATCTAATATCCTTGAGTGTCCTACAATTCGGAAAATAGCAGAATTCTGTTCCCGTTTCCTCAGATTTCTTCTTCAAAAAAATAGTCAAAAAAACCAAGCCAATAGATAATCCAAAAAGAAAGAAGCCCAAACGCTTTAAAAATGCCATAAATTAAAAAATAAGAAAATTAATGTCACTGTAAGAAAGGTCGAACCACTCTCCAACAGATTTATTGGTTAAAATACCGTGGTATAGATAAAGTCCGTTCCGTAGACCTTTATCAAATCGCAATGCATTTTCGAATCCCCCGTCTTCTCCAATTTTTAATAAATAAGGAGTAAAAATATTGCTTATGGAAATAGAGGCCGTTTTTGGATATCTAGACGGAATATTGGGCACCCCATAGTGAAGTACTCCATTTTTAATCTTTATAGGTTTGTCATGGGTTGTGATTTCACTAGATTCAAAACAGCCGCCCATATCAATACTGACATCAATAATTACAGCCCCTTTCTTCATTTGCTCCACCATAGTATTCGTTACCACAACAGGGGATCGATCTTTACCTCTTGTAGCTCCAATGGCCACATCACAACGTTTTAACGCTTTCAGTAAGTTTTTGGGCTGTATGGTAGAAGTATATACAGTTTGTCTTAAATTGGTCTGGATGCTGCGTAATTTAGTAATTGAATTATCAAAAACCTTTACATTGGCTCCTAGGCCAATTGCAGATCTTGCCGCAAACTCGCCCACAGTTCCTGCGCCAATAATAACCACCTCAACCGGTGGAACGCCGCTAATATTTCCAAACATTAGGCCATTCCCTTTATTAGTGGCCGCCATTATTTCAGAGGCGATCAATACAGAAGAAATTCCGGCAATTTCACTTAACGAACGCACGGCAGGATATTTACCGTCATCGTCCCTAATATACTCGAAGGCAATAGCTGTAATTCTCTTTTTAGCCAATTCCTCAAAATACTTCTTACTTTGGGTTTTGATCTGCAGGGCAGATATGATCGTAGATTGTGGATTTATCATCTGAACCTCCTGAATTGTAGGAGGTTCTACCTTTAAAATTATAGGGCAGGCAAAGACTTTCTTGGTATCCCTGGTAATTTCAGCTCCAGCTTTGGTAAATTCCAAATCTGAATAATTGGCACCATCGCCCGCTCCAGATTCTATAAGTATCCTATGTCCGTTGGCTGTAATTGCATTTACTGCATCCGGGGTAAGACAAATGCGTTTTTCTTGATATTGATTTTCTCTTGGAATCCCTATAAAAAGCTCTCCTTTTTGCCTTAAGATTTCTAAAGTCTCTTCTTGAGGCAGTAATTGCTGCTTACTAAACGGTGAGGAATGTTGGCTCATATGTTGTAAATCTGTTAGATATATTCCGATTCGTATTAGAACTACCCAAAATCAAAATTACGATATTTTTTCTTTTGCCATTTCTTCTTTTTGAAGGCCCTCTTTTTCCTTGGTCTCCTTTTCCTTATAAGCTTTCAATTCTCGGTCCATGGCCTCCAAATCAATTCCAAGAACATGCTTGTCAAATAACTTTAAACGAATGAAGTAAACAAAGGGTATAATCACCGTCATTATAGGTAGCAGCCAAAAAATTTCTACCTCATCTATAAACCGATCCTCGTAAATTAAGGAGACAATCTGAAAAGTAAACATGGATATGGGGATTAATAATACATGATACCACCAATGTTTACAGGTAAAAAACCACAGGACCAAAAGCAGCAGGGGTACAAATTTGGCCATAAACAACCACATAGTGGTAGTAATACTTAATTGGTATTGACTTTCATAAATAAAAAAATAGAGATCCAATGTACTACCTGAAGGGAAAAATTTATAGGAATAAAATATTAGTGGGGTCAACGCAATAATAACTGCTACTAAACTACCAATTAGAATACTTCTCGATTTCTTTTTCTTCGCGCTTTGGTCGAGATTTTGAAATAGTTTAAACATGTTTGTTATGGGGGGTAATAGTTTTGCTAATATTATAACAAAAAAAAAGGGCTTCTAGTATATAGAAACCCTTCTAAATTTAAAATTATATTTTAACCGTTTTTAGGTACTCTTATCTTCAATTTATCGATACCGTTCGCAGGTACTTTTATTTTTAATTTGTCAATATTTTGTTCATACAAGGAATCTTCTTCTGCCGTATTATTGGGGGTACAAGAAAAACTTACTAATGAAATACATGCTGCCATAGCAAAGCCTAGGGAAATTTTCTTAATGTTCATGGTTTTTTATAGGATTTAAGTTCGATAAAGGGTTTAATGTAAAACAAAAATAGAAAAAAAAACCACACAGCATGCATTACATCGATGAAATGTGACATTTTAGCAGAATAGATAAACACTTCGTCGATTATTGCGATTTTGGAGTCGCGACCTAAGTGAATGGAGGATAAAATACAATTATTCTTAATTTAGGATTAAACGGATTTAAATTCTCTAGGAAGTGGCAACTATAAAATGGTAAGTCGCCTTGTTTTTTCATCCAAAATTTCAATTTTGATTTCCGTTCTTGTTTCTGGAAGAATTCCTTTTATTTTTTCGGGCCATTCCATAAAAATCCAAGTATCGGTACTTAAATAGTCCTCTATTCCAAGGTCCCATGCTTCCGATTCATCTTCCAATCGATAAAAATCAAAATGATACCCTAGGAGCTCTCCATTTATTCTTTGATACTCGTTTACAATACCAAAAGTAGGACTGCTAGTAGAGCCAACGCCTTCCAATTCTTTAACCAATGCTTTTATTAGCGTAGTTTTCCCTGCGCCCATTTCTCCATAAAAGCAGAGTATTTTCGAAGGAACATTGTCAATTAACTGTTTTGCAACATATGATATTTGCGAAATTGTGTAGGGGATAATCATCTTAGAAAAATTAAAATATGCGCAATTTAAATCCAATTCCCGACTTATTAAAACTCACTTTAAAGGTCCAACCATTTTGAACGGGATCATCGTGGTTCCAGCACAACAAAAGGAAGAATCATCTCTTCCATGGAAACCCCTCCGTGTTGATAGGTATTCCGGTAATAATTAACATAATGGTTATAGTTGTTGGGATAGGCAAAAAACAGGTCGTTTTTTGCAAAAATATAAGAACTACTCACATTTATATTCGGTAGGAATATTTTTTTTGGGTCTTTTGCCTCCAATACATCCTTCCGCTCATAAGTAAGGCTCCGTCCTGTTTTGTAGCGCAGGTTTAGACTTGTTTCCTTATCACCGATAACCTTGGAAGGTTGCTTAACATTTATGGTGCCATGGTCTGTAGTAATGATCAATTTTAAACCAAGACCTTGTGCCTGCTGTATTATTTCCAATAAAGGTGAATTCTTAAACCAACTCTGTGCCAAAGAGCGGTATGCCTTATCATTAGCGGCCAATTCCTTTACTACCTCCATTTCTGTTTTGGAATGGGACAACATATCTACAAAGTTGTACACTATCACCGTAAGGTCATTATCCTTCTGAGACCTAAAGTTTTGGGATAGGTGTTTGCCCTGTTTTAGGCTGCTTATTTTATGGTATTCCCACTTTAAATCCAGCCCTAATCTTTTTAACTGAGCCTCTAAAAATTCCGCTTCAAAAAGATTCTTGCCTCCTTCCTCTGTGTCATTTCTCCACCATTGGGGATATTTTTTCTCCATATCCAAAGGAGTAAGCCCGGAGAATATAGAATTCCTTGCATATTGGGTAGCAGTAGGTAAAATACTGAAGTATGGGACTTCCTTGCGTTTTCTATAAAAGGAATTTAAAGTATCTTCAAAAGACAACCATTGATCATATCGCAAATTATCAATGACCACCACCAATGTTTTGTTATCCTTTAGTTCGGGTTTAATTAATTGTCCAAATAGGGTGTGAGACATAACGGGGCCGTCTTTATCGCTAAACCAATTGGCATAATTTTTTTCCACAAACTTCCCAAACTGCTGGTTAGCTTCCGTTTTTTGGGACTCTAAAATCTCGAACATCCCAGAATCCTCTATTTCCTCCAATCGCAATTCCCAATAAATAAGTTTTTTATATAGTTCTGCCCATTCTTCATAGCTATTGACCATCGCCAATTCCATTGCAATTTTCCTGAATTCCTGCTGATAGTTTGCCGTCGTTTTTTCGGATACTAGCCTAGAATGGTCCAAATTCTTTTTCAATGATAAAAGAATTTGATTAGGGTTAACCGGCTTTATTAAATAATCGGCTATTTTAGAACCTATGGCCTCTTCCATAATTAACTCTTCCTCACTTTTGGTAATCATTACTACCGGAAGGGAATTATTGATCACCTTTATTTCGTTCAATGTTTCCAAACCTGAGATACCAGGCATATTTTCATCCAAAAAAACAATATCTACATGTGTTACTTTTAATTCATCCAGCGCCTCCCTACCACTTAGACAGGTTATGACCTTATAATTTTTGCCTTCTAAAAATAAGATATGTGGTTTTAATAAATCTATTTCATCATCTACCCAAAGTATTGTTATCTTGTTCATTTAGTCCTTATATTTGCCTGCGTAAAGAATTCTGGTTTTGATAAAATCAAATAAGCTTAAAATTTTCAATGATCCAATTTACGGATTTATCGGAATACCCAATGCACTAATCTTTAATCTAATCGCGGAGCCCTATTTTCAACGGTTGCGGAGAATCTCCCAAATGGGGTTGTCCTACCTCGTTTATCCGGGCGCCCACCATACGCGTTTCCATCATGCAGTAGGAAGTATGTACCTAATGCAACAGGCCATTAACGTATTACGGTTTAAGTCCATCGAAATTACAAAAGAGGAAGAGGATGGACTACTATGTGCCATATTATTACATGATATTGGACACGGACCTTTTTCACATGCTATGGAACACAGTATCGTGGAGGGAGTAAATCATGAACATATATCTTTATTGTTCATGGAAGCCCTAAACCAAAAATACAAGGGTCAACTAACTATTGCCATCGCCATCTTTAAAGGTCAATATCCTAAAAAATTCTTAAACCAATTAGTCTCCAGTCAGTTGGACATGGATAGGATGGACTATTTAAAGAGGGACAGTTTCTATACCGGTGTAGCAGAGGGAAATATCAATTCGGAAAGACTACTCACCATGTTGAATGTTGTTAACGGGGAACTAGTCATTGAAGAGAAGGGAATATACTCGGTTGAAAAATTTTTAATGGCAAGACGTTTTATGTATTGGCAGGTTTATTTGCATAAAACAGGCCTGGTGGCCGAACAACTTTTGATTAAGATCTTACAAAGAGCCAAGGAATTGTTGGCCAAGGGTGAAAAAATAGAATTTAACGGTGCCTTAAAGTTCTTTATGGAAAACAAAATACCTAAAGGAGATTTTTCACAGGATAAGTTGGATTTATTTGCCCAATTAGATGATGTTGATATTTTAGCCGCCATTAAGAATTGGCAGAACCATGCTGATTTTGTCTTATCCAGACTGTGTAAGATGATCCTAGAACGTAGGTTATTGCACGTTAAACTAAAGAATAAACCTATTAATGAGGCTAAGCTGAAGAAACACTTTTTAAATTTCAAAAATCAACATCAGTTATCCGATGAAGAAACGGCATATTTTGTGTTTTCTGGGGAGATACAAAACCAGGCCTATAACTCAGAAAGTCAGAATATAAACATTCTGCATGGAAACGGTAAAATTGTCGATGTTGCCAAGGCGTCCGATCAACAATATTTGAAAACGCTTTCCAAGACCGTAACCAAATATTATATGTGCTATCCTAAAGTTTCCGTTTAACTATTTTTCTTACTTTTGTCCACATGATATTTACAGCAAGCCAAATCGCGGGTATTTTAGAAGGAGACGTGGAGGGGAATCCAGAAATAGCTGTTCACAAATTATCGAAGATAGAGGAAGGCGAAAAAGGAGCACTCACTTTTCTTGCCAATCCCAAATACACTTCATATATCTATACTACAAAAGCCTCCATAACAATTGTAAACAGAGACTTTGTACCAGACCATCATTTAGAAACCACCTTAATCAAAGTGGATGATGCCTACAAATCATTTTCAAAATTATTGGAATATTACAATCAGGTAAAAAATAACAAGGTTGGGATTGAGGAACCGGTATTTAAGTCGGAATCTGCAAGCTACGGCAAGGACTTTTATTTAGGTGCCTTCGCCTATTTGGGCAATAATGTAATAATCGGGGATAATGTTAAAATCTATCCCAATGTTTATATAGGTGATAATGTTACCATTGGCAATGGAGTAGTCATTTTTGCAGGGGCCAAAATTTATTCGGAAACCCGTATTGGCAACAATTGTGTTGTCCATAGCGGAGTTGTTATAGGAGCTGATGGCTTTGGATTTGCACCCACTGAAAATGGTGAATATATTACGATTCCCCAGACGGGCAACGTAATTATTGAAGACAATGTTGATATTGGGGCAGGCACTACAATTGACAGAGCCACCCTGGGTTCTACCATCTTAAGAAGAGGCGTAAAGTTGGATAACCAAATTCAAATTGCGCACAATGTGGAAATTGGGGAACATACCGTGATTGCCGCCCAAACAGGAATAGCGGGATCTACCAAAATTGGAAAATATTGTAAAATAGGAGGTCAAGTAGGGATTGTTGGACATATAGTAATAGGAGATCGAGTGAAAATTCAGGCACAATCCGGTATTGGTAGAAATGTTAAGGATGATGAGATTTTGCAAGGTTCCCCGGCTTTGAATTATGGGGATTACAATAAATCTTACGTACATTTTAAAAATCTACCAAAGATAATTAATAGACTAGAACACATTGAAAAAAAGGATTGACTGTGAGTAACACAACTACAAAACAAAGGACAATTGCAAATGAAATTACCCTCAAGGGTGTTGGTTTGCATACAGGGGAAAATGTAACATTGAAATTTGTTCCCGCCCCTGAAAATTTTGGTTATGCTTTTAAGCGTGTAGACCTTGAAGGGGAACCCATAATAGAGGCTGACGCTAATTATGTGGTAAATACCCAACGCGGAACCAACTTGGAAAAACGAGGAGTGAAAATTCAAACTTCAGAACATGTTCTTGCCGCCTTGGTGGGATTGGAAATAGACAATGTTCTAATAGAGTTGAATGCTCCGGAACCACCAATAATGGACGGTTCCTCCAAATATTTTGTAGAAGCTCTAGAGCAGGCAGGAATCGTTGAGCAAAATGCTTTTCGGGATGAGTTTGTGATAAAGGATGTCATCTCCTATAGAGATGAGGAAACAGGCAGTGAGATTACTATTATCCCAGCGGACAACTACCAGGTAACCACCATGGTCGATTTTGGGACAAAAGTACTGGGTACGCAAAATGCCACTTTAGAAAATTTAAGTGAGTTTAAGTCGGAAATAGCGGATGCAAGAACTTTTAGTTTTTTGCATGAGTTGGAAATGTTGCTCGAAAACGGATTAATTAAAGGTGGTGATCTTAATAACGCTATTGTTTATGTAGATAAGGAAATTTCCGATTCTACTATGAAAAAGTTGGAAAAGGCCTTTAATAAGAAGAAATTATCGGTAAAGCCTAATGGTATATTGGATAACTTAACCCTGCATCAGCCCAACGAGGCAGCCAGACATAAGTTATTGGACGTTATTGGTGACCTTGCACTTACCGGAACTCGTATAAGGGGTAAAGTAATTGCCAATAAACCAGGTCATTTTGTGAATACACAGTTCGCCAAAAAATTGTCCAAAATCATTAAAATGGAAAAGAGAAATCACGTTCCACAATATGATTTAAACAAGCCGCCTTTGATGGATATTCATCAAATCATGGATATGTTGCCCCACAGACCACCTTTCTTGCTTTTGGATAGAATTTTGGAACTGTCGGACGAACACGTGGTGGGCATGAAGAATGTTACCATGAACGAGCCATTTTTTGTAGGGCATTTCCCAGGAGCTCCAGTAATGCCTGGAGTGCTTCAGGTAGAAGCCATGGCCCAAACAGGTGGTATTTTGGTCCTAAGTACAGTTCCTGATCCCGAGAATTACCTAACGCTTTTCATGAAGATCGATAATGTGAAGTTTAAACAAAAGGTATTGCCCGGTGACACCTTAATTTTTCATTGTAGTTTAATAACTCCTATAAGAAGGGGTATATGTCATATGCAGGCCTATGCCTATGCCAATAGCAAATTGGTTTGCGAAGCTGAAATGATGGCCCAAATAGTCAAAAAAAATAAAGGATGAATCAACCACTAGCCTACATTCACCCTGGAGCTAAAATTGCCAAAAATGTTGTAGTAGAACCTTTTACAACAATTCATAATAATGTAATCATAGGAGATGGTACGTATATCGGTTCCAACGTCACCATTATGGAAGGTGCTCGTATCGGAAAAAACTGTAACATTTTTCCTGGTGCTGTTATTTCTGCACCTCCCCAAGATTTAAAATATGATGGAGAGGAAACCACAGTTGTCATAGGGAACAATACTACCATTAGAGAATGTGCCACAATACATAAGGGCACATCGGATAGAATGAAGACCGTAATCGGTGACAATTGTTTAATAATGGCTTATTGTCATATAGCGCATGATTGCCTTGTAGGTAACAACTGTATTTTTTCCAACAACTCCACTTTGGCTGGACATGTAACCATTGGAGACAATGTAATCTTGGCCGGATTGGTAGCTGTACATCAATTTGTATCCATAGGAAGACACGCCTTTGTAACGGGAGGTTCTCTGGTGAGGAAAGATGTCCCCCCTTTTGTAAAGGCGGCACGGGAACCCTTATCTTATGTTGGGATTAATTCCGTTGGATTAAGAAGAAGGCATTTTGATTCCGATAAAATCAGGGAAATTCAAAATATTTACAGAATACTATATCAAAAGAATTACAACAATACCCAAGCAGTTCAGATTATTGAAGCCGAAATGGAGGCTACTCCGGAAAGGGATGAAATTTTACAATTTATAAGAGATTCACAAAGAGGAATCATGAAAGGTTATTTTAGTACAAATTAAAATTATATGGCATCAACATCAGATATTAGAAAAGGATTGTGCATTAGGTACAATAACGACATTTATAAAATAATCGAGTTTCTTCATGTGAAACCTGGAAAAGGCCCTGCTTTTGTAAGGACAAAACTTAAAAGTGTAAGTAGTGGAAAAGTGTTGGACAATACATTTTCCGGTGGCTCAAAGATTGAGGATGTACGGGTAGAAACCCGCTCTTATCAATTTTTATATGCGGAAGGAGAAACCTACCACTTTATGAATACGGATGATTACAACCAAATAACCCTACAGGAGAGTTCCTTGGATTCCGCCAATTTATTAAAGGAAGGAGAAGTAGTAACTATCCTTTTCAATACAGAGGATAGCATGCCGCTTTCCGTAGATATGCCTGCCAGTGTTGTTTTGGAAGTCACCTATGCGGAACCTGGAGTTAAGGGCAATACCGCCACCAATGCAACCAAGCCTGCCAAAGTGGAAACAGGAGCCACCGTCAATGTCCCACTTTTCATCAACGAGGGCGATAAAATAAAAATTGATACGGAAAAAGGCGCGTATATGGAGCGTGTTAAAGAATAGTGTAGTTTGTACGAGGCTTTTCGGACCATTGGCAATATAGAACCTAACAATTATGAAATTTCCATCTCCTTATTCACTTAACCAGATTGCTACCATAATCAACGCTGAATATGTAGGGCATGAAGATTTTCCAGTGTTGGGCATGAACGAAATCCATGTAGTGGAAAAAGGTGATATCGTTTTTGTTGATCATCCCAAATACTACGATAAGGCCCTTAACTGTGCGGCATCAATAGTTTTGATCAACAAAAAGGTCGATTGCCCTGAGGGAAAGGCTTTATTGATTTCAGACGATCCGTTTAGGGATTTTAATATACTGACGCTCTTTTTTAAACCCTTTATACAAGCCGAAAATAGAATCTCCACGCTGGCCAAAATTGGCAAGAACACCGTTATTCAACCCAATTGTTTTATTGGAAACAATGTGGTTATTGGCGATAACTGTCTTATACATTCCAACGTATCCATATACGATAACTGTATAATTGGAAACAATGTTACCATTCATGCGGGATCTGTTTTGGGATCGGACGCCTTTTATTACAAGAAAAGACCAGAAGGATTTGATAAACTAATTTCTGGCGGCAGGGTAGTAATTCAGGATAACGTGGACATAGGTGCACTTTGTACTGTGGACAGAGGCGTAACAGGGGATACGCTAATTAAAAAGGGCACAAAATTAGACAATCAGGTGCAAGTAGGCCACGATACGGTAATTGGTGAGATGTGCTTAATAGCATCCCAAACCGGTATTGCTGGTTGTGTAATAATTGAGGATGAGGTTACTATATGGGGACAGGTTGGTGTAACAAGTGCTGCTACGATTGGAAAAAAAGCAGTTATAAGCGCACAATCGGGAGTTTCAAAATCCTTGGAAGGGGGAAAAAGTTATTTTGGGAGCCCAGCAGAGGAATTTAGGGAAAAATTAAAACAGTTGGCTTATATAAAGCAAATCCCTATAATTTTAAATAGATTAGAAAATAAATATGCAGAAGAATAGTTTAGAATTCCTTTTCAAAACTTTATTTTTGCAACAATTCAATAAACCAAATATATAATGAGCGTTTTAGTAAATAAAGATTCCAAAATTATTGTTCAAGGGTTTACAGGCAGTGAAGGCACATTTCATGCTGAACAGATGATCGAATACGGCACCAATGTAGTTGGTGGTGTAACTCCGGGTAAAGGTGGACAAGAGCATTTGGGAAGACCTGTGTTTAACACAGTTGAAGAAGCTGTACAAAAAGTTGGTGCCGATACCACCATCATTTTTGTTCCACCAGCTTTTGCTGCAGACGCAATAATGGAAGCTGCTAGCGCTGGAATAAAAGTGATAATAACAATTACGGAAGGGATTCCTGTTGCCGATATGGTAAAGGTCTATGACTACATAAAGCATATGGACTGCAGATTGGTTGGACCTAACTGTCCAGGAGTAATCACCCCAGGGGAAGCAAAAGTAGGTATTATGCCAGGTTTTGTCTTTAAAAAGGGGCATGTAGGAATTGTTTCCAAATCAGGAACTTTAACCTATGAGGCAGCAGACCAAGTAGTACGTCAAGGTCTTGGAATTACAACCGCTATAGGAATTGGGGGTGACCCAATAATTGGCACCACCACTAAAGAAGCTGTAGAATTATTGATCAACGACCCAGATACAAATTGTGTGGTTATGATAGGTGAGATTGGTGGCCAGTTGGAAGCCGATGCTGCACAATGGTATAAAGCCAGTGGAAGCAAAAAACCCATCGTTGGCTTTATCGCTGGTGAAACCGCTCCTGCAGGTAGAACCATGGGGCATGCCGGTGCTATAGTAGGAGGTAGTGATGATACTGCTCAGGCAAAGAAACGAATTATGAAAGAATGTGGTATCCACGTTGTTGATTCGCCTGCTGAAATTGGCTTAAAAGTAAAACAAGTCTTGGGATAACCCATTTTTTATAAAATTAGTTTCCGTTTATACTGTACTACCGATCACTTCGGAATTATTCAGGATAGACGGGATTTTTTTTGCCTAAAATCGTTAAAATATCTAAAAATTTTAATGGCATTGTGGGCAAAAATTTTAAAACAGATAAAACATAACCTATATTTGATTATCAACTAAGAAACTAAAGACAGATGAAGTTACTAGAAGGAAAAAACGCAATAATCACTGGAGCAAGTAGAGGTATAGGAACAGGAATAGCAAAGGTTTTTGCCGAGCACGGTGCAAATGTTGCATTTACGTATAGTTCCAGTGAAGCGCCAGCCTTAGCCTTGGAAAAAGAGTTGAGCGCCTATGGCATTAAAGCTAAAGCCTATAAGAGCAACGCCGCCAGTTTTGCAGATTCTGAAAAATTGGTATCCGACGTTTTGGAAGATTTTGGGGGTGTCATCGATATTTTAATCAACAATGCCGGTATTACCAAGGATAATCTACTAATGAGAATGGGTGAAGATGATTTTGATGCTGTTATAGAAATCAATTTAAAATCGGTATTCAATATGACTAAGGCCGTTCAGCGTACCATGCTTAAACAAAGAAAGGGCTCTATAATAAACATGAGTAGTGTCGTAGGAGTAAAGGGTAACGCAGGACAATCCAATTATGCTGCTTCCAAAGCTGGAATGATCGGATTTACCAAATCTATTGCCCTAGAACTAGGCTCCAGAAATATAAGATGTAATGCCATTGCACCCGGATTTATTGAGACCGAAATGACCGATAAGTTGGATGAAAAAGTAGTACAGGGATGGAGAGACGGTATTCCGTTAAAAAGAGGAGGTCAGCCAGAAGATGTTGCCAATGCATGCTTGTTTTTGGCTTCTGACCTTTCTGCCTATATAACAGGACAAGTTTTAAATGTTGATGGCGGAATGCTTACCTAAGATTAGTTGATCAGATAGGGCGTAACAAGGCTTGGTCTTAAATATTTATTTGGTAATGGTGGCAAAGTGCCATAATCTATACCATAGATATGGGATTCCTAATCGCCCTCCAATCTTCTATCAGCTAACAAGTTCCAATGACAAAATATGATGCAAATACAAACAGTACTTTATATATTGCTCGCAGCCCTTGTGGCATTGGCACTTGTACTGTTTCAATATTATTATAAAAACAAAAGGAAGGGAAAACTTCAAGTAGTCCTTTCCTTTTTTCGATTTTTGTCCATATTTGGTACCTTGTTGCTTATTGTAAATCCAAAATTTGTTAAGAAAGAATATTCTTTGGAAAAAGCAAATTTGGTACTGTTGACAGATAATTCAACTTCAATTACTACCCAAGACAAATCGCAAGTGAGTGCCAACCTGACCTCGCTAAAAAACAATGATTTCTTGTCCGAAAGGTTCAATATAGTAAACTATAATTTTGGGGCAGACCTTTCATTAACAAATGTTCTTAGCCTTACCGAAAAAAGCACCGATATTTCAAAAGCCTTGTCAGGTCTTAATGAAATATATTCAGGTTCCAATTCTGCCATAGTCCTTTTTTCTGATGGGAATCAAACCATAGGAGAAGATTATGAATTTTATGGAAAAAGACAACGCTTCCCTATTTACCCTATTGTTTTGGGCGACACTACCAAGTATGATGACCTCCTAATACACCAGGTAAATACGAATAAATATGCCTTTTTAAAGAATAAATTCCCAATAGAAGTTTTTATTTCCTACGATGGTCAGGAAGATATTAGCTCAGAATTGCAAATCCTTATCGATGGCAAATTGACTTATAAAGAAAAGGTTTCCCTTTCCTCTTTGTCCAACACTAAAATTATTAGCACACAATTAGAAGCTAGCACAGTTGGTGTAAAAAATATTAAGGTGGTTATAGCTCCATTGCCCAATGAAAAAAATAAGGTGAACAATGAAAAATTATTGGCCTTGGAAGTTCTTGATGAAAAAACAAATGTAGTTATTGTTTCCAGTATTCTCCACCCAGACATTGGAGCACTTAAAAAAGCTATTGAGAGCAATGAACAAAGGTTGGTATCCATCTACAAACCTGATGTTGATTTAAGTAAATTGGAAGAAGTGGACGTATATATTCTCTACCAACCGGATGCTTCTTTTGATAGAATTTACAAACAAATTCAATTGCGAAAATCCAATTCATTTACGATTTTGGGAACCTATGCCGACTTTAATTTTATAAACAGCATTCAAAAGAACTATGTAATTGGAACCGGTTATCCTATTCAGGAAGTTTTCCCTGTCCTAAATAATGTCTTTTCCAAATTTGATGTTTCCGATTTCTCGTTTGAGGGTTTTCCTCCACTAATAACCAATGCAGGATCCGTAGACGTTTTGGGCATAAGCGCACCTATGCTAAATATGCGGATAAAAGGGGTGGAAATGAACCAAGCTTTAATGACCATTGCTGAGGAAGGTGTATCCAAACATGCAGTATTGAATGGAGAGAATATATGGAAATGGAGACTTCACAGCTACAGAAACGATCAAACTTTTAAGAATTTTGATGCCTTTCTGGGAAAATTGATCCTTTATCTATCAACCTCCAAAGGCAAAAACAGATTTGTATTGGAATATAACCCAATTTACAACAACAGCCGTGAAACAAAAATAAGGGCTACCTATTTTGATGAAGCCTTTTCCTTTGATACCAATGCCTCTATAAATGTAAAAGTCACAGATAAACCTACCAACAAGTCTTTAGAGATTCCTATGTTGTTAAAAGAAGGGTATTACGAGGCTGATCTAAGTAATTTATCCTCGGGAGAATATAATTTCACTGCTACTGTAACTAAGGAAAACCTAAGTAAGTCTGGCAGTTTTTCTATTTTGGACTTTGATGCCGAAAAACAATTCTCTTCCAGTAATTATCAAAAACTCCAGCGACTGGCAAACAATACCAAGGGAAGGTTATATTTTCCTGAGCAAATGGATTCTTTGATAAAGGATTTGGAAGGCGACCTTAACTTCATACCTATTCAAAAAAGCAAACAAATTGTTGTACCTTTGATTGATTTTAAATTTCTTTTGGGTGTAATTATTGCGGCGCTATCGTTGGAGTGGTTTATCAGAAAGTATAATGGATTAACTTAATAAATAATAAATATAATAAATGGACAAATTACCAAAAATTGCATTACCAGTAATATTCGCTGTCATAGTACTAGCCATATTAATCTCAAAATCGGCCATTACCATTGGCTCAGGTGAAGCCGGCGTGTTATATAAAACTTTTTCCGGTGGTGTGGTTACGGACGAACCACCTTTGGGTGAAGGGTTCCACATTGTAGCACCTTGGAACAAGGTTTTTATATATGAGGTAAGGCAACAAGAAGTTTTAGAAAAAATGCAGGTATTGTCATCCAACGGTCTTGAAATTAAGTTGGAAGCTTCAGCTTGGTTTGAGCCTAAAAGAGAATTTATAGGAAAACTGCACCAAGAAAAAGGTACGGAATATATACAACGTGTATTATTGCCTACCATTAGGTCTGCTGCTAGAAGTGTTGTTGGAAGATATACTCCGGAACAACTGTATTCCAGTAAGAGGGATGCCATACAACAGGAAATCTTTGAAGAAACTCAAAAAATTGTTGATGGCCAATACATTCAGCTCAACGAAATTTTGGTTAGGGATGTAACCCTTCCAGCTACCATTAAGGAGGCCATTGAACGTAAACTTAAGCAGGAACAAGAATCTTTGGAGTATGAATTTAGATTGGTCACTGCACAGAAGGAAGCCCAAAAGGTAATCATAGAGGCCCAAGGTAAAGCAGATGCCAATACTATTCTTAGTGCTTCCTTGACCGATAAGATATTGCGGGATAAAGGAATTGATGCCACCATTAAACTAGCAGAGTCCCCTAATTCTAAGGTGATAGTTATTGGTAGTGGGGATACGGGCATGCCTATTATCTTAGGTAATCAATAATAATTTAACAATTTTGGAATAAATTGTTCTGTATAAATTTCCCAAGGTTGAAAAATAGTTTTAATTTTGTCATATCATGAAAAACACAAGGACACATCATCATCATTTCTTCACTTGCAGTCAAGCGAGCTAGGAATGTATTGTTGTATCTAAACTATATTCTAACCCGTTTGAGCAATCAAACGGGTTTTGTATTTAACAACCTGTTAGACTTGTTCAGGCCAAAAACAAAAAATTAAGAAATGAAAAAAATTAGAATTGCTATCCAGAAAAGTGGCCGTTTAAATGAGGACTCACTTCAAATATTAAAAGATTGTGGTATTTCTATTGATAACGGCAAAGACCAGCTAAAAGCCTCCTCTAGAAATTTTCCTTTGGAGGTGTTTTATCTTAGAAATGGGGATATTCCGCAATACTTAAGGGATGGGGTTGTAGATATTGCCATTATTGGTGAAAATGTCCTAATTGAAAAAGGTGATGATATTTCCATTGCTGAGAAACTGGGCTTTTCCAAATGCAAAGTGTCTTTAGCTATTCCTAAATCGGTCAAGTACAATTCAGTTAAAGATTTTGAAGGTAAAAGAATTGCTACTTCGTATCCAAATACCGTAAAAAATTACTTGGCCAGCAAAGGAGTAAAAGCAGATCTTCATATTATCAGCGGTTCTGTGGAAATTGCCCCCAATATTGGTTTGGCTGATGCCATTTGTGATATTGTCTCAAGTGGAAGTACACTGTTCAAGAATAATTTGAAAGAAGTTGAGGTAATGTTGACCAGTGAGGCCGTACTTGCTGTTTCTCCGAAAATTTCCCAGGAAGGAACCGATTTGCTGGAAAATTTAAGATTTAGAATTCAATCCGTTTTACGCGCCAGACAGTCCAAATATGTTCTATTGAACGCTCCAAACAATAAATTGGATGAAATTATCGGTCTGCTGCCGGGTATGAGGAGTCCCACAGTACTGCCCTTGGCAGAAGAAGGATGGAGCTCTGTACATACTGTGATCAACAAGGACAAGTTCTGGGAAGTTATCCAGGAGCTTAAAAAAGCCGGAGCTGAAGGTATATTGGTTTGCCCCATTGAAAAAATGGTGCTATAACACTAAACCATATGGCTACTAAATTTCATATGGAGCTCATTCTAAGAGAGAATATAAATGATATTTTGCCTTTTGTACAAATGCTCAATAACGATAAGATTCCTGTAGAAATTCTTAATAAAAGATTACAGGATATGCTCAAGGACGGATATCAATGTTTGGGTGCCTATGATAAAGAAGTACTTATTGGCATTTGTGGAATATGGGTTCTAAACAAATTATATGTAGGTAAACATGTTGAACCGGACAATGTCTATGTAGTGCCAGAATTTCGCAGTTCTGGGGTTGGGAAATTAATGATGGATTGGGTATTTAATTATGCGGTAGAGATCGGATGCGATGCCTCTGAGGTAAACTGCTATATAAAAAATGAAAAAGGCGTTCAGTTTTGGAACAATCAAGGTTATAAAGCCATAGGTTACCACATGCAAAAAGTATTATAGTAATGAATAAAATATACGAACCACAGCGAGCAGACTGGAAGGAAGTTTTAAAAAGACCTACCCAAACTATTGCCGATATCGAGGATATGGTGAATGCTGTTTTTATGGAAATAAAGACTGGCGGCGATTCCGTGGTAAGCAACTATACCAAAAAGTTTGATGGAGTGGTTTTACCGGACGCATTTGTATCGCGCTTAGAGATAGAGGAGTCTGAGAAAATGATTTCCAGCGATTTAAAGTCGGCCATTAAACAGGCTAAAAACAATATTGAAATATTTCATAAGGCACAAAAAACGGATAAAGTTTCCGTAGAAACTGCTAGTGGTGTCCAATGCTGGCAAGAAAAACGTCCAATACAAAAAGTAGGATTGTACATACCAGGAGGTACGGCGCCATTGTTTTCTACTATTTTAATGTTGGCAGTACCGGCGAATATTGCGGGGTGCCAGGAAATTATATTATGTACCCCTCCAAACAAGGAAGGAAAGGTACATCCGGCTATATTATATACGGCCAACCTATGTGGGGTTACCAAAATATTTAAAGTTGGAGGCATTCAGGCCATTGCCAGCATGACCTTTGGAACGGAAACAATTCCTCCCGTGTTTAAAATATTTGGGCCAGGAAATCAATTTGTAACCGTTGCCAAACAAATAGCCACTAAATACGGCGTGGCCATTGATATGCCCGCAGGACCCAGTGAACTTTTGGTGATGGCAGATGATACAGCCAATGCGGCATTTGTAGCATCAGATCTATTGAGTCAGGCAGAACATGGCGTGGATAGTCAGGTCATTTTGGTATCCACTTCCAAAAATCTGATAGATGCTGTTGAAGCGGAAGTGGCCGAGCAAATTAAAGTTTTACCCAGAAAAGAAATAGCCGAAAAAGCCATCGCCAATAGTAAATTAATCTACGTGGAAAGTCAACAGACAGCTGTAGATCTAATAAATGAATACGGTCCGGAACATTACATTCTATGTGTTAAAAATGAAGAATTTTTCCTAAGACAAACCTATAATGCCGGTTCTGTTTTTATTGGGAATTACACTCCGGAAAGTGCAGGGGATTACGCGTCTGGTACAAATCATACCCTTCCTACCAACGGCTACGCAAAACAGTATAGCGGTGTTAACCTAGATAGTTTTATGAAAAGTATGACTTTTCAAAAAATATCGGAAAAAGGAATTCAGGAAATTGGCAATACCATAGAGTTGATGGCCGAAGCAGAAGGGCTACAGGCCCATAAGAATGCAGTTACCCTGAGATTGAACAGTTTAAAATAATAGAAACTCAGAATTGATATAGCGGAGACAAACACAATTTGGGTACTATGCCGAAAAGTCTACATAGAATGAAAACAAAAATATTCAACATCAATAATATAGTACGGGAGAACGTAAAAGGATTGAGTCCTTATTCCTCTGCAAGGGATGAATATGTTTCGGACGGTTCAAAAATGGTATTTTTGGATGCCAATGAAAACCCTTTTGAATCCGGTGTGAACAGGTATCCAGATCCACATCAAAGACGTTTAAAGGAAGTCTTGGCAGAAAATAAGGGAGTTTCCAAACAACAACTTCTTTTAGGGAATGGTAGTGATGAGGTGTTGGATTTAATATTTCGTGCCTTTTGTGAACCCAAAGAGGACAATATTATCTCTTTACCACCAACCTATGGTATGTATAAGGTACTTGCAGGCATAAACAATGTAGAGAATAGAGAAGTATTGCTGACAAAGGAATTTGAACCCAATGTATCAGAAATACTCAAAGTAGCGGATCAGAAGAGTAAATTACTTTTTCTATGCTCACCAAATAATCCAACGGGAAATAGTTTCTCGAGCAGTAGTATTAGGGAATTGTTGGAAAATTTCAATGGATTGGTAGTGATCGATGAGGCTTATATCGACTTCTCAAGTGAAGTTAGCTGGATTTCGGAATTAAAAAACTATCCCAATTTAGTTGTAACCCAAACCTTATCCAAAGCCTATGGGATGGCAGGTATTAGATTGGGAACCTGCTATGCTTCGGAAGAAATAATAGGTGTATTGAATAAAATTAAACCTCCATACAATGTTAATGAATTAACGCAGCAAAGAGCCTTAGAGAGGGTTTTGGATGTAAATGCTGTTAATTTGGAGGTAATAGATATTTTAACGGAAAGAGAGTCCCTTTTTAATGTGTTGCGACAAGTAGATTTTGTAGAAAATATATTTCCCACAGACGCAAATTTTATTTTGGCCAAGGTGGATGATGCCACAAAGAGATATAATCAACTTTTAAAAATGGGCATCGTAGTTCGGAACAGAACCACACAGCCACTTTGTGAAAATACCCTGAGATTTACAGTGGGAACCAAAGAAGAAAATAAGAAATTAATAAGCGCATTGCAAAATATAACAACCATATAATATTATGAGTCCGGATACGAACAAAAATGGTAAAAAAGTTCTATTTATAGATAGGGATGGCACCATTATTAAAGAAACTATAGACGAGCAAATAGACGCTTTTGAAAAAATGGTATTTTACCCCAAGGCATTTACCTTTTTGGGGAAAATAGCAAAGGAGTTGGATTATGAATTGGTAATGATTACCAATCAGGATGGCTTGGGAACCGATATATTTCCTGAAGACACCTTTTGGCCGGTACATAATTTTATAATGAAATCCTTCGAAAACGAAGGGGTTGTTTTTGATAAAGTATTTCTAGATCGAACTTTCCCTCATGAAAATGCCAATACCAGAAAGCCCGGAACAGGTTTGTTAACGGCATATTTTTCGGAAGATTATGATTTGGAAAATTCCTTTGTCATAGGGGATCGATTAACGGATGTTGAATTGGCCAAGAATTTAGGGGCCAAAGGAATTTTCATTAATGACAATACCAATTTAGGCACAGGGGAAATATCCGTCAAAAGAGATGAATTGGATAATTACATCGCCTTGGAAAGCAATGATTGGGAAAAGATATACGAGTTTTTAAAATTGAAAGATCGGGTTTCTGAAATAACACGCAAAACCAATGAAACCGATATTTTTATAAAATTAAATTTAGACGGTACCGGTAAAGGCAATATAAGCACAGGGCTGGATTTCTTTGACCATATGCTAGATCAATTGGCTCGTCATGGTCAAATGGACCTAGAAATCAAGGTAAATGGGGATTTGGAAGTAGACGAGCATCATACCATTGAAGATACGGCCATAGCTTTAGGCGAGGTGTTTCATAAAGCACTGGGCAATAAATTAGGTATAGAAAGATATGGATTTTGTCTGCCTATGGACGACTGTCTGGCACAGGTAGCCATTGATTTTGGCGGACGAAACTGGTTAGTATGGGAAACAGAATTCAACAGGGAAATGATTGGAAAAATGCCAACTGAAATGTTTTATCATTTCTTTAAATCATTCACCGATGGGGCCAAGGCCAACCTAAATATTAAAGCAGAAGGCAATAATGAACACCATAAAATAGAAGCTATTTTTAAGGCATTTGCCAAGGCCATTAAAATGGCCGTGAAGCGCGATGTTGAAAAAATGGTGCTTCCCAGTACCAAAGGGGTTTTATAGGAGTTAAAATAGCTGTCCAAAGGACAAAGAAAAATGAAGATAGTAATTATTGATTACGGGGCCGGGAATATTCAGAGCATTAAATTTGCCTTTCAACGCTTGGGCTTTGAGGCTATATTAAGCCATGACCCAAACGAAATTATGACAGCCGATAAGGTGATTTTTCCAGGGGTAGGAGAGGCAAGCAGTGCCATGAAGAAATTGCGTGAAAGTAAATTGGACCAGATTATTCCTAAGCTAAAACAACCAGTGTTGGGAATTTGCCTGGGAATGCAATTAATGTGTCATTCTTCGGAAGAAGGCGATACCCAAGGCCTTGGCATTTTTGATGTAGATGTAGTTAAGTTCTCCAAAAAGGTCAAAGTTCCACAGATAGGATGGAATGAAATCACCAATTTAAAATCCGATCTATTCAAAAATATAAAAGAAAAGGAACACATCTATCTAGTACATAGTTTTTATGCCCCTTTATGCAAGGAAACCATTGCTGAAGCTGAATATGAATTAGGATATAGTGCCGCTCTAAAAAAGGATAATTTTTATGGAACTCAATTCCATCCAGAAAAGAGTAGCGAAGTGGGGGAGAAGATTCTTAAAAATTTTATTGATAGTCTCACCAGTTAATACAATATAAACATGAGAATAATACCGGCAATAGATATAATCGAAGGAAAATGTGTACGACTGTCCAAGGGCGATTACAACACCAAAAAAATCTATAATGAACATCCTTTGGAGGTTGCCAAGAAGTTTGAAGCCCATGGTATTGAATACCTGCATTTGGTAGATTTGGACGGAGCTAAATCCAAACATATCGTAAATCATAAAGTGTTGGAAAAAATTGCTTCCAATACCAACTTAAAAATAGACTTTGGCGGCGGACTTAAAACCGATGAGGATTTAAGGATTGCCTTTGAAAGCGGAGCCAATCAAATCACGGGCGGGAGTATTGCTGTTAAGGACAGGGAAACCTTTATATCTTGGATTAACAAATACAGTCCGGAGAAGATCATACTAGGAGCGGATGCCAAAGATGAAATGGTGGCAGTATCTGGGTGGATGGAAGAATCCAAGGAGGAGCTGATTCCCTTTATCCAAACTTATCAAAAAGAAGGTGTTAGAGCTGTTATTTGTACCGACATTAGTAAGGATGGCATGCTGGAAGGTCCTTCATTTGATTTGTACCGTAAAATTTTAGAGGCCTGTGGGCCCCATATATTATTAATTGCAAGTGGAGGTATTTCAACTTTTGAGGAACTCCCCAAATTGGCAGAATTGGGTTGCGAAGGAACCATAATCGGGAAAGCCATTTACGAAAATAGAATTAGTTTAAAACAATTGGAAAAATTTATTCTCGACATCAATTAAAAAAAGCTTGTTGTTGAATTAGTGGAGCTCGCTATTTGTACTTTTAAAACCGTAAAGTGTGGCTATAATTTCCAAAAAATAGAAATAGCAAATGTTAACAAAAAGAATAATCCCTTGTTTGGATATTAAAAATGGCAGAACTGTAAAAGGGATAAATTTTGTGGATTTGCGGGATGCTGGTGATCCAGTGGAACTGGCTGAAATCTATGCGAAGACAGGAGCGGATGAATTGGTCTTTTTAGATATCTCTGCCACAGAAGAACGGAGAAGAACTTTGGCAGATTTAGTACTGCGTGTTGCCGAAAAAGTAAATATTCCCTTTACCGTAGGTGGTGGAATTTCATCCGTAAAGGACGTTGATATATTACTGCATAATGGAGCGGATAAAGTATCTATAAATTCATCCGCCGTCAAAAATCCCAAATTGATCAACGATCTTGTAGCCAAATTTGGTTCCCAATGTATTGTTGTAGCCATAGATGCCAAACAAATTAATGGAGAATGGATCGTGCATTTAGTAGGAGGGAAGGTTCCTACTGAATTAAATCTTTTCACTTGGGCGAAGGAAGTGGAGGAACGTGGGGCAGGGGAAATTTTGTTTACCTCCATGGACCATGATGGTACAAAGGACGGGTTTGCGAATGAAGCTTTGGCCAGATTATCCACCGAATTGAACATTCCTATAATTGCATCTGGCGGCGCTGGTAATATGCAACATTTTACGGATACATTTGTTGAAGGAAAAGCAGATGCAGCTTTAGCTGCGAGCGTTTTTCATTTTAAGGAAATAGAAATTAAAGACTTAAAGGAAGAGTTAAAAAGAAATAATATTCTCGTTAGACTATAATCAATTTAGACAATAGATCAGCTGAATTAGTGCTAACGCTTCTTATTACAAACCTAAAAATCCAATATGGAATCCAAAATCATGAACATAGACTTCAACAAAAATAGCGACGGCTTAGTCCCTGCAATAGTACAGGATGCGCTTACCAAAAATGTACTTATGCTTGGATATATGAACCAAGAGGCTTATAAAAAAACAAACGAAAGTGGTAAAGTAACCTTCTACAGTCGCACTAAAAACAGATTGTGGACAAAAGGAGAGGAAAGCGGTAATTTTTTAAATCTAGTGGATATTAAACTGGACTGCGATAATGATACCCTGCTAGTGATGGTCCAACCCGTTGGCCCAACCTGTCATAAAGGAACCGATACTTGTTGGGGCGAAGAAAACAAATCCTCCTTCGGGTTTATTTCAGAATTGGAAAATATTATTCAAAATAGAAAAGATCAGGCCGATGGAAAAATTCCAATTCCGGAAGGAGTAAAGCCCAGCTATGTTTCCTCTCTGTTCAAAAGCGGGATTAACAAAGTAGCCCAAAAAGTAGGAGAAGAAGCGGTAGAGGTTGTCATCGAAGCCAAGGATGATAATGATCAACTGTTCAAAGATGAAAGCGCCGATCTACTGTTCCATTATCTAATATTACTTCAGGCAAAGGGGTTTAAACTTCAGGACATCGTTAGTGTTTTGCAGTCGCGCCATTAATTTTTGAATATTTTCAATTAGCCTAAAAATTGTTTAATTTACAACTTGGTATTTTTTTTAAATAAAATTGAATTATCTTCAAAATTCCAACGGTAAATTATTAATACTACTAAGTATATAGGTTATGAAATCAAATAGGAGAGATTTTCTAAGAAAAACATCCATTGCAGGAATGGGTTTGGCTATGGCGCCTGCATGGTCCAATTCCATAACGGACCACAATTTAAATAATATTTCGGCAGCTAAGCCCGGTGCTACCTATATGGGTGGCTTTTCCGCCCCGAAACTGGATACGGTGAGATGTGCGTTTATAGGCGTGGGGTCCCGCGGATCTGGACATGCACAGCAGATTGCCGCCATTGAAGGTACCGAAGTGGTTGCGATCAGTGATCTATACGAAGACTTGGCCGAAAAATCCGCTAAAATATGCACGGAGCATGGTGCGGGAACCCGCCACAAAAAGATAAAGTTGTACACCAATGGTGAAAACGATTGGAAAAAAATGCTGAAAAAGGAAAAGCCCGATGCCGTTTTTGTATGTACCCCATGGGAATTACATGCCCCTATGGCCATTGAGGCCATGAAAAGCGGAGCCCATGTATTTGTAGAGGTGCCACTTGCCCTTACCATGGAGGAAATGTGGGAATTAGTAGATACTTCCGAGAAGACCCAGAAGCATTGTATGATGATGGAGAATGTCAACTACGGAAGGGAAGAACTTCTCTACCTTAACATGTGTAGACAGGGTGTTATTGGGGAATTGCTCCATGGGGAAGCTTCCTACATCCACGAATTAAGAGGTCAGATGAACGAGGTGGAACGTGGCACAGGTTCATGGCGTACCCCGCATTATGCCCATCGCAATGGTAATCTGTATCCAACACACGGGTTGGGACCTGTTGCCCAATATATGAATTTGGCTAGGGGAGAAGATAATTTTAAATTTATTAACTCCTTTTCGTCCCCGGGCAAAGGTCGTAATCTATATGCCGCCAAAAATTTTCCGCCAGACCACAAATGGAACAAGCTGGATTTTAAGGGAGGGGATATCAATACATCTATCGTTAAGACCAACTTGGGCAGAACTATAATGGTACAATGGGACGAAACCAGTCCTAGGCCCTACACCAGACATAATCTGATACAGGGAACAAAAGGCACCTTGACCGGATTCCCGACCAGGATTGCTTTGGAAGGTGGGGTAGAAGGAGGTCCTGATAGCCATCATGAATACGCAGAAGGGGATCAATTACAGAAAATATTTGAGAAATACGAACACCCATTGTACCTACGTTTGGGCGAACTGGCCACCAAAATGGGCGGTCATGGCGGAATGGACTTTATAATGAGGTACCGGATTATTGAGTGTTTAAGAAAAGGGGAACCCTTAGATCAAAATGTATATGAAGGCTGTTATTGGAGTGCAGTAGGGACCTTGAGTGAAGCTTCTGTGGCCCAAAATGGTGCTCCACAGGCATTTCCAGATTTTACTAGGGGCAATTGGAAAACAACAAAACCTTTGGGGATTATCAGCTAAGACTAATAATTAATAATACATAAAAAGTCATTGCTATAAGTACAACTTAATGATAAGTTTACTTATAGCAATGACTTTTTTAATTATATATAAGAAGGATAGGATTACAAAAAAAATCTAAGGAGTAATTTCAACACCTGCAACCTCTGACTGACTATCTAATTGGGTTATTAAGTCTTGAGTGCTATTGAACACCTTTTTACTATAGTAACGCCCTCTATCCCAATCCGCAGGATCAGCAGCTTTTATAGCATCCGCAATAATGTCCTGCACCTTTTCCGACAATCCTTCACATTGGCTGCTTTCCAATAACTTAAAGAGTTTTTCATAAGACTCCAAGGCCTTACCTGAATAATATTTTTGATGATCATAATTATTGGCCTTTAATGCACTTTTTGCATGATTTAAGGCATAAGAAGCTGTCGAATAGATTATTTCACAGTCATCCTTGGCCGAAGCAAAGGAAACAATGGATAATGAGAAGAATAAAAGTAGAATTTTTTTCATAAGATTGGGGGTTCAATATTTATCTAAAGAAAACGAAACAATTCTTACAATATTGCTGCCATTCTTAATACTATGACTTTTCCACAGTAAACTAACAGCCCTCTTATCGGTCTAAATATTATGGACCTACCACCACACTATAAACAATTTTTCAATTTTTGAATCTTCAGTTTTAACCCATAGTAAAGGGGAATTCTTATTTTCAGATTTAATTGAAATAGGGCCCAGAACTTCATTGTGTGTCAGCCATGCTACTTCATTATGGGGTACTAAAAGCCATTCCGGCTTGGATGGTAGATAATAGTTAAAGTGTGAAAAATTGGTAGTCATGAATTTTCGGAAAGTTATCCACCTACCGGCGATACAATCAGCATTAAATGGGCCCAGATTCAATTCATTTACCATATAAGGAATAAACAATTGAGATTTAAAGCATACTTGATGCTGCAGTTTAGATATGTCAATATTTAATGCTCGTAAAACGGAAATAGCTTCTGGAGTATTCAACAGTGGAATTTGGTGATTCATAATCCTTTCCTTCTTAGCACAAAAGGAATCACGTTGATTGGGACCTACTATTTGCTTCTCAATAATTGTTGAATCTTCGCGTATAACGTAAAACTTGTACGTTAGCTCGATATGTGTAAACGATTCATTACTAGTGTTTTGAAGTAAAGCATCCAATTCTCCCAAACTAATTTTATTCCTCCTTATTGGAATATTGTGGGCGATAACTTTATATTCATGCGAATGTTGGATCAGTTGCAAAAAGATGTGTTCTATTTTATGACCGAGCCTCAAATTGGAAGGAATAACCTCGGTTTTTAGATTTTCAAAATCAATTTTTGGAAATACAAACTGCTTCAATCCATCCAATTCCCCTTTCCAGAGTGGCGGGGTATAAAAAAAAGCCTTGTAATATGAGAGGTTTGTATGGTTCAATCGCTACAAATATATGTAAACCGTTAAGTTTTCTTTAAAAAGGAAATGGTCTAGACCAAATTAATTAATTTTATAGTATGGCAATTAATAAAAGAAAAGGGTTTCGATTTTCCAACTATGAAGCTCCTGAACAAACTCCGTTCGAAAAACTTTTTGATATTTTCAAGGAACTAATTACACATACTTCTGGAGATGTGGATGAGGCTTTGGATTGGTTAAGGGAACTGGACAAGGAGTACGGGCTTACAGATGAACATTACACCATTGATGATTTTATAGAAGACCTCAAGGCAAAAGGATTTCTTAAGGACGAACCTAAGGATGGGGATGGTACGGGATCAGGGGACCAAAAAACAGATCTGTCCATAACCGCCAAAATGGAACGGATTATTAGGCAGGCCGCCCTGAATCAAATTTTCGGGAAAATCAAACGAAGTGGTTCTGGCAATCATAAAACTGGATTATCGGGTAGAGGGGATGAACATACTGGAGAATTTAGGGAATATCGATTTGGCGACAGTTTAGAGCGGATTTCCATGACAGAAAGTTTAAAAAATGCACAGGTAAACCATGGAATTGGGAATTTTCATTTAAGCGAAGAGGATTTAGTGGTAGAGGATACCCAATTCAAAGCTCAAATGAGTACTGTACTTATGATCGATATAAGCCATAGTATGATACTTTATGGCGAAGACCGTATTACGCCCGCAAAAAAGGTAGCTATGGCTTTGGCAGAGCTCATTACAACCCGTTATCCAAAAGATACCTTGGAAATCTTGGTCTTTGGAAACGATGCCTGGCCCATACCCATTAAAGACTTACCTTACTTAAAAGTGGGACCATACCATACCAATACGGTAGCCGGACTACAGTTGGCCATGGACATGCTTCGCAGAAAACGAAATACCAACAAGCAGATTTTTATGATAACGGATGGTAAACCCAGTTGCCTACGGTTGCCGGATGGTACCTATTACAAAAATAGCGTTGGCTTGGATGATTATATTGTTGAGAAATGTTATAATATGGCCAGACAGGCCCGGAAGTTACACATTCCCATAACTACCTTCATGATTGCCAAGGACCCCTATTTAACTCAATTTGTAAGACATTTTACAGAGGCTAATAAAGGAAAGGCTTTCTTTACAGGCCTAAAGGGACTTGGTGAAATGATTTTTGAGGACTATGAACAAAATAGGAGAAAACGATTAAAAGGATAAAAAACAAAATTAGTAAAAGGTGTTTGGACACTTTGCCCTACGACCTACATTGGAGGGTTAACAAAAAATAAATATCACAGATGAACTTGAATTACAAGGAAATTACAAACCTAGGGGAGCTTAAAAAAGCAGGATACAAGACTAAAAAGATAAAAGATGAATTAAGGGAAAATCTTATTGATAAAATAAAAGCGAATGAAATTACTTTCCCAGGAGTTTGGGGCTATGAAAACTCTGTGGTCCCAGAATTGGAAAGAGCCATTTTATCTAGGCATAACATTAACTTGCTGGGTCTTAGGGGCCAAGCTAAAACTAGGCTGGCCAGGCTTATGGTTCATTTACTGGATGAATATATCCCCGTCATTTCAGGTTCAGAAATCAATGACGACCCTTTAAGTCCCATTTCCAGGTTTGCCATAGACACCATAAAAGAACAGGGAGATTTAACTCCCATTTCTTGGTTGCACAGAAGTGAAAGGTTCTATGAAAAATTAGCTACCCCAGACGTTACTGTGGCCGATTTAATAGGTGACGTGGATCCCATAAAGGCCGCCAACCTAAAATTATCCTATGCCGATGATAGGGTTATTCATTTTGGAATGATCCCACGGGCCAACCGTTGTATTTTTGTTATCAACGAATTACCGGATTTACAGGCCAGAATTCAGGTTTCCCTTTTTAATATCCTACAGGAAGGTGACATACAAATACGAGGTTTTAAACTTAGATTACCTTTAGACCTACAGTTTGTTTTTACTGCAAACCCTGAGGACTATACCAACAGGGGCAGTATAGTTACCCCTTTAAAGGACAGGATCGGGTCTCAAATTTTAACCCACTATCCGGAGGATATTGAAACAGCACGTAAAATTACGGAACAGGAATCAAAATTAGATCAGCGCCAAAGTGAGGTCGTTTACGTCCCGGATTTGGCAAAGGACCTATTGGAACAAATTAGCAGGGAGGCAAGGGAAAGTGAATATGTAGATGCTAAAAGTGGTATTAGTGCCAGGATGAGCATTACTTCCTACGAGAACCTGATGAGTACCGCCGAACGAAGGGTGTTGAAGAACGGTCAAAAATCGACCATGGTAAGGCTGAGCGACTTTATGGGGGTTATTCCTTCCATTATAGGAAAAATAGAACTGGTTTATGAAGGGGAACAGGAAGGATCCGGAAGTGTCGCTGAAATATTGATCGAAGATGCCGTAAAGTCCTTATTTAACACGTTTTTTCCAACCATCGACAAATTGGAACGTAAGGATTCAGAAGGACCATATGATGAATTGGTAAGTTGGTTCTTTGACGGGGAAGGTTTTGATCTATTGGATGACACCTCAGACAAAGTATATAAGGAAAAGCTGGATAGTATAGCCCCATTACAACAACTAATCAAAAAATACCAACCAGAGTTTAAGAAGGAAGATTCCTATTTTTTAAAAGAATTACTGTTGTGGGGAATGGTGGCCCATAAAAAATTGAGCAAACAACGCTATACTGAAGGATATCAAATAAAGGATGTTTACGGTAGTTTTATAAGAGGTCTATAAGAATTCTTAAAATGGGTATAAATACATATGCATTTATACCCATTCCTAAGATTTATTTTTATCCACTGTAGGCAGGAAGGTTAAATATAAAGGAACTTCCTACCTTTGGTTTACTCAATACAGTAATGGTTGTTTCATGCAAATCCATTATTTTTTTCACAATCGCCAAACCTAATCCATAACCTTGTTTTCCTGTTCCTTTCTCCACTTGTTTAAACCTATCAAAAATATAGGCTTGCTCATTAAAAGGAATACCCTTGCCCGTATCGGTTATATTAATTTCAATGTTATCTAACTTACGTTCTATAGATAGCGTAATTTTTCCATTAGGTTCGGTATATTTTAATGCGTTTTCTATTAAATTTTGCAACGCCCGTTCAACCAAGCTAACATCTGCAAAGACCATGCTGTTCTCATTGGGGTTTTCTAAATGAAGTATTATATTTTTTTCATTCGCAATAATTTTAAATTTTGCTATTAGGTCATGGGACAATTCAGTGATGGAGAAAGGTTCTTTTACAGGAGTTATTTGTTCTGTTTCAAGTTTGGAATACTCAAACAATTGATTGATCAAGTTTGAAAGTTTATCAATATTATCATGGGTAATCTGAAGATACTCTTGCTTATCGGATTCGGAAAGGGAATCCCTTTTAATTTGAAGTGTTTCAACATATCCCTTTAAAATGGCCAAGGGTGTCCTTAAATCATGGGATACATTGGCAACAAGATCCCGCCTTTGTGAATCTACATATTTAATCTTGTCTATATTAGCTACAATGGTGTCGGCCATTGAATTAAAGGAGTGTGCAAAAAACTCTATGTCCGAGTTTGCGGGATTTTCTATTCTAGCACTTAGCTCACCTTCCTGAAACCGTCTTACCGTATCTATCATTAATCGCAAGTTCTTTGTTAAGAACCAAATGCTGAGCAAAGCAATAATTGAAGCAAACAACATGGTTAAAATGGCAGCGCCAATACCCAGTTTGGAAAAATATTGCCCTAATAAGGTTTCACTTATTTTGTGGAATTCCTTTCCCGCGAGAATAATATAAATATAACCTTCATGTCCATCTACATTAAATTTGGCTGCGGAAAATATCTCTTGCTCACCAGGGTTTCTTGGGTCATCACCAAGAGTGTAATTTTCTCCATTGGAAGCAATAAAGGAATTTATGGGCTCTAGAGCCACCTTGTTTATTACAGAACTATCTTTATGATTTAATACAACGGAATAAAGGATTATTCCGGTTTTATCAAGCAAATAAACCTCAATACTTTGGTTTATGGCCATCATGTCGTGCATTAAATCTGAAAACAGAGATTCATTAACACTTCCGTCTTCTAGGAAGGGTGAGTCATTTTGAAACATTTCTTGGATAAGGTGGTCCGCAATATGCGCATCTATACGCTGTGCGGTAGCCATACTATATTTATTGGCAAAATACCCGGTTATAAATACATAGGAGACTCCCATTAGCAGGATAATCAAAGCAAAAGCAATCCAAAGTCTTTTAATTAATTTAGGGGTAAGTGTTTGTTCCTTATTCTTCATACCAATATATCTTCATTAAATTTATATCCCACACCCCAAGTAGTAAGTACATAAATAGGGTTTGCCATATCTGATTCAATTTTGGCCCTTAATCTATTTATATGTGAATTAACGGTATGTTCATACCCTTCAAAATTATAGCCCCATATCATATTTAGGAGTTCTGTTCTCGTATAATTTCTTCCTGGATTGGATGCCATTAACACTAATAGTTCAAATTCCTTGGGCGATAAATCTATTTTTTGATCCTTGACCACCACCTTTCTCTTTTCAATATCTATCTGTAATCCCTCGAACTTAATGAAGAATGTATCCCTTTTTTTAGGTGGCTTGATTTCACTCCTTCTCATTACGGCCTTTACGCGGGCCAATAGCTCCCTAATACTAAAGGGTTTGGTGATATAGTCATCCGCGCCAATTTCCAGACCCAATACCCTATCTATTTCCTCAGATTTTGCAGTTAGCATAATCAGAGGAGTGTTTTTCTCGGCCCGCAAATTTTTACAAACCTCGACCCCGTCCATTGTTGGTAAGCTTAAATCCAATAAAATAAGGTCATAATCGTTCTTTAAGGCCATATCTAATCCCTCCTTACCATCCATAACTTTCGTGGTACTATAAATTGAATTGGTCAGGTGTATGTCCAGAAGCTTTATAAGTTCCGGATCGTCTTCTATTATAAGTATCTGTTTCATAATTTCTTAATGCCAATGAAATTAAAAAGTATCACATAACAATCACATTATGGTTATAATTTGAAGGCATGCTGAAACACTATATCACTAACATAGGGCCATTTTTCCAATTAATACAAGACGTGAAAGTGTAAGGTTTCACAAAAACCTTACATAATATACAAAAAGGTTTACTCTTTTGTGATCTCTTTGTTATCTAATGAGCCTTTGTTTGTATAGTAATCCTAAAAACATTTTACAATGAAAAAATTCAGCAAGTTATTTATTTTATGTACTATTTTGGTTTCATTCACCTATATTTCCTGCGATAAGTTCCATGGTGACATGGGTTCAGGCGACCCTCCAAAAACTACTTTCAATATTACAATATCAAATATTGTAAATTACTTGAACGCCGATGTGTTTAATACACCTGCTGGTGCATCCGAACCTGGGCCTATCACTGAAGCATCTGGTTTTTATACAATTGATTTTAAAGCTGTTTCGGGAGCAAGACTAAGTTTCGCTACAATGTCCGTGGTTTCCAATGATTGGTTTTTTGCACCTATGGGAGCAGGAATTGATCTATTTGACAATGGAGCGCCAGTAACTGGGGATATAACCGAGCAGATCCATCTTTGGGACGCAGGGGTGGAGGAGGAAAACATGGCCACCCGTACCTCAGAGCCTGGGGGAGCAGAAGCCGGAGATCCAGACGATGACAATACGGTAAGATTAGTGGAGGAAGATGTATCGTCCTATATTGCCGTAGAGCTTTCTTATGCCGAATCTACTGGAACTTTTACCCTTATTATCAAAAATATCCGAGGAGCCGGGGCTGACACAAATCCCATAATTATTACTCCCGGAATCTTAGTACTTCATGCCCAAGATAATCCGTTATTTGAACAAGGCAAACCGGATAGGGGACTGGGTCTAGACAAAATTGCCATACAGGGAAATCCAATGAACATCTACCATTGGGTTACGGAGATGGGCAGTACTGGAGCACCTTTGCGCCTGTCATCATCCTATACTGTTTTATCACCAGGGTTGGTTTATGCATTTGATGATAATATTGATCCCGTTTTTATGGAAAGTGAATCTGCCGTTCCAGGCAACGGCTTAGAAAATATTGCAGAAGATGGCAATACTGCTATTATGTATGAATACATCGGTAATGATTTAAAACTGCCCGTAGCGAAAAGTAACGAAACAATGCCTATTGGACCTGGCGCCAGCCTAACCTTTACTCTAGAAGTACCAAAAGGTTATAAATTAGGCTATAGTACCATGTTCGTATTTAGCAACGACTGGTTCCTAGCACACCAAAATGAAGGATTTCCACTATTCCAACACAACGGTAATCCATATAGTGGAAAAATAGCAACAGAAAAAACCTATCTTTTTGATGCTGGAACGGAAATGGACCAACCCATTGGGTTCGGCCCAGATCAAGCGCCTTTTCAAACTGCACCTAATATGGGAGTCAGTGATGAAAACAACTTGATTAGACGCGTTATGGAAATTAATGATATTCAATTTGGGAAAGGACCTATAAATTCATCCGACGGGGTAAGTGGTAGTATGGATCACAGAGGAGGTTACAATTTGGTGGAAGTAACAATAACGCCAAACTAACCTTTAACTACACAAATTAAAAAGGCCATGGATTGCAATCCATGGCCTTTTTATGTACAAAAATTATAATTTTACTCCCATGCATCTATATGATTATTCAAGTAATCGAAATCATATTTACCCACCCTTTGCTTTCTTATTACAAAGGACCAAACAGTGAGCAGAATCAAAAATGATTGCAAGGCAATAATCAAGATACCCATAGGCTCAAAGGAACTTGGAATAACGTGGTCTTGAAATTCATTTTGGGAACCAAGTATTAAAAATGTCTCGGAAATTTCATACAAATAAACCAATAAAATACCATACATCACGTACTCAATATTCTTCATAATCATATCTGGATACTCATTTTCAGTTATTTTAAACCACAAAACATATAAATATAAAAAATGGATTATGGTCAAAAATGGAAAGATGTAGTTCTCAACTCTACTGAAAATAAATGTATTGCCATACATACTATAAAAGCTAAGACATAGCAAGCAAGCTATAGTAATAGTTGTTAGAATAATATTTAATTTGGGTACCACGGATTTTATTGAATTTCCCATAATAACGTTTTAAGATCTAGGACAATTTTCAACATAATTACGATAAATTTCTTACTTCCAAAGCAAAATTTCGTTGAATCGATAAAAATTTAAGTTAGAAAAAATAGCGATAGGAGGAAGTGCTAAAAAGCTTCGATGAAATTAATACCACCATAGGTAATGCACAGGTCATACATTGTACCAAAAACCTTCACCATTAAGGAGAAGTATAGTGCGAACAAATGGATATATCAATTAAAATATCTATGCCCTTAAAAATCAGGTTACCCAATTTTTTTTAATAGCCAAATTTGCAAAAATGACCAGTGAAGATCCAAAAATAATGATCAAAATTGGTAAAAATATGGCTGAAGGCCCCATGACCTCAAAGGTATTGCTAAGGAAAAAATGATATAACTGCTGAAGTAGAATGCCAAACAGGGAAAGAACAAATATAGCCTTCGCCCATTTTTTTTTCAGTAACAAAGCTATACATCCCATAAGCCCGCTCCATACCGCGATTGCAAATGCTGCAGTTACCCAAGTGGGCCTCGATTCATATAAAATTTGTTGCGCTGCAGGTAAAGTGGCAAAATCATCCGCGCTCATAAAAGCTTCCGATAGATAGGCAGAAACACCCATTAAATTCCATAAAAGGGCAATTACGCTAAATATCCAAAACCACATTGGTGGTTTTACCGTAGATTTATCATTCATTTTATGTTGGTTTATGTTATTATTGGAACAAACAAAATACAAAAAAATTAATCTCAAAAAGGCTATGCGTTGATTTATAATGCAATACGTCTAAATTGACTTCATCGTAAATTAAACCGGATGCAAACACCTCGTTATTACTATTTAATTCATGTCCAGTTTTTGGGGTTCCGCTACAGTGGATGGCAAAAGCAACCTAATCAAAAAACGGTAGAGGGTATGCTGGTAAAGACCTTAAAATTTGTTTTACCAAACGCTAAATTTAAAATCCTGGGTGCCGGAAGAACAGATGCCAAGGTTTCTGCTTTAAACACAGCCTTTGAATTATTTTTAGAAAAGGAACCTCTAAAGGATCTTGATGGATTTTTGCTTGAATTCAATATAAACCTTCCTCCGGATATTCGTGTAATAAGCATAGACAAGGTAAATGAAAGCTTCAATATTATTAAAGAAAGTAAGCAAAAAGAATATGTGTATCTATTCTCTTTTGGACAAAAAAATCATCCATTTTGTGCCCCGTTTTTGGCAAATATAATAGACCATCTCGATGTGGAACTAATGATGAACTGTGCCCAACAATTTATTGGAACACATGATTTCTCATCCTATACCGCCCGACTTCAGTCCAATACTAAGGTGCAAAGGACTATAGATTCATGCGAGATTAAAAGAAACGAAATCTTGACGGCCAATTTTTTTCCGAAAATGAGCTATGCCCTTCATATTACGGGAGCAGGCTTTATGAGATATCAGATAAGGATGATTATGGGAGCTTTGATCCAAGTTGGAAAGGGGGAACTTACGGCAAGGGATATAGAAGCGTCCCTGCAAAAAGAAAACACCACAATTCTGACCTATGTAGCCCCAGGGTCAGGACTATTACTGAACAACCTGGAATTTAACTAGCAACTACAAGAAAATCTAAAGGTTAATTGCCAAATTAGACTATTAAATAAGTAAATTTAATTAATTCGCAGGCTGGATTTCATAAATTAGAGGAAAGAACAAACTGCAACCGAGAAATTAAAAAAAAATTCCATCCTATGTCCAAAAAAAAACCGACAGTTAAAAAGCATTCCATAAGACATATTAAGACAGGTAAGTCTCCTGGGACAGTTACTTATTTGGGTAGTAGGGGAGGCGTTAAGAGTGTTGTTAACATAATGGAATACAATAAGGAGGTTATTAGGGAAGCCTCCATAGATGTCTATGCGCCATCCAACTTTCAGAAAATTATTGAGCACCAAGCATCACCTTCCACCTCTTGGATCAATGTTATTGGTATAAGCGACGAGAATTTCATTGAAAATCTGGGAAATGCACTTTTGCTTAACCCATTAACTACCGAAGATGTAGTAAATACGCATCAACGTCCAAAAATAGATGAATACGACCATTATATTTTTGGGGCCTTTAAAATGCTTTACGTGGATGGAAACAATGAGTTGGTATCAGAACATGTGGCTATTGTTTTAATGGAGAATACGGTTCTTATTTTCCAAGAAATGCAGGATGACGTATTTGACAGTGTAAGGGAAAGAGCAAGGCAAAAAACGGGACGAATTAGAACTAAAAGTGCCGATTACCTATTTTTTGCGCTCTTGGATGCCATTATAGATAATTATTTTGTGGTACTGGAGAATGTAAATCAAAAAATAGACTTCCTTGAAGAAGAAGTCTATGACAACCCCAGCCCTAAGACAGCCCATGCCATTCAGGACCTAAAGAAGGAGATACTTAGAATTAGAAGGTATATTTATCCCGTAAAAGAGCTGATTAGCAAACTCATTGATACAGAACATGTCCTGATTAGCAATGATACCAAAATATTTCTCAGGGATACTATGGATCACTGCACCGAAATTAATGAAAGCCTCAACATTTTAAGGGAAATGTCTATGAGTCTAATGGAAATGTACATGAGCAATATGAGCAATAAAATGAACGAGGTGATGAAGGTGCTTACCATAATGGCCTCTATTTTTATTCCTTTAACCTTTATTGTAGGGGTATACGGAATGAATTTTGAATATATTCCCGAATTGAAGAATCCGAATGGATACTTCTATGTTTGGGGTCTAATGATAGCCATCTTTATTGGTCTACTCTTTTACTTTAAAAAGAAAAGATGGCTTTAGCAACGCCTTAAATCACTCCTATTTAATCGAATAAATCTGAAGACAGATACCGGTCGCCACGGTCGCATACAATAGAAACAATGACCCCTTCTTTTAGGCTTTGGGCAAGTTTCACGGCAGCTGAGGCAGCTCCACCGCTGCTCATTCCTGCAAAAATACCTTCTTCCTTCGCCAATCGCTTCGCCATATCCCTGGCTTCCTGTTCAGTAACCTCCATAACGGAGTCCACTTTCTTGGGATTAAAAATTTTAGGGAGGTATTCTACCGGCCATTTTCGTATTCCCGGAATCTTGGCTTCATCGGCTGGCTGCACCCCAACAATTTGAATATTGGTACTCCTTTCCTTCAAATAGGTAGAAGTACCCATTATAGTTCCAGTGGTTCCCATGGAAGATACAAAATGGGTTATTTCCCCTTGGGTATCCCTCCAGATTTCAGGGCCGGTACTTTTGTAATGCGCTTTCCAATTATCATCATTGGAAAACTGATTGACCATTACATAACCTTCTTCCTTTACCTTTAGTTCCGCAAAGTCCCTTGCGCCTTCAATACCTACTTCGGCGGGGGTAAGGGTTACTTTAGCTCCATACGCCCTCATGGTCTGCACCCTTTCCTTAGTGGAGTTTTCGGGCATCACCAATTCTATATCCAATCCGTAAATTCCGGCAATCATAGCCAAAGCAATTCCCGTATTACCACTTGTTGCTTCTATCAATTTGGAATTGACATCAAAATCGCCTCTTTCCAAACCGCCCTTAATCATATTAAGCGCAGCACGATCTTTTACGCTCCCTCCGGGATTATTGCCTTCTAGCTTAAAAAAAAGTTTAACATTGGGATTTGTATTAACAACTTTTGATAGTACTAAGGGAGTATTCCCTATAATATCCAAAATACTATGAGACATGCGGTAAGGTTTTTATTTTAATTATTGGAGAATGATACACCGTAGAATTGGCGGGTACAGATTCAGTTATCCAGGCATTACCTCCAATAACGGAATTTTCCCCAATCACAGTTTCTCCTCCAAGAATAGTGGCATTGGCATAGATGGTAACATTGTCTTCAATAGTTGGGTGTCTCTTGGTTTTTTGCAATTTTTTGGCAACGTATAAGGCTCCTAAGGTTACCCCTTGGTAGATTTTTACATTATCTTTAATTATCGCTGTTTCACCAATGACCACTCCTGTGGCATGATCAATAAAAAAAGATTTTCCTATTAAAGCTCCCGGATTTATATCCACTCCGGTTTGCCTATGTGCATACTCTGTCATTAATCTTGGGACCAAAGGAAAACCGTCTATATACAGTTCATGTGCCAACCTGTAAATAGCTATGGCATAAAAACCAGGATAGGCCATATATACTTCTTCAATGGAAAGAGAAGCTGGGTCGCATTTTACAATTGCCTCGGCATCCAAATTTAATTTTTCTAGAATCTCAGGTAAACGGACCACATAATTTTCCCAAACCCTTTTGCAAGGTTTGTCCACTTGCCAACAAGCTAAATTCACCAAGGCGTCAAATTCCTTTTCCAATAGATCCAGATTTTCGTCCACAGGAGTATCTATGTCAAACAAGGTATAAAACAAACGGTTGGTAAATAATTCTGTTCTTTCCTTAAGTTCAAACCTAAGGTTAGGCTGATTTTTATGCTCCTTAATATTTTTAATAATAGATGCTTTATCCATTTGCATTTTTAATTGTAAGTTCAAAATTAACCATTATTTCAAAATCACCTTGTGCTAATTTGGTTAACTTTAGCACAAAGATAATGTCTTATGAGTCGTATACAACAGGAGCTAATTACTAAAGATGTTTTTCAATTTTTGGAAAGTCTAAAGAAAAACAATTCCAGAGAATGGTTTACGGAGCACAAAAGTAAATTCAAGGAGCTCGAAACCGGGGTAAAAAGTTGTTATACCGCTTTGATGAACAAATTAAAAGCACATGATGATATTGAAAAATTAAAAATGTTTCGCATATATAGGGATGTTCGTTTTTCCAAGGATAAAACGCCCTATAAGCCCCATTTTGCAGGATCTTTTTCTAGGGCAGGCCTTAGGTTACGTGGAGGCTATTATTTGCGAATAAAACCTGGTGAAACATTTATAGCAGCGGGATTTTGGGAACCCAATAAAGAGGACCTGTTCAGAATACGGAAGGAATTTGAAACAGATGCAACAGAGATCCGATCTATTATTAATGAGAAAAGCTTTCTAAAGATGTGGGGTGAAATGCAGGGCGATGAATTAAAAACGGCCCCTTCGGGCTTCAACAAAGAACACCCCAACATTGATTTGATCAGAAAGAAACAGTTCATTTTCGTGAAAAATTTTTCGGATAAGGAAGTATTGGCTCCGGACTTTCTGGCCCAGGCCGCGTTATCCTTCCAAGCTATACGCCCATATTTTAATCTCATGAGCGAAATACTAACCACAAATCTTAATGGAGAATCCCTCGTAGATTAAGAAATTAAGCCGGTTGTAAAGCAGTAATCTCGAAGAACTGAACCTGATCTTTTAGTCGCTCTATGACCATTTGCATCATGCGTTTATTTAAAGAAGATGAGTTTTGAATGTATAATACATACTCCTCGGTGGTAAACTGCCCTATAATAATTCCCTTTAAGGAATTTCTAAACTTAATATCTTTTTGAACTGCATTTTCTATAAAGAACAGCCGTTTTTGCAAGCCTAATTCATAAAAACTATTTTTATGTTTGGCGATATAATTTTGAAATACCAGGAGCAGAAGTTCATTTTGCATTTTAATCACCGGACGTAAGGATCTATTTTGAAACCTTTCATCAGCACTCATATTTTCTGTTACTTTGGCCGAAGGGATTATAGGACGAATTTCCAAAAGACTATGGGATCTATCGCTCATATCATTGGTGTTTTTATAAAGGTAGGTAATCCTCTTTTTTTGTATTGTGTAAACTTATTTAGTTTTTAACGAGGTTATGAACATTATGGTTTAACCCCATTATAACTATATAAATAGTAACCATAAACTATTATAAATAACCTACACCAAAAAATAGGTCCGTGACCTTCATTGTGCTCTCCATTTGTAGTAAAATACTTATATCTAATTGAAATTTTCATTATTATCACCCTATTATATTTTCATTTTGAACAAAAAAATGGGACGTAATTTAGATATACCTAAATCGGCGTACATTTCTTCTTTCCGAAGGTATTAGGGTAAATTTCTTTACTAATTTTGCAGTAAAATTACTGTGATATGAGATTTCATACTAGAAAATGGGTAAAGCCAGAAGATTTAAATGCCAATGGAACCTTGTTTGGTGGTAAGTTACTGGCTTGGATAGATGAGGAAGCCGCTCTATATAGTATTATACAACTGGAAAATAAGCGGGTAGTTACCAAATACATGTCCGAAATAAACTTTATGTCCACGGCATTAAAAGGGGACATTGTAGAAATAGGAATAGGCGTAGTGAAATTTGGAAAAACCTCTTTGACGCTCAACTGTGAAGTTCGAAACAAAATGACTAGGGAAACCATTGTTACCGTAGACAATATTATAATGGTAAATCTTGGTGCTGACGGTAAACCCAAGCCTCATGGAAAAACCAAAATAGAATTTGTTAAGGATAGGTTAGCCGCAGAAGTTTAGCTCTGGCCTAAGCCTTTGGCAACTTTCTGTACCTGATCTAATACCCGTAGTAAATTGCCGCCCCAAAGTTTGGTAATTTGCTCTTCGGAATACCCCCTTCTCACCAGTTCAAGAGTAACATTGGGGGTTTCGGATGCATCTGACCAACCGTCAATACCGCCACCTCCATCGAAATCAGAACTAATTCCTACATGATCAATACCTATTAAATTCACCATATAATCAATATGATCTACAAAATCCGATACGTTAACCGCCTGGGGCACATCACTTTTTGTCGTTAACAATACCTTTGCCTTGTCAACTACTTTTGGATAATTCTCAGAAAAGATCTTCTTCTTTTCTTCGTTCAAATTGGCAAGATCATCGCCTTCATACCACTCTATACCCATGGAATCTGCAACTTCTTTATAAAATCCCGGCATAAAGGCAGTACGGGCTTCATGTTTTTCAGTATTTAAATAGGAGCTAAAGGCTACTGTTTGTACTACCCCGCCATTTTCTTTCATGAGCAACAATTGCTCATCATCCAAATTCCTACTGTGATTACACAGTGCACGTGCAGAAGAATGGGATGCAATTATTGGAGCTTTGGATAGGGTAATCATTTGTTTCATAGACTCCTTGGATACATGGGATACGTCTACCATGATTCCCAATCTATTCATCTCACTTACCGCTTTTTTACCCAGGGCGCTCAAGCCGTTATGCAACCAAATACCATCGACCTCACCAGTATTGGAATCACAAAATTGACTGTGTCCATTGTGGGACAGCGAAATGTATCGCGCCCCCAATTGATAATAATTCTCAAATTCAGACAGATCTTCGCCAATAGGGTAGGCATTTTCTACCCCTATCATGGCCACTTTCTTGCCTGTTTTTATAATCCTATTGACGTCGTCAGAGGAATAAGCAAGTTCAATTTCTTCCGGTGCTATTTCTTCACATAATTTATGAATAGCCTTGAATTTTGCCATGGCATTTTCTTTGGCCTGGGCAAATCCTGTTTCGTCCAAGGTGCCTTGACCGGTATAAACTATTAACCAGGGCACATCCAAACCGCCGCTTTTTAAGGTGGGTAGGTTTACTTGATTGTCCAATTTCTGGGTGTAGTTTAAAGTATCCGTAAAATTAGCAACGTCAATATCTACATGGGTATCTATTGTGATAACCTCCTTGTGGATTCGTTCAGCTTTTTCTTCGATCGATTCCGTCACTGCATCCTGCTTCTCTTTACAAGCGGCAATCGTTAAAATACACATAAATCCGATAAAATGCTTCATGTTGAATGGCTTTGATACATACAAATAAAGGCATTTGACAACAGAAAATGAAGCCTAGATAACATTTAGTTGTAAACTGCCAATTAAAAGAGGAGTTTTAGCTTTCAGAACCCAAACTATTAAAAATTGAAACCCAACAACCTACTATCACATCTGACAAATCTTGAAGGTCAACTAAATCATTTTTCCTTTGAAGAGTTAACGTCCGACGAGGCTTCCAAATTAAAAAAATCCTTTATGTCGTTTAAATATCGACTAGAGGAAAAAGTATTGGGGCCTCAATCAAAAGCTTCGACTTTCAACAACAAAGACTTTGACCTGGCCATAGGACATCAGGAGATGACCCATATTTCTAAAAACAATTTGAATAGGGAAGAAGGTAAGCTACTTGCAAAAGTGGGTGATGAAATTAGGACCCCCATTAATGGAATTATTGAGTCTGTAAATCTATTAAAAGAGGGTAAGCTCACATCTGAGCAAATATTACACCTTAATTCTATAAGTAATTCCTCCAACAACCTTTTGGAAATCATTAATGAGTTGTTGGAATATACGAAGCTCACTTCAGGAAAAGAAAAGTTTGAAAATATAGATTTTAATTTTCAGCGTATCATTAAAGATACCCTATACCTGTGCAATACCCTTATAGTAAATAAGGATGTTACATTAGAAGTAGATTTGGACACTGAAATTCCAGAAATACTAAATGGCGACCCTTCCAAATTATCTCAAATACTTTTAACTCTATTAGGAAACTCTATAAAACTTATAGACAAAGGAAGTGTACTTCTAAAAATTAAACTCAGAAAACATCACCAGAATTATTATTTACTAAATTTTGAAATATCAGATTCGGGAACAGGTACTTCAAAAAATAATTCCAAAACGAATATCGACTATCCTAATAGCTACGAAACAAATGAGCATGATTCAGGAATAAGTCTTGCCATTATTAAAGGAATAATAGAAATTCTTAATGGTTCCATGGCTACAATGGGCACTTTAAGCGATGGCCCTGCTTTTAGGTTTACCATACCGTATAAAAGAAGTAAGAAAACAAAAACAGACCGCTATCCGGAATATACTGCTAACATAAATGCAGAAAATAAAAATATAGAAGGTCTCCATGTACTTGTATTTGAGGACAATATTCTTATCCAAAAAATAGTTGAACAGCGCTTAAAAAAATGGGGTTGTATAGTACATGTTACCCATAACGGCCTAGCTGGTGTGGACTACTTACACAGGCATGCCGTAGACATGGTGCTAATGGATCTCAGAATGCCAGAAATGAATGGTTTGCAAGTTGCCCAAAGAATTCGCGAATCCCTCAACATCAATTTCAACAATGTACCTATTATAATGCTTTCCAATGCTGTTACCATTAATGAGAAAAATAAGTGCAAAGCTTTGGGAGTAGATGATTTTATATTAAGGCCGTATAGCCCTGATGAATTACTGACTATTTTATATAAATATAAAAAGAAAACAGAATCCGATACTGGACTAAAACCCGATAATGGAATTGCCTCATTCTTTATAAATAAAGAAACAGTTGAAGTTAGTTTAACCGACATTTTGGAAGAGTGTATGGGGGAAATTGATCTGTTGGAAGAGCTCATTGGACTATTTAAGCAAAATATGCTGGATTTTATTGGCAGAGCCAATATCTACATCCCGGAAGGCAACTTTAATCGTTTGGGGTTTGCCGCCCACAAGGTAAAAACAGGGCTTTCTATGATGAAGGCGGATAAACTTTATTCCCTTGTAGATGAAATCGTTATATGTTGTAGGACCAATAGGGACCTGCCAAAAATCGGAAGATTATATGACCAATTACTATTATCATATCCAATGGTGGAGAAAGCCATTGAAAGGGAATTAATGTTGTTGAAAAACAATAGGCAGTAGAATCAATTACAAACAAGAAGGACCAACAAGTGAACATACCCAAAATACATACCAACCTATTGTGGGATTTATCAGCCATATTCGTGTTGTTGACCATTTCATATTTGGTCATCAAATTCCTTTTAAAAAATAGCCTAATGATAAAATGGAACGATAGCACCGAAAGAAAGAATCACATTCGTGGAATCATATGTCAGCTTATACTTTATAAACAAGGAACGGTTCTAGTGGCAATGCAAGCCCAAGTAGACCTCAAGATGCAATTATGGAAGCTTTTAAGACAGTCTAATAGCAACAAACACATAATGAGCGAGATCTTAATTACACTGAACCATACCCTTGAAGATGAAGCCAAGCCTATAATCTACGGGCTATCTGAAGAATTTGAATTACATATTGAAGTTTTTAAAAAATTCCAAAGTTTAAAAAGTCACAGCACAGCACATACCGTAACCCCTGATTTAAATAACATGGACAACGGGAAGTTAAAAGACCTAGAATCAATTATGGAAGAACCTACTTTTGAAACACCATTGAACAACAATTTGAAAGACAAGGGTGTACCTACCAATAGCACTTTTGGGAAAGAGTTTAGTACCGACTTCATTCCTAAGGTTGTCAAAGTTGAAGGAGAAATCAATACTTCATCCTTAGAACTACAGGAAAAGTTACTTACGGACCACGATATGGAATTCTTAATGGAGTTTTTGGATCTAGAAGATTTTGAAATCAACCCATATGAAGGAATAAGCAAGGAATTTGAAGTTGAAAAAAATGGTACACACAAAGCCAAAAGAGACGAGGGAGAAGCCTCGTTTTTGAACTTAGACTTTTTACCGATACTATTTGAAGTTGAAGAGGAAAAGGAAGCCGTCAATCCATCAGTTGATATTTATGACATTGAAGTGGATTGCGAGGTGGTCATAGATCCCTACATCAAAAAACAAATTAGCGACATGTTAAAATCGCATGTCAAAGAACAAATACAGGAAAATACCATTATTAATGAGGATGACATACTGGATTTGGGCGGAATGCAATTGCCAGTAGCAAAATTCTATTCGAATAAAGAGTCCAAAAGAGTAAAACTACTACATGCTATTGCTGAATTAGGCGATATTCGCGAGGTTGCATTGTTGAGTGAAATGATGGATGTAGAAGAAAATGAATCCATTGGTAACCTAATAAAGGAAATAATATTCAAATTCCTTGCTGAGTATCCATTGGACGAAAACGCGGAAGAAAGGAATGTAACCAAATTGGATTTTGGAAATCATTATGTTTTTAACCGTTTGTTCAACGCATTGGACATGGAATCGCAACTTATTTTGCTGGATGAAATTGAAACGATCGGAGAACAACATGAACTTGATTTTGTAAAGACCCTGCATAATCATCCAATAAGGATTATTCGCGAAAAAGCACAGTCTGTTACGGGTAGCCTTTGCAATAAATTAGGGATTGAGGATGATAATCAAAACGCAAACCAACTTCAATTTAAAAAAGAAAATATTTCAGATTCTGGAAACACTTTCAAAGAAACCTCCGATACACAATTAAACCCAAGTAAAAAGCCAATGGCCTTCATATCCTATAATGATAAGCATACCGCTCCTCAAGATTATATGGAATCCAATGACATTTTTAAAATAGATTTTGATATGGCCCCACCGGAAAAGCTAATTGATAGCAATCCTCCAAATGCTGGAAAAAGCACTTATATGCAGCAACTGGAAGAGATTCACTTTCTGGAGCAATTGAAAGATCTAACCAATAAAATTTTTAATCGATAAAACTTTACAATCTCTTCATTTGACAACTAAAATGGAACCATACACAACATTTTATTGGTGCGAAAAGAGATAATAAATATGTTTACAGTATAATTATTGACCCAAACAATAATAATTTAAAACCAAGTCTTACTATGTTATACGATACCTACGGTGAGGAATACCTAGCATTCCTTCAAGATTTAAATGAAATTTTGAGTTTAAACGAATTAGTTGAGTTGGACTATATGTAGTGCAACGCAGAATTCAAAATCTAAAACCCCTAATTAAGATGGCAAAACAAAATCCAGACAACACTGCTTATTTAAATTTTATTGAAAATTTAAACGAAATCCTAATCGATTTCAATATCAGTAAATTAAGTTATTCTTAAACAAATTGATTAAAAAACAAAGAGGCCGAATAAACGTTGTTTATTCGGCCTCTTTGTTTTAGGGTATTTATCCCAAATAGGTTTTAAGTAATTTACTTCTAGAGTTATGTCGGAGCTTCCTAATGGCTTTTTCCCGTATCTGCCGAACTCTTTCCCTGGTAAGGTCAAAAGTCTGCCCAATCTCCGCCAAAGTCATGGACTGTAGGTCACCAATGCCATAATACAATTTTACAACATCGGCCTCTCTTTGGGACAAAGTGTCCAAAGCCCTATTGATCTCGGTATTTAAGGATTCTTGCAACAATAATGTGTCTGGTCTGGGAGACTCTCCCGAGCGTATAACATCATAAAGATTGGAATCCTCTCCGTCTCTTAGCGGAGCATCCATGGAAACGTGTCTCCCTGAATTTTTTAAGGATTGCTTAACCTCACTAACGGACATTTCCAATTCTTTGGCTATTTCCTCCGGTGACGGTGGTCTTTGATGTGCCTGCTCTAAATACGAAAATGTTTTTTTTATTTTATTTATGGAACCAATTTTGTTCAGGGGTAGGCGTACCACCCTAGATTGTTCGGCCAATGCTTGTAAAATAGCTTGGCGTATCCACCAAACTGCATATGATATAAATTTAAACCCCCTTGTCTCGTCGAAACGTTTGGCCGCCTTCACTAAACCTACATTTCCCTCATTAATTAAATCCGGCAGCTTTAAACCTTGATTTTGATATTGTTTGGCAACGGAAACTACAAATCTTAAATTGGCAGTTGTAAGTTTTTCCAAGGCAATTTGATCTCCATCCCTTATTTTTTGTGCTAACTCCACCTCTTCATTTGCGGTGATCAACTCTATCTTACTGATATCTTGCAAATATTTGTCTAGTGATTTTGATTCCCTATTCGTAACCTGCTTGATAATCTTTAGTTGCCTCATATATATTTGTTATTTGGAATTGTAAGTGTTAATCTCTCATTATACCTCTTTTTTATGTCTTTTCCAAAAGATGAAGCATTACTTATACATAATTTATGAGAAGTTTAAGATATTCATTATGGAATCCATTTATTAAAATACTAATTTACTTTCTTGTACTATTTTTAAAGTTTTAAATAGGAAATTGCATTTCTTAAGTTGAAATTAAATTAATTGGGAAGAATGAGTAAAAGAGCATTGGTCAAATATTTGTCTGCACTAAAGAAGAAGGAATTGGAGGAGCAATTAATAGACCTATATCAAAGATTTCCGACCGTAAAGGAATATTACGATTTTGTTTTCAACCCAAAGGAAGACAAGATGGTGCAGGAGGCTAAATTAAAGATATCGAATGAGTACTTTCCACTTAAAAGAAAAAGGCCCAAGGCCAGAAGGTCTGTTGCCCAAAAATATATAAAGCACTTCATAAAGCTTGGGGTAGATTCGCATTTAATCGCAGATCTTATGTTGTACAACCTAGAGGTGGCACAATCTTTTTCCTTAGAGAAAAATGTCCCAGAGGCCTTCTTTAAAAGTATGGCAAATTCATTTAACGAGCTTGTTAAATATATTTCTTTAAACGCGTTGCTTAGTGATTATAAAGACAGAATTGTTGCCTGCTACTTATTTTCCACAGACCATAATTGGCCCAATAGTGAAGACTTCTCAAGGTCTTTGGATATCATAGACTAAATACGGGTCGGCCTCCTAACTGTACATTTAAATCTAGAAAGGGGTTTATAAAATAATCTATATCCAACCCTTTACTTCTTCCGCTAATTCCCTTACCCTTTTGACTTTCGTTCATTTTAGAGGTCACTAGCATTACTTCAATTTCATGTTTTTGCCCTATAAATTTGATACCAGCGTAAAAAACTCTTAATTTTGTAAGGTTTGATTGTTCTTAATTTTAAAAATTCTCATTCCAATTTGGAGCTACCTAAAGAAAGTATAGAAAAAACACTTTACAATTATCAGGAGGAAGATCTGAACACCATTTTTACGTGTTTGGAAGAATCTGCCGAGGATATCAACCTATTATACCAATTACCGACAGGTGGTGGTAAAACAGTTGTTTTCTCTGAAATTGCCAAAAGATATATTCAAAAAACAAACAAGAAGGTAGTTGTTCTTACCCATAGAATTGAATTGAGCAGCCAGACCTCGAGAATGTTAAAAGGATTTGGCGTAAAAAACAAGATTATAAATAGTGAGGTAAAGGAGTTGCAAGACCAAGATCAATATATGTGTTTTGTTGCCATGGTAGAAACCTTGAACAATAGACTTCAAGATGATAAGGTAAAGATCAATGATATTGGACTTGTCATCATTGATGAGGCCCACTACAATTCTTTTAGAAAATTATTCAAATTTTTTAAAAAGTCTATTATCCTTGGTGTAACGGCTACTCCCTTAAGCTCCAACATAAAACTCCCAATGAAGGACCACTATCAAAAACTGATTGTGGGAGAATCCATATCATCACTCATTAATAAGAGCTTTTTGGCCAAGGCCAATATGTACAACTATGATGTAAGCCTTAAAAGCCTAAAACTGGGTATAAGCGGGGATTATACGGTGAAGTCTTCGGACGAACTTTATGGCAACCAGAATATGCTTACCAAATTGGTCAATGCCTATGAGGAAATAGCGAAGGGTACCAAAACCCTTATTTTCAATAATGGTATCAATACCTCACTCTATGTTTTTGATACCTTTAAAAAAGCTGGATACAACATTCGACATTTAGATAATAAGAATAGTGCTTCAGAGCGTAAGGATATTTTAAAATGGTTCTCAAAAACACCAGATGCCATACTAACATCTGTAAGTATATTGACCACCGGTTTTGACGAACCCACCGTTGAGACCATTATGTTGAACAGGGCTACAAAATCGTTGACGCTTTATTTTCAAATGATCGGTAGAGGCTCTAGGATACTTCCCAATAAGAGTGATTTTACTGTGGTGGACCTAGGAAACAACGTGGCCCGCTTTGGTCATTGGAACGCTCCCATTGATTGGCAGGAAATTTTTCACTTTCCAGATTTCTTTTTGGAAAGCCTTAAAAATGACGAAGAAATTGAAAGGGATTTTGTGTATGAAATGCCGGCCGAGTTAAAGGCGCTTTTTAGCAAGTCCAACAATATCGAATTCGATATTAAAGCGGAATACAAAAAAGTTTTTGCACAAGGCCTTAAGTCCAAAACCGTTCTTGAAAATAGTATTGAACAGCACGCTACCATATGTGTAGAAAATAGTAAAGATGTTTTTGACGCCCGTATACTGGCCAAGAAACTGAAGGAGGAGATTGCCTACCGGGTGCGCCAATATTCCTATTGTATTATGAACAATACCAAAAACTACAAAGAGTGGTTGGAAGAGGACTATGAGCGTAAGCTGCGTTCTAAAATTTCTCAGAAATTCGCCAAGCGAATGTAGAAAAGATTGCTCCCAAAATGGATAAAAAAATACTGATTATAGGTTTTGTCTGGCCAGAACCCGGTACAACGGCAGCAGGAGGTAGGATGCTACAGTTAATACATTTCTTTTTGGAACAGGGCTATCAGGTAACCTTTGCCAGTACTGCAGCTGAAAGTGAATTCTCTTATGACCTGAAGAATATTGGCGTAAGTACAAAGCTAATTTTACTCAATCATTCCAGTTTTGATATTTTCTTAAAAGATTTAAATCCAACTATTGTCCTTTTTGATCGATTTATGACCGAAGAACAATTTGGATGGCGTGTTGTGCTGAATACGCCTGATGCCATCCGTATTTTGGACACTGAGGATTTGCACTCGCTTAGACTAAGCAGACAGCTGGCCTATAAAAAATCGCTTTCTTTTACTACCCAAAATTGGTTGGGTCAAGACCATACAAAACGGGAAATAGCCAGTATTTATAGATGCGACCTAAGTTTGATCATTTCTTTGTATGAAATGGAACTACTGACCAGAACTATAAAAATAGATGATAGTCTACTTTTGCATTTACCCATGATGTATGATGCAATTGATGAGGAACAACGGAACAGTTGGCTCGATTTTGATCAAAAAAAAGACTTTGTGTGTATCGGCAATGGCAAACATGCCCCCAATATTGACGCCATACAAACCCTTAAAAGGGATATATGGCCTTTGATACGCCAAGAATTGACCAGTGCCAATCTATTTATCTACGGAGCTTATATGCCAGATAGCATTAAACAGTTGAACAAGCCGAAAGAAGGATTTTATATTATGGGACATGCCAATAAGGCCGGGGAGGTTATTTCCAAGGCAAGGCTAAATTTGGCTCCCTTAAATTTTGGGGCGGGCATAAAGGGTAAATTATTAAGTGGCATGCTAAATGGCACGCCCAGTATTACTACAGAAATAGGAGCTGAAGGAATTTGTCCCGATTTACCTTGGAACGGAATTATTGCCAATGACCCAGGTCATTTTGCCCAGGCTGCCATAAAATTGTATGAAAATAGGGAACAGTGGTCACAGGCCCAGCAGAATGGCATTGCCATCATCAATAGTTATTACAACAAAGCTGTGTTTCAACAAAAATTATCCAATAAAATTGAATTGATCAACAAGGATTTAGCCGTGCATAGATCGCATAATTTTGTAGGAGCCATGCTCTTACACCATACATTGGCCAGTACCAAGTTTATGTCCAAGTGGATCGAGGAAAAAAATGGCAGCTCGTAATTGAAGAAGACCCTCGTGCTATATTTTTTAAGCCCAATGGCTAGCTATGAACTACATCATAGGGTTGCTGTATTAAATTAGAGACCCCGCCAAAAAGGCCGGGATTGTTCCTCCATCGTATTTCAATGCCCTTACGGCTTTTGAAATTGGTGTCTTACGAATAAAGTAAAGTGTGTTATCTTTGATAACTGTTAAACCTTTTTTAGAATGCAGAAAAAAATTGATTGGGAAGTAGTTAAGGAATTTGAAGATATAACCTATAAAAAATGTGGGGGCGTTGCCCGTATCGCTTTTAACAGGCCTAATGTGAGAAATGCGTTTAGGCCCAAAACTACCAGTGAGCTTTATCAGGCTTTTTATGACGCCCAAGAGGACACCAGTATTGGTGTAGTCCTACTTTCTGGGGAAGGTCCGTCTACAAAGGATGGTGTATATTCTTTTTGTAGCGGTGGCGACCAAAAGGCTAGGGGACACAAAGGCTATGTTGGGGAAGATGGAATGCACCGCTTAAATATTTTGGAAGTACAGCGTCTAATTAGGTTTATGCCCAAAGTGGTCATTGCAGTGGTTCCTGGATGGGCCGTTGGAGGAGGACATAGTTTACATGTGGTCTGCGATCTAACATTGGCCAGCAAAGAACATGCAATCTTTAAACAAACAGATGCTGATGTGACCAGTTTTGATGGTGGTTATGGCTCTGCCTATCTGGCAAAAATGGTGGGCCAAAAAAAGGCGAGGGAAATATTTTTTCTTGGCAGAAATTATTCCGCTCAAGATGCTTTGGATATGGGAATGGTAAATGCTGTTATTCCACATGAGGAATTGGAAAATACCGCTTATGAGTGGGCCCAGGAAATTCTTGAAAAATCGCCCACTTCCATAAAAATGCTAAAGTTTGCTATGAACCTCACTGATGACGGTATGGTGGGGCAACAGGTATTTGCCGGTGAGGCAACAAGGTTGGCCTATATGACGGAAGAAGCCAAAGAAGGAAGAAATGCTTTTTTAGAAAAGCGCAAACCAAACTTTGGAAAGAACAACTGGATTCCCTAATTGTATGGATCCAACTTAAAAATATCCAAAACCTAAAAAACTAAAAAGAGCCTTGTCTTTTGGAACAAGGCTCTTTTACGAGAACACTATATGAAAATGAAAAATCTTTTATTTCTTTATTACATTACTAAAGTAGGGTAGAAGGCTTTTATGGGAAAACAATTGTTGTGAAGTAATAAAAAGTTGTGGTCTGTCTAGAGAAACTTGATACGAGCCAAAATAAAAAATAAAAAATTCGAGTAGTTAATACTAAAATATGGCATTCAAAAAAATACAGGAACAGTTAGAAGAAGCTTTGGAAGTGGTGGGATTAAAAGAACCTCTACCTTTTCAAAAGGCAGTCCTTTCAAAAATAAAAGGAGGATCCAGTATCTTTGGTATAGCTCCTGAAGGTGCCGGTAAGACCACCTCCATAATTATAAGTACACTACAAAAATTAAATTGTACAGCCTTTGAAGATGCCCCGCGGGCGCTCATCTTTGTACAGGATAAGGAATCGGCCTTAGCCTTACAAAGTGAATTTGAACGTTACACAAGGCGAATGGACCTGCGCATCTACCCCGTTTATGAAGAACACAATATAGATACACAGAGAAATGAAATTTTTGAGGGAGTTGATATTGTTATTGCTACCCCGAAAAGGTTGAGCAAGATTTTTTACCTCAACGGCATCAATCTAGGGAAACTCAAATTATTTATTGTGGAAGATGCTGAGTTCTTATTCAAAGCCAGCCCTTTTTCAGATGTGATTCGAATCCCAGAAAGTTTGGATCGCTGTCAATATGCAATTTTCTCTACGAAATTTGATGCCCGTATGGAACGCATGCAAGAATTGTTTATGGCAAACGCCCAGATTGTTGAAGTAAAAGAATAATTAGCGGGCCTTTTCTATAATTGATCCATATTAAATTTATCAATTACGACTAAAAATGCCTTAAACTAAAAAGAGCCTTATCTTTTAGGACAAAGCTCTTTTACGAGAACACTATATGAAAATGAAAAATCTTTTATTTCGTTTTTATTACACTACTAATGTATAGTGAGTTGTGGACTGAAAGAAATAAATGTTGGGAAATGGCCTTTTTCTGTGGTGAAAGTTCCATTTGTTGATATTTTGATCCTTTTACTCTTCAAAAAACAGGACGCTACGCATGTAAATGCATAAAAAAGAATCAAACTTAAGGGGATAAATATTCCAAAATACAAGGATTGGGCCTCCTACTAAATGTCTATAGTTATTAAAATACTATCATATTATTCTTTTTCATTGGTAAGCTGCGTAGAACTGGGATCTCTGCCCAAAAGCCTCTTTACGAACTCTAATACTACCAGGTTCCAAATCAGAAAACCTGACATAATCTTAAAGAAAAGGAATTAGGTCAAAAAAAGAAGAGCTTTTCTATAGTGAACCATTACAATTGTTTTACAGGTACAAGCATACACTTTTTATTTTTTTAATTTATCTTTAATCCTATCTATCTCTCCATTAAATTTCAACAGCACAGGTTGAGTTATCGAAAGTGTATGAAAAATTGGTTGACGTTTTTAATTTTGTGGTTTGTTTTGCCATTTTATGCGCAAACTTCTGAAAACACTATTTCGGGAAGAGTGACCGATGTATGGGAAGTTCCCATACCAAATGTAAATATTTTGCTCAAAGACACTCAACGTGGAACACAAACTGATGAAGGCGGATGGTTCTCCCTAAATGCACAAGCCAATGAGGTTTTAGTGTTCTCTTCCCTGGGATATGGTAGTTATGAACTTGTTCTTACGGAAACGGAAGAGATACTAAAAATTGTCTTATCGCCAATGGCAACTGAGTTGGATGAAGTGACCTTAAAGAAAAGGAAACGAAAAACCCAAAAAGACATTTTGGCCGAATTCCCCGAAAACACAAATCTGGTCAAGACCTCAAGAGGTGTTTTAAACAAAGACCGTTCTTCATCATCTTTTCAGGTTATCAGCGGTAAGGATTTGGTAGCGACAGGACCTGATTTTTTGACTTCTTTGTTATCCTATAGCCCTAGTATGAGGGTTGTTCGAGTGCCTGAGGTAAAGGTTTATTTGCGTAGAATAGCCTATTCCATGTATGATTCCATCGGGACACCTCCGAAAGCCATTTTTGATGTGGATGGGTTCATCCAAGAAACTGCACCTACGTATCTATCATCACATGATATAGACCGTATTGCCATACTTGAGCGTAATGCTGCGATTTCCAGATATGGACCTATGGGAGTTGGAGGGGTCATTGTAATCAACACCAAGGCCACTACCCAAGTGGATTACAGTGGAGATGTTAGGCAGTATGATAATTCCGCTTTACGGGACAGTCTAAATGAACTGTTTATAGACCAAAGTAGGAATGCGCCCATACCACCTGATTAAATGAAAGCTTTTTGGAAGATTTCCTAATAAATTATACGTGCTTATTTTAACGAAGCGAAATTATCAATATTTAATTTTGCTTTTATCCGGTTGTTCCATTTAACCAAACCTTCATAGTCACTACCGTCACGAGTTTCCTTTTCTATTTTTTTCACTTCGGATGAAGCCCCCTTGTACATGTCATCATAAATTAATTTTGCCTCATCAAAGGTCGTATTCTCCGTAATCCGGGAAGCGGCCAATTGTCTATAAACCTCATAAATATCAAAAATGATATTGAAATAGACCAGCTTATTTTTTGTACGCTCATAGCTGAATTGAGAGGAATCGATATCCAACAAAGTTCGGCTCACTATTTTTGTAATCCCATTTTCACCTTTATAACTATCCACCATATAACAGATGTTAATATTGTCTTTGTCTTTTTGGGAAGGTTTGCTTTGCATCTGTTGAAATGGTGAATCGTAGGCTATTCCTGTTGTTATATTGGCACCTGGGGTATTGCCCAAGGTACCTTTTCCTTTTTCTTCAAAGGCTAAATCATGTAAATGCCCCCAATTAAGCCTGCGACCTTGCAGCCATGAAAGTACCGTGGGCCTTGTATATTTTAAATCATCCAATGGGATGTAATTATTAAAATTAATCAAGAATCCATTTTTTTTCATGAAGTCCATCGACCTGTTTTCATTGATACTTTTGGGAAATTGGTAGTTGGTCTCCCAAAAATCATTGGATGCCTGCAAGGCGATCATTTTGTCATAATCGTTGTTAAAAGGAATCGCCTTGGTAAAATAGGGGTCTTCAAAGAATGCATCGTAATCAAAGAAATATAGAAAAGTGCGTGAATCGATGATTTCTGATACATTTTTAGATCTGTAACCCATTTGAAAGTTAAGTTCCAGATACTGGATCTTTTCTGGCTCCATAGGGTTAAAAACAATGTTGAGCTGAATCTCCATCGGGGTAAGTACTACATCTGGGTTGATGGAGGCCAATGCATTTGTTATGGGATCAACCGCCGAAAGTTCTATTTTTTTGATCATCAACAGGTCAGGGTCCACCAACATTTTACCATTAAACAATCTACCATTGGCCACTTTGGGGGAAAACGAAATGGATACTTCCTCCTGGCTACAAGTAATGCAATCATCAATTTTCACATCGTATATTCTTTCAATGGCATTAAAGCTCAAATTCCCTGGATAATCCGGTAATATTTGTTTGGAGGCCCCAAAAAGTTGAAAGTCGCTCAAAATTTTGGTGTTGTCCAAGCTATAGAAGGGGAATGATCTGTTTTGCCCAAACCGTCCACTTTTTACCCTGAGGTCCAAAATACCTTTTGCTAAATTTTGCTCACTGTTGTAGAAGCCTTCTACATGCTCGATCGGAATATTTCTTGTGGAGGATATCATGGTCAGAAAGGCCTTGCTGACGGAAGTATTTTTACTCTTTCGGTAGACTTCTATAATCTTGCCCAATAGTTTATAGGGGTAAACCTTGTCTTGGCCGGCAGTCAGCACAACCTCTTCCAAAACTGAAACATCCGTTTCCAATTTAAGTTTGGATTCATTCTCAAAATAAGATAATACTGTTTTTTTTGTTTTAAACCCTAAGTGTCTTACCTCAAGTGAATCCTTCGAAAAAACACTATCCACCGCGAACTTACCATCCTCATTGGTTATAGTAGAATGTGCTTTTGTGCCATAAATCCTTATAGTACAATAAGGCAATGGTTCATTTGACATGCTGTCGTAAATAAAGCCTTCAATTTTAGACTGGGCCAAACTTGTTGAGCCAGTAATAATTATCAAAAAGAAAATGATTTTTTTCATTCCGATTACTTCGCCGTTAAAAGATTATTCACACTAAGTTAACCGTTTTATTTTTATGACGTGATTTGATTGGCGGTTTATTCCTTAGCTTTTTTTAAAGGAATTTGTAGTAATTTTTGTTATGAAGAATGTACCTCTAATATCTAAGTTTTGAAAGCGGTTATCAAGGACTCCACTTATTCCTAAATAAAGGGTTAAATTTATTCCACTCAAGTTTTCGATTTGGGAATGAAATGTATTTAAGGGAATATTATGTTTCGAAAAGAAAATTTAGGAATATATAGTCTACGCTTGCCCCATACAAGGTTGTGCTGAACATTTAATTGGTTTACAGAATATATGGTATTAATAGGACCCTGCTTGGGTCCGCCTTAAATTATTCAGATAAATGGCAGATTTTGAATTATTTGAACCTAAGAATTGGTTAGAACTGCAAGAATACTTATTCAATGAAAAAGACAATAAGATCGATAGGTTTCGTTCTCCTTATGCCTATAGAGGAGTCTATAATGCCCAATTTGGATTAGAGACCAGTCTCCAAAGATTGGGAAGAATACCTTCTAAAGTTGAAGGTACAATGATCAGAAACTTTAAGAAGTACTCGCCGATAAACACCTTGATCGATGATTATAATAACCTCTGGAACTGGATATCCTTGGGACAACACCATGGGCTGCCTACAAGGCTAATTGACTGGACCCACTCACCAAATGTTGCATTACATTTTTTAACGGAGGACATGAGTACTTATAATGTAGACGGAGCCATCTGGATGGTAAACTATGTAGCACTAAGAGAGCACCTCCCGGACGAGCTAAAAACACCCATTTTGAGCAAGGATATATTCTATTTTAGCTCCATGGAGCTGAAAGAAACTATTGGTAATTCCATAGAGGAACTATATGATTTTTCAAGTAGAAACACAAATACCATGGTGTTTTTCGAGCCACCTTCCCTTGATGATCGCATAATTAACCAATTTGCACTTTTCTCATTTATGTTAGATCCGGATTCCAGTCCATTGGACTGGCTTAAAAACCATCCCAAATATTTAAAAAAGGTCATTATCCCATCAGGATTAAAGTGGGAAATAAGGGATAAGCTCGACCAAGCAAATATTTCTGAAAGGATCATATATCCTGGCTTAGAGGGAATTTCCAAATGGCTGAAAAGGTGGTATAGCGATAAGAACAAGATCAAGTAATTTTACAGGTTTTTAATTCAGAATTCGCAAAAAATTAAGAAAAAATAAAGTCAGACCGATTTAGGCGAAAAATACTTAAAAGTTTATAATTGATATTTGGCCTGTTGCTAATCAACAACTAATACTTATAAATTAAAATTTTGTCCTATTTTAGGCGTGAGGGGGGGGTAGATCCATAATTGCAAAGTATATCTCCTAAGCTAAGGGGGTCGTGAATTATTTACTAGTCATTAATCTGAAACTCCTTATTCTATTGGTCAATTATGCTAAAAAGTATGATGTGAAATATTTAAATAGAAAACTAGAGACTAAAAAAACGACGTTGACAAAATATTTCATTTTGTCCGCCATACTGATTTTCTTGTTGGCCTGTCAGAACAAAATAGAAGATGACCCATATATTTGGAAAAAACTTAAGGTAACGGCCACTGCCTATAATTCTTTTCCTTCCCAAACCTCCGCAATACATCCAGGGATAACTGCTTGGGGTGATTCTATAAAACCTGGTATGAAAATAATTGCCGTATCAAGGGATTTAATTCCTTTGGGATTGGATTACAATACCCCTGTTAAAATACAGGGCGATACCAGTATTTATTTGGTAAAGGATAAGATGCATTCCAAATGGAAAAATCGCATCGACATTTACATGGACGAGGATAAAGAAAAGGCCTTAAAGTGGGGGAGAAAAAAAATAACCATCCACTATGGGGTAAAAAAGGACTCCATAGAAATAAAATGATCTTGTATCTTTATTCTATCAGTTTATATTCCAAAAAAATAATGAAAATCATCATCCTACTATGTGCCCTATTCCTAGCCATATCTTGTTCCGTAAATCGGGAAATAATTGACCGACCCATCATTTTTGATCAGGAGCGCAATAATCTCACCTTGGAATATCTGTCCGACCATTATGGGCTTGTTCAAGATACACCTACTATAGAGCCTAGAATGGTAGTATTGCACTGGACCGTAATTCCAACCTTGGAAAAATCGTATCAGGCATTTGAGTTACCTACTTTACCAGATTGGAGACCAGAGATAAGCGCGGCCAGTGGATTAAATGTATCCTCCCAATTTCTGGTTGATCAAGATGGTACCATATATAGGCTAATGCCCGAAACTACTATGGCAAGACACGTAATTGGTCTAAATCATTGCGCTATTGGGGTTGAAAATGTTGGAGGAACAGGAGATACAAAACTTACTAGGGCACAATTAAGGTCCAATAAATGGTTGGTGAAATATTTAAAATCCAAATACGATATCGATTACCTTATAGGCCACTACGAGTATACCTTTTTTGAAGATCATGACCTATGGTTGGAAAAAGATCCAGGATATAGGACGGTAAAGACCGATCCTGGTGAGAAATTTCTAAGAAGAGTAAAAAGAGCCTCCAAAAAACTTAATTTTAAACCTACACCGGCAGCAAAATAATATGATGATATCTAATAAATTTACCCTAATCCTTTGTTTTTTGATAGTATTTTCAGGCTTTGGGCAAGAAAAGGATTTTACTTCCAGTATATATGCAAGCTATGAAAAATATAAGGAATCTTCTTTGGACAAAAGAAGGTTAAAACATACTGACATACAGCCCCTAATAAATAAATTAGCCAACATTCCCAATTTTAAGGTGGCGGTGGTAGGTAAATCCATTGAAGGGCGCAAGCTTTCCTTGATCAGTATAGGAACAGGTCCGGTCGATGTTTTTCTATGGTCGCAAATGCACGGCGATGAACCCACGGCCACTCAGGCTATATTTGATATTTTTAATTTCTTAACCAGTACCGATTTCAAGAGCGAAAAAGAGAACATTCTAAAAAATCTAAAGCTGCATTTTTTACCCATGCTGAATCCGGATGGCGCAGAAATCTACCAGCGGAGAAATACCTTGGGCATAGATATCAACAGGGATGCTCTCGCATTGCAATCGCCAGAAGGAAGGACCTTAAAAAAAGTACGGGATAGTTTAAATGCAGATTTTGGATTCAATTTACACGATCAAAGTACTTATTACAACGCGGAGAGAACGAACAAGCCTGCTACTATCTCGTATTTGGCTCCTGCCTTTAATTATGAAAAGGACATCAATGAGGTACGTGCCAATGCCATGAAGGTCATTGTCTACATGAATAGTATAATTCAAAAATACGCGCCAGGCCAAGTAGGACGTTATAATGACGATTTTGAACCGAGAGCCTTTGGGGACAATATTCAAAAGTGGGGTACAAGTGCCATTTTAATAGAATCCGGGGGATATAAAAATGACCCTGAAAAACAAGAGATAAGAAAACTAAATTATGTTTCCATACTATCGGCCATTTATAGTATTGCAAAAGGCAACTATAAAAACATACCGCTTGAGGGTTATGATAAAATTCCAGAAAACGACCGTAAACTGTTCGATCTAAAACTCAATAACCTTACTTACAATTTGCTGGGCAAAAATTATGTGTTAGATGTGGGCATACACCAGTTGGAAGTGGATGATGCGTTGCACCAAAATTATTACAACAGCAGTAGGGTAGTAGACCAAGGAGATCTTTCTACTTATTATGGCTATGAAACTTTGGAAGGAAAAGGATTCACAATGACTGCTGGAAAAGTATACCCAAAAACCCTGCCCTCTTTAGAAGAGGTTTCAAAGCTAAAGGTGATAGATCTATTGAGGTCGGGATTCACCTATGTTAGGGTGGAAAATATTCCGAAAGACAAAAGCTCTATAGCGCTACCCATCAACGTCATAGGCAAGAACTACAAGGTTCCGCAATTTAATATGCGGGTAGGTATTATCCCAAATTTTTTACTGGAACAACAGGGCAAACCCCGATATGCTATTATCAATGGATTCCTGATCGACCTAAAAACGGGGGAAGGTAATTTTAAAAATGCCTTGATTTTAAGGTAGTTCTAATACCCGAAAGAGATGCGCAAATTATCTCCATAAATAAGTATCCAGTAGAGCATTACAAATAGAATGCCGACTATAGAAATGAATATGGTAATGGCTAGGCCTTTAAACCAATTGGATAGCTCGCTTATAGCGCTATATTGAAAAATGTCGTTGATTACAACCATGATGTTTTATTTTTAAATGATACAAAATTTAATTTTTAGTATGCATTATGAACATTGGTAGGTTGGGGCTGTTATTAGTAAAACAACTATCGCGCCAAAAACCCTACTTTTCGTTTATTATATGCGCTTTAGCATCTATGGCCACTTATCACAAATAGGACTTTTGACTGGCGATTGTTCGGAAGCGTTTATCAAAAAGTTAAGTTATCCTACTGGGCCACTAAAACAAAAGTAATTGGATAGTTTTGTTTAAATTGGGCTGTTTTATGTTCTTTTTTCATAAACAGCAATAGTTAAAGCATTTTAGTAAGGGCAAAATATAATATCAATAGTCACCAATATCAATTTACATGACAAGTAACATTCGTTTTTTTTTAGCACTTTTTTTATTGTCCATTCAATTAACGTATGGTCAGGAAACACATCAATTTAAAATACACTCCCATAACGACTATCTTCAAAACATGCCATTCTGGGATGCCTATGCACATGGGGCCAACTCTATTGAAGTAGATGTTTTTTTGAAAAATGACACCTTGTTTGCTACCCATGACGAAAAGGACATCATTAATAACCACACTATTGAAAGTCTGTATTTAAACCCGCTGGAGAAGGTATTGGAATTACAATTGGGAAAAACACAGGAATTACAGTTGTTGATCGATATAAAGTCTGAAACCTATTCCACACTAAAGCAGATAGTCTCGGTTTTAGAAAGGTACCCTAAAATAACGGATAACCCCAACATTAGGATGGTTATATCGGGGAATAGGCCCAAACCTGAAGAGTATAAAGATTATCCATCGCATATTATGTTCGACTATCAAAGTCTGGACAATATTCCCAACAGCGATGCTTGGACAAAAGTAGCCTTGATAAGCCTTCCTTTTCATAAATTTTCTAGATGGAACGGAAAGGGTAGATTAACAGCCGAGGACCTGCAAAAGGTTAAAGCAACCATAGACAAAGCCCATAGTTTTAATAAACCTTTCCGTTTTTGGGCCACTCCCGACTCAAAAACAGCTTGGAAGGCCTTTAATGATTTAGGTGTGGATTATATAAATACGGATATGCCGGACAAAGCCTCTGCCTATTTACAAACTTTAGGGAGTCGGGTATATTACAACAAGGCCAAATCTGAGATATATACACCAACCTACAAATCCGATCAAACGGAAAAACGCGTTAAAAATGTCATATTGCTCATTGGAGATGGCAATGGGCTCACCCAAATTTCATCATCGGTACTGGCCAATGGGGGAAATCTCACCCTAACTCAATTAAAAAGTATAGGTTTTATTAAGACGCAATCCTCGGACGATTTTACTACGGATTCTGCTGCGGCAGGTACGGCATTGGCTACTGGCACAAAAACCTACAATAGATCTATTGGTATGGCCACTAATGGTAACCCTCTGCTTAATATAACCGAACTATTACATAAGCATCAATTTGTAACTGGCTGTATAACTACCGATAAAATTGTGGGTGCTACCCCAAGTTCTTTCTATGCCCACCAAAAAGATAGGGATGACATTGAAGGTATTGCCAAAGACCTTTTAAAGAGTAAACTATCCCTTTTTGTTGGGGGAGGGGAGTCCAATTTTAACCAGGAACAATTAGAGAGACAGGGGTTTTCAATTTTAAAAAGTGTACAAGAAATAGGAGGCAGCAAGAAAGATAAAATTGGATTGTTTATCGCAGAGAACGACGTACCCAGCTTTTTGGAGGGTCGAGGAAATATATTGGCAGAAGCCACAAAAAATGGACTTCAATTCCTAAATGCGAAGAACCAGCCTTTCTTTTTAATGGTGGAGGCCGCACAAATAGATTCATACGGGCATAAGAATGAGGTTTCCGGAATAGTGACCGAAGGAATTGATTTTGATGTGGCTATAACCGAGGCCATTAAATTTGCCGATAAAACCGGAAACACCCTAGTGGTAATTACAGCGGATCATGAAACATCAGGATTTACTATGCCACAGGGAAATATGGAAAATAAAATGATCGAAGGCGATTTTACTACCGATGACCATACGGCAACCATGGTTCCCATTTTTGCCTACGGCCCACATTCACAGGAATTCCAAGGCGTCTATGAAAACAGCGACGTTTATCACAAAATTCTCCAGGTCTTGGATGTAAAGGCATCCCAGAAATAAAAATCTTTAAAAATCAAGGTTAAAAATAAACCCCCGATGCTTGGCATCGGGGGTTTATTTCTATAATACTTCAATTACCCTTAGTCTTACAAGGAATCTGCATCCAATAAGGCAAAAAACTTATCCAGGTTTGGAATAATTACAATTCTGGTACGTCTGTTTTTGGCCATATTTTCCCTATTGTCATTTTCAACCAATGGCAAATAGCTACTTCTTCCCGCAGCGATCAAATTAGCAGGATCAACATTGTACTTAGTTTGTAAAATTCTAACAATGGAAGTGGCTCTCTTAACACTTAGGTCCCAGTTATCCTGAAACATTGCCGTACTAATCGTCTTAGAATCCGTATGCCCTTCCACCATTACTTCCATGCTTGGTTCAGAGTTGATCACCTCGGCCAATTTCGCCAAAATATTGTTAGCTTTACTACTTACTCTGTAACTCCCTGAATTGAACAATAGTTTATCAGAAATATTGATCATGACCACTGTTTTGTCGATATCAACAATTACATCATCATTTTCATCAGAAATAGATTTCTTTAGATTATAAGAAATAGCAAGGTTCATGGAATCCTCCATAGTTTTTGCCTTGGCCAATTCACTAGGGTCAATTTTTGCCAAAGTAGCCCTCATTTTTTGTTTTGTGTTGTTGCTCATTACAGCGACATCACCAATACTACTAAATTGAGAGTCATTTATTTCTTGTAAAGAATTTATTTTTTCGTTGTACTCTGTCACCCTCGCTTCAATTTTAGAGACTTTGGATTCCAATTCCTCTTTCTCTACTCGGGTTTTTGTCAACATGCTCTGGGTGTTGGATAAATCACCTTCAAGTGCTACATATTTTTTCTTAGATACACAGGAGGCCAATACTACCATTCCCATCAAACCAACTAATATTACTTTTTTCATTTCTTTTTGATTAAAAAATTTACAAATAGTTTTCTGTAAGGTTATACGGGCATATAGCGGAAAAAGACGTTTTAATTTAAAGAAAAGTTAATAAAAAAAAAGAGCATCAAATTAATTTGATGCTCTAACTCATTGATTAAAAGTTACTTAATGGCTTCTATTGACAACCTCCTGTGAATCCTTTTGCGTTAAATTTAGTTTGTACAGCACCTTGTCTGTTGCCTTCCTTAACTTGAATGGCCAAGTTGTTGTCACCACTTCCATCACGTTTTGGACTACAGTATTCAAAAAGGTAAAAACTATTCGCCTGTTCGGAAACCCTAAAGGAAATATCGTTGAAAGTAGTTTCCAATTGCTCTTTATTACCTGCAAATACGCTAAATGTCTTCCCTATTTTTCCCAAAATATCAGCATCGATTTCCGCGCCTAATCCAATACTAAAGAAGGCTATGTTCTTGTTGGCATTGTCCACTTTTTTCAAAGCGGCAGTTTGGGTATAACGGGACGCCTGATCGGTTCCATCTGTAAAAATAACAACAGAGGCAGCACCTATACGATCATTGGTAGTACTTGCTGCCAATAATTTTTCTGCCTTGTCCGTAGCCTTAATTACAGCCCCATATAAATCGGTAGACGGATCATTGCTAATATTAGCATTTATACCCTGAATGGAAGTAACTAAATCCTGTTTTACATGGGTAAGGTCATTTAACACATGTAGTTTATCTTCTCCGTCAAACCAATAAATGGCCATTTTAAAGGATTCTGTGTCTACATCGGGCATCACATTGTTCACAAAGCTTGTGGAAGCCATTTTTAATTCCTCCATACTACTACTCAAAACACTGTTACTTAAATCCAATACTAAAATAGTATTGTTGTTGAATATTTGTGAATTGGGAGAAATCCGAGCAAAAGATTCAGAAGTAGAAATAGTATTAAAGCATGCATCATTCCTACCTTGCTCATAAATTGTAAACTGACTTGCCTTAAGCCCTGGAACAGGGTCTCCGTCCGTATCAGAAACCTTAAAAAAGATAGATACCTTACCCGGTAAGGTTGTAAATTGATCTTGGATGGATAAAACCAATTCGCCATCACCTAAATTTAAACAATCATCTACTGGCTTTCCAAGACCCAAATCCCCTCCGGTATTTACGCCATATTTCACATCATCATCCGCATTACCACATGATACAAATAAGGCAATGCCAAAGCATAATGCCGCCAATCTAATATATAATTTCATTTTCATAATTTTTAACGTTCAACTAGCAGAACGATCAAATCTATTTAAAATTATAATAAAGTATAAATTGGGTGTTAATATTTGTTAAAGACTTTATTCACATTTTTACGGCAGCTTTCATACCCACTCAATTATGAAAGATATTAGGCTCCATTAAGTTTGTTAGGAAGATCCACTAATTATCATACCTACTGATTATTAGACCATTGTACACGGATTCAATAAACCTGATACTTGGTCAACCATAATTCAATAAAATAAAAGGACTGAAAACTTTGGTGCCCCAAGGTAACGAACACTAAATTTTTGTATTTTACACTATACTTTGGAAGTTAAAGCTTGGATTCGCCATGAATATACATTATTGTACAGATTATGAAAACATGAGTCAGATGGCTTTTGATTCGCTATTATCCCTATTAAAGGACAAGCCAGAGCAGCTGATCTGTACCGCAACGGGACATTCACCCACTGGGCTCTATGAAAAATTAGTGAAATCGCACAAAAGATCCCCGAAAGTATTCAAGGAATTAAAGATTATAAAATTGGATGAATGGGGAGGGACCAATGGTGACTATCCCAATACTTGTGAGCATTATCTTCAAAAAAATCTTTTGGAACCCCTAGATATTCCCAAAAGCAATTATATTTCTTTCGACAGCAGCCCAACTGATGCAAAAAAGGAATGTGACCGTATGGATAACGAAATTCAGGAACACGGCCCAATAGACATCTGTATTCTAGGCTTGGGGAAAAATGGACATATTGGTTTTAACGAACCCTCCAAAATATTGTACCCAGATTGCCATATTGCGGATTTAAGTGCCTCTTCACTAAAACATCCCATGGCTAATAAAATGATGACCAAGCCAACCTATGGTTTAACCTTGGGAATGGCCAATATTTTAAAGTCGAAAAAAATTATTCTTCTTGTAACAGGGCCCAATAAAAAAAAGGCCATAAAACGATTGTTGAACAAAGAAATAACCACTGCATTACCAGGCTCCTTTTTATGGTTACATCCAAATGTGGACTGTTATTTGGACAGGAGCTCCCTATGAATTAATTTATTGGCTAAAATATTAGCTGACATCTACATTTGTGTTAATACATGGTGTTTAAAGGGAAAAGACCATAATTTTGTATGAAATATCCCCTTAACAAACTGTTAAATTAATTCATTCTTTCCCTAAATTTGGTAACTTGTAAGGTATTACTTTTATCAACTTAAAACATCAACTATGCCAATATACAACATCAAAGTAAATGGAGTTTACAAAAGTGTAGATGTTGCGGAAGACACCCCCCTGTTATGGGTGTTACGCGATCATTTGGATTTGGTTGGAACAAAATTTGGCTGTGGTATTGCCCAATGCGGCGCATGTACTGTTCATTTAGGGGGCAATGCTATAAGGAGTTGTTCTTTACCGATAGCCTCGGTAGCCGAGCAGGAAATCACCACTATTGAAGGGCTTTCAGATGATGGAAGCCACCCGGTACAGGTGGCCTGGAAGGAAATAGATGTGCCTCAATGCGGTTATTGCCAAGCCGGACAAATAATGACGGCTTCTGCATTTTTGGACAAAAATCCAACTCCCACTTCAGACGAAATAAAGACAGCCATGCATGGTAATATATGCCGATGTGCCTCCTATACTAGAATTCATAGGGCCGTTGAAGTTGCTGCTGCCAAAATAGGGTAATCCGTTCCCAGGGGAACATTAAGATTACCATATTCGCTTACCTCTAAAAAATATATCCTTGAAATATTAAGGATAAAAAAACTAAAATATTATGTCAACATCATCAATAACTTTTAACAGAAGGTCGTTTATTAGGACTTCATCACTTGCCAGTGGTGGACTGCTAATAGGTTTTAACCTATTTACGGCCTGTAAGCCTAAAGTGCAACCACCTGTAGATATTTCCCAGTTAAATTTTAATGATTTCAACGCCTTTATAAAAATAGCAGATAATGGTGCTGTAACCTTGTTTTCCCCTAATCCTGAAATTGGTCAGGGCGTAAAAACAGCTATGCCCATGCTTATTGCAGAAGAATTGGATGTTGCTTGGGATCAAGTTTATGTGCAACAGGGAATTTTGGACACCGAAAATTACACCAGACAGCTTGCAGGGGGTAGCCAATCGATCCGACACGGATGGGAGCCTTTGAGACAGACCGGAGCCACGGCTCGACAAATGTTGGTGAATGCCGCTGCTGCCAAATGGGGTGTAGATCCATCGGAATGCACTACCTCGGAAGGGGTAATCAGCAATTCCAAAGGAGAGACCTTGGGATATGGCGATGTAGTCAAGGAAGCGGCATCCATGGAAGTTCCGGAGGGGGTAACCCTCAAGGAGCCAAAGAATTTCAAGATTATTGGAACCGATGCCACAAATGTGGATATTGACAAAATTATTACCGGAAAACCCCTTTTCGGATTGGATTATAAGGTAGAAGGAATGGTTTATGCCAGTGTTTTACGACCTCCAGCCTTTGGTCAAATATTGGATTCTTATGACGATAACAAAGCCAAGGCAATGCCTGGTGTTATCGATGTAATTAGAATAGGGGAGAAGGCAAAAGAACTTTCAAAAGAAGGTGTTGGCAACTGGACAGTGGCCATGAGCAAGAGCGATAAAGTTGTGGTCATTGCAAAGACTACCTGGGAGGCGCTTAAAGGCAAGGAAGCTATTTCGGCCCAATGGATCGATGACGCTGTTATGGAAAGTACCGATTTCCAGGATAAACAATTACTGGGATTATTGGACGGAAAGGAATTTAAGACCTTAAGAAAGGACGGAGATATTAATAAAGCCTTTTCACAAGCTGATAAAATATTGGAACGGACTTACGAATCTCCTTTCTTGCCACATAACTGTATGGAACCTATGAATTTTTTCGCCAATGTTACAGCTGAAAAAATTCATTTGGTAGGTCCTGTACAAACGCCTGAATTTGCGGCTACCGCAGTAGCAGGCATGCTCGGAAGGGACATTAAGGACGTTCATTTGGAAATGACCCGTATGGGTGGAGGATTTGGAAGACGACTTTATGGCGATTTTGTATATGAAGCGGCCGAAATTTCAAATGCCATAAGTAAACCTGTAAAGCTGGTATTTTCCCGTGAAGATGATATGACTGCAGGAACTTATCGCCCAGCCATAAAATATAGAATTAAGGCTGCCATAAAAGAAGGTATGGTATCGGCATACTATTTAAAGGAAGCCGCCATTAACGGGAACATGTATGGATTAATACCTAATTTCTTCCCTGCCGGGGCCATAGAGAATTACCAAGTAGATGTAGCCAACTATCAAAGTAATATAACCACAGGGGCATGGAGAGCACCTTATACCAACTTCTTAGCTTTTGCCGAACAAAGCTTCTTCGATGAACTGGCGGAAACCATGGAAGTGGATCGCATTCAATTACGTCTGGATCTATTGGAAAAAGTAAAAGGCACCACGGACGAGCGTATCGAATATTCTCCTGAACGCATGCAAAATGTAATCAAAGTAGCCGTGGAGAAATCAGGTTGGGGCAAAAAAAGTGATGGTGTATACCAAGGTTTCGCCGCCTATTATTGCCATAACTCCCACGTAGCTGAAGTTGCCGATGTTGAAATTGAAAACGGAATGCCTATCGTTAAAAAAGTGACCTGTGTGGTGGATTGCGGAATAGTCGTTAATCCGTTAGGCGCCAAAAATCAAATAGAAGGGGGTGTAATAGATGGTGTAGGTCATGCTATGTACGGTGATCTTACTTTTGAAGACGGGAAACCGCAATCACAGAATTATGACAAATACCGCTTGATCCGAATGGGTGAAATTCCTTTGGTAGAATCCCACCTGATTCAAAATGAAATAGCACCAACGGGATTGGGTGAACCAACATTACCTCCTGCCGGAGCGGCTGTAGCCAACGCCCTAAAAGCAGCTACAGGTAATAGATTTACCCAACAGCCTTTTTCTAAATTCCCGGAACTAATGCAGGTACCGGCAAAAGCTATAATAGGATAAATATGACAATATTACTTTTTGGTGTTACGAAGGACATTATTGGTAGTTCCACATTGTCCATGCCAAGCTCAAGCGAATTTGGAGTGAAAAAATCCAAGACCGTTAAAGAACTTAAGGACTACTTGGGTAAAATGTACCCTGAGCTAAAAAAATTATCATCTTTGGCCGTCGCAGTAAACAATTCTTATGCAAATGATGACATCATAATCGATAATTTTGATGAAATTGCACTTATTCCGCCCGTAAGTGGTGGATAAGTAAATAAAAAAGTGGATTAATGCTGATAGACAATCACAATAGAAAAATAAACTATTTACGGTTGGCGGTAACCGACCGTTGCAACCTGCGCTGCAACTACTGTATGCCTTCGGAGGGAATAAATTTTGCTAAAAAAGACTCCCTCTTTACCATTGAAGAGCTCTGTAAACTGAGTAAAATAATGGTAGGGCAGGGGATAAATAAAATTAGGATTACCGGCGGCGAACCTTTTGTTAGAAAGGACCTGATGATTTTATTGCGCCAACTTTCCAATTTAAAGGGGTTACAGGATATTTCTATAACCACCAATGCTACATTGATCGGCCCGCATATAGAAGAATTAAAAGCGCTGGGCATCAAGAATATCAATGTTAGTATGGATGCTATCGACAAAAACACCTTTGAACGGATTACACGAAGAAATCAGTATGAAACCGTCTATAATAATTTGGTGAAATTAATTGCAGAAGGTTTCAATGTTCGTATTAATTTCATTGCCCTTGAAAATCAGAATACCCAAGATATCATACCTATTCTCGAGGTGATGAAGCATTACCCCGTATCCGTTCGCTTTTTGGAAGAAATGCCATTCAATGGCGGCAGTAAATCCTTTAACACCATTGCCTGGGACTATAAAAAAATATTGAGCCATATCCAGTCGGAATACCCCGATATTACCAAGTTGGAATCTCCAAAAACCTCTACCTCCATCAATTACAAAATAAAGGGGCACAAAGGTACTTTTGGCTTGATTCCTTCCTTTACCAGAACCTTCTGCGGCAGCTGTAATCGCTTAAGGATATCTGCGACAGGGGATGTAATTACCTGTCTGTACGGTAAACCTAGAATGAACCTTCGGGAAGTTATGCGTGGGGAAAATGCGGAAGAAAAAGTTAAAGCGCATATTCTCAACGCCATTGGCAGCAGGGCTAAAACTGGGTTTGAGGAACAGGAAAAATATGACGGAATATTTGAAAATTCAATGACCTCTATTGGCGGATAATTCGTTCTGACCCATACCCTGAATAATCAAGGTATAGGACAGAACCTATAAAAATTAAAATACACATAATGAGCTCCACTAAAATATATGGTCTAGTACTTACCGGTGGAAAAAGTACCCGAATGGGAACAGACAAAGGGTTGATAGCATATCACGGTGTAGCACAACGTGATTACCTTTACAACCTCCTACAGCAGGTATGCGATAACACCTATATGAGCATTCGCGAAGAACAGTCATCGGAATTCACTGAAAATCAGAATCTTATTATTGATCAAAACAAATTTAAGGGCCCCTACAACGGACTCCTAAGTGCCCACAATTTTAATCCAAATGTAGCTTGGTTGGTATTGGCCTGTGATCTACCACTAATGGACCTGGACGCCCTTGAACAATTAATCGGCTTTCGGAACCCAGACAAAATGGCCACCGCCTTTGCTACAAGGGAAAGTGGCTTGCCAGAACCGTTGTGTGCCATTTGGGAACCTTCGGGATTACAAAAATCATTGGACTATTTAGAGAACGGCCCTGGTACCTGTCCGCGTAAATTTTTGATCAATGAAGATATTAAATTGGTATTTCCAGAGAACGAAGAAGTATTATGGAACGCAAACTTCAAGGAAGATTATGAAAAAGTATTGCTAAGACTAGCTCCAAATTAAAGGAACCAAAGACCCACAGAAATTATAACAATCGGATTGTTTTTTACAGATGAATTTCAATAGATACCAGAGACAGACCATTTTAAAGGATTTTGGACCTGATGCCCAACAAAAGCTCCAAAATGCTAGCATCTTGGTCATTGGAGCCGGCGGATTAGGTATCCCTGTACTCTTATATCTTAATGCAATGGGGGTAGGGACTTTAGGAATTGTAGAGCAAGATATTATTGAAATCACCAACCTACAACGACAAGTGTTGTATTCGGAAAAGGATTTGGGAAGGTCGAAAATAGAAGTTGTATTGGAGCGATTAAGGATGCAAAATTCCACCACCCACTTTAAAACATTTGATACATTTCTTACCAAGCATAATGCATTGGAAATTATTTCTCAATTTGATGTCGTAGTAGACGGTTCAGATAATTTCCCTACGCGCTATTTGATCAATGATGCCTGTGTGATTCTAAAAAAGCCATTTGTTTCAGGTGCCATACAAGGCTTTGAAGGCCAGCTTAGCGTTTTTAATTACCAAGGTGGCCCTACCTATAGATGTTTGTTTCCCAATATGCCTACACAAGCCGAAATACCAAATTGTAACGACAATGGGGTGTTGGGTGTCATTCCAGGTATTATAGGAAATCTTCAGGCTTTGGAAGCCGTAAAAACGGTTACAGGTATTGGCGAAATATTAAAAGGTAAATTACTATTGTTCAATGGTTTAAATCAATCCTATCAAACCATTACATTTACCCTTCAACCAGAGAATTTAAAGTTGGATAAACTTCAAAAATCCTATGGCGTAGCACTTTGTGAAACAACTGTTGGCATCAATGTGGAGGAAATTGAGAAGAAGTTAAACGCTGGCCATTCTCTACAGGTAATCGACGTAAGGACCGAAGAAGAATTTGAAAATTTTTCTTTAGCTCAAGTTAAAGCAGTAAATATTCCCTTGGATGAGTTAAAGGGACGAATTAAGGAATTGGACCTACAAATTCCGATCTATTTACTTTGTCAATCCGGAAAAAGGAGTAAAATTGCTGTAAGAATGTTAGAAGAATTGAATCCTAACCTTGAGTTATTTAATATCATAGGCGGAGTAGATAGGTTTCTAGCCCATCATTAGTAAAACTAGTATTATTTGGGCCCCAGCGGTCTGCAAATTAGAAAATATGGCCTTGCATTACAACCTAGAGCGATTGGGATATTATTTTACCTCACCCAGAATTGCTGAAAAAAGCAGTTCTGACCTCTCCAAAGGAGAGGTGAAATAATATTGGAAACCCGTATACGCAAACAGAATCATAGCAAAACGATCTTTTAATTTTTAGATTAAAGCTGATTAAAACAACAGAACGATATGGCCAACCATTACGACTTAGAACAATTGGGATATAGGAAAGATGATATTCTTTTAATTATTCATGCGGATGACGCCGGACTTTCCTGCTCGGAAAATGCGGCTACTATAGAAGCTTTGAAAAAAGGGATTGTAAATTCCTATAGCATTATGGTTCCATGTCCATGGTTTGGAGATATGGCCAATTTTGCCAAACAACACCCTCAATATGATTGTGGTATCCACCTAACCTTGACCTGCGAATGGAAACATTATAAATTTGGACCTGTACTGCCTTACTCTGAAGTTCCTAGCTTAGTAGATGCCCAAGGTTTTTTTCATGCTAAAAGGGATTTGGTAAAGAAATTTGCGAAGCCACGGGAGGTTAAAAAAGAACTGAAAGCCCAGATTGATAGGGCATTAACTGCCGGAATTGTACCAACCCATTTGGATTCCCATATGTACACCCTTGGGCTCACTACAGCACTTCTGGATATTTACAGGGAATTGGGATCGGAATACAAGCTGCCAATTTTCTTAAGTGACCAGTTACTGGAAGGTGTTGGCAATCCTGATTCGCTACAGGAATCGGACAACATGGTACATAAAGTATATATAGGCAATTTTGATGCTATGCAAACCAAGGGCTTAGGGGATTTGTATGCCCAATTTATCAAAAACCTGAGTGCTGGACTAAATGTAATTTTGATCCATCCGGCTTTCGACAATATGGAAATGAAACAAGTCTGTGTGGACCATCCCAATTTTGGTTCCCAGTGGCGACAAATGGATTTTGATTTTTTTACCAATCCCCAGACGGCAGCTCTGCTTAAAGAAAGGAACATTAAACCCATAACTTGGAGAGAAATTCAAGGGACAACCCTATAACAAATCTCCTATTAATTGTAACTTGTGTTCCATGATTTCCTTTAAAGACGCTTATCAAAAAGTTTTAGATCTCCGCCAGGATTTTGGCAACGAACAGGTTCCCCTTGAACAAGCTATGGGGAAGGTTCTTGCCGAAAATGTTATGGCTGATAGAAATTTCCCTCCTTTTAATAGGGCTACCAAGGACGGAATTGCTATTAATTACGATGCCATTGAAAAAGGGCAGACCTCCTTTAAAATAGAAGGCGTATTGGCAGCAGGAATGCCTTCCCAACTTTTAACAAACACAGCCAATTGTACTGAGATAATGACCGGGGCAGTGGTGCCTGAAAATGCCGATACCGTGGTCATGTACGAACATTTGGTCATAGAAGATGGTTGGGCCAGTCTAATAAAAAACCCAAAACAGGGGCAAGACATTCATCTAAATGGAAGCGATCAGAAAAAAGGTGATCTAATCCTAGCAAAACATTCGATCATATCAGCAGCTGAAATTGGCGTATTGGCGGCAGTGGGCAAAGCTTCTGTTTTGGTAAGAACGCTACCAAAGGTGGCCATTGTCTCTACAGGGAACGAACTGGTAGAGGTACAAGAAACGCCATTACCCCACCAGATACGCAAATCCAACATCCATACCCTTTTCGCAGCCTTGTCAGAAGAGGGCATCGTTCCAGACAAACTCCATCTCCCAGATGAAAAAGCGAGTATTAAAAAAGCACTTAGTTCCACTTTAAAGGCGTATAACGCGATCCTATTAAGTGGTGGGGTATCCAAGGGTAAGTTCGACTTTATTCCACAGGTGATGGAAGAATTGGGGGTAGAAAAAATATTTCATGGCGTATTTCAAAGACCCGGTAAGCCGTTTTGGTTCGGGATTCAAAACGAAACTAACACAGTGGTCTTTTCCTTTCCAGGAAATCCAGTTTCCACCTTTGCCAATTACAATGTCTATTTTAAGGATTGGCTTAAACTATCCTTAGGTTTACCACTCCCAAAAATTGATGTTATTTTAAAGGAAACAGTAGAAGCTAAGGGAGATTTAACCTTATTGTTGCGGGTTAAGCTGGAGTTTAATCGCGGGCATTTATTAGCATCCTTGGTAAAGGAGAATGGTTCTGGTGACCTGTGTAGTTTGGTGAATACTGATGGATTTATTGTGCTTGAACCGAAAAATGAACTATACGAAGTAGGGGAGTTGGTTCCTTTTGTTGCGACCAGAGATTTATAATTATAATGACACACGAACTCAAAAAAATAATACGCGAATACCAATCGGCCACTTCCAGGGGCTTAAAGACCGTTCTGGCCACAGTGGTTGCCTTGGATGGTTCTTCCTATAGAAGACCTGGTGTGCGCATGTTGATATTGGAAGACGGGCATATGGTAGGTGCAGTAAGTGGCGGATGTGTTGAAAAAGAAGTTGTTCGACAGGCAAAGCCCGTTTTTGACGATCAAATCCCCAAAGTAATGACCTATGATGGCCGATTTAGATTGGGTTGCGAAGGCATACTTTATATTTTATTGGAGCCCTTTAGGCCGGACACCTTATTATTGGAAACACTTCAGCAAACAATTCAATCTCGACAACATTTTAAGGTTCGCTCTTATTTTGAAAAAAAAGAAGGCCTAAATACCAATTTCGGCTCAACCTTCTTATTGGGCAACAAGGAATTACCGCTGTTCCCTGACTATCATGGCAAAGATGATCTGGAAGTCTTTGAGCAAAGTATGCAGCCCTGTTTTAAGCTCTTTATCATTGGAGCCGAGCACGATGCAGTACAGTTATGTGGTTTTGCCGCTTTAACTGGATGGGAAGTAACAATTATAGCCGACCCTAGCGAAGAAAAGAATATACTGGATTTCGATGGTGCCCATGAATTTCTAGGAATACTGCCCGAGAGCTTTCCTTTAGGGGAAATAGATCAACACACGGCCATAGTTCTTATGAATCACAGCTACTCTAGAGACTTAAAGTATTTATTAACCTTAAGGAATTCAAAAGCCATATACTTAGGGCTTTTAGGTCCTCATAGAAGACGTGAAAAATTGTTTAATGAATTAATGGAACTTAGCCCAGAGATTACGTACGACTTTTTAGACGGAATCCATGGACCAGCCGGACTTAATATAGGAGCGGAGACACCTCAGGAAATTGCCATAGCCATAGTTGCCGAAATCCTTGCGGTTTCCAGGCAAAAAAAACCTATACTTTTAAAAGATAAAGAAACCGGGATTCACGATTGATGAACAAGGAGCCTAACATAGCTATTTTGATTATGGCAGCCGGGACTTCCTCCCGTATGAAGGCCATTAAACAATTATTGCCTTGGGGAAATACTACTCTAATCGGTAATGCCTTTAAAAATGCCCAAAATTCGAATGCTACTAGCATATGCACCGTCTTAGGGGCCTATAAAGAGGAAATACTACAAGAAACCGACTTTGATCTAATAGATGCTATTTATAATCCCGATTGGAAAATGGGATTGGGGAATTCCATTGCTTGTGGCACAAAGCATCTGCTAGAACAAGATCAGGAGTATGATGGTATTTTAGTGATGCTGTGCGACCAACCTTTTATAGATCGGCAGTATTTAAATACACTGATAGACAATTTTATAAACTCCAATCATACTATTGTGGCCACGAACTATACCAATAGGGTAGGAGTACCCGCTATTTTCGGAAAAATCCATTTTGAAGCCCTACAGACATTGGATTCGGATTTTGGAGCCAAGGACATCATCAAAACCCATATAAATAGTGCCCTGACAATTAGCCCGAACGGAAAAGAGGTAGATATTGATACCATGGAAGAATACGAGCGGCTGCTTAAGAGTGAACAGTGATCAGTTTCAAGGTTTAAGGTTCAAAGTTCCTAATTATTTAATCCAAAAACTATTAGCGTCATTGCGATGAGCTAGGGCGAAGAAGCAATCTCTTTCTTACAGAGTAGGCGGTGGTAGTTTCAGGGTTCAAGATTCAATTTGTATAAGAACTGAATTAAAGTGAAACTCAAAACAATTCTTATAACACTATTGCTATTGAATCCATGATATGGATATTTTTTTTACTTCTCTCTTCGTGTTGTCGGCTATAAAGTATAAATTTAGAATCTAATCCAATGTTGGCATGTCCTTAAAAAATTTATCCCTTGTTTTTATTTTACAAATAGCTTTTACGACTACGCTATTATCCCAAGACATGAGTTTTGAGGAGTACAATCCGGTATCTACCCTTAAAGTTCCAGGGGAGGAAATCCACAGGGCAAAATTTCCATTTATAGATGTACATGGTCACCAGTATCAAATGCCAGCCCAGGACCTCTCCCTGCTTATCGCCGATATGGATAAGCTCAATTTGGGAATCATGGTCAATCTAAGTGGCGGGTCGGGAGAACGGATTAAACAATCCCTGCAAAATATCAAGGATCATTATCCCAACAGGTTTGCTGTCTTTGCCAACGTAGATTTTGATGGAGTAGGCAAAGCTGGTTGGTCCGAGAAGGCTGTTGCGCAACTGGAAGCCGATATTAAAAACGGCGCCAAGGGACTTAAGGTGTACAAGAGTTTAGGATTAAGGGATACAGATACCTCAGGAAAACGATTGGCCGTAGATGATGACCGCTTAAGTGCTATATGGGAGAAATGTGCGGAAATGGGCGTACCCGTTCTTATTCACTCCGCCGATCCCAAACCATTTTGGGATGAGGTAAATTCAGATAATGAAAGGTGGTTGGAACTTAAGACACATCCCCGCAGAAAACGTTCAGCAACAGATCCAGCCTCCTGGGAGCAAATTATTGGGGAGCAACACAACATGTTCAAAAAACACCCTAAGACCAAGTTTATCAATGCCCATATGGGATGGTATGCGAACGATTTGGGCACCTTGGGGAAATTATTGGACGAATTGCCCAATATGTATGTGGGTATAGGAGCCATTATTGCTGAATTGGGCAGACAACCTAAAAATGCACATAATTTTTTTGTAAAATATCAGGACAGGGTCCTTTTTGGTAAGGACAGTTGGAAACCTGAAGAATTTCCTACCTATTTCAGAGTATTGGAATCCGATGACGAATATTTCCCTTATCATAAGAAATACCATGCCTTCTGGGCCATGTATGGAATGGACTTGCCAGATGACGTACTCAAAAAACTATATTACAAGAATGCGCTTAAACTCATTCCTGGATTGGACAAGACCTTATTTCCCAAAGATTAACAGCGCTTTTAAATGCGACTATTTCCTATCTACAGGTTTTTGAATCTTTTCCAATTGTCCATATTCCTGAAAAATACCACATGAAATTGGTTTTTTAACTAGGGATTGGACTTTTCTTCTTTTGGCCAAAGCTTCAATTTGAGGTGATAAAAATGACATATTCGACTATTTTTTGTGATATAAAATTACATTTTTTATAGAACGCCAAGGAAATTAAATTGTTGTTTTAATGTTAATTTTTTTTCTCGTTTTTTATATTGCCTAAATTCCATTGAGCTTCTATTTCACAACATCCCACATTTAAATGTACCCCTATAATGTTTCACTAATATTTAACAGTTAAAAGGCTACGATTTTATATTTTTCCATAAAAATTGAACCTCTGCCATACATTTTCCGTAGGTATGGTAAAATCAAGTTTCTGTGTATCAAAAGGATCGAAAAGGCTTAAAGCCGTGGTTGTTTAAAAGTATAGCTGTCTTCATTGCCTTATGCTATCTTATAGTGCCTTTACAGCAGGGGTTAACGGAACTGATGCACTTTTTATCACATTCTTTTGATCATGTTAGCCAACATCATTCCATTGCCTCCCATTCCCATGGTTTTAACGACCACGACTGGCAGAATAAAGTCCAAACCAGAACGTCATCCTATACATTGGAAGCCCATGAACATATAGAATCGAACGAAATAGGCCTCCACGACCATCCTCACCCACACAATCCGGATAACCATGGGCATGAGATTATAGATTTTATGAGTATGGCATTTAGTGCTTCAGCCCCAACCCATCAAGACAACGACAAGTTTCAGGTACAACCCGAATTGGACAAGCATCTAGTGGTTAATGATTACAAAACTTCCCCAGCTATCCCGACTTTTAAAAAATCATATTTTTCCAACATCAAGGAAAACACTTCAAAAGGAATTCAAACCTTAATTCTACCTCCTCCAAAACCACTTTGCTGATTTAGTAGTGTACAATAATTTTGAAAGGTAACCAATGTCCAATTCTGGAACTAGTTGGTTTGCTACTTCATTATTATTGTCCAATCCCAAGATACTTTAAAGAAAAGGCATTCTTCTTCATCCTATTCACGGCTACGCCCATGAACAGGATAAGCATGCCCTATAAATATATCAAGAATAGCAGATGGCTATTCGGCACAAAACTTAAAACAATGATTAAAAATACACTAGTCGTATTACTTCTTTTTCTTTCTGTAACCCTAAATGCCCATACCATTAACGGATCAATAATGAACCAGGACAAAGCGCCCTTAAGCGGAGTAGGGGTTTATAACAAGAATACGGGCAATTATACCTACAGCAATAGTTCGGGAGCCTTTAGCCTCGCAAACGTTACCAACAATGACCATATCTATTTTTACAGTCTCGGTTTTAAGAACAAAGAACTGCTCATAACCGAAAGTCAATTGGACACCACATTTGAGATAATTTTGGAGGAGGCTGCAGTTTCTTTGGATCAAGTAGTATTGGTATCCAATATAAATGCCATGAGCAGCTTTGTTAATGTGAACGTTAAATCCGATCCGGTAAAATCCTCCCAAGAAATCCTAAGGAAAGTACCTGGCCTCATCATTGGGCAGCATGCCGGTGGGGGCAAGGCCGAACAAATATTCCTAAGAGGTTTTGATATAGATCACGGTACGGATATCGCTATAAATGTGGATGGTTTGCCCGTAAACATGGTATCCCATGCCCATGGCCAGGGTTATGCCGATATGCACTTCATAATTCCGGAAACCATAGATAATATAGATTTTGGAAAGGGTCCGTATTATGCCGACAAGGGAAACTTCAATACCGCTGGATATGTAGATTTGACCACCAAGAAGACCTTGGATAAAAATATGCTAAGCTTGGAAGCCGGAAAATACAACACATTAAGGGGCTTGGGAATGTTCAAGCTTTTGGAAAGTGATGATAACAATGCTTATATCGCCTCTGAATATATGATTTCCGATGGAGTTTTTGAAGCACCACAGAATTTCAACCGGATAAATGTAATGGGGCGTTACAATCACAGGGATAATAACGGAAATGAGATGAATCTAACCGCCTCGCACTTTCAAAGCAAATGGGACGCTTCAGGGCAGATTCCACAACGTGCAGTTGAGAATGGCACTATTGGAAGGTTTGGTGCCATAGACGATACGGAGGGAGGCAATACCAGTCGTACCAACCTTTTAATAAACCACCAAAAACAATTGGACCAGCATAGCCAATTCAAGTCCAAGTTCTTTATTTCTAATTATGACTTTGAACTGTACTCCAATTTTACATTTTTCCTAGAAGACCCTGTGAATGGCGATCAAATAAAACAAAAGGAAAATAGAACCTTGATAGGAGGTGAAACAAGTTATGACAGAACCATACACTTAGAAAATAATTCACAGTTCAGATTCAATACAGGTGTAGGGTTTAGATATGACGACGTAAATGAGGTAGAGCTTTCCCGTACCTTGAACAGAAAGACGACCCTTGAGCGACTTGCTTTTGGCAATATTGATGAACTAAATGCCTATGGGTTTTTGAATATAAACTACAAAATTAACCAGTGGAACATTAACCCAGGTGTCCGATTGGATTATTTAAAATTCGATTATGAAAATTTAATAACGGAGGCCTATGACCAAAAGAGTGAAAACAAACTTGTTATCAGTCCAAAATTAAATGCCATTTTCCAGGCGTCCCAAGATGTACAGTTTTATGCAAAAACAGGTATTGGCTTTCATTCCAATGACACAAGGGTTGTGACGGCCAATAATGGTGAAAGGATATTGCCTTTGGCATTTGGAGCCGATATTGGCACCATTTACAAGCCTAAAGACCGATTGGTATTAAACATGGCTTTGTGGCAACTCTTTCTAGAGCAAGAGTTTGTATATGTGGGGGATGCGGGAATTGTTGAACCCAGTGGCAAGACCCAACGCTTTGGGGTCGACTTTGGAGCTCGATACCAGCTTACAGATTGGCTATATGCTTATGGTGATATCAACTACACCTATGCCAGAAGTACCGAAGAACCTGAAGGCCAAGATTATATTCCCTTGTCCCCAGACCTAACTTCCTCTGGTGGACTTACCTTTAAGGGCTTAAGGAACTTTTCAGGAGGAATAAATTACCGCTTTATCAAGGATCGGCCTGCCAATGAAGACAACTCCATTCTGGCGGAAGGGTATTTGGTGACCGATTTTAATATCAACTACACCTTTAAAAATTGGAGTTTGGGGATAATTATCGATAACCTATTTGATACCGAATGGAACGAGACGCAATTTGCAACAACCAGCAGATTATTTAACGAACCAAGTCCTGTGGAAGAAATCCATTCTACACCAGGGACACCTTTTTTTGCTAGGGGGAAAGTATCGGTAAGTTTTTAATTGAAGTTGTACTCAACTTTTTAGCTCCTTTCCCTTAAGTGGGGAAGGAGTTTTTTTAAAATTAACGGCTTTTTAAAACCCTTAAGAGTTGTCTTACCAGAATTATAGGTACACATCATTTGGCAGATTGCCGCGCTAGGCCTGCCTGACGGCTAGGCAGGCTCGCAATGACGAATCACCGATAACTGTTTACTTACCATCAAGAGTTCTCGATACAAAATACCTGCCGGCATTTCACTCGAACTGACGGGCTCTCAACTTTCCACTGCCCACTGAATACTGATTACTGTTCACTGTTCACTCCATCAAGAGTTCTCGAAACAAAATGCCCATTGGCATTTCACTCGAACTGACGATAGTACTTTTCTTCGTCGATGAAATTTCCACTGTAAACTGTTCACTGATTACTGTTCACTGAATTCTGTTTACTGTTTACTGCCAAATCTCAAACAACAGTTCTCGATACTAAATGCCTACTGGAATTTCACTCGAACTGACGGGATGTAATCTATTCACTTCTAACTATTTAATATTCAATACCAACTATTAGTCGATTATTATTTACTTCGATTTCGACTACGCTCAATCTCCGTTAGAACTTTCGACTTTAAACTTTGAACCATTATTTATGGACTACCCTTTACAATTAAATAATTGCCGAAATACACTTGCTACTGCAGGAATTGGACTGATTTTTTCAATTGGTTAAAAACTAAAGACTCCTCCCTTGTGACGAAGGGAGGTGGCTTCGCCATAAGCGAAGACGGAGGGTTATGAAATCCCAAGGTTTAGACATGAAATCATGTAAGTGAATAGATCTAGGGTCTGGGGCTTCAAACTCCCCTCCCGATAGTTACCGGGACTTTCCCCACTGTTGGCGGGCAATTCATTCCCCTCTTCGTTCCAAGAGGGGAGCCTAAAGGCTCGTCACCCCTTCATGAGTTCTCGATACAAAATGCCTACTGGCATTTCACTCGAACTGACGGGTTTTAAATCGCTCACTATCAAATTAATACCGTTTACTGTTTTAGAGGAAGGAGCTATTATTTTCGTCATTCTTTCAAACTACCCCCCAGACAGCTATAAAAAGGATATGACCCTTATATATGCAGGAGCTACTAGTGCGATTTCTCATATTCATTCGAAATGACTTTCTATTTTCAATATTCAACTTTTATCTAAATATAGTTTCCCACTTCAATCATACGGACTCAATGGTCACTTCGATATGAGCCTATTTTTAGGGCTCCCGATAGCTATCGGGAGAGAAGTCGCACATCCTAGGCATTCCGATTTTGACTACGCTCAATCTCTTTAGAACTTTCGACTTTGAACTTTATAACTTTATAACTTTATGCCTTCCTATAAAATCTTCTCTTTTTCAATTACACTAAGTGCCAGTCTGATGGTAGAATATTCCAATTTTTCTTCAAAATACTCGTAATACGGTTTTAAGGCATCAGGATCTTTAAGCTCTTTCTTGGCTTGGGCTACTAATCCTATGGTTTCCTTATCCACAAACTCATAAATAGCCACATCCTTACCGTCCGAATAGAGTTTGGCCAGATGGGAAAAAATCGTAGTGGGCTTTAATTTCCTTAACTCGGCTATTTCTTCAATACTCTTTCCTTCTTTATAAAGATCATAAGTATCCTGGTAGGTGTGCGACTTCTTCTTTTTCTTTACTTTTTCTGCTTGGAAGGCCTTGATCTCTTGAATAAATAGGTCTCCGTACACTTCCAATTTACGTTGGCCAACTCCATTTATTTCCATTAGTTCTTCCTCACTAGTAGGCCTTTCGGCTTCCATTTCTTTTAAGGTAGCATCGTTGAAAACTAAATAAGCGGGGATATTCTCCTCCAAAGAAATTTGGAACCTTAATAATCGTAGGCGTTCAAATAGAGAGTTTTTAGTTGCTGGCTTCTTGGCTTTTTGTTCTTTTTCCAGGGCCATCCTTTCCTCTTTTTTGATCGGTTTGCTCAACATCACCTTTGTCTTGCCAAATAGGACATCTTTGGAATAGGGGGTTAGCTGTAAAACATTGTTCTTGTGAAAGGCAATCTCACAGAAACCCTGATTTATAAGTTGAATAGCGTAATGCTGCCAATCGTTCCAAGAAATATCCTTTCCAATTCCAAAGGTTTTGATTTCCTGATAATTTTTATCCAACACGGCCGCATTTTGGGCACCCCTTAAAACATCGATTACAATTCCCGTAGCTTCCGATTCTTTTAATCGGGCTATGGTGGATAATATTTTTTGGGCGATTATGGTACCATCAAAAAATTGGGGCGGATTTTTACAGACATCGCAATTACCGCAATCCTTCACTAAAAACTCACCAAAATAACTTAGCAAAATCTTTCTTCTACAGGTGGATGCCTCGGAGAACTGTTTCATTCTATCCAATTTGGCCAATTGTACCTCCTCATTTGCCGCACCCGATGCAAATCGTTGCAACTGGATAACATCCCCATAACTGTGGAACAAAAGGGCCTTTGCCGGTAATCCGTCCCTACCGGAGCGTCCTATCTCTTGATAGTAACCCTCAATGTTCTTGGGCATATTATAATGAATCACCCATCGTACATTGGATTTATCTATTCCCATTCCAAAGGCAATGGTGGCGCATACGATCTGGGTCTTATCAAAAATAAAACTCTCCTGCACCTTGCTACGACTATCAAAATCCAAGCCTGCATGATAGGCCGCTGCTTTAATGCCGTTGTCCAAAAATTTAGCTACCAAGGTCTCGGTTGATTTTCGACTCAAGCAATAAATAATACCAGATTCATTAGGTCTTTTCTTTATAAATTCAAGTATTTGGGATACCCTGTCATGGGCCGCCCTCACTTCTAAAGCAATATTTTTCCTGTCAAAGGAGGCCAAAAATTGTTTTGCCTTGGGTATCTTCAACTGCGCCAAAATATCCTGTCTAGTAGCCTTATCCGCTGTTGCCGTTAAAGCAATTACAGGGGTGAGGGGTAGGGTACTTTTTAAAAATCCCAATTGTTGGTAAGAAGGTCTAAAATCGTGCCCCCATGAGGAAATACAATGCGCCTCATCTACAGCCACACAACTTATAAATTCTTCCTTTAAAATAGGGGAGAGGCCCTGTAAACTTTCAGGGGCCACATAAAGCAATTTCAATTCCCCTTTATGGGTCCTGTCCAATATTTCCTGCTGTTCTTCGGCGGACTGGCTACTATTAAAAAATGCTGCCGGGATACCATTGGCCTTTAGTCCGTCCACTTGGTCCTTCATCAGTGCAATTAATGGAGAAATAACCAAGGTGGTTCCTTTAAATAAGAGGGCTGGCAATTGAAAACAAATGGATTTTCCCCCACCAGTAGGCATGATCACCAAACAATCCTTCTTATTTAGTACAGAAGTAATAATCTCCTCTTGTTGATCTCTAAAGCGATCAAAACCAAAGTATTTTTTAAGATAGGGGTATAATTCGTTCTGGAAATCGGGCATGGGTATCGGTAAAACTGTTGAGAGCCCGAAATTAATCATAATTGAAGCATCATTACAAATTTAATGGGGTTAAAATCCTCAAAAATAAATCAAAATTGAAAGTAACTCCCTAGCTGATCTTAGCCTAAAAATGTTAAATTTATCCATTGCAAACCTTTATAATTTTTAATAATGAACCTTTACCGTAATTACTGCCTTGTTCTTGTCTTTGTATTAATATTCTCCACTAGCTTACAGGCACAAGAATCCTATTCAGCTCCCAAATTGACCAACCCGGATTCTTGGTCCATCATTTTGGTTCCCGATACCCAGACTTATGTGAAGTTCGAAAGAAACCAGGGCACCTTGGAGACCATGACCGCATGGATTAGTGAAAATATTGATGCCTTAAATATAAAAATGGTTTTATGTACTGGGGATTTGGTACAGCATAACGAACTTTTGGTTACGGATAAAATTAATGGAAATGCACCCAGTAGGGAGCAATGGAGGGCAGTATCACACGCATTTGAACGATTGGATGGTAAAGTGCCTTATATTTTAGCGGCCGGTAACCACGATTTTGGCTATAATAATATGGAAAACCGAAATTCGAACTACAACCAATATTTCCCTGTACATAGAAACCTATTAAATGCCAAGGCCTTAAGGGCGGCTGGAAAGAACATAGACGGCTTGCCTTCCGTGGAGAATGCCACCTATGAATTTATTTCGCCCCAAAAAAGAAAATTCTTGTTTCTAAATTTGGAATTTGCACCTCGGGACACCATTTTACAATGGGCCAATAATGAGATTTCCAAAGATATATACAAGGACCACACCGTAGTCTTGCTCACCCATTCTTATTTGAATGCCGAAAACAAACATAAGGAAAAGGAAAACTACCCGATAATTGATGCCAACTATGGCAAGTCGATATGGGAAAAGTTAGTGGCGCCTTCCCAAAATGTGCAAATGGCCATTTCAGGCCATATTGGCTCCCCGGATAATTTTAGGAAGCATACCGCTTTTAAAGTGGATAAGAATGCTGGCGGAAAAAAAGTAAATCAGATTACCTTTAATGCACAGGCAATGGGTGGTGGTTGGAATGGAAATGGGGGAGACGGTTGGCTTCGGATCATGGAATTTTTGCCCGATGGAAAAACGGTGATCACCACTACATTTTCACCCTATTTTGCCATATCGCCCACTACACAAAAAATGGCCTATCAAAAGGATGATTTTAACAATTTCAATATACAATTGGACTAAATACACTGATTTTCAGGACAATTTTAGTTTCATTTATAGGAAGCTAACTTAAAACCAGCGTATTAATCCTCAATTAAAAATTAAATTAGAAGCTAAATCCCTGTCCTGTCTTATCTTAAAAAGGGTGAATTTATCTGTTGCAAACCTTAATAATTTTCTAAAATGAACATTTGTCGAAATTACTGCCTTATTCTTGTTGCCGTATGTACCCTCTTTACCGCCCTGCAGGCACAGGAATCCTATTCTCCCCCAAAATTATCCAATCCGGATTCATGGTCCATTATTTTGGTACCCGATACCCAGAGCTATGTGAAGTTCGAAAGAAACCAAGGCACTTTGGAAACCATGACCGCCTGGATCAGTGAAAATATTGATGCCCTTAATATAAAAATGGTTTTATGTACGGGAGATTTGGTAGAGCAGAACGAACTTTTGGTTCCGGATAAATTAAACGGAAATATGCCCAGTAGAGATCAGTGGGGGGCAGTGTCTCACGCGTTTGAGCGGTTGGATGGAAAGGTACCTTATATCTTAGCGGCCGGTAACCATGATTTTGGCTATAAAAGTGTTGAAAATCGAAAATCGAACTACAGTCAGTATTTCCCTGTTCATAGGAATCTTTTAAATGCCAAGGCATTACGCGCTGCTGGCAAAAATATTGACGGTTTACCTTCTGTAGAGAATGCTACCTATGAATTTATTTCGCCACAAAAAAGAAAATTCTTGTTTCTAAATTTGGAATTTGCGCCCCGGGATACCATTTTAAATTGGGCCAACAATGAGATCTCCAACGAACTTTATAAGGATCATACTGTGGTAATCCTTACCCATTCTTACTTGAATTCCAAAAATCAACACATGGAAAAGGAAAACTACCCCATAGACGATGCCAACTACGGCAAGTCGATTTGGGAAAAGTTAGTGGCGCCTTCCAAAAATGTACAAATGGTAATTTCAGGCCATATTGGATCCCCTGATAATTTTAAGGGGCATACCGCATTTAAAGTAGATAAGAATGCTGATGGTAAAAAAGTGAATCAGATCACGTTTAATGCGCAGGCCATGGGTGGTGGTTGGCATGGAAATGGGGGAGACGGTTGGCTTCGAATTATGGAGTTTTTGCCCGATGGAAAAACGGTGATCACCACTACATTTTCACCCTATTTTGCTATATCGCCCACTACACAAAAAATGGCCTATCAAAAGGATGATTTCAATAATTTCAATATACAATTGGACTAATTACCCTGATTTTCAGGACAATTTTAGTTTCATTTATAGGAAGCTGGCTTAAAACCAGCGTGAAAATCCTTATAAAATCAGTAAGTTTTGTACGATATTTCTTAATAAAACATACTATAGGTCGAATATTGCCGTTTTTTTTAACATAATATTATATAAGAGCTTATTTTAGCCCTCGCTAATTATGTTTTAAACCCCGCATACCATGAAAACATTCCACTATTTAATTTTAAGTTTAGGCGCTTTTTTAATTTTTGGCTGTAGCAATGATGCTATGGACGATTTGAACAATACAAGTCTAACAAACGAACAAGTTAAATCTCAAATGCAGGTCAATTCCATTTCCGATGGGCTGGACGAGTTAGTTTCAGAATTATTGATCAACGATAAAGCAGGAAAAAGTAACAAAACCAATACAGAGTGCACAGCGGTAACATTTACCGACGAAAGTATATCAGTAGCTTATAACCAATGTATCATTCGAGGTAAGACTATAAGTGGCACTATTGTGCTTACGGGCAACAATGGTAATACGGATGGCACGAAGGGGAGTTTTGAGGTTACCTTTAGCGACTTTACCTTCAACGACCATATCCTGAACGGTACCAAGAGTTTTTCTTTTGATTTTTCCAACTCTAACAGTCCCACATTTACAATAATCACAGATGCTACTTTCGAGGACGCCAATGGAAATACTGTGAATTGGAAAGGAAATAAAGTACTTACTTGGCATTTTGAGAACATTAATGCCGAAGGAGCCGATGCTACCTGTACAGGAGATTGGGATATAACAGTAAACGGTACTACCTATGAGTTTACAGTGACCGAACCACTATCATGGAATTTGGGTTGCGCCTTTATTACTTCTGGCGTGGTACAATTGGAGGTAGATGGTATGACCGCTTCTTTGGACTTTGGAAGTGGTACTTGTGACCAAAAAGGTACGGTTACCTATCCAAATGGAGACAGTGAGGAAATAAGCTGGTAAGAACTAAATAATTGCTTATAGATTTTAATAAACCCCCGATGAAATTCATCGGGGGTTATTTTTGAACATTCACTTTACTCAATTGGTTTTTATTAATTTATGTGGGTGCATGAATCATCGATTTCTTTGCTTGTGCAATATCTTCTCAACTAAAACCCATTCAAGTAATCAAATGCAGTACCCATAACCAAATCTACCTTTCATTACACTCAATTGGTTTTTATTGTTTTTTAACGGTTTTCGTGAATCTTTGATTTAGTTCATTGATTTCTGCTTGTTATTTCAAGGTATTCATGAACCTTCGGTTTCTTTGCTGTCCAATGAAACCGACGAACGGATGTTAAGGAACAACTTATTCTTTCATTTTCTTTGCTTGTCCAAAGAAAACGAAACAAAAGAAAAGACCCTTCTTCACTAGGTGGCCCTAAAATCTTGGGATTTTATGGACCGATGCCATGGCCTAAATTATTTCCAAGGCTTCAATAATTCTTACGGCCATGACATCTCCACTACGGCAGAAGATTGCCCCTAGAATGCACTTTGAGGACAATGTTCAACGGCATTAAATAAGGAGTAAAAATTCTTCGACACTAAAGGTTAACGGAACAGATAAACGGCCTATTTTTTATTTAAACTTTAATATGCCTAGGTTAGCTAAAGTGGTTATCGGGATTAGTGTTAAATTAATGGTTAGGGGCAGGAGGGGAGTGGAGGGTTAACATCTTCCTTTGACAATAGGTGAATACCAATAAAAAGCAAGCTTCCAGAAGAAAAGTTACCGTTTATCGAGAAAATAATCCGTTACATCGATGCGACGAAGGTGTTAATTTTGGTTTAAAGTAATGTTAATGAGGGATTTGCCCCATTTAAAATGGGATTTTTGTTGTATCTTAATACTGCAAAACAAGAAAACCAAAATTATATAAGAGTAAACCACAAAAATCTGTTAACCCTAAAACAACACTTATCCTATGGAAACAACCCCAAAAATTAGTAGAAATTTAATTAGCCGGCCTTCCAGCAGTGGATGTATTCTAAAATTGGAACGAACCAATAACGATTTGTGCCAATTGGAAAAAAAATTGACCTCCTATGTATGCGAACCTAACACATACACCTTATTTATTAAATCTGAAACGCTACGGCAAACTTTGCGAACCTTAAAAAATTCGAATGCTGAATTGATCAAGGCCTTAAAAAGGGAAAAGGATTTAAAAATTGAACTTTTTGAAAAAACCATGGCTCAAATTCGTTCTTATATTGAAATACAACAGTCAATTGAGGAATACAGTAATCTATTAAGATATTAAATGAATCCTGTAATTTTCCCGATTATATAGTAAGCATTCGAGGGGGCAGAATTATAATCATAAGAGAATAATAGGATAGAAAAGCTCTGAATATTAATATTCAGAGCTTTTTTGTGTTTTTAGGGATAGTATCTTATTTCTTTGCTGTCCAATGAAACCGACGAAGGATTTTCATTAATACCATCCTCTTTCATTTTACTCAAGTTGTTTTTATTGTTTTTTAACGGTTTTCGTGAATCTTCGATTTAGCTCATTGATTTCTGCTTGTTATTTCAAGGTATTCATGAATCTTCGATTTCTTTGCTGTCCAATGAAACCGACGAAGGAGGTTCATGAATACCTTATTCTAAAATAAACAAGCAATGAATAAAACGAAACAAAAGAAAAGACCCTTCTTCACTAGGTGGTCCTTAAAATCTTGGGATTTTATGGATCGATGCCATGGCCTAAATTATTTCCAAGGCTTCAATAATTCTTTACGGCCATGCCATCTCCACTACGGAAGAAGATTTACCTAACAATAGACTTTGAAGACAATGTTTAATGGTACTCACTAACGGACGAACTCAGGGATTGTTTATTTTATCTTTCTCTAATTCACACACAACTTTTGAGATTGATATTTGACTAAAATAAAAAAATAACTTACTTATTATTAGCTACTTACAGCTACAAATTCATAGTTGTTATTCAACAAAAAAAGCCTTGGATTGTAAAAATCCAAGGCCTTAGTGTTCAGGGGAAACTTAAATTACTTAATTTACATTAGCTCCCACATTACCCTGGGCCACTAAAGTGTCAAGGTCTTCGGTGCTTAGGTGTACATTAATGTATCCATCTATACCCAAGAGGGCATCATAATCCAATGCATCTCCAGCATTAGCTTGGGTTACGTTGGTTACACTTATGCCATTATCTCCCATGACACTGCCCAAAGTAACGATAACCGCTCCAGGAGCATCTGCAACAGCGCCAGTATGAATATGTGCCGGGTGTATTGAGCCTACTGTTGTACCAACCAATTCCAATGTCACCAAGGTCTCTTTGTTTACTCGCTCGGAAAAGGTAGCCGTTCCAAATATGGCTGCATTACTAACCGCTGCCAGATCGTAGGACACCTCGTTGCCAGTAAGTTCGTTCTGACCTATATCGCCCTGTGCTACCAAAACGTCCAGTTCTGCGATCGACTTATGAACATTGATATACCCATCAAATTCCAATAGCGCTTCATAATTAACTGCTGTTCCGGCATCGTCCTCCTCAATATGTGTCCAACTTTTTCCATTGGCACCTGCAACGGCCGAAAGGGAAATTACGATATCGCCACCTTCCGCAGCTGTATTCGCATGAATGTGTGCAGGATGTACGCCGTCAGCTGGAGTACCTTCCAATTGAAGTTCTAGGAGGGAGGCTCCACTTAAACGTTTGTGTACCGTAGCCGTACCACTAATGGTTGGCACCAAGACACTGTGAAGCGCAAATTCCTTAGATTCTCCCGTAAGCACGTTGATTCCTATATCGCCCTGAGCCACCAACACATCCAATTCGGTTGCTGATTTGTGCACATTAATATACCCATCAATTTCCAACAAGGCGTCGTAGGTAAGGGCTGCGCCAGCGTCATCTGCCTCAATATGTGTCCAACTTTTTCCACTGGTGCCAACTACGGGCGAAAGGGAAATGGCAATATCACCACCTTCAGCAGCAGAATTAAAATGTATGTGTGCTGGATGTTCCCCGTCATCTGGAGTACCTTCCAAAGCGATCTCTAGGAGGGAAGCCCCACTAACACGTTTATAGAAAGTAGCCGTTCCGCTAATACTGGCATCGGCAACACTGCTAAGGGCATATTCCCTGGAATCTGCCGTAAGTTCATTGATTCCTATATCGCCTTGCGCAATAAGGGTTCCTAGATCAGTTGCAGATTGATGCACATTAATATATCCATCCAATTCCAATATCTGGGCGTAAGTAATGGCGGTACCATTTTTAGTAGCACTTATAATAGTGGTACTTTCTCCTGTAGCGCCATCAACCGCATTAAGGTCAATAGTGATATCTCCGGTCTCTGCCGCAGAATTAGCGTGTACATGCGCTGGAAAACTTCCTGCAGCGGTACCCGTTAATTTTAGATTAACCGTTGCTGTACCGTCTTCATTTTCCACAACGGTGGCCGTCCCAGACACGGTAGCGTCCGAACGCGATTGTAATTGATAGGTTTTGCTTTCCCCGTCAAAAACACCTGGTGGTTGATCTGTACTATCATCGTCAGAACAACTGCTGGCAATAAGTGTCGTTGCTGCCAGAAATAAATAAATCATCTTTTTCATATACTATAATTTAGGGTTTAAACTGACTGTAAAATTATAAGGAAGGATTGGTGGGGCTTGTTGGAGATGATTTAATTATTGACTCGAAAGAAATAGGAAGAAGGAGGGCCTTTTTATTTCTATATGTATAGGGGTAACAAATGAAGGCCAGCGCACCAGCTCGCATAAAATTTCTGAGATATTCAATCTCCGAAATTTATATCGTATTTTACATAATGTAAATTATAGAACACTTATAGCAAATTAGCGAATAGCGCATTTTCGCGCTATTTTACATAATTGCAGATATCGGCCGACAGGACTATATCGTCAGCAATTATGTAAAAGCTAATTTGCGGCTACTTGATAAAGGTTAAATTATTACCGCATATGTAAAAAGGAAACCAACACGTTATTCTTATATAATGGTTCAATATTCCTAAGCTATAATTCTTTTGTGTACGGAATATTTAAAAAGACTGAGAATCTTATAAATTTTAAATAGCATATCCCGTACAAAAGCCCATGAATTTTCAAATACGCGATTCTCAGAGAACATAGCTCATTTAATTATCTACCACTTGACTAGTCCTAAGACATAAATTCCAAAGGTTGAGAATTTTTGGAATTTTGAGCATGATGATTCGGCTAGAATTTCAGGTATACTATTTATGTAAATTTTTTAGAAGGTTCGTGCCAGAGCTTGCTAGCCAGGCTCGTGAGTCTGCCGCAATTTCTTACGGACCAATACTTAACCTAAGGCACCTGCGACCTATCCCAGTAATTGAAGCTTTACTTTAAGTGTTTTAACATTATGTAAAATACAGCATAAATTCTGAGAATTGAGAATCTTTAGAATTTGGGGCGTGATGACTAGATGGAATCGACTGTCTTGATGCTAAGTCCAACGCTGCAACCCGCCACCAAAAGCAATCAGCCTCCGGCTAATTTCTTTTGACACGTAGATAATTTTGGAACAGGGCCATTCGTAAAAAAATGTACCCAAAGTACATTTTTAGCAAATGAGCCAGCTGGCGCGGTGGCGCTCAGTCGCTAAATTTTAGGATCCATATATTTGTTAATAGCCCCTACTCTACTTGTTATGTCAATTAAATTAGAAATTTCAATTATAGCAATCGGAGAAAATGTAGGCTTTGATGTTAATTATAGCATGTTTCCTGCTTCTTTAGCTTGAGAATCCTTACGACGTCCTATAAACGCTCCAATGAACATACCAATACAAATTCCAAAGGAAATCCCTAAAGACTTTTCAAAACGCTCACCTATAAGAACTCCAAAAACAACTCCAAATAACACTCCAAGACTTACGCTCAAGTTAGTGTAGTAACCTTTAGAGGTTAAAGAAAATGTATCCTTTAAATATTTTTCAAATTTACTTAGTGCTTTTTTGAAAAATTTTGTTCTGTTTTCAGGATTCGATTTTAAATTTAAACTATCCAATTCCATTTCTAAGGATTGAATTTCATCTTCTGAAAATTCCCTATTTCTCAATACCCTTAGATTATAAACAAATTTTTCATAAACCTTAATTTCAGATTTTTTAGTTGATTCAGTTTTTAAACTTTCAAAAAAGTTAAATGCGTTTTTAAGTGTCATAATTTTTAATGTTTTCTTGGTTAGTGGCACATGTCAAAAATTATTACACCCAAAACTTATTTTTTTTAAAAAACATATCATAACACCATATTAATTAAGCGATTAGCTCGTTAAACTTTCAATATCAACAATCAACTCTTCTAGTTTTTTGAATACCCTTCCATAAATAATGTCTAAATCCCATTTATAAATTCGACCTCCAAAAAGGACTAGTAAACCTAAAATTAATGCGACTATAACGATTCCTATTAGTGGTATGCCAAATATGAGATAGGTATCTGGAAAACCGAAGAGGAACTCATTAACAAGTCTTTCCCCTAAAGGCATACCTTCGGCGTCTTTAAACCAAAAGCCCAAAATCATTGACATAAATATAATGGGATACAAAAATCTTGATATTTTCTTATTAATAGATACTTGCTTTTTTACCCAATGGTTAAATGCCTTTAAATATTGATAACTACTAACACCCATATCTATTTTGTCTAAATCACTTAATAATTTCTTATTAATAATGACAAGCACAGACAGGGTAACAAAAAATATAACACCCGTTATTGGTATTCCAATAAAAAATGAGACTATTAAAAAAGCAAATGAGAATGCCACAATTGCAATCAAATTTAATTTAAACATTCTTTTAAATTTATCAATGATATGAATTGATTTTTGGTCGTATAGCTTGTTTATTTTTGGAGCTACTAATGCGTCACTCTTAAGAAAACCTTCTTTCCATATATATTCAATTGATTTTTCCATCTAATATTTTTTTTAGTCTAATTTTAATTCTTTTCACACGTACACCAATATTATTCGGATTTGTTCCAATAATTTCAGCAATTTCTTGATACGGTTTTTCTTCTAAATAAAGCATGATAATAGCTCTATCTATTTCAGAAAGTTTTCTAATAGCATCGTATAATAAATTTAAGGATTCGTCTGAAAATGCATAATTATCTTCAGTTTCTTCAGCAGGTAAAGAATCAGATACAAAGTGTTGAAAATTATTTTTCCTTTTCTTAAGTAAAGTTAAACAGACGTGGCCGTTGCAGAAGTGCTCTACGTATAAGATATTGACCCTAGTAGGTTGTTTTTACGGAGCCATTCGGAGAACCGGCCTTGGTTGGATTTGCCGGATAAAAATGGTCAGGAAGCCTTGGAATGCGTCCATGATCGTCCTGAAAATCCGAATGGAGGGTTTCCCTCCCCCTTTCTTAAGGTACTTTTTCAGGTTGAATGCGATCGCTGCCATGAGCATGACCTTGTGGGCACCGGCCTTGCCAAGCACGCCTATTTTTCTTAGACCGTAGAACTGGGTAAGGCTACCGAATACGGGCTCCACCGTACTTTGCCTCAGATTTTTCATCCGTTTGCCCTTTTCACTGTGCTGTCTGGCGTAGGCCCTCAAGTATTGCTCGTCATAGATCGTTCTGATTATCTTTTTGCATTTTGTATTCGGCACACATTGGGGTTTCATGGGGCAGGCCTTGCAGTCCTTCGGTGCCGCCCAGTAGTTTTTCAGTACGTTCCCGTCCCTGTTGGTATAGAATGCCTTGAAGGGCAAGGGCCTGTTCATCGGGCATCTATATTCATCCCTTTCCTTATTATAGGGAAAGCCTTCTATTTTAGGTTTGTACTTCCCGAAAACGGGTATCCATCCGATGACCTTCCGTTGCTCGAGAAAATGGTAGTTGGCGCCATTGGAATAACCTGCGTCCGCCAGGAGATCCGTCATTATGAGCTCGTTTTTCCTTAAGCGGTTCTGGACCCGCAGGCCGATATCGGTCAGGTACTGACTGTCCCTGCCGTCGGCAAAGTCCGCTTGGATATGCGAGATCACGCCTTCCGCGGTATCCACTGCCATGCTGCAATGGTAGTTCAATTTTCTGGCCTTGCCCGGCTTTACCGATATGCGCGCATCGGGATCATGGGGGTTATAATGCGTTTTATTGCTAAGTAACCGCGCTTTTTTGTGGGATGCACCTGTAAGGCGTACAGGACTGTCCCTCAGATTTTGGTGGTGTTTCTCCACGCGCTTCAGCTCGTGCACGGGAGCGGAGACACGTGCGGGGGATACGGTTCCTGCACGTTTTTTTGTGGTTTCCCCGTTTTCTTCCGACACTTTTTTCAAGTGGCTCTCCATCGGGGTGGCCGGCATTTTCGGCACTACGCTTTCCATGGATGCATTTGCCTTTATCGGGGCCGAATCCACTGCCTGGGTGTGGCCGGACACCATTCCGCTATCGATACATAGGGCAAATACCTTGTTGAACAATGTTACGAACAGGGATTCCGGGTAAAGTTGCCTCGTCCTGCTTATCGTTGAATGCCATGGCAGCTCCTCGTCCAGGTCATAGCCCAGAAAGTAGAGCACATCCATTCGCATACTGCAATGTTCCACCAGTTTTCGGTCGGAGGTGATGTTCTCGAGGTAACCCGTGATCAACAGCTTAAAAAAGACTACGGGGTCGATCGAAGGGTTACCGGTCCTGCCATAAAGTTCATTGGTATCCTTATAAAGAAAACTCAGGTCAAGCGTTTCGCGGAGCCTTCTGTAAAGATTTTCCTTTGGAATCCGGTCCGATAACTGGAAGCTGAGGAACAGTTTTTCGGTATAGTTCTTTCTGCCTTGCATACCTTTAATTTACGCATTTCCACACATTTATAAAAGCAAAAATTGATGTTTATTGGAGTTCTGCAACGGCCACAGACGTTTAATGAAATTCGGTAGACCCACGTACTCCATTTAGATTCCTCTCTAAAATTGTCTTTACTCCTCCAGATTTGTAAACACACTTCTTGGTAATAATCTTCAAAATCTTCTTGCGAGTTTGTGTATGCTCGGCATAATTTTATGATTATTCCGGCAAACGGTAAAATAGAAGAATTATAAAAATCACTACTCAATATTGTTGTTTTTATTAGTTAGTGGCGTAGATGAAAAATTATTACACCAATTAACTATTATATTGCTATCAGTTACGTCTAGTTCACTTTTTATATTTCGAATGGATAACATAAATGACTTATTACTGCTGTAACCAAGAAGGGTTGATATTGTATTATTACTTCTTAATCATTAAAATAATAAAGCGTTAACACATTGCACTCCCCTCCTACCGCCTAACCTCATTCTTAGGTTTCATTACCGTTTTAAAAGAAAAATTTAAAGACGGCATAATTTTAGAAGATTGAGAATCTTTTAAAATTGGAGCGAGTTAGAGCCTTGGCTTTTGTGCTTGCTTTTTATAACCCAAGCAAAGTATCATAACCATGCCTACGCAAAAAAACTACGTCTGACAGGGTCAAGAAAGTATAGGTTGGTTCATAAAAATAACTCTCACAAAAGCTCGCGAATTTTCAAATACGCGAATTATAAGCCACCAATATAGACGGCTACACTTGCTACTAATTGTTCAATGGTGCTTTATCCAAATAATGTATAGCATATGCGTAACTTGCCTCTTGCCCGGCTTTAAGTTGTTTAACATTAGGCGTCATTTCCAAATTGATCTGTACTCGCTCTGGACTCCAGAAAAGATTTAAATTTTCAAAAGTACCCGGTTTAAAACGTTGCTCTACACCAAATCCAGATTTCTGATTGTAATAGGCAAAGCCCCCCCCTATAAGACCTTCTTTCATTATTGAATTTGTCCTTTCTGCTGGTTTTGCATTTTCCCAATCTTGGTTTACCTGCAACCAATTGTTAGCCTTAACATAAACACCAACTTCTTGAGGGTCTAAAGAGCCTGACCCAGCATTGTATTCCGGGTGAACGAAGAAATTAAAGGGACGGTCTATCTTTGATTTTAAAGAGGTTTTAAAGTGAATGCCATCTCCTTCGAGACTTATTGTACGTTCAATTCGTGCACCATCTTTTGTGGTAAGTGCAATAATTACTTTTGTAGGGCTTTGCTCCACAATTTCATATCCCAAAATTCCATCAGGTTTTGGGCCATCTCCCTCTCTAACCCATTCTTCAAAACGAAAACGATCAAATGAACTCGTAGGCTGAACAACGTTTTGGTCTGTAGGCTTATAGGTCATCTCAACCACTTTAGCATTACTTTCAGGTAATACCACTAAACTCCAATAGTTATTTTCTAATTGAACTGCTTTCAACCCTGAAAAAATATTGCGCATATTTTCTAGGTAGGTTTCATTTTTCACATATTCATTATCCATTATTACATTATACTTTGCACATAGATCAGTGTATTTATCCAATAAAGCCTCATCACCATCCTTTAAGGAAGGCTTACAAAAACCATTTTCATAGGTAAGATTCATAGTCGCTACACTCAATTTTGCACGATAAACACATAGCGAAGCCTTTTCAACTCGTGTACGCACCTCTTCCGATTTTGCCAATGATCGTGCCTCCTTAAAAAAAGAATCTATTTGATCTACTGTTTCGGCATTTATACCTAAAGGTGCTTCAGTAGAAAAAAGGCCGGGATGCCTCTTTTCTTTTTCAATCAAATTGTGATAATAACTTAAGTAATTAATAATAGGTTGTGCGGCTTCCTTATAATGCATTCTACAAAAATCAATTGTTTCTTGCCAACTATCGCGACCAGGTTTCCATAGACAGCGTGAAATTACATAATTCCGTAAGTCACTTAACTCAGTAGAAAAACCATTTCCGGCTGCCTGCATAAATACGCCACGACCACTATTGTTTGCAAAATATTCCACATTATTTCCGATAGTTTGTAGATTTGGAAAAGGGAGGAGAAACGCCCTGAAATTGACATTGTAATTCCAAATAAAGATATTTTTGACTATTTTATTCCAGTCATCCATATCCTTACTAAACTCTTCGTTCAGATTGCAAGTAGGATCGTCAATAGCATGAAAATTACAACATTCAATACTACATAGCATAAGCATAACATTATCTCTAGGAATTATAGTTTTCGGTGGCTTACGCGTGTATTCGTAAGCATAAGTACCTATTAAAACTTCTGGATGCGTTTTTTCAACACGCTCTGCAACGGCATTGACAAAGGAAATCATGGTGCCCGCATGGGATTCCTCTTGAGCGTCTAGGGCAGCACAAGTTTCGCAGGTACAGTAACTACCATTATCCATTTGTGCAACGTTAAAATTCTTTCTTGTGGGATCTTTCTCAATGGCCTCCAATGTAGCCTCTGTTACAATGTCTAGAACGTCTTTATTCGTTAAACATAATTGTGGTCCACCGCCATGCATGCTTACTTCTCGCCTTCCGTTGACCAAAGCATAGTATTCTGGATGTTCTTCGCCATAAATGGAAGGAGGAACAAGATTAGATACATTATGACTTACACGTATATACCCCGTAATACCGCCAAATTTCTCTTCACCTTTAACCGCATTGGTTCTCAGTTTAGCAGCAAACGAAGGGTTTTGGAGTGTTTCACCATAATGGGAAGAACGAAAAGCAAAAGGAGGAACGTAACTATAATTTTGCCCTTTGATCCTAAAATTCTTATTTTTCCCTTCCTTAGGATAGAAAGTATGATCATGGGTCAAGAATCGAACACCACAATATGTTTCAAAAAACTCATATACACCATAAAGCGTACCACGAGGTTTACCTCCGTAAATAGCTATTTGATCCTTAGAAATATCGATATTAAATCCTTCTTCACCAAGCTTTTTTGTTTCTGTCCCTAAACCAACCTTAGCAGCTACTTTAGGACCTATTAAAATGGTTTTTCCAATCTTTGATTCGGAAATGTCTATGGGCAACTCTTTACCTGTAAATTCTCTAAAAAGCCTTTGAAATTCGGTTGCAGCATACAATTCTGATGCTTTTGCGTCCGAACTGCAAAAGATTCCGTTAAAAGTGGACAAATTTGGCCCATCTGCGGGTAGCGCATCCCATTCTTCTTCTGAAAATGAGGATGCTACCTTTGGTGAACATTGTATTAAAGAACCCATTAATAGTATTAAAAACACCCCTTTTAAAATAGTATGTTGCATCTTTTCTTTCATTCCAATATGTATTTAGATTTGTGAAAATAACAATTTATTTAACAATAACACCGTTTGGTATATTTTCCGAGTCAAAAAGAAGTCCGTTGATATTCAAATCAGCCATTTCTTATAATTTAAAGCTATACTTAAAATTCATTTCATACACATTCCCACTTCACTCCTATCGTGGCTTGGACGGCAGCGTATATCCATTACATTTTCAGGAAGCTTATAGAAAGAAAAAATAAAAGACGATGGTCAAAATTACAGCGCACCTCCCGATTGCCATCGGGACACTCAAAAAAATAAAGATTGAGAATCTTTATTTTTTATGCCGTAAGCAAAGCTCAAGTTACCCAGCCTCAAAGGCGAGGCAGGCGCCTTTCGGAACATTACGAATCAGAAAAAGAATCATAATTTGACGTTATATCAAATAGCGAAAAGTTATAAAAATTATTAGCACTGTTATCTCCTAATTAAAATTAAGAGAAGGATAATTTAAAATTCTCGTATACAATGAAAAGTACTGGTTGACGGTCGTTTTTCTTAGCGATCTTTTGGCTTTAATAATACAATCTAAAATCAAGTAATTTACAGACGTTGTAATGTCTTTGGTGCAACTCTTCTACAACATCTAACATATTATCATCTTCCTTAAATAAGTTGAAGAATGCTTTATCAAGATTTCCGCTACTTATTCCATTAAATTCATTACCATAGCCAGAAACACCTTTTGCGCCAGTGATATCCAAAAAATATTGTGCTTCCTCTTCGTCTAAATCTAGGATTTTTGCATTCGAAAAATGAAAAATCTTTCCTTTTAACCTTCCTTCAAAAATTTCTGCAATTTCTTGTAAACTATAGTAGTAGTCATTTAAACATATACTATTTGCTTCACCTGTTATAACCAAGTAGATTATTTCATAGTCTTTAAAATTATGATCATCCAAAATCAGTGCATTTAAGCTAGCTTCTAGTCCTTCAATGGTGTCGCACGTTTTATAAATACTTGCTATTCCATATTTCATGGCCAATTGTTCCAAGTTTTCTTGGGCTTCGGTAACCTTGTCCGTTTCTATTTCTTGAACCCCTTCTAAACAATAAATGAAATAATCTGCATCTATAAATTGTTCCTGGGGTAATTGTTGTCTTTTCTCTAACAAGTTTCTTAAATTATATAAAGTATGTTAAACACAAAATTACTGTAACTCTTCTAGTTTTTCAGCGTTTTCATATAAAATCCCATTCACACACATTGCCCTCACTCCTGCCGTCGGGTCGCATAATTTATGTACTATTACCTTTTCAGAAAGTACATATAGAAGGAAAAAAAATCTGTGAAGATGGTAAAACCTTAACTGCTTTTATTCAAAATCAATGCACGGGCCATCTCTAAAAGCAACTTTTTTTCTTGAATAGATCTTTTTAAAGGCAGTTGGGCTAAACCTATTAACCTGCGCATCATCTCTATTCCGGCCACCTGAGCGAGTAATTGCTGGTTCAGCCTTCCTGGATACCTACTTTTTATTGTTTGGAGGCAATCTATATTCATCGTAATCATAATACTATGTGCCGCCAGTACCCCAATGTCAAATTCAGCAAATCCCATAAAGCTGAATTCTGGATCAATTAGGTAGATGTGGTCTCCTTTTGTCATCCAACTCCCGGGATAATAATCACCGTGCAAAAGTATATTGCCTTGGGACAGGTATTGTTCTCCCACCTTTGAAATCTCCTTTTTTAATGTTTCATCAGTCCTATACACAAGAGCGAGTTCCTGAAGTCCCTCCTGAATGGCATTCAGGGAGAAATCACTTTCCTTAAGAAAAGGTAGTACAAATATGTGTTGGTGATTAAGTAATCGCAATTCCATATTTTTAGGGTACTGTATAGGTATGGATTTATGGATTTGGGAAGCAATATCTATAAGCTGATGGAGTTGGGAAGTGCTAATATTTCTATCATCATACAAGTATGACATATCCTTACAATCCCCTAAGTCTTCCAGTATTAATAAATGGTTGTCTGCATTATAGGTTAGAATTTCAGGAATATGTGGTTCAATAGCTTTATTTGTAACTGCTTTGTAAAATTGATGTTCTACATCTATACGCTCAATGGGCGCCATTATATCTGGGTATTTTTGAACAAAGGGCCGCGATTGCTTTACAATAAAGGAACGCCTATTGGTACGGATCCTAAGGACAACGTTCATGTTTCCCTCACCAGGCTTTTCAACGGAGAGAATTTGTTCGTGTTTTGAATCAAAAAAACCAATAGTATTTAAACAAGTCCCGAAATCTGAAATTGAAGTGGTAGCATCTAGGTACATACTGTATTTTTTATATTTTTTTAAAGCTTTGCCAGAAATCTGTTTTCATAATTTCTACCTCTATTTCTGTATGGATGTTTATTAAGCGTTGCGTATTTTCTATAGGCGTTAAAAAAGTTTCGGTTTTTGATAATTCGGGATGAGCGAGTGCTTCTATGATAGCGACATCCCACATAATCCAGGTGCTCTTTTCCGGATCTTCTTTGGTCCACCAGCGTTCATAGGTTTCCCATCGGTTTATCAGATAATCAGAGATACCTCCCCTATTTTTTAAATTATTATCTACTTCTGCTTTTGTAAACACAAGGTACTGGCTGGTAGTTGCTGTCATTATATTAAGATCAAGACCTTCGGTATTTAGAAGAATCTCTACCGCTTTAGGGTCATTTCCTGTATTGAATTCCTTTTTGTTATACGAATTGGTTTCCACATTATGCCAAAAACCGAGATAGTGTACTTTCAATTTTGGTATGATGGAGGGATCCTCCAAAATTGCACTGGCAACATTGGTACAAGAACCTAAAACAACTACATTCAATTTTTGACCGGCAGGCAATTTATGCGCCATGGCAACTATAAAATTCGAAGCAGGAGAACTAGCTGATTCAGCGCTATTCTTAATGGGTACATTACTCCCCAATGGAAGCGGCATGTCCTTTCCCATTAATTCTAGTATCCTTTCGTTCATTCTTTGGCTTTCATAAACCGTACTATCTGTTGCCAGTGGTGACGTATGAAACTGCGCGGAAGTAATGCCTAGAATATTGAATTTGGGCTCTGCAATTGCGCGTACAATGGCATAAAGATCATCTACTTCATTTGCCGTATCGGCATCAATAATGACGGGTAAACGCAACTCTTTAACCTGGGCTTCTACAGTAACATGTACGAAAAGGAATAGTGGAATTATAAATTGAAGCAAAGAGATGTGAATAGCTTTACGAAAATTTAGGGTTTTAAAAATCCGGAGTTTATTATTTTGTTTCTGCATTCATTCTTTCTATAATTGTTCATCCTGCGCTTGGTCGTATAAATTGAACGAACATTACCTTTCGTAATATTGAAAAGCCCATGAATTTTCAAATACGCGATTTATTGGGCACCAATAAAAACAACAGCGCTTGTCTCAAATTCAAAAGATTGAGAAGCTTGGGAATTTTGAGAGCGTTAATGCGGTTGGTAAATCTTATTGCTAGCGCTACATCTCGCCGCCAAAATAAATCAGCCACTGGCTAAGCTATTTTGCCAGTTGTATCTATAATTTACTAATGTGATTTCCATTGACTTTTTAAAGATATTCGTGAATGCTTTGCATTTGCCGTGACGCCAATACTGAGCGCAGTCCAAAAATCGACTTTTTAGGAGATTCACAAACACCTTTAAAATTCATCAATATATAAAGCTGTGAGTAAATGCAAAAACCTTGTGGAAAAGTAATAATGAGAGCTTACGGTTTTTTAAAAAACCGTAAGCTCTCACAATGATTACCATACAAGTAATAGGGTAAGAAAGTTCAACCAAAGTTTCAATTTAGTTGTCAATTTCTTGGCTTCTATGCGAATGATTCCAAATTCGGAAATACGCATTCTGATCTAGGTTTGCAAATACCGTTACTTCGGCAATTTCTTCTGTTCCAAATATGTCAGGAAAAAAACTTAAATCACCAGTTGCTAGCATAACTACATCAACAGTTCCTGAATCACCAGCAGTAAGAAGCTGATCATTCAATGGCAGTGTCACAGAATTTCCTGCCTGAGGTCTTGCATGATCTCCGGCTGAGATTCGGACCTGTAAATCACTAAATCTAATGTTCGGACGTCTACTGTGTAAACTGGAACTTTCAGCAATGTTTGTAATTGTTACTCTCATCGTAAATTCTTCTCCTACGTTAATGTCGTTTCCTTGTTTACGTATGATAGAATGTGAGATTCGGAGAAGACTACTAAAATCTCTCCATGTACTAATTGCGCTCATAATAAATAATTTATAAGTTTTACTCCTACTCTGTTATGGCTTTTCGGATTCCGCCGTTAATTTTCTATTATCATTATAATCATCAAGGGAGGTTCTTTCGTATCTGTCGTAATTAGAGCCAATAATGAAAAGTTTTCAGCAAATTGAAAAAATGTAAATACCTGAATATCAAAGCATATATTTTCTCCTTAAGCGTAAATTATTTCCAATGTTTACAGAGGAGACAGAACCATTTTTATTCCCTATACCATTAAAATAACACCAATTATAAAAATAGATTTATACTTCAGCACTTTATGGTTTCAACCACATCAGCTATTAGTTTGGATGCTCCCATATCACCATAAATGAGTTCAGAAACGAAATCGATTTAATTTGTTGCCATAGTATTTAGTTTATAAAAAAAAGTTTTATTTTCTAAAGGAGGGATACCAGTTCAGATATATCATTTTAAAACAAGAGGAATTTAACCTTTGTAAAATGAAGAATAAGTGTTCAATCTAAATTCAGGGAGGAAGTGTAACTATAGTTCAAAGCTGTTAATCACAAAAAAACTATAGAACCAGACAAGGTTATATTCAAATCTTAGCTTTAAAGTAGTCAAAAACATAGTTTGCTATTTATCGTATTGTATAATTTGTAGGAAATACTGTATGTATTGTAGGTTAAATTCTTACGAACATGTTCTAGCGTTTAGTCAGTTTTCCCATTAAATCATCTATAGGTCAGTTTTAAGAACAAATATTTTTTTTTAAATGATTTGAAGAATTTGGTAAATTACCATTCCATTCACATTTACAAATTACTTGTCTATTGTTTTATTTTTGTATTTGTGAATCTTGATTAAGATTTGGCTACCGCCTAATCTCCTTCGTCGATTTATTCATAGCTAGTTATTCTAAAGTAAGGAATTCATGCACCTAACGAAAAAGTCAGGTGTCACTCCCCTCCTACTGCCTTTCAGTTAATAAGTGGTTTGGCATTAACCACTTTTGATGTGCCGGCCAAAAGAATACTGTCACCCGTTACACTAGGACACCCAAAATTCAAAAAAGCCGTAACTTACCCCTTTAACATTAAGAAAAATGACTAAGTATAAACATATTTTCGAGCCGCTGGATTTAGGATTCACAACCCTTAAAAACCGAATTATTATGGGTTCCATGCATACCGGATTGGAAGAGGAAAAAAATGGCTTTGAAAAAATAGCAACCTATTATGCGGAACGTGCCAAGGGTGGGGTTGGTTTAATTGTTTCTGGTGGCATTGCACCTAACGTTCAAGGCTGGACAGGGCCCTTTTCGGCACGGATGAGCACAAAAAAACACGCAAAACATCATAAAGTAATTACAGATGCAGTGCACAAAGAAGGCGGTAAAATATGTATGCAGATTTTACATGCAGGACGTTACGGGTATCATCCTTTTGTGGTTGCTCCCTCTGCCATAAAATCACCTATTAGTCCCTTTAAACCTTTTAAACTAAGGCCATCTGGCATTAAACGTACCCTTCGCGACTTTGTAAACGCGGCCAAACTATCAAAATTAGCAGGTTATGATGGTGTCGAAATTATGGGTTCGGAAGGGTATCTGATCAATCAATTTATTACGGAAAGAACAAATAAGCGTACCGATAATTATGGTGGAAGCTATGAAAATAGAATGCGTTTGCCCATAGAACTAGTAAGGCAAACCCGCGAAGCCGTTGGAAAGGAATTTATCATCATCTATCGTTTATCCATGTTGGATCTGGTAGAAAAAGGAAGCAGTTGGCAAGAAGTAGTAGCCCTGGGCAAAGAAATTGAAAAAGCGGGTGCCACTATTATAAATACAGGCATTGGTTGGCATGAAGCACGCATACCCACCATTGCAACATCGGTACCAAGGGCAGCATTTACCTGGGTAACCAAAAAAATGAAAGAAGAACTTTCCATTCCGCTGGTTACTTCCAACAGAATAAATATGCCAGAAACGGCTGAAAAGGTATTGGCAGAAGGCCATGCGGACCTGATCTCCATGGCACGGCCGTTTTTAGCGGATTCAGAATGGGTAAATAAGGCCGAAGCCAATAAATCGGACGAAATAAATACCTGCATTGGCTGTAATCAAGCGTGTTTAGACCACGTATTTAAACGAAAAGTAGCCAGTTGCCTAGTAAACCCAAGGGCATGTCATGAAACGGAACTAAACTATCTTCCGACGGAAAAAAAGAAAAAAATTGCTGTGGTAGGTGCCGGTCCTGCAGGTTTGGCGGCGGCAACCGTAACAGCACAACGGGGACATGAGGTTACCCTTTTTGATTCCGACAAAGAAATTGGGGGACAATTCAACATGGCGAAGCATATTCCTGGGAAAGAAGAATTTTATGAAACCATTCGGTATTTTAATACCCAATTGGCATTGCATCATGTAACTGTAAAATTAAATACGCGGGTAGATGCGGAGGCTTTAAAAAACGGCAATTTTGACGAGGTAATAATAGCTACAGGAATTAAACCAAGAACTCCAAAAATTGACGGTATAGATCATCCCAAAGTTTTAAACTACATTGATGTTTTGAAGTTAAAAAAACCTGTTGGCAAACGTGTTGCCGTTATTGGTGGTGGTGGAATTGGTTTTGATGTGTCAGAATATTTAGCACACGAAGGAGAAAGCACCGCATTAAACATTGACGCTTGGTTAAAAGAATGGGGAATAGATAAAACAATGAAGGCCAGGAGTGGAACCGAAGGTGTAACGGCAGAAGTTCCTCCATCACCAAGAGAAATTTTTATGTTCAAGCGCAGTAAGGGTAAATTTGGTGGTAACTTGGGCAAAACTACGGGTTGGATCCATCGTGCTACCCTGAAAAAGAAAAATGTACAGTTTATCAACCAGGTGCAGTACACAAAAATAGATGATGATGGCTTGCATTATGTTCAAAATGAAGTAGAAAAAGTGCTGTCGGTGGATAACGTTATCATTTGTGCAGGTCAAGTACCCTTTGCAGCATTGGTAGCCCCTTTGGAAGCAAATGGTATAAAAGTGCACATAGTTGGAGGTGCGGATGTGGCGGCCGAATTGGATGCCAAACGCGCCATAAATCAGGCCAGTAGATTGGCCGCTACCATTTAATGATGAAAAATATACATTCAATTACAAAACTAAGGCATGATCATACCTAAACTACATTATATATCTCAGGGAAATTCACCAAAGGAGCATTTGGAAAACATACAAAAAGCGTGTACTTCTGGGATAGAATTAGTGCAATTGGACTTAAATGATGTTTCAGATAAAAAAAAGCTCAAATTGGCCCAAGAGGCTAGAGAAATCACGGCTCATTTTCAAACCAGATTAATTATTAACAACCATTATAAAATAGCAAAAGAAGTTAAGGCAGATGGGGCCTATTTAGAACAAAAAGATGCCGACCCTACCCTAGCTAGAAAGCAGTTGTATACTTGGCAAATGATTGGTGGTAACGCAAATACCCTGCAAGATTGCGAAAGATTAATTGCGAAAGAAGTGGATTATATTTGTTTAGGTCCCTTTAGGTCGGTAACCACCAAAAACGCATTAAGTCCGGTTTTAGGCTTAAACGGGTATACGGCGATTATAGAAATCTTAAAATCCGATACCCCAATTCTTGGTTTTGGAGGCATTACCATAGCAGATGTTGCCCCTATATTGGAGACGGGCATTACTGGACTTGCCGTCTCGGGAGAAATTACCCGAAATTTTGATAGTATAAGAACCTTCAACCAATTACTTAATGCCTCCTCAACGGAAGAGAAACGTTATACCTTTGAATAAAGCAAGAACCATCTTTTATACATGGTTGATTAAGTTAAAGTCAGGAATACATGCACCTCACTAATAGCTTGGTGAATCTCCCCTAGTACCGTAGACTCATCTAATACGCGTTTCTTTACACCCATAAATTTAAAGGATTGGGAATCTTTAGAATATTGAGCAAGCTAGGGTGGTGGTCGAAAAAATATGGAGAAAGCCCTAATACCCTACCGCGCCAACTTGCACAAAAAAAGGGAAGCCCACTGGGCTTCCCTTTTTTGGTAGCGTAATATAACCTTACTCAGCCTGCGGTGCACTTATGGCATCAACATATCTACCTGCCCAATAAGGCAACAAATAGATATAGGGGGCATATTCCCGGTTGCCATCACTTCCGCCATTGTTTCGGTACGCTCCATTGTGCAAATGGAGTGTCCTCTCGTCACCTGGCAACACCTCGCTATAGGTTTGGTCTCTAAAATTAGGTTCAATTTTCGTCAGGTCTTTACGGTGCTCATTATCAATTTTCCAATCGATAAGATCCATGGGGAACTCGCGCAACCACCAGGCCGATTCTTCACTATCTATATTTTGCCCTCCAGAAAGTGCAAAAAGATAATTCCATAACGGATTCTTTTCAGAGCGTTCTACTTCCCAATGACTTTTTACCGAATTAAAATGCGCTTCTTTTTGTTCCTCCGAAAAGGAATAATTGACAAAAGTGGGAATGGTCAAAAAATACATTTCATCATCGGAATGATTCCAAGTATTACTTAAATCCTCTCCTTCTACAAAGCCTATGACCGAGGCCGGTCTATTGGCATTCTCATCATATCCATATTTTTTTATCAACTTTTCAGCTCCCTTTTTATATTTTTTGTCTTTTGTAAAATGATAGGCTGTTTGCAAGAAGGACAAAATAAGTGTCGAATTCAGTCGGCGATCCCCTACATTGATAGGGAATCCATTCACATAATCAGGATTCCATTTTCCCCAGGCGGTAGGCTTGCCGTTCCAATCCACCAAGTGCCAATCGTTATCCATAATATGGTCCATCTCTATTTTTATTTGGTGTATCGCCCTATCTCTCCAAGCCTTATCGGGTGCCAATTCAGCAAAAAGTGCATACACGAAAAAATGGCCGCAGGATTCATCGCTGCTAGTGGTGGACTTCCATCTCCAAATTTCATCATCTGATAACTGCCAGATTCTTCCGTTTTCTTTTACATATTTCTCTCTCCACTCTTCAGAAAATCCGTTGGCATGTAGCCCCACTTCATAGCCATCTCTTTCAAAAGACCTTGCGGGAAACCCTTTTAAATCGGGAAGTGCCGTTAACCTCTCCATGGCCTCAAAAGCTTCGTAGGCATTTTCCTTGGCATCTTCCGACTTGGTAACGGCATAACGAAATAACTCACCTGCCAAATACATGGATGTCCAAAGTCCGTCATTATCGGTATCATGAAAGAAGCCCGTAGAAATATCTCCTGGTGTTTTCATAGCCAAATCAGAAGTAAAACCGTACCGTATATGTCGTAACCGCTGAATTTCTTGAAAATAGTCCGCTTTTTGTGCTAGTGTCATAGGCACAAAGTCAATTCTGCTCATCCCCTTTTGCGTTAGGACCAGAACACTGCCGTCAGGACCTTCTGACATGTCTATCACCTGATCGTCTACCAGCCATCGTTTTGAAGCGTAATAGTCATATTTGCCATCTTCACGTAGTTTAAAGGCACCTTTGGTTGACCCGAACCATAAGCTACCGCGAATATTTTCTACACTTGTAATTTCTGTCCATGGTAATTTTTGGTCCAATTTAATTAAGGCAAATGTTTTACGGTCCAAAACCTGTATCCCGTTGTTAGTTCCCAAAACAATGGTGTCTTCATAGAAACTGAATGCGGTTAAATTATTGGCGTCAAATACCTTCTTTACCGTTTTTAAACGACTATCCACTTGGTACAGTCCTGCTGCAGTCAAAAGCAAAAATTGACCAGAATTTGGGTCATACTGTACAGATATCGGATTAAGGCTATTGATGGAGGATCTCCATACTTCTTGGTTGTTCTTAAAAATAGCAAAATCGCTTTCTCCTGCTATCATGGTCAAAAAATCAGGGCCTATGCCTATAGCCTTAGGAGCTTTTATGTTATGGTTGATGTATAACTTGCCTGCCCAGGCATTGCTCAAAACCGCCTTGTCTGTCAAATAAACAAATTGACCTTGATACTCGGTCAATGCAACAATGTTCATGTCGATCACAGGTCTATATTGTACATCTTCTCGCATTCTTTTTTCATGTGGGAGCAGTAGCCCTTGGTTGGACAGCACTTTAATGGCCTTATTTCGATCACTGGCTATTTGAAGCAAATCTACATTCCCCTCACTCTCTTCCAGAGAGAACTTATCAGCGCTATCTTGCAAAAAAGGCTGATCGGCAGCCGTTTGTGCCTTGGTTACGAACCCCACTAGTAAACAAAACCCTAAGAATAAATTTTTCATATGTAGCTATTTATTGTTTTAAAACTGATATACTTCGACTACGCTCAGTACAGGTATGTTATTCACATATCGTCATTGGTATTGCTACCAATTTTCGGTCATGCTCATTTCATAATTTTTATCAATTGTACAATCGATAAAAATAAATGGTTGTAAGCTAAGTGGTATCACTATTCTTGATGAATACTTATAGTATTTTACCCTAGGTAAATTTTAATATTTAAAAAAATGAACTACCTCGAGGCAGAGCCATCGAGGTATCAAAATAAACGTAATTGATTCTTATGTATCACGCTATATTGAGATTTTCCCTGGTTTTGGAGGTATTTCTTAATTACCTCTTCATTCGCATACTGACCAACCGTATTCACATAATACCCACTTGTCCAAAATTTACCTCCCCAAAGCAATCTTTTCACTTCGGGGTGGAGCCTGAAAATTTCCTTTGCCGTAATGCTCTTGACTGCTCCGATTATCTTTTTAGGAGCGCTCGTCGGAACGCTCTGAATCAGAAAATGAACGTGGTCGACATCAAGGCCGATTTCCAAAAAATGAATCTCGTAACGTTCCTCTATTCCAAGACAAATTTCCTTGAACGTTATAGTAACTTCATCACTAAGCACCTTTCTCCTATATTTGATAGGACAAACAAAATGATACAAAAGCAAGCTTTTATTATGGCTTTTATGAATATGTTCGCTCATACCCACAAAAATACATATCATTACGCTACACCCGAGGCAGAGCCTCGGGGAATTCTATAGATTAAAATATACTTACTCGAACGCTCACCACAGAGTACAACAGTAGCTATAAGCAATGCGGCGTTTAGTATTCAATTCTAGGGTTTGTGTATATTTATTAGGTCCGCAAAATATTTAAGATTTTGCTCTGAAAACAAAAAAATAAAACAAAACCCGCCCCCGCCCGAATCGGTACGGGCGGGCGTACCGAACAGGCACCTGCCCGACTTTGTCATTCAAGCGGGCTTTCGGGCGGGTTGCCAGTTCTAGCACACTTACGAAAATCCTCCAACACCCAAAAACATGGCAGGCGAAAACTGGCCAACGTAACAACCCGCCCGCTGCTAGCGCAGACGTCGTACCTCCGCACTACGCTAAGCTTAACTGTTGTGCGTCATTTTAAAAAGTATTTCCAGCTATTTTGAACCAGATCAAAAGTACTTTCCAATAACCATTCAAAAAAATTAAACAAATTATTTGTGTAACTTCAAAGTTACTTATATATTTACGTAACCTTAAAGTTACACAATAATGGAAACAGAAATTAAGCACAAATGGTTTTATAACCAAACAGCAGAGGAAATTTGGGAATATCTCACAAAGGCCGAGTTAATAGAAAAATGGCTTATGCCGAATGATTTTGAGCCAAAAGTAGGACACGAATTTAAGTTTACGACAAATCCAATACCAAGTTTAAATCTTGATGGCAATTTTTATTGCAAAGTTTTGGAAATTGTTCCTCTAAAAAAACTTCTTTATAGTTGGAATGGTGGAACAAGTAAAAACAATCTAAGCCTAGAAACGATTGTTGAATGGACTTTAGAGCCTAAAGAAAATGGAACTGAATTAAGACTTATTCACAGTGGATTTAAAAATGAAAACCAAGCTATACGTACCGCAATGTTTGACGGTTGGGACAAAAACATCCAAAAAATGGTTAACCATTTAAAAAAATAGAAAAATGGCAACACCAACCCTTGATGCCTTCCAAGTAATTGCCGACCCAAGTCGTAGGCAGATATTGGGAATGCTCACAAAAGACACTTATAACATTAATTCCTTGGCAGAAAATTTTGATATGAGCAGACCTGCGGTTTCAAAACATATCAAAATATTACAAATGGCAGGTTTTATTTCAATTCAAGAAATAGGTAGAGAAAGACATTGTGTTTTAAAACAAGAAGGTTTTAACGAACTCAAAAGTTGGATAAACCATTTTGATAAATTTTGGGCGTCAAAACTCAAAAATTTAGAAATTGAATTAAACAAAAAACAGAAATAATGGACAATCAAGATTTCACAACAAATATAATAGTTGACAAAACACCTGAAAAAGCATTTAACGCTATCAAAAACTTTAGAGCTTGGTGGTCAGAGGACATAGCAGGCAAAACGGACAAACTTAATGAGGAATTTTTATACCATTACAAAGACGTTCATTTGTGCAAAATAAAACTCATTGAAATGAAGTTAAATGAGAAATTGGTTTATCTAATTATGGATAATCAATTCAGTTTCACAAAAGATAAAACCGAGTGGATAAACACCAAATTGATTTTTGATATTTCGGAAAAAGAGGAGAAAACGAAAGTTAAATTTACACATCAAGGACTTGTGCCAGAATACGAATGTTATGAGATATGCGAAGATGCTTGGAGTACCTATATTAAGAAAAGTCTATATGATTTAATTATTACAGGAAAAGGTGAACCAAATCCAAAAGAGAAAGAGGGTTTCAATGCGGAAATAGTGGAAAAATGGAAGCTAAAATAAATAACGAGCTCACAAAACCGTTTAAACAAAACCTGTTTTGGACATAATTTTAAGGTTCGCATACTTTTATGAGGTCCGCAAAACCTTTTGGATCTTATAAGATACGGTAAACAATATACCCCAAAGAGGGTGTCCGGCTATATATTTTGGGCGTTCCCTCCTCCGTCGGGCGAGCCCTCGGCTATATCCCTTGCTTTGCTTCGGGGATGCCGCCGCGGTCCCTAACGCAGACAGGCCTGCCTGCCGTAGGCGGGACTAACCTAAAACATTTCGTTCCAAAACAACGGTAAGGTGATACTGCAATCTCCCGATTTATAGGCATTTTTATTGCCCTGCAAAAGCAAACATCAATCCTTTCAAAAGATGCCATACAACTGATATTTTCGTACTTCATCGATTTAGCAAATACCAGAACCAATAATTGTTACCTTAGAAGGTTAGTAACAAACTCTTGGTTGTAGTACTCCCCCCGCTGCCCAACACAGAAAATTTTATTGGATTAATAGGAATTATAGGACACGGGAATGTATTTAGGTACGGACTGGTGGGCTTGTAGTTTGTTAAATAGGTGTCTAGTTAATACCTATATCCAATAGTTAGGTATAATATACGAACCGCAAGAACCAACAGAATGAAAGTTACTTTTAAGGTAGACGAAACTAAAGATAAAATAATTAAAGTTCTCTGTAGTTCTTGCAAAAATAGTACAAAGCATAAAACACTGTCATCTATTAACGAAAAAGGAACTGAACCTTGGGACTCTACACACGACTTTCATTGGATTACGGATTTTGAAATTATTCAATGTTTAGGTTGTGAAACTGTTTCATTTAGGTCACATCATATCAATTCAGAACACGATGACCACGAAGGACGTTCAATACCTACAATTAGAATTTATCCTCAAAGAAGTAAAGATACTTTGACTTTAAAAAATTATATGAATGTTCCTTTTAATCTACAAAGGATTTATAGAGAAACAATAGAAAGTTACAACTATGGAAATCTAACTTTATGTGGTGCTGGAGTAAGAGCATTAGTCGAAGGTTTGTGTCAAGAAAATGGAATTACAGGCGGAAACGTCGAATTCACGAAAGCAGACGGAACAAAGGACAGTAGAAGAAAAACAAATCTACAGGGGAAAATAAACGGATTGCACGAAAATGGAAAACTGACTTCACAAAGTGCCGAAATTTTACACGAACATAGGTTTTTAGGTAATGAAGCAGTTCACGAATTATCAGCACCATCTAAAGAAGGTTTAGGTTTAGCAATTGAGATTGTAGAAAACGTTTTTGATACACTCTATGAAATCCCGAATAAAGGACTACAACTAAAAAGTAAACGATTGAAAAAATAAAATACTATGCCTAATAACTAAGTCTTCGTGTGGTCGGTACGGCCAAACATGAAGACCGTGTTGACTGAACCGGGTCCGGGGTGCCCTTTCTATGGGGATTGCTATGGTTTAATGGAGTTTTCCAGATGGATATCGAAGTCCTGTCGGGTCCCTAAAGTTATCAAAAATCATTTTCCCTTGTCCGCCCGGGTTCCTTTTTGATCTTCTTGTATCGTTTTTCCTGTCCAGACCGATCTTTTTTGCCCGTTACCTGGATTTTGGCCATGGGCCTCCCCTTACGCTTCTTGTAGCGTTGTCCCTGGGGCACTTTTTTTCAAACGTTCCGACCATGCTTTGGGCGGGCCACGGCTGTCGAAGACCGCTACGGTCACCATAATCCCGATCTGGCAGTAAGGACATCGGCGATGTTTCAAGGGAGGCCGTCCATTGGGCACAGGACCGCCCAGGACCTGTTGCAGTAAAGGAACCAGTGCCTTCTTCCTGGAACTGCTCAGGATTCCATAATGGCGTATACGCACGAACCCTTTGGGCAGGATGTGCAGGGCGAACCTGCGGACGAACTCGGCATCCGTTAAACGGAGTAAGGATTTCCTTCCCCCGTGACGGTAATCCTTTACAGAAAAAGTAACGCCCTGACCGTCCAAATTCTTTATCCGATGGTTACCGATGGCAATCTTGTGGGTATATCGGCCAAGATATTCTACCACTTGTGCCGGCCCTAAAAACGGACGCTTGCAATAGACCACCCACTCATTTTTGAACAGGCTTTCACAAAATCCGCAGGGCAGTTCCTTTTTCAGACTTTTTCGCAGCCCTGCCACGAACCGGGCTCTAAATACATTGCTCATTGCCTTTACGGGAAAAAGATATTTTCCTTTGTTCCCTGCGGATTTCCATTTGCCCGATCTTGAGATCCCTGGATTGTCTACCTTTGATGGCACTAATTTATAGAGTCCGTAATAAGTATATTTGAATTATGGCAAAACAGTATGATAATGAATTCAAGGTTATGATAGTAGATCTATTAAAATCTGGATTAATGGTAAA
>NZ_PHQQ01000050.1 GCF_002909235.1 Arenibacter catalasegens
GAAGCGGCCAATACGGACAATTGTGATTCGGGCACGGTAACCATTCAGGTAGGTCCGGATATGGGCAATATATTGGATGCGGTGGATGATACATATACTGTAGAAACTGGTGTTAGTGGAGTGATTCCTGACAGCAACGTACTTGACAACGATACCCTTAACGGAGAACCGGTATTGCCTACTGATGTAGTGCTTACCTCGACCCCAACGGACGAACTGACAATAAACGAAGATGGCAGCGTAAGCGTAGCCCCTGGTACCGAGGATGGCACCTATACCATAGACTATACGATCTGTGAAGTGGCCAATGCTGAAAATTGTGATTCGGGCACGGTAACCATTCAGGTAGGTCCGGATATGGGCAATATATTGGATGCGGTGGATGATACATATACTGTAGAAACTGGTGTTAGTGGAGTGATTCCTGACAGCAACGTACTTGACAACGATACCCTTAACGGAGAACCGGTATTGCCTACTGATGTAGTGCTTACCTCGACCCCAACGGACGAACTGACAATAAACGAAGATGGCAGCGTAAGCGTAGCCCCTGGTACCGAGGATGGCACCTATACCATAGACTATACGATCTGTGAAGTGGCCAATGCTGAAAATTGTGATTCGGGCACGGTAACCATTCAGGTAGGTCCGGATATGGGCAATATATTGGATGCGGTGGATGATACATATACTGTAGAAACTGGTGTTAGTGGAGTGATCCCTGACAGCAACGTACTTGACAACGATACCCTTAACGGAGATCCGGTATTGCCTACTGATGTAGTGCTTACCTCGACCCCAACGGACGAACTGACAATAAACGAAGATGGCAGCGTAAGCGTAGCCCCTGGTACCGCCGATGGCACCTATACCATAGACTATACGATCTGTGAAGCGGCCAATACGGACAATTGTGATTCGGGCACTGTAACCATTCAGGTAGGTCCGGATATGGACAATATATTGGATGCGGTGGATGATACATATACCACAGATACCGATAACAGTGGAGTAATCCCTAACAGCAACGTACTTGACAACGATACCCTGAACGGAGATCCGGTATTGCCTACTGTTGTAGTGCTTACCTCGACCCCTACAGAGGAACTTACGATAAACGAGGATGGCAGCGTAAGCGTAGCCCCTGGTACCGAGGATGGCACCTATACCATAGACTATACGATCTGTGAAGTGGCCAATGCTGAAAATTGCGATGCTGGCACGGTAACAGTGATTGTAGAATTGGGAGATGAAGATGAAAAAATTGAAGTTAATCAACTGGTGACTCCAAATTCAGATGGGAAAAATGACTTCCTTTTTATAAGGGGTGTTAAAAATGCTCACAACAATACCATTAAAATTTTTAATCGTTGGGGAGCTCCAGTTTATGAAGGAAAAGGATATAATAACCAAAACAATGTCTTTGACGGCAGGTCAAAGACAAGATCCACCGTAACAGGAAATAGTTATTTGCCAGCCGGTGTTTATTATTATATTTTCCAGTACGAAAATAAACAGAAGAATATTACAGATAGTGGTTATATTTATGTCAGTAAATAATATATTTTATAGTAGATGATATATAAAAAGAGTCTCTTCGTTACCGTTTTAATGTTGTTTTCCCTTTTTGCGGGACTGTACGCCCAGCAAGACGCCCAATTTACCCAGTATATGTACAATACTATGAGCGTAAACCCGGCATACGCGGGTTCTAGGGGACAATTAAGTATTGCTGGGTTATACCGATCTCAATGGGTTGGTTTGGAAGGCGCTCCTAAAACGCAGACATTAAACTTACATTCGCCTATAAGGAATAGTAGATTAGGGTATGGAATTTCTATTATCAATGACAATATTGGAGACGGTGTGGTTCAGGAAACTCAGTTCGATGCGGTATTGTCATATACTGTTGATGTTGCTTTGGACGCCAAATTATCGTTTGGATTGAAGGTCGGAGGCAATATGTTGAATTTGGATTTCAACGGATTGAACAATTTTGATTCGGAAAATATTCAAGGCGATAATATTGATAATAAATTTTCTCCCAATTTTGGGGTAGGGGTGTATTATCACACAGATAAATTTTATGCCGGACTTTCTGCACCTAACCTAGTGGAGACACAGTATTTTGACAATTCGCAAAGAGATCCTAATTCGGTACAATTCCTTTCCGCGGAACGGATGAATTTTTATCTGATTACAGGTTATGTGTTTGACTTAAACAATAATTTTAAGTTTAAGCCTGCGCTATTGACCAAGGTAGTTGGTGGTGCCCCCTTGCAAATAGATTTGTCCGCCAGTTTCCTGTTTAATGACAAATTTAGTTTTGGCGCAGCCTATAGGTTCGATGCGGCAATAAGTGGTATGGTAGGTTTTCAGTTGAGTGATCAGTTCATGATTGGGCTGGCATATGATAGAGAAACCACTGAGTTGGGAGGAACTCAATTTAATGATGGGTCTTTTGAAATATTTTTAAGATTTGAATTGGTAAAATCGTTCCAAAGAATGGTATCACCGCGTTTCTTTTAAAAAAAATAAAATGATAAAAAGAATTTTTTTGCTGACGGTATTATTTTCTGTCATTGGTAATGTTGTCATTGCCCAGGATAGATTGGTAAACAAGGCAGATGAAAAATATAGGGATTACTCTTTTAGTCCGGCAATTGATATATATAAGCGTGTATTGGACAAGGGCTATACGTCAGCAGATTTATTAATGAAACTTGGAAATTCTTATTATTTTAATGCAGAATACAAGGAGGCTTCCGAAATCTATAAAAGACTATTAAACGAATATAAAGAGGGTATAGGCCCAGAATACTATTTTAGATATGCCCAGACCCTAAGATCAATGGGGGATTATGATTTATCCAAAGATGTAATGGCTCAGTTTTCCCAAATGACGTCTGAGGATGTTAGGGCCAATCTTTATATGAAGGAAAGGGATTATTTGGCTGAAATAGAAGAAAATTCAGGTAGATATGAAATTGGTAAGTTCGAATTTAATTCAAGATATTCAGATTTTGCCCCCACCTTTTATAAGCAGGGGTTGATATTTTCTTCGGATAGGGATACAGGTAATTTGGCACGATATAGACATACATGGAATTCCAAAGATTTCTTGGATCTCTATAAGATAAATGTTGACAGTACCTCCGAGAATAAGGTGGTTAAATTTGGGGATGAAATCAATACCAGATTTCATGAATCCACCTCGGTTTTTACCAAAGATGGCAATACGCTTTTTTTTACTAGGAATAATCTTTTTGATGGCAAAACCGTAAAGGACAAAAAGGGGGTTGTACGTCTAAAAATATTTAAGGCGACTAAAGAAAATGGAGTATGGACCCAAATTGAAGAGCTTCCCTTTAACAGTGAATCCTATTCAATAGCACATCCTACACTTAGTCCAGATGAGAATCTATTGTATTTTGCATCAGATATGCCAGGTTCATATGGAGAGTCGGATATCTTTAAAGTGGCTATAAATAGTGATGGTACTTATGGGACCCCTGTAAATTTGGGGGATATTATTAATACGGAAGCTCGCGAAACTTTCCCGTACGTTACAAGTGAGAATATATTATATTTTTCATCGGATGGTCATCCAGGCTTGGGTGGATTGGATATTTTTGCTACCAAAATCTCCAACAGCCAATACATCGGCTCAGTTTTAAACGTGGGAAAACCCGTGAATGGTGTATTGGATGATTTTACGTTCATTATGAACGAGGAAACCAGAAATGGATACTTTGCTTCAAACCGTGAGAATGGAGTGGGAGAGGATGATATATATAGTTTTGTAGAGACCAAAAAATTGGAATTCGATTGTATTAAACCAATTACAGGTACCGTTAGGGATAAAATATCCAATGAAGTGTTGGTGGGTGCTACAGTTAAGGTTATCGATGAAAACAATGAGGAATTGGCTTCTGTAATTACAGATTCTAATGGCAACTATAGCATTGCAATAGATTGTAATAAAGGTAATTTTGTAAGGGCAACTATGCAAGGATATGTGCCTTCTGAGGAGTATTTAAATTTATCGGACAGTAAACCAATAATTATCGATTTTTACCTTGAAAGAGATACTGTGACAGCAGGTTATGGGGATGATTTGGCGAAATTATTACAGTTAAGCACCATCTATTTCGATTTTGATAAATATAATGTAAGGCGCGACGCTGAAATTGAGATTCAAAAAGTAATTGCCGCCATGGAAAAGTATCCTAGTTTAAAACTTAAGGTTACTTCCCATACCGATAGTCAGGGGGATGATTCCTATAATTTGTGGCTTTCCCAAAAAAGAGCGGAATCTACAGTGGCCTATATGATTTCTAAAGGAATTGCGAAAGAGCGTCTTCAAGGTGAAGGTTTTGGTGAAACTCGTTTGGTAAATAAATGTATGAATGGCGTAAAATGTACTAAGGAAGAACACCAATTTAACCGTAGATCGGAATTCTTGATTTTGGAATAGTTGCCAAATTCTCAAATTATATCGAAATGCAGTTGCGGAAGCAACTGCATTTTTGTTTGTTAAATTATACCAGTCCTAGTATTATATAAGTGGAATAGTATTGGTTAACTTTTCTTCTCCTATGGTTAAATTTTCCTTTTAAGGGATTAATTTAAAAACATTATTCCTTAGATATTACATTCCCACTAAGAAAAATTATCGTTTTGTTGTACAAATTTTGAGGGTTTATAATGCTTAATACGCCTTATACCATGGTTTTTTTGGGTTTTACAACATTATGTTTTAAATGTTTCCACGATTTGATATTTTCACCCATTAATAAAGTCGTTTTTTATTTGAATGATAATGTGGAATTATCTAAAACGTTTTATTTCTATGAGTTTTTTATTGATTGAAAAAATTAAGAGTATATAACTGTTGTACCCGTGCGCTTGAATCATAAATTAAAACGTTTTATTCTAGTAGTGTTTTTTTTGGTAGTCGGTTTCCCTGCACTAGCACAGGTAACCGGTGATTATAGATCAAAGGCATCGGGCAATTGGAGCAGTTCAAGTACTTGGCAAATCTATAATGGAGTTGCATGGGTCAATGCCACATCATATCCTGGACAAAACAGTAATGTAGGCACGGTAACCATTGGTAGTGGCAATAATGTATCCTTGAATGTTAATATTACTTCTTATACGATAGACAAGCTTATTATTGGAAACCAATCTGGCGGAAGTGATACCTTATCATTGCCTAATAATGGGGATTTAACTGTTAATATAATGTTGGTCGCGGTTCAAAGTGATGGAATTCTTACATGGGACGGTAATGCAGATTTACATTTGCCCTCAGACGCTATAATTTACAACAATGGAGGACAGATCGACACCGATAAGAATTGTAATAATTCCCAAAGAATTTTTCTAGGGACTAGAGAGTTTTCGTCCTGTAAAGGTAACGGAAGTTATGAATACTCTTTTGATGATATAGAAGAGGCCTTGCCTCCCCCTACTAGTAATGGGGATATTACCGAATGTGCAGCCAATCCAATACAGACACTTACCGCCTCTGCAACCCCTCCTTCTGGTGCCTACGTGGTATGGTATACTGCTACTAGTGGAGGTTCTCCAGTGTCTCCAACCTTAAATACGGTAGGAAATGTTACTTATTACGGAGAAAGTGTGGACAATTCAGATTCCAGTCGCAGAAGCCTTTTTAGAACTGCCGTAAAACTAACCATTCGCCCAAGGCCAACGATTTCGGTCACCAGTTCTCCTAGCTGTGTTTTTAGGCTATTTTCGCCTACTACATACCAATTGCAGGTAACTGTTAGCTCGGGAACGGTAACAAGTACAGCAGGCACCGTCACTAATACCTCTGGTAATGTGTGGGCCATAACCAATGTGCCTTCAGGAACCAATATTGTGGTAGCGGTAACAGATGCCAATGGTTGTACCAATCAACTACCTGTGACCGCACCTAACTGCGCTTGTCCAGTGGTAAGTGCACCTACCAGCGGAGGTAATAAGTCTTATTGTACTGGAGATGCCGTGCCCAGCATAACTGCATCTGTAGGTGTGGGCCAGACAGTGGACTGGTACAATTCTGCCAGTGGAGGAACATTACTATTACTGGGCAATACAACTTACACCCCTGCCGGCCCTGGTACTTTTTATGCAGAGGCAAGGAATACGACAACCAATTGCCTTAGTGGGGCTAGAACAGCAATAATCGTCACCCAAGATACACCTTCAACAGCCCTTATAGGTCCAGATCAATTTGTTTTTACCGGAGGTAATGCTATTTTTACAGTAACTACAACTAATGCAGATACGTATCAATGGCAGGTAAGTACAGATGGGGGTACGGTTTTCAACAACATTTCAAACGGTGCGGAGTACGCAGGTACTCAGTCTACAGCCTTAACGGTTAAGTCGGCTGGAGCAAATAAAAATGGATATAGATATCGTGTTTTGGCTTCAAAATCGGGCTCTAGTTGTCCAGCTACATTTTCATCCTCAGCATTGTTGACGGTTAAGGTGAAAACCGTTATCACCAATAGGAGAATAACCTATAGGGTTGATTTGTAACAGTGTTTTTTGAGACTTTATAATAAAACCGTTTCTACCGTATTGGCATTTCTATTTTGAATATTTCAAAGCCTTGTTTCTAGGGGAGTTATCGTCCAAATACACTGAAAAATTAATCAATTTTCAAACCTTTTAATTATCTAAACAGCAGAATACATACTATTCATGGTGGCTTAGGTTCCTTACACAACAATTTTTAGGTATCCGGCATCTTCCTGTATATTTTTAAGCTCGATTTTACTTGTTTTACTAGAGTTGAAAAACTTGAAACACTAAAAAGTAATAGAAAAAGCCATTATTATCAAAGTTACAGACAAGCATAGAGACAGTTCAAAAACATTTGCGTGTAAACTTGCGAGCGTCAATGCCGTGGCTTTAATCCAAAAAATATTTGAAATGGATGGAGTTAGGCCCTTTAGATTCTTCAAGGGGTTAGTACCATCACTACATTTTAAAGGTATTTTCACCTTCTGTTTAATATCATTTCTATTTTTAGGGATATCCAATGGTTTTGGACAAACAACAGTAACTTCCCAGGTTTCCAATGACAATGATGATGCTGAGGAGCGCGTATCCAATGGAGATATGGATAGGGGTAGCTCGGATTTGGAACTTATAAGAGACGGGAGTAACGATCAGTTGGTTGGTATAAGATTCCGGAATATCAACGTTCCACAAGGAGCAACTATAGTTAGTGCTAATATTCAGTTTACTGCAGATGAAACAGATTCTGGTTCAACATCTCTTGTAATCCGTGGACAAGACACAAATAATGCAGGAAATTTTTCGAATAATGATGACGACATATCGGACAGAACATTGACCACTGCTTCTGTTGCTTGGAACAATATTCCAGCATGGAATTCCGTTGGTCAGGCTGGGCCTAACCAACAGACTCCTAACTTAGGTTCCGTTGTACAGGAAATTGTAGATAGAGGTGGTTGGAGTAGCGGAAATTCCATAGTTTTTGTAATTACTGGTTCGGGTCAACGTACTGCCGAATCGCGTGATGGTAGTTCTTCAGGCGCGCCGGTACTAACCATTGTTTATACCACAGCTCCTGTAATTATTGTAGACGATGTTACTGTTAACGAAGGAGACGGAACAGCTACCTTTACAGTAACCCATACCGGTGCCAATACAGTAGGTGTTTTTACTGTTGATTATGCAACCGTAAATGGCTCGGCCACTTCGGGCAGTGATTATACAGCAACAACTGGCACCTTAATTTTTACGGGTACTTCGGGGGTTACAAGATCGATAGTTGTAAATATTCTCGAAGATACGACGGTTGAAAATTTGGAAAATTTTTCCATTCAATTCACGGCTAGATCTAACCCATCCGTTATTATTACGGATACGGGTACTGGGTCTATAATTGATAATGATGCCAAAATAATCACCAATGGGCTAACTGAAAATAGTTGTAGTGGTGCTTTTTTCGACTCTGGAGGAACTGGAAATTATTCAAATAATGAAAACCGGACCTATACGCTTTGTCCAGATACCATTAATACGGATTTGAGATTGGATTTTAGCAGTTTTGATGTTGAATCAGGGTATGATTTTCTATATATTTATGATGGGACGTCAACATCTGCCACTTTAATAGGTCAATATCACAATGGCAATCCGCCCCCTACATCAATAATAGCAACTAACGCCTCGGGGTGTTTGACTTTTAGATTTACGTCTGACTACAGTGTAAATGGAGCAGGCTGGGAAGCCTTAATTTCATGCCTTCCAAGAGGGCCACGAATGAATATTGAAGATGTTTCGGTAAACGAAGGAGCAGGTACTGCAACTTTTACCGTTACCCATAATGGTCCAAATGCATCCGGTCCCTTTACCGTCACTTATGGTACGGTGAATGGTAGCGCTACTTCTGGGGCTGACTATACAACATCTTCTGGAATTTTAAATTTTAATGGGACATCAGGTGATACTGAAACTTTTACCGTTGCCATACTTGATGATGGAATAATTGAAAGTCCTGAAACCTTTACTGTACAGTTAACGGGCTCATCCGATGGTAGTGTAAATCTTACAGATACCGCTACGGCAACAATTATTGATAATGACGGTATAATAATGACAGATGGGGCCACTGTAAATACGTGTAGCGCCACATTCCTAGATCCAGGCGGGATAAATAATTATAGTAATAATCAGGATGTAGTGTATACCATATGTCCCGATATTGTTGACAATTATATTAGTTTGGATTTTACTGGTTTTGATGTTGCCAATGGAGACCTTTTATCTGTCTATGAAGGGACAACAACAGGTGGTACCTTAATAGGACAGTATAATAATAACAATGTGCCGGATATTATTGAATCTACCCATAGTTCTGGCTGTTTAACTTTTAGGTTTACTTCCAACGGTTCTAATACGGCAGAGGGTTGGGAAGCAGTTGTGAACTGTTATCCCGAGGGTCCAAAAATAGTCATAGATGACATTTCTTTTGATGAAGATGTGGGTAATGCGGTCTTTACGGTTAGACAGACACGTGCACGTCATGGTTATAGCGTCTTGTTTGGGTTTGTACATGTGCCTTTCACCGTAAATTTTGAAACCGTAAATGGTTCTGCCTTGGCAGGTAGTGATTATACTGCCACAACAGGGACATTGACCTTTAATGGTCAGTTAGGTAATGTCCAAACTATTTCTGTCCCAATAGCTAATGACGGTATCCCGGAAAATGCTGAAGAGTTTACCATTAGATTTACCGGTGCAACTGCATCATATGGGACGATAAATTATGCCGATACCGGAACAGGTACCATTAATACCCAGATACTTGCCAATGACCCATTGACATTGTTTCAGGAGTTTGACGGATATTTCGATTACTCCACTACTGGAGGTACCTTAAGAACGGAAAGTAATGGTGGCAACGCCTGTGCTATAACTAACTCTTCTTCCAATACACTGGTTTCACCCATCCCGGCCACGGCAACAGTGGAAAGGGCTTATTTGTATTGGGCACATTCTAATACGGTGCGGGATCCGGATGTAACATTTGAAGGCCAGAACGTTTCGGCGAACTATTTATATCAGACCACACTTACCAATAGAAATTTTTATGGCTATGTCAGTGATGTAACGAGTATTGTACAAGGGATTGCCAATCCTTCAACCAACACTTACGATTTTAGTGATTTGGATATTGACAATACAGGTAATTATTGTTCAACCGCTACCGTGCTAGGAGGATGGACATTAATCGTGTTTTATGAAGACCCCTCGTTACCTGCTGTGAATATTAACTTATATCAAGGTTTTGATGGTTTGAGTAATTCGGGTACCTCTTTTACCTTGGATTCGTTCTTTGCCATAGCGGGTTCAGGAGCAAAGGCCTCATTTTTATCATGGGAGGGAGATTCAACATTGGACGGAAACAGTTCAGGTTCCACTAACCCGGAAGAACTTTCCATAACCAATCAATCAGGAACCACTTATGTGCTTTCGGGCGACGGAGGCCAAACTGGGAACAACGTCTACAATTCCACAATATATGACAATACGGTTGGGCCTGTGTATAATACTTCAAATTCTTATGGTGTAGATTTGGATACCTATGACATATCAACTTATATTTTACCATCGGACACTCAGGTTACAGCCAATGTAGATGTGGGTCAGGATTTTGTAATCTCCGCGGCAGTGGTTATTAAGGTCCCATCCAATTTAATTGCAGGTCGGGTATATGAAGATGTGAATTATCCTGGCGGACCCGGTCGAGACAGGTTGTCTTCGGGTGGCTTGGGGGTCTCAGGTGCTGTGGTGGAGCTTTTTGATTCCTCCGGTAACTTTGTTCAAAGAAAGACTACCGATATCACCGGGTACTATTCTTTTGGTGGAATGGCCGACGGCGATTATCGTATAAAAGCCGTTAATTCTACTGTGCGTTCCAATAGGGGAGGCCTCAATTGCTCTACCTGTTATCCGGTACAAACTTTTAGGAAGTATCGCGGCCCTTCTTCCTTGATAGATGTAACGGACGAAGTTGGAGGGGCGTATCCCACTGCACAGCAAGATGTGGCCTTGGGTGTTCTAAATAATGCCCAAAGTGTATCAACCGTCTCCGTTGCTGGTGATGGGGTAGTAGGCATAGATTTTGGTTTCAATTTTAATGCCATTGTAAATACCAACGAATTTGGACAGGGTTCCTTGGAACAATTTATTGTCAATTCAAATAATTTAAATGAAAAAGGTCTGGACATAGAGGCCAATTCCATATTTAACCCGGCAGCAGGGGAAGATACCTCAATATTTATGATACCTCCAACGGTAGATGCATTGGGTAGAACGGCAGATACTAACTTTGCCAGTGGTTATTTTGATATTTTCATTACAGATGCGTACCAACTTTCTACAATAACTGGCACCAATACGATTATTGACGGTAGGACGCAAACCGCTTATTCCGGGGATAGTAATTCCGGAACTATAGGAGATGGTGGAAGTAATGTGGGAATTTCTGCAACTTCCCTGCCTATTTATGAATTACCGGAGATTCAAGTTCGAGGCGATTCCAAAGAATTATTCAGGTTGGAAGGAAATAGTGCGACACTACGAAATTTGGCGGTATACACGGATGATAATTCGGCTGTTGAAGTAAATTTAGGGACGGCATTTCTATATGAAAATGTGTTAGGGGTAAATGCACTTGGCATAAAATCCGGTAATTTGGAATATGCCGTGGAAATTAATGACGGGGCAACCAATGTTGGACGTAATTATTTAAGCGGGTCCAATCTTGCAGCCGTCCATCTCAATGGCGGAAGCACAACTGTGATGGAATATAATCACTTTTACAGAAATGGGGCAAACGATACTTGTTCAGATAATATTTTAATAGAAGATGGAAGTGGGATTACAATTAGATACAATCTAATCAATGAGGCCGCAGGAATAGGGATTGAAGGGGTTGACTATGCAGCTGGACTTATGGTTACAGAAAATACCATTACCAATAACGGTATAAATAATACGGCCTGTGGCGGGGGTATATATGATGATTCCGGAATCCGTTTAAAGGCAGCCGATGCTACTGTTTATAGGAATGTAATCCACAGTAACCAAGGGGAAGGCATGGTGGTAGCGGACAATGTTTCGGGAATATTTATTTCCCAGAATTCTATGTATAACAACGGGCAGAGAACTCCATCTTTAGGAATAGACTTGGATCAAACGGCAAACAATGGTGATGGGATTACCCTAAACGATAATGGAGATGGGGATATTGGCCCCAACGATTTATTGAATTTTCCCATTATTTCAGCGGCCTTTGCTACGGGAACAAATTTAGTTGTCGAAGGTTGGTCTAGGCCAGGGGCAAGCATAGAATTGTTTTTATCGGATATAAATGAGGGAAGTGCCATAGCAGGCGATAATCAATTGGGTATGACTACAGATTATGGGGAGGGTCAGACCTATTTGGCCACTCTGGTAGAAGGTAGTGGGGCCGATACGGCTATAGGTGCCTCTTCTTATACGGATTTGGATGGAAATACGGACAATACAAATAGATTTAAATTTACTATTCCGCTTCCGCCAGGGGTGGTAAAAGGCAATTTTATAACATCTACCGCCACCTTGTCCAACTCTACTTCTGAGTTTTCTCCGCAAAGTATTATAAAGACTTACAATGTTATCACCAATAGAAGAATAACATATAGGGTAAAAAAGGATTAAATTTATCATGCCATTCAATAAGGTCATGTATCGGTTTCAATGTAATGTGCTGTTGAATAAGGTTAAAAATTGATACTTTTATTATTTGAGATATTGTTATTTTAATTGTTGACCATTATATTATTGAAGTACACAACATTTCCAAAATTTATATTTTATCTTGGAATACATTTGTTACGTTAATCTCCTAGGATTAGCGCTACATAATGAAAACAAGAATTTTCATTCGAAAAAGGATACTTATTCTTTTTATGGTGTTCTTCAGTTGCTACCAAATGATTGGGCAGCAAACCTATTTGGATAATTTTAATACCGTTTCTTATTCCAACAACAATGGGACCAACAATTTTTCTTCTAATTGGACCGAAACCAATGATGACAATGATCCAGATAAGGGCAATATTAGAATCAACAGTAATGTATTACGCTTTAGGAGATTGTCTGATGAGACAATTCAGAGGAATTTAAATTTATCGGGGGCATCCATTGTTACGCTTACCTTTAATTATGATGGTTCTAGTAGAGGTGGGGAAACCTTATTGGTACAATTGTGGAATGGATCCTCTTGGCAAACGGTCTCAACCTTAAATAGCAATGGTACAGGTACTATTTCATATTCTCTAACTGCAAGTCAAATATCGGCATCTTCCTCCATTCGCTTTATTACTGGAAGCGGGGATTGGGACAAGTACACTACTCCCCATCTGTAAGACAGCTTAAAGGTATTCCTTAGTTTATCATGATGCCATTTTTTTAGCATTATAAATTTGATCGGGCGGCACTTTTCCTATTTCGGTATGCCTTCTTTTGG
>NZ_PHQQ01000051.1 GCF_002909235.1 Arenibacter catalasegens
CCTGCCCCTGCGGAGTAAGTAGTATCGTCATCTGTGTCATCGGCAAATCCAGCCGGTACGTTCACAAAAGTAGTCCAATCAGGAGTTATGGACGAACCATCGAATGCGAAAGTGGTTCCAGTAAGTGTCAGCCCTGCCCCAGCGGAGTAGGTAGTATCGTCATCTGTATCATCGGCAAATCCAGCCGGTACGTTGATCAGAGTGGTCCAATCAGGAGTTATGGATGAACCATCGAATGCAAAAGTCGTTCCGGTTAGAGTCAGCCCTGCCCCTGCGGAGTAAGTAGTATCGTCATCTGTGTCATCGGCAAATCCAGCCGGTACGTTCACAAAAGTAGTCCAATCAGGAGTTATGGACGAACCATCGAATGCGAAAGTGGTTCCAGTAAGCGTGAGTCCTGCCCCAGCGGAGTAGGTCGTATTGTCATCAATGTCGTCAGCGAACCCTAAAGGCACATTGATCAGAGTAGTCCAATCGGGAGTGATTGTGGTGTTGTCCACGGCGAACACCGTACCGGTTAAAGATAGTCCTGCTCCAGCGGAGTAGGTAGTATTGTCATCAATGTCGTCAGCGAAACCTACGGGTACATTGGTCAATGTTGTCCAATTTGGAGTGATTGTGGTGTTGTCCACGGCGAACATCGTACCGGTTAGAGAAAGTCCTGCCCCTGCCGTATAGGTAGTGTTGTCATCGATATCGTCTGCGAAACCTACGGGTACATTGGTCAATGTTGTCCAATTTGGAGTGATTGTGGTATTGTCTACAGCGAACACCGTACCGGTTAGAGAAAGTCCTGCCCCTGCCGTATAGGTAGTGTTGTCATCGATATCGTCTGCGAAACCTACGGGTACATTGGTCAGAGTAGTCCAATCGGGAGTGATTGTGGTGTTGTCCACGGCGAACACCGTACCGGTTAGAGATAGTCCTGCTCCAGCTGAGTAGGTGGTATTGTCATCAATGTCATCTGCGAAACCTACGGGTACATTGGTCAGAGTAGTCCAATCGGGAGTGATTGTGGTATTGTCTACAGCGAACACCGTACCGGTTAGAGAAAGTCCTGTCCCTGCGGTATAGGTAGTATTGTCATCAATGTTGTCTGCGAACCCTACAGGTACATTGGTCAGAGTAGTCCAATCGGGGGTGATTGTGGCATTGTCTACAGCGAACACCGTACCGGTTAGAGATAGTCCTGCTCCAGCTGAGTAGGTGGTATTGTCATCAATGTCGTCTGCGAAACCTACTGGAACATTGGTCAGAGTAGTCCAATCGGGGGTGATTGTGGTGTTGTCCACGGCGAACACTGTACCGGTTAGAGATAGTCCTGCTCCAGCTGAGTAGGTGGTATTGTCATCGATGTCGTCTGCGAACCCTACGGGTACGTTGGTCAAAGTTGACCAGTCGGGAGTGATTGTGGTATTGTCCACAGCGAACACCGTACCAGTTAGAGATAGTCCTGCTCCAGCGGAGTAGGTAGTATTGTCATCGATATCGTCGGCGAAGCCTACTGGTACATTGGTCAAAGTAGTCCAGTCGGGAGTAAAACTAGCTAGTTCAGCATCTGTGGCAAATTCTGTATCAAGATCTACCTGATTGCCCAGCGTTGCTGGATTGGTCACTGTTAAAACGCTTCCTGTTAATTGTAAATCTTGCAATTCATCTGTTGGATTACCACCAGCTGCAACCACAATACCATCTACTTCATCCTTTAGTTGCTGAATGGCTCCCTGAACATTGGGAGAAGTTATAGAAATATAGGATGTGAAATTCACGTCCGTTGCATCGGGATTGCCTGCAGCACCAGTTAATACATAGGGATTGCCACTTGTTCCAATTCCAGTTACCCCAATTGTTGAATTAACGGCATCAATAATGGTTTCAGAACCAGTAGCTGCTTGACTTAATACATAGGCCATGGTAGCTGCATCCTGTGCGGCTGTAGGTTCCGATAAATTGTTTATTTGGTTGTTTCCAGCGCTCGTTCCATTTCCCAAGACACTTGCTAAATCTTGATTTCCACCTACAGCACCAATGGCCGCATCAATACCGGCTAAGTGTGCTTCAACATTGGCAGCACCTACCGCATAATTAGTTGGTGTTGCTGCTACAGGAACAGCTGTGGCGTTTTGTGCATCCGTATTATCTAGAAATGGAGTAAGGTTAATTGGTGTGCCTCCATCTTCTAATGTAAGAAGATTACCTGCTTCCAGTGTCAATTGTTGTTCGTCCGTATCGGTACCACCATTATCAGTAATCCAAGTATAGCCCCCAGATCCATCGGTGGAAAGAACCTGTCCTGCGGTTCCGCCAGTTGGGAGTTCTATTTCGTTCAAAGGGTCAGGATCTAAATCATTATAATAAGCTCCGCCATCCGACCCAGCCGAAATAGAATTTGGGGTATTTGCACTTACTATAGTCTGGGCAGAACCGCCCACCTGAGCGTCAACATACGCCTGTGTCGCAGCATCCTGTGGTGCTGTCGGGTCCGCTAAATTGTTTATTTGGTTGTTTCCTGCGCTTGTTCCAAAACCTAAAACACTTGCTAAATCCTGGTTGCCTCCCACTGCAGAAATTGGCTGCCAGGACACTACCCCAAGTGTGTTTGTTGTCATGATCTGATTAGCGGCTCCTGGCTGAATTTTAATAGGGGTTACATTGGCGTTCAATATAATTGCCGATGTAACCGAACTATTGGAAAGATGGGGGGTGCCTACCGCAAAAGGGGCTATTTTCGAGGAAGTGATTGCATTATCTGCAATAGTAACTGCACCGGTATTAAGAATGGTAGCATCCCCTCCCATAGTAACTCCACTGGCTACATTGCCCGCACTGCCTACAAAAATGTTACCATCTGCTAAAGTGCTGGCCGCTCCTGCCAATAGGTCTACATAGGTTTTTACCGCATTTTGAGTGGGGTAAAGGGTGGTTGAATTGCCTAGGGCCGTATCATCGGATTTATTGGCCACATCTTCCTTGGTGCCAAGAGCCGTATTAATAGCCGTAATATCATTGCTGTTCTGAGCGATATTGTTAGTATTTACCGTAATGCTGTTGGTGTTGGCAAGAATATCTCCAATGACGGTGTCGGCCACTTTAATGGGGTTTGCTGAGGTACCCGCGCCAGTTATAGTGGTCTGGTCGGCCTGTGTGGCACCCAATTCATTTTTGTTGAGCCATACCACAGTGCCCGCCGCATTGGTGGTCAATATCTGGTCAAAGGCACCGGGCTGCATGTCGCTCGGCTGAATAGTACCATCTATAATTTCCAAGGTGCCTACAGCAGCTTCCTGAATTTCGGTTTTTCCTACGGTATTGTCCTGCAATTCGGAAGAACCTACCGAGTTGGGGGCCAATTGCCTTTCTCCAATGGTGGCCGTAGCAATATCGGCACCGAAAATAGTTTCGTTAACAATATTCATCCCCGTGATCTGCCCCACCTTTACGTCATAATTGTTGCCGCCGTTAGGGGTTATTACCACCGTACCATCGTCCGAAGTAAAAGTGATGGAACCTGCCACGGCATCACAGATGTCCTTCCATTCCGTACCCGTATAATAATGGATACACTGTATGTCCGTATTGTACACCAAGGCCCCTGCGGAGGGCACAATAGCGTTCATTTGGGCCGAGTTTACGCGGGTAATTACCAATACCCTGGAACTGCTTTCCAATTCCAATACCGAACTGGGGTCTATGTTCTGTGGGTTATCCCCGATCTTTATCTGTGCCTGCACCGACATTCCCAAAAGCAGGCATAAAAAGAAGTATATGTATTTCATTTTCAAATTTTTTAGTTTTTCTCCTAGGGTTTAAATAACTCGGTTCAAAGTTCAAAATAGAAGGTTCAAGGTTTAGGGCAATGGCATGTTGCCGATCACCTAAATCCATAATCCCTTCCAAACAGGGTACTTGTGCTTTGGAACACGGGGCTAACAAAAATAAAATTATCACCCGATATACACCGTTTAATCGGGTAAAATACATGAGTACTAGTTGAACTGAAATCGTTTACCGTTAAAAAGGAATATTTCTACTTTCGTAGGGTTTTTTCCCCGCCTCAAAAATACGTGCCGTACCCTTTCCCTTAAGGGTCTTGTGGCCACCGTCTACCATGATGTAGTTACCTTCACGAAGGCCGATCACCGGAGTGCTATTAAAGATATGAAATTCGCGGATCCTTGTCTCCCTGGTTTCCCCTTTATGTTTGCTATTGGGATCCGGATCTAAATAATGGGGATTAAGGTTAAAATTCACCACTCCCAAGGTGTCGAAACTGGGCGGATATACAACGGGCATATCATTGGTGGTCTTCATGCTGGGCCCGGCAATATTACTGCCCGCACTAGTGCCCATATAGGGGGTGCCTTCCGTTATTTTTTGCTTTAAAACCCGCATAAGGTCTAGCTGATGCAATTGTTGCACCAACAGGAAAGTGTTTCCGCCACCAGTAAAAAAAGCTTCGGCACCTTCAATTCCTTCCAAGGGGTCTTTGAAGGTGTGAAGTCCTACCACCGTTTTGTTTATTTTGGAAAATGCCGTTTGTACCAATTGGGTATAGGCGTCATGTGAAATGCCTCCGGGACGGGCATAAGGGATAAAGGTAATGGTGGATTTATCGGCAAAAAAAGTTTGCAATTCTTCCATTAAATATTCCAGATAGGCTTCCCCAAATAGGGTAGAGGTACTGGCCAATAATATTTTTTGCATCTGTTTCTAGTTTTATGCTCCAACCCGTGGGAAAGCCGAGAAAGAATACAAATTAACAAAAGTTTAAAGGTGTATGCCTTTTTTTTGATCTCAACTTACATTTTCTTTATGCCCAATTGCGATAAAAAGGAGTTTTAAGTTTATTTCTTTAAGAAAATAGGATATTTGATGCTTAATTTATCTAATTTTAAATAAAAAATGCAAAATAGAATTCTCCTTTTTCTTTTACTTTTTAGCGTAACATTTTCATATTCCCAAGATGATGACAGACAATATTTAAGGGGGCAAGTGCTTTATAGAAATGTGAACGTTCCCAACGAAAATGTTATTAATATTACCACTGAAAGAGCAACGATTACCAATGAAAATGGGGAGTTTGGGATTATGGTCAAGGAAGGTGACGAAATAGTGTTCACGGCCATAAATTACCAGTTGATGGTGGTTAAGATTACCCAAGAAATCCTTGACAAAAACAGATTGGTGGTAGAGGTAAATGAAAAGGTGACCGAGCTGGATGAGGTGGTGGTAACGCCCGAAAATCAAGAGAAATTTCTTCAGGCCCAAAACAAGGAGTTCTTGGCCAAAGAATATGATTATGAAACGGACCGGTTGACGGAGGTGGAAAATATTGCGATGTCCAACGCCGATAAGGGTATGAAGGACGGACTTAATTTTGTGAATATTTTTAAGGCTTTAATGCTGGCGGCCAAAGGGAATGATACGGATGTAGAGCGAGAACCTTTGAAGGTAAGTGAGGTATTAAGACAAGTGTATGATGATGAGTTTTTTGTGTTAGATCTTAAACTGCCACAGGACAAAATAGACGATTTCTTAATGTACTGTGATACACAGTTGCCAGAAAGGTCATTGTTGCAAAAGCGCAATGAATTTCAACTGATCGATTTCTTGGTTACCCATAGCAAGACCTATTTGGAGCAAATGGAGGAAGGTAAAAAGTAAAAAGTTGGCAGTTGGCAGTGAACAGTCAGTAGTCAGTGAACAGTTTTCAGTAAACAGTTTGCAGTGAACAGTTTGCAGTGAACAGTGGGCAGTGGCTTCGGCTACGCTCAGCCACCGAATGAAGATAACGGAGATTGAGCGGAGTCGAAATCGAAGTGGGTTGGGAGTGGTCGAGAACTCATGAAAGGGAGTGAAAAGTGAACAGTAATCAGTTGACAGTGTTCAGTGGGCAGTGGCTTCGGCTACGCTCAGCCACCGAATGAAGAGAACGGAGATTGAGCGGAGTCGAAATCGAAGTTGGTTGGGAGTAGTGAGTTGAATGTTCAAAGTTTAAGGTCTAGAAGCTCATATGCCCTGAGTATCAAGTCCCAAATAAGTACAATAGTGGCCAGAGTAGAGCAATAATCTTCAATAACGTAAAGTGTAGTGCGTAATATTCCAATACATTTGGTTTGCATCTTATTTGGTGTATTTGCCCAAGACCTAACGGCTCAGGATTTTTCCAAAACTTTGGAAGGAAAAGTCTATAGTGAGGATGGGGATGTAGCAGCGACACATGTGCTGAATACCACCACAAAAAAAGCTTCGATTACAGATATAAACGGATTTTTCTCCATTGCCGTTCGCCTCAACGACACCTTAGTTTTTTCGGCCGTACAATATAAACGCAAGGAAATTGTGGTGAATACCAGTATGCTGGAGAGTAAATTTTTATCCATTCCCTTAGAGGAATCAAATATTGCCTTGGACGAAGTCATTGTTATGCCCTATAATTTAACAGGAGAACTGGGTAGGGACATGCGGAATATGGACGTAGAACCTGTTATTTCAGCTTCAAGTTTGGGACTGCCCAATGCCCATGTTAGGCCCTTAATGCAAAGTGAAAGGCTGCTGAAGGAAGCTTCTATGGGCCCTTTCACTGTAGGCATGCTCACCACTATCCCTTTCAATCCTCTGATCAATGCCATTTCTGGCCGCACCAAAATGTTGAAGAAACGAGTGGCAAGAGATATTAAGTATAATAAATCACAGCAGTTGAGAACTGAATTCGCCGATAGTTTGTTTGTGTTGCAACTCAAAATTCCGCTGGAAAAAATAGACGACTTTTTGTATTACTGCGAGGTCGATGTTAATTTTAATGCTGTAGTAGATAGTCAAGACCTATTTGCTGCCTGGGATTTTGTAAAGCAAAAAAGCCTGATGTATAGGAAGAATAACGAGATGGAGTGAAGGTCAGTGAACAATTAGCAATAAACAATAAACAATAAACAGTGAACAGAAATCAGTGGTCAGTAATCAGTGAACAGCGTGCAGTGGCTTCGACTACGCTCAGCCACCGAATGAAGAGAATGGAGATTGAGCGGAGTCGAAATCGAAGTTGGTTGGGAGTGTTCGAGAACTCATGAAAGGGAGTGAACAGTGTGCAGTGGCTTCGACTATGCTCAGCCACCGAATGAAGAGTATGGAGATTGAGCCTGCCTGCCGGCGGAGTCGAAATCGAAGTTGGTTGGGAGTGTTCGAGAACTCATGAAAGGGAGTGAACAGTGTGCAGTGGCTTCGACTACGCTCAGCCACCGAATGAAGAGAATGGAGATTGAGCCTGCCTGCCGGCGGAGTCGAAATCGAAGTGGGTTGAAATATTTCTTACAAGTCATTTCGAACGATAGTGAGAAATCACACAAGTGGCTAGGACCAAATATGTGCGACTTCTCTCCCGATAATTATCGGGACGCCCTATAAAAAGGGCTCATGTCGAAGTGACTGTTTTGTCCATACGAGCTTCAGTTCGAGTGAAATGCCTGTGGGCATTTTGTATCGAGAACTTGTTATATGTAAAACGCTTACTTCTCAAACCAATTTTATTTCGTTTCACTCCATAAAATAACTCGAAGTGACGAGCATTCGACATTGAAAATTGGATATAGACATTGTTTATTGTTAATTGTTCACTGTAAGATTGCACATCCCTGACATAGGTTGCCCACTTTATAATGGAAAACTAAAATTTTGACTCAAAGGGCAGAATAAAATGGCACAATGATTGCTTCATAATGGGTGATAAAAACAATATGAAATTAAATAAAAAACTCCTATTAATACTGTTGTTGCCACTGCTGGCATTCACGGTAGCGCATAAATTTTATTTAAGTGTAACCAGTATTGAATACTCCGATAAAGACAGGGCCATACAGATCACTACAAGGATTTTTATCGATGATGTGGATAAACTGCTATTGGAACGCTATGACATCAAGGGTAATTTGGCGACTATGGACGAGTCTTCCCAAGCCAATGAATACATAGAGAAATATTTAAAGACCAAGTTCGCCATTGAGGTCAACGGGAATAACGTGGCCTATAATTTTTTAGGTAAGAAATATGAAAATGATATTATGATCTGTTACCTGGAAGTCCCGAACATTGATATCAACACCACTACGTCCATTGCCGTGCAAAACGAAGTTTTAATGGATATTTTTGAAGAACAGAAAAATGTCGTCCATTTTAAATTTAAGGGTCAGAAAAAGAGTTTTGTGCTTATACGCGAGAATAATAAAGGAATGTTAAATCTTTGATAATTAATAACATTCTCTTGGAATAATGTTAAATTTCCGCGCTAAAAAATTAATTCAAAATATGAGAAGAATGAAACATGTTTTTGCTTCGCTATTGTTCCTTTTTGCCGCCTTAGCGGTTGCTCAGGACGAAGTAAAGGAAGAAAGGGAACCAGGACACCTTAATCAAAACAAATTTAAGCAACTTTATGAGGAATTTGCTACACCAAATACGTATAGGTCAGCTTCTGGGGCTCCGGGCCCCGATTATTATCAGCAACAGGCAGATTATAAGATGGATATTGAGCTTGATGATAAAAACACCAAAATTTACGGTTCCGAAACCATAACCTATACCAATAACTCACCCGATGATTTAACTTTTTTATGGTTGCAACTAGATCAGAACGTTCGCTCCAAAAGCTCTAAATCGCCTTTACGCGATGGTGAAGGTGTGCCTGTGGCCGAACCTGTATCTAGCTTTGCCACCAAATATATGACCCCGCCTTTCGATGGTGGGTTCAATATAGAATATGTAAGGGATAACAATGGAAAGGCCTTGCCATACACCATTAACCAGACCATGATGCGGATCGATCTTCCCGAAGTTTTAAAAAGTAAGGGGCAGGTTTCTTTCTCTATAAAATGGTGGTACAATATTCCAGATCATACCGTAAATAGGGCACGTTCAGGATATGAGTATTTTCCAGAGGACGGCAATAGGGCTTATGTTATAGCTCAATTTTTCCCTAGAATGGCCGTCTATAGTGATATAGAAGGATGGCAGAACCATCAGTTTTGGGGTAGTGGAGAATTTGCTCTTCCCTTTGGTAATTACGAGGTTAATATTACAGTTCCGGCAGATCATATTTTGGATGGCACCGGAGAGCTTCAGAATATGAAAGAGGTATTTTCCAAGGAAATGATTAAACGATATGATAGGGCAAAAAAATCGTATGACAAGCCTGTAATCATAGTGAGTCAGGCCGAAGCTGAAGTAGCCGAGAAAGGGTTTTCAGAAAATAAGAAAACATGGAAGCTTAAGGCAGAAAATGTTAGGGATTTTGGTTTTGCAACTTCCCGTAAGTTTATTTATGATATGCAGGCCGTAAAAGTTGGCAACAGGGATGTTATGGCGATTTCTATGTATCCCAAGGAAGGAAATCCGTTATGGGAGGAATATTCTACCAAGGCGGTAGCGCATACTTTGCGTTCCTATTCCGCTCATACTTTTGATTATCCTTATCCCAAAGCCATATCGGTCCATGCCAAAAACCAGGGAATGGAATATCCTATGATCTGTTGGAATTATGGAAGGCCCAATGAGGATGGCACCTATTCGGATAGGGTAAAATACGGAATGATTTCTGTCATAATCCACGAGGTGGGACATAACTTTTTCCCTATGATCGTTAATTCGGACGAACGCCAATGGGGTTGGATGGATGAAGGTTTGGATACTTTTATGCAGTATATGGCCGAACAGGAATTTGGGGTGGCTTATCCCGAGGCTATAGTTCCAAATAGTAAATATCCGTCGGGTAGAGGGGAACCAACCAAGATAATACCTTATATGTCCGGCGATCAAAGTACCATAGCGCCCATTATGTCCAATCCGGAGAATGTGCACCAATTAGGAAACAATGCCTATGGAAAACCAGCAACTGCCCTAAATATTCTTAGGGAAACAGTAATGGGGAGGGAATTGTTCGACCATGCATTTAAGACCTATGCACAACGATGGATGTTTAAACATCCGTCTCCCGAGGATTTCTTTAGGACTATGGAAGATGCCTCTGCTGTGGATCTGGATTGGTATTGGAGAAGTTGGTTCTATACTACAGATTACGTGGATATAGGCGTAAAAGAAGTTAAAAAATATTATGTTTCCGATAAGCCTACCAAACAAATGTTGGCGTTAATGGCGGAAAGGAATATAAAGGAATCAGATTTACCACCATTGGTCTATTTGGCCGAAGAGGAAAGTGAAGATTACGAACCCAACCTAAAAGGAAAGGCACCTTCGGAAAACTCAAAAAACTTAAAGGAATTTATGATGGACAATATGTCGGCAGCAGAACGCAATGCCGTTGTAGAGCCAAAATATTTCTATGAGGTTACCTTTAACAAACCAGGAGGAATTCCTATGCCCTTGATCGTTGAATATAGCTATGCAGATGGTTCTACTGAAAATGTCACCTATCCACCGGAGATTTGGAGGAAGAATGACAAGGAAGTAAAACGGGTGGTTGCCACAGCTAAGGAGTTGGTAGGAATTGTGGTTGATCCAAAAGCCGAAACAGCGGATATTGATACCACTAATAACTCATGGCCAAAGAAGGAAGTTAAATCCGACTTTCAAAATTTTAAAGAGAATATAAAAGGGAAATAAGCATTTTTCAAATTTGAATTATCCCATTTTTTAACTAGCGTCATTATGGATACTAGTGCATAAATTTAAATGAAGCCCTGAAACCACATAGCCTAAAGGCCAAACGTGTTTCGGGGCTTTTTTTATTCTTCCTCCAAATGAGGTATTATCTCATGAGAGTTTATGTTTGTTCGGGAATTACTGAATATAAATGTGCTAAATGCTATACTAACCCCTAATATTACTGGGTTCTTCTGCCCAAAAAAAAGTTAACCTATTTTTTATGCAGCTGTCAAACTTCTCATTATATTTGTCATATGTTAAGTACGATAATTTTATTTATTAGCGGTGGCGAAATCTTTTTTATCATGTTTATCGTGGTAATGGTTTTTGGGGCCGATAAAATTCCTGGAATAGCCAAGGGATTGGGTAAGGGCATGCGACAACTAAAGGATGCCACAGAGGATATAAAGAAAGAGATTCAGAAAAGTGCGGAGAAGCAAGGTATAGATACTAGTTTTACCGAGGATATAAAGAACGAGATCCATAAAGTTAAGAAGAACGTTGACGAGGTAACTGGCGTAGTCAAAAGAAAGTAAAATGCTGGACCAACTTTTAAAGTGGGACCGTGATACCTTTATTTATTTGAACAGTTTGGGCATCGAAGATTACGATGTCTTTTGGTCTACAGTAACCAATTTCACTACTTGGATTCCCTTATTTATTTTATTTATAGTGCTTATTTTTAGGTTTTATCCTAAAAACGAAGCTTTTTGGGTGTTGGGAACTGTGCTGCTCACCGTGTCAATAGTTGCTGCATTTACAGGGATTACCAAAGAATGGGTGGCGCGACTTCGTCCCAATAACACCGAAGAAATTAACACTTTGATCCGTATTCTCAAAAGTCCCGATGGATACAGTTTTTTTTCTGGGCATTCCTCCAGTTCATTTAGCATTACTACCAGTGTGTTTCTATTTCTTAGGCACCATTTTAAATGGAGTTGGCTCTTTTTTATTTGGCCTGTATTATTCGCCACAAGCCGTATTTATGTAGGCGTACATTATCCTTTGGATTTGTTTGTAGGTGCAGCAGTAGGCCTTCTTTTTGCCTTTCTATTTTATAGGTTGTACCGTAAGAAGGGTATGGCAAGCTAAGGTCCATATTAATTTATAATCGATTTAGTAGTTCCTAATTGGAAGTTGGATTCTGTTGAAGTAACTAATACGGTTATTTCGGGACCTAACATTTTTACAAAATGTACAAATTGGGATGACCTTGAAATAATTATGTTGTCTAGAGAAAACTCCATTTGGGCGCAACGGCTAATGGCTCCCCTTTTGGAACGAAGAGGGGAATGAATTTCCACGCTATCATCGGGGGAAGAAAGGGGAGATTGAAATTCCGAGCCGTAAATCGATTCCTTATCTATTGTACCTGCCTGAAGACCTGGGCTTTCAAACCCTTCCGTCTCCTCCGCAGCTAGCGGAGGATCCACCTTCCCTTATCCAAGGGAAGGAGCCCTTGCTGTGGTTATTACTTGCCATTTTTGACTACTGGCTTATCTCTTTTGCCTTATGTCTTTCGGCTA
>NZ_PHQQ01000052.1 GCF_002909235.1 Arenibacter catalasegens
AAGCTGAGGAACAGTTTTTCGGTATAGTTCTTTCTGCCTTGCATACCTTTAATTTACGCATTTCCACACATTTATAAAAGCAAAAATTGATGTTTATTGGAGTTCTGCAACGGCCACGGCCGTTTTTCAAAACCACTATTACTAGGCCATAAAGGAGGAGTCCCTCACAATAAGGCTAGTCTTTATCTCTACGGTCCTTGTTATAATTTGATCTTTGGGGTTTTGAATCTCATCGATTAAGTATTTAATGGCAGTACGTCCTATCCTATCCCCAGGTTGATCAACTGTAGTCAAAGCAGGACTAATAATGGTAGAGTATACCGAGTTACTAAATCCGACCACAGCAATTTCCTCTGGAATTTTAACCTTAAACTTATGTAAAGCTTTTATTGCTCCTATGGCCGCATTGTCCGTAATTGCAAAAATGGCATCGGGGCGTTTCTTTTGACTTAATAGAATATTCGTAAGTCTCCTTCCATTGTCCAATGAAATATCCTCCGTACTCAAAATGATTTTTTCGCGTATAGGCAGACCATGTTGGTTTAAGGCGCGCAAATAACCTGCATATCTTTTTTCAGAATTATAGGAGTTCTCTGTCTCCTTTATAATGGCTATCCGTTGCTTTCCTAATTCTATCAAATGTTCCACGGCATTATAGGCTGCTTCTTCTTCATTGATTACAATTTGGGTACAAGGAATTTTACTTGAAACTTTGTCGAAAAGCACAATAGGTAAACGGTTTAAAACTTCTAACATTTCTTCCACTCTGGTGGTCTTTCTTGCCAGTGACATTAAAACGCCATCCACGCCAAATTGGGTCATGGTATTCAACATTTCAACTTGTTTAGTTTGGCTATTATTAGATTCTGAAATGATGATTCTATAGCCACGAAGTTCTGCCTCCTCCAAAATACCTTTCAAGATAGTAGCAGTGAACAAATGGGTTATGTTAGGTACGATAACCCCTAAAATATGCGTCTCTTTTGATCGAAAACCTCTGGCAAACAGATTGGGTGCGTATTTCATCTGCTTCGCCAACGTTTTGACCTTATCCTTTGTTCCTAGGCTAATATCTGGATGGTCATTTAAGGCTCTTGAAACGGTCGAAATCGATAGGTTTAAGACTTTTGAAAGCTCTTTTAAGGTGGTGTTTCTTTTTTTGTTCATAACTGCAAATCAATAAATTAGACAAAAATCAGTGATATAACAATACTACAAAATAAATTGCAAACGTTTGCGGGAACGTTTGCATACGAATATTGTAATAATTAACTATAAATAGTATGATATTCTGATAGTTTTGACCTTATTATCACGATTCACTAATATAATTAACTCATCTAATAACTAAAAACTAGAAATCATGAAGAAAATTATTTTTGCGGTAATCGGTCTTCTAATAGGTGCAAGCTCATACGCACAGACCGATATTTCAGGTACCGTTACCGACAATTCCGGAGAGCCTATTCCCGGAGCTAACATTCTTATAGTAGGTAGTACTTCCGGTACGATATCGGATTTTGATGGTAACTATACATTTAGTTCCGATCTTACGGGAAGCCAAATACTAAGGGTTTCATACTTAGGTTTTACCACTATGGACGAAACCATAGACCTAAATGGCACAGCCATAGCAGTAGATTTTATATTGCAGGAAGGCGGCCAACAATTAGATGAAGTGGTGTTAACCGCTTCGAGTACATTCCGTTCACAAAAACAGGCGCCTTTATCTATTAGCTCTGTCAAAATGAAGGAAATCACCAAATTATCTGCAAATAGTCAAGCCGATATTCTTAGAAGTGTTCCTGGTATTACAGCAGAAGGTGGTGGTGGTGAAACGGCCAGTAATATTTTTGTTAGAGGTCTTCCTTCAGGTGGACAGTACGTTTTCAACCCATTGCAATATGATGGAATGCCTTTAATCAGTTCATTCGGACTTAACTCTTCCGCACATGATGTTTACGCTAGACCCGATATTGGGTTCAAAGGTGTGGAATTTGTTCGGGGTGGTGCTGCAGTATTATATGGTGCAGGTTCTGTAGCGGGAATTATCAACTATACCAGTAAGACAGGTGATACCAATCCAGGCAACATGATCAATCTTGAAGTGGCCGACCAAGGCAGGCTCAAAACCGACTTTTATAGTGGGGGTCAATTGGGTGGTGAAGATTCTAACACTTATTATGCATTTACTGGTTTTGTGAGACATGACAGAGGACCTATTGATGTAGGCCTACCAACAAAGGGTATTCAATTCAGGGGAAATATCAAGAAAAAATTCGATAATGGTTCGTTCACCTTACATGGCCAGTTTATAAACGACAAGGCTCAATTTTACTTACCTATACCCCTTTCGGGAGGAGACCGTGAAAGAATTAATGGTAATGATGGTAAACCTGTAGAGCAGTTGTTAACAGGAGCTTTAGCCAACACTTCCTTCAATACTCCTGGGGGAGTCTATAACAGTCCTATAGCCGACGGTGTTTCAACTACCGGTGGTTATCTTTTAGGAGATTTCAACTATCGCTTTAGTGATGATCTTAGATTAACTTCAAAAGTTAAATATGCGAACTACAAGCATAATTTTGCTTTGTATGTTGGAGGAAATGGGAACAATGGAAACCCTATCACCCTTAATAACTATGTAGAAAGTATTGCCCCAGGAAATCAAGGGTATACCGCCACTTACCAAAGTGGAGCAGGAGGACAAATAAATGGTTCTGATTTGGTCATTGATAATCTACATGTAGACCGTTTACGGCCTATGACCGATTATTCAGGGGAGATCAATTTGACAAAAACCATCAAAACCTCGAATGGGGGAAGTCATAACGTTACACTTGGTTCATTCATCGCCAGAACCGAGGCTGAAGATATAAATTACCAGTTTCGAGTTTTGACAGAATTCAACAATGATCCGCGTTTGGTAAATTTAAACTATACTGATTCGAATGGTAATAATATGGTCTATTCACAAGGTGGATTGTACAATCGAATAGGACAGACAGCGAATAATTTTCTCTCCCAAAATAGACTTGCTCTATACCTGACCGATGAGATGATTTTTGATAAATGGCGTTTTGATGTCGGATTCAGATGGGAGCATACAGATGGACAAAACAACCGTGGAGGTATTGCCTCTGAAACGGTTTATACCGATGCGGACATAACTACTGAGTTAAGTGATGTACAATCTGCCGACGGTACTTTTTTAAGGACAAAAGTAGAGGCCAATGCTTGGGCCCTTTCATTGGCAGGTCTCTACGAATTGACAGAAACCACCAACCTCTATGCAAACTTTTCAAAAGGGTATTTTTTTCCGCAGTTAAGAGGATTTGCACCGGTTCCCGGTATTTCTGAAAGTGTATATGACCCTGAAAACATCATACAGTTTGAGGCAGGTGCCAAATTTGGCAACGAAAATTTTACGGGATCAGTCGCTGGGTATTACGTGGGGCTAACCGACCGAGTTTCCATTCGCCAGGCCATCGTTGGTGGGCAGTTGATAGACGAAACGCGTGCTGAGCAGAACACCAGGACTATCGGTCTGGAAACTACTTGGGACTATACCATTGTTGATAATTTGAATCTCCGTGGCAACCTGACCTATCAGGCCCATGAGATTACTAAAAATATCGATTTTGATTTGGTAAACGGTACTTCCGCTGAAGCCAATGTGGGCAATGAGTTGGCACGTCAGCCAAACTTGTTGGGTGCTTTGGGACTATACTATGACAATTCCGCTTTTGATGCCAATTTTGGGTTCAACTATACAGGAAAGAAATTTACCGATGACACCAATAATATTGAACTGGACGCAATAACTATTGCACGAATAGGTGCGGGATATACTTTTGCGAAACTTGATGACAATCAGTCCGTTCGTTTGGGAGTTTCCGTTTTCAACCTGTTCGATAGTGAGGGCATCACCGAAGGTAATCCAAGAGCCGGTTCTGCTGGTCAGTCGGAATCCGAGTTTTTTGTCGGAAGACCTATTTTACCAAGAAGGTTATTCTTTACTGCAACCTTTAATTTTTAAGTCAGTTTACTTATAACAACAAGACATTGGTGGTATTGCACTGCCGATGTCTTTTTTTCCTCTATAAATTATGAATTATCAACTACTAGAAAAAGCTAAACATATTTTAGAAGACAATTTTCAAAAAGGAGGCTTCACCATTCCAAGTAAGGGATTGTATCCCTTTCAATGGAAATGGGATTCAGGCTTTATCGCGATAGGCTTCGCCCACTTCGATATAGAAAAGGCAAAAACGGAAATAAGAACCTTGCTCAACGCGCAATGGGATAATGGTTTCATCCCACATATTATATTTCACACGGATAACGACTCCTATTTTCCTGGAGCCGATTTTCATCAGTCCGAACTGCATCCCAAATCGTCAAAAAAATATAAATCCACTGGAATGACCCAACCTCCAGTAACAGGTTTCGTCCTTCAGGAAATGTATCGCATTGCCGAGGATAAGGAATCTATGTTGAACTTCATCAAGGAACAAATTGTTAAAGTATATGAAAATCATATGTATTTCTATACGAATAGAGATCCTCAAAATGAAGGGTTGATGTACATCTACCATAACTGGGAATCAGGCACCGACAATTCCCCAGTTTGGGACGATATCTGGAAGACCATGAATCCGCCTGAATATACCTTTGACCGTAAGGATACCACTCATGTTGATGCCTCTCAAAGGCCTTCAAACCGGGAATATGATCACTATTTATACCTTATAGACGTTGCAAAGGAACATAATTACGATGACGTTAAAATCGCGGAACTTTCCCCCTTTTTAGTACAAGACCCCCTGTTCAATGCCATGCTGATAAAATCAAATAGTGCCTTATTGGAACTTTATGAATTAATTGGTGGCAACGAACCCAAAAAAGAGAATTTGAGAAACTGGAATAGGAAAAGTATTGAAAATTTCAATAGAAAACTGTTTGATACAGAACTGGGAGCTTACGTACATTTTGATTTGCGAAATAATAGACCTATCCAGTTTGTTTCCTCTTCCTCTTTTTCTCCTCTATTCGCCAATATACCTGATCAAAAAAGAGCAGGAATTTTGATTAAAACAATGATGGACAAATTTGGAGGTGAAGACAAATATCTATGCGCCTCTTTTGACCCAACCAGTGACCGATTTAATCCTCGTAAGTATTGGAGGGGGCCGGTTTGGATCAATATGAATTGGATGCTCTACTATGGACTAAAAAATTATAAATTTAATGATGTGGCGAAGCGAATCAAAAAAGATTCCATAGAATTGATCGAGCGCGACGGATTTTTTGAATATTTTGATTGTCGTAAGGATAACGGAGAGATTAATAGATTAGGCTACGGAGGAGACAATTTCTCTTGGAGTGCTGCACTATTCATAGATCTTTTAAAAAATTAAATTTTGAGTTTTGCCTAATGATATTATTATTTTCGACTTTTTAAAGGACTATCACTTGACGGATGGAGATGTAAGCCTAATTCCATTAAGTGAAGACCACATTGAATCCTTATCGGAAATCACAAACGACAAAGAAATCTGGAAATACTTCTTTGATAAGGGTAATGATACTGAAAGTCTTAAGAGGTATGTGCAGTCGGCAATCGAAAATCGTAAAGCGACTAAAGAGTATACTTTTGTAGTATTTGACAAGCAGAGGAATCAATATGCCGGAACTACCCGATTTTATGAGTATTCATCCGTGCTGAAAACAATAAAACTAGGACACACCTGGTATGGAAAGGCCTTTCGTGGTACGGGCCTGAACAAGCATTGCAAATATCTTTTATTTGAATTCGCCTTTGAACAATTGGGTATGGAACGAATAGGTTTTGGGGCTTATGCCAGTAACAATATAAGTATTGCGGCGATGAAAAGTGTGGGATGTAAAAAAGAAGGCGTATTGCGAAATATGTTCCCATCAATTGATAGTGAAGGAAGAACCGATGCCATTTTAATGAGTATTCTCAGGCACGAGTGGTATGAAAAAGTAAAATCTGAATTAGCCAATAAACTTTAACTCATGAATTATTTAGACTATATCGTAATTGTCGTTTACCTAATATGTTTCTTAGGTTTGGGTTTCCTGTTCAAGGAAAACAATACGGGAAACGATTATTTTTTAGGGGGAAGAAAAACCTCATGGCTACCGTTGAGCCTGTCGGCCATGGCAACCCAACTATCAGCCATAAGTTTTATTTCAGCACCGGCCTTTGTTGGTCTTAAAGATGGGGGTGGCATGCAATGGCTAACGTATGAACTAGGTGTGCCCCTAGCCATGGCGTTTTTGCTGATAGCCCTTTTGCCCACAATTTACAAATCAGGAATTGTAAGTGTTTATGAGTATTTGGAAAAGCGTTTTGATGCTTCATCCAGACTTCTTATCAGTTTTGTTTTTCAAATCAGTCGGTCAGTAGCTACAGGCGTTATGGTCTATACAATGGCTTTAATTTTGCAAGCTACCATTCAGTTGGACTTTTGGATATCTATTTTAATCATCGGCCTAATAACAATGATTTACTCTTTTCAAGGGGGTATGAAAGCTGTTATTTGGGGAGATGTAATACAAATGAGCATCTTATTTATTGGCATCATAATTTGCCTATTCTATGGTTTTAGTGAATTAGGCGGTATCGATAATTTCTTGACTCATGTTGATAAAGACCGAATTACAGCTGTTGATTTTAACAAATGGGGCTTCAATAATGGGGATGGCAACGATGAATTCGGGTTCTGGCCAATGGTCATCGGCGGCTTTTTTCTGTATGCTTCCTATTACGGAACAGATCAGACGCAATCACAGCGATTACTGTCTTCTAGCAGCATGTCCAATCTAAAAAAATTGATGATGGCCAATGGTCTGCTTCGATTTCCATTTACATTGACCTACTGTATTATGGGTCTTGTGTTGGGTACCTTATTGGTGCAGGATATAGGATTTCAAGAACAAATGGAAGCTGTTTATCAAGCCAACATTTCCTCTTTGGCAGGAAAAAAGGCCGATTTGATGGTGCCCGTTTTTATCATCAAATATTTACCTAATGGGGTAATAGGCATATTGATTGTGGCCATCATGTCCGCAGCAATGTCCACCTTAAGTTCAACGGTGAACTCCCTATCCGCTGTTACTATGGAAGATTTTGTAAAACGATTTAAACCCAATATGCCGGACAAGCAGTATATGACCTATTCAAAACTCTTATCCATTTTCTGGGGTCTGGTCTGCCTTTTCTTTGCTTTCTTCGCCGGTAATATCGAGGGCACCGTTATTGAGGTAATCAATAAGATCAGTTCTGTTTTTTATGGCCCAATTTTGGCTGCGTTCATACTTGCCATTTTAACCAAGAAAACCCATGCCTTGGGTGCAAATATCGGAATAGTGGTGGGTGTACTATTCAATATATACCTATGGCTGTACGTACCTCAAATATTTTGGTTCTGGTGGAACGCACTAGGATGTCTCGTAACCATAGCAGTAGCACTAGCTGTTAGTTTTACTGTTAAAAGACAGGTCAACGAAGGTCTGGAAGTTGTCTATTATTCCGGCAAAAAAGAAGTCGCCATATTGTTGGCCTATTTTGTCGCCATAGTGCTTTTCAGCATCTCTTTGCCCAACCTATTAAATTAAACGTATAATCAATGAAATTCGTAATTGCCCCCGATAAGTTTAAGGGTTCCCTAACGGGATTTGAATTCTGCAATGCGGTTGAAGATGGCCTCCGCATGGTCTTCCCGGATGCCGAAATCCGTAAAATGCCGTTAGCCGATGGTGGAGACGGTACCATCGACGTTGTTAAACACTATCTAAAAGGTGAAAAAATCACACTAAAGGTCAAGGATCCTTTGTTCCGGCCTGTTAGCGCTTCGTATATCTACTCCCCAGAAAGTCATATCGCCTATATAGAAATGGCAGAGGCCTCGGGTCTTAAATTGTTAAAAGACACAGAAAGAAACTGTATGCAGTCTTCTACTTTCGGTACTGGGGAGCTTATTGCGGATGCCTTGGAAAAAGGAGCGACTGAAATTATTCTAGGTATCGGAGGAAGCGCTACCAACGACGGTGGTATGGGTATGGCGAATGCCCTGGGTTATCTATTTCTTGATAAAGATGGTAAAGAGCTCGACCACATTGGAAGAAACCTTATAGCTGTCAAAAAGGTGGATAATTCAAATATACATCCAAAACTTAGGGAGGTCAAAGTTAAAGTGGCCTGTGATGTTTCCAATCCCTTTTATGGCGCCAACGGTGCTGCAAAAATATACGCGGTGCAAAAAGGAGCTTCACTGGAAGAAGTAGAAATTCTGGACAAGGGACTCCGTAATTATGCGAAGATTATTAAGGAACAGTTCGGTATAGAACTCCAAAAAATAGCCGGTTCTGGTGCGGCCGGAGGTATTGGAGGTGGTGCCGTTGTCTTCCTTAAAGGACAATTGACCTCCGGCATAGATTTGATAAAAGAACTGGCCGATTTTGACAACGCTATTGAAGGAATTGATTGGATTATCACCGGAGAGGGCCAGTTGGATGAACAAACCCTATCGGGCAAGACCATTAACGGAGTAGTGAATTCTGCCGCAAAAAAGCATATTCCTGTAGCCGCCTTATGCGGATCGGCGAGCATTTCCATTGAACAACAAAAAGAGTTTGGTCTTGCCTATGTAATTTCTATAGTTCGGGGGATATCAACGCTTAAAGAGGCAATGGAAACGAGTTACGTAAACCTGGTGAATGCGAGCTACAATTTTGCAAGGATTCTGAAATAGTTGGATTCGACAATTATGAACTTGGTTTCATAAAACTAAGGTCTTTTGAAACATTACCCGTTCTACAAACCATTTTTGTTAAACGGCCACGAACTTTTTTTGGGACTAATGAAACCTAGGAAGAAATCTATAGAAATTTAAATCGACATCCCCCTGCCCTTGTACTTTGAATAATCCGTGAGTTCATCCTTGAACCCGTTATAGACCTCTTCTCCTCCTTTGCCCCTATTGCCCAATAATGAACTTATGGCGTACACTCCTTTTCGCAATAAGCGGTTCTGTTGGATACTATATCGCCTGTTGATTGCGTCGCCCACGTTTTTTCGAAGCCCGTTGTCCATGTGGTACGTGACCATCTCTGGATGCAGGTTGGGGTAGCTCTTTTCATATGTGAGCATAAAAGCTACCCTTTCGTACCTTCCCCTTTCCATAAGATGTCCCGCCCATAGGTTCTTCAGATGGTTCCTGCCATCTCTAACAAGTCCGTTGATAACGATATGTTGATTCCCTAATATTTTAGTTACATCGGGAATGGAATTCAAATAACTGCCCGTCCTTTTAGAGAGCGTGCAACTTGTTCCTTTGTCCGTATAGATGGATTTGACCTCGAATCCTTTTTCCGTTCTCGTAAAATAGAACCCTTTGGCATTGAAAAATGCGATATAGTCCTTTGGCGATTTTTCAAAAGGGGCATGCATCCGTTCGGCATATTTCACATAGGAACCCAAGGCGACACTTTCATATTGCTTTTTGTAAACAGGATCCATTTTTTCATAAAGCTTTGGAAAAATCGTGGGCAGGAAAAAAGCGGATGCCGTCAGCTTCGGGCTGTTTTCCGAATTTTTTTCGGCCAATAGTTCCAGCACCGAATGATTTTGACGTACGAATCCAGTGGATACATATTCCTCCATGGCCTTGGGGAAAGGCAAATTTTCCAAACGGACTGGGACCGTATGCCTGTTCGAATTGGCAAAGGACAACTGGTTATCGTGATACTTTACCCCCAAAGCTTGGAACAACAGCCGGACGCTTCCCTTTTCCATCCCGACATCGATTATGCAGTTTTCCAAGACCTTGCCGATAAGGTTGAACTTATCTTTCAAGGTTTCCATTTCCTTCTTGGTCTCCAATTGGAACAATCTATCCCTGACCGTTGGGAATTCCCGTTCAAGAGCTTCCCCCAACAATTCTTTTTGATTACCTGGCAAATAGCGCTCAAGGAAAATATAGCTTTTTGAGGTTGCTATATATGGAAGGATATCCGATAAGCTCTTGGTCATGATACTTTCCGATAGCAGTCCTTTCCTTTCTGGGGATTTATGATATGATGTTTGGAATGCCTCCTTTATCAGTTTTTGCATCTCTATGCCGAACTGCCTGCTATTGGTATCGATTTCCGTGGGTTCATCGTCGTTTCCAAAAATATCCGCTTGATTCTCTATTCGGATATTTTGGCCCAGCTCCCTTTCCGTGAATACATATCCCGATCTGTCATGGATGGTATATCCCTTGACGGCATCCCCTTTTCTGTCCAGTTTGATATCGATGTCCTGATATTCCTTGAGCACTGCTGCCAATTCCTTAGACCGAATTGTCTTGAAGAGGCCATAGGTAGTTTCTATTTGTTTCAGCAAACGTTTGCGGTGCATCGGAAGTAGCTTCGATTTTGAATTGGCCTCGAAGACCTTTTGCAGTTTCGGGCCGCTCAAGCTTTTGTGCACGGTGGAGCCGTTGATGAACCGGGTCCTGTAGCCTTTTTGATTGTCCAGGCCATAGGCCACGCCTATCCTTCCCGATATGTTTTTTGTTTGCCTTAATTGTATGTGATAGGGTTTTACGAGTTTTGCCAGCTCCCCGAAACTGCGTACTTTGTGTTTTTGGAGGATGCCGTTGAGCACATCCTGCAAATAGAACTTCGTCCCTTGGGCAGGGTCCATATCGAACTGTAGTTCTGGCAATCTGTAGATCGGGAGTTCCCTTTGCTGTTTTGTACGCGGCGATGGCGATATGGACTTGCAACAAAAAAGTGGACAATTAGATAAGAGTCATGCTGCTATTTTTTGATTATACAATTCTATTTCAATTTCCTCTATAGTCTTATATCCCAAAGAGGAGTGTATTCTTCTTCTGTTA
>NZ_PHQQ01000053.1 GCF_002909235.1 Arenibacter catalasegens
TTTTAAAGGCTACCTGACCATTTTTTGCCAACAAATTCTACCAAGACCGGTTCTCCTAAAGACTAGGTAAAAACAGCCTGATTAGGTCAATCCCTTGTCCGTAGACCACTTCTGCAACAGCCACGGCCAATAAATGAAACGATTTTAGAAAAAGTGACAGCTCAAAAAAACGGTCGTTTAATCATACTTTTATAAAATAAATATGAATAATTTAGGAGAACTGGACTAAGGCTTTTCATAGGAGCCATTGTGGGAGCATTTTTTTATTTCAAAAATGGTATTGCAGGTAAATATTTATTTTTCAGTCCTTTTTGACTTTTTCTTATATTTAGGATTATGAGAACTACATTATAGAAGTATAAAAATAATATCACTAATTCGATTATTTCGGATTTTGCTATCAGGATAGGAAATGAATTTAAAAAGTTAAAACTAAATGGTATAAACACTCCTTCAGATGCTATAATTAAAACAACATAAAGAATCAAAGTCCAAGTAATTTGAAAGCTTATTAGTTTTCTACCAGTATCATCAACAAGTTTTATCTTTTCCCTTTTTAAAATCCACATCACAAGCGGAATTATTATGCCCAATAAAGGCTGAATTAGAAGGCTCGTAGCGCTTAGATTTAAAAGAGTTAAATATCCCTTATCTTCAATATCTGTCCACTCTAAAAGGTCGTCTGGTGTTACTCCAAGTGCTTGAGATAGCTTTATCAAAGTATCTCCTCTAGGAATTGACTCTCCTTTTTCAATTCGTTGAATAGTTCTTAAACTCAATTTTGATTCCTCTGATAGTTGCTCTTGAGAAAATCCTTTTCGGTTTCGTAAGTCTTTAATTTTATTTGCTAAGTTTTCATTCTTCATTTAGATATATTTTAATGATTACTCAGCAAAGATATTTTTATGCTGTTATATTGGTTGTGCCATTTCTATGTCAATCTTATGACATTTTCGCCAACGTTGGGCACAAATGTCATATAACGTAGGAATATGATCTTTTATTCTTTTATACTAACACCGCCAAATTAATATTTTTTCGTAAATAAGAACTGACCCATAAAACGGCCGATAAATGACACGATTTTAGAAAAGGGGACAGTTCCAAAAAAGGTTCGATTTACGGGACAGATTAAAAGCTGGAATAAAGCAGTATTTAGTCACAAATTGGAATGGTCTTTTGTAAAACGCCATTAAAGATTGGCTTCAATTAGTTTAATGATTTCCTTCTCATTAAATCCTGATTCTGCAAAAATAACATCACCTTTTTTGTTTATTAGAATAAATGTAGGGGCTGCGGTAACCTCATAAGTGGCCGCTAAACTTTTTCCCTTATAGAGAGTTGGATACTCTATTTTTATTTTCTCAACATAGGCCATTAAATTTTCCTGGGGGAAATCTTCTCGATATTCAATGCCAAATAGTTGGAACTTACTATCCTTATATTTTTCATGGATTGCATTAAGTTTTGGAACGGCCTGAACACATGGTCCGCAATTTTTGAACCAGAATTCAATTAGAATTACATTTCCCTTTAGCTTGTTAAAGTCTACTATGGAATTGTTTTCTAAATTGGGCAGCTTCCAGTGTTCAACGTCCTGTACAATTTTCGATTCGGCTGAACGAACCTTTAATGATTGCATTTTATTTTTTTGCTTCTCTCGGTATTCGGCCCAAGTCATTTTCGAATAATCTTTGGGAAATAATGCTCCACTCCAAACACTGTCATCCTGATTATAGTCAAAATCAAAGCTGTCATAAGTCCTGCTCATTCTCCCGGTAGGGCCATTATCCATTATCATCTTTCTTGGCAAATAATCTGACATACCAATCATTAAAGTATATTCTGTTTCAGCTGCCGAGACGTTTTTTAAGACAAAATTTCCCCAATCAATGTATCCGCCTTTAAATGTTATATCAAAAACATAGAGCTTCTGTCCGTTGAGCAAAGTGTCTTGTTTCCGTACGAATTCAATATTTTCATTCATCATCATTTCGGGTAAAAATTTCTTTACCCCGTATAATGTCAGTATCAAAGGATTATTGGCATTTGGCGTATCATCAATTAAAATGACCTTTTCATTAACCAAAGTCGAAATATGTCTTTTGCCATCATATATCAATTCTGATTCATCACTAGCCATATGATATTTGGGCGTTGAATTGTTGCTGTTTGTGAAGTCAAAGAAAACAGTGTCTATCTTATCCAAATAGGTGGTTCCACCATCCATTGCTTGGAATGTCGATTGATATTTAACCCTTTCAATGTCATAAATGTTTGAAATAGTTTTTTCTAATATAGAGGTATCCGATTCTTGACTGAACACTTTGATAGTGATGAAGCAAATTAAATAAATTGTTTTTTTCATGATTTATGGTACAGCAAGAATATAGCCATTAGCTACGATATTACTATTTAGTTGGCAACTAATGTAAATTTATTTTTGCATAAGACGCAGTCCTATTAGTGAAATTTTAACTAATATCAAGAATTCAGCAAGCTATGGATTAGTCGAAAATTTCATCGTCAAAATTTAAATCTAATTGAAAAAAGGAATAATCTTTTCCAATACTGTAAAACGGCCGATAAATGACACGATTTTTTTTGTTGGCAAATCGTTTTTAATTAGAGTATTAATTAAATTTATAATATATGAAAACATTCAAGATTGATAAGTCAAACTGGAAATCCATTCCGATTGAGTCCATTCGTTTTATACTAGTCGAAGGAAAAGACTATTTGGAATATACAATTTGTGAGTCCAACAAGATAACAAATAGAGCTTATTCCATAGTCCTGCTTTTGTTTGCTATTCTTTCAGGTATCGTCGCCTACACATTTAATAAAATGGTACTAGGAGGCTTTGAAAAAATAGTCGGCTTGAACTTCTGTTTAGTAGTTGCTTTGGTTTTTATACTAATCCAGCTCGGGACGTTGGTTTTTCCAAGAACAATAATGGTAAAAGGTAGAACACCTAAAAAATTAGCTCTACCTAAATTTTTAAACAATCCTAAATTAAATGACGAAGAAAATTATCTTGCTTTTATTATTCAAGATGTTGAAGTCGTTCAGGAAAAAATAGATTTTAACTTAATTAAAAACAAAAGACGACAAGTAAGATTAAGGAACAATATGATAGCCATAGCTGTATTATTTCCATTGTATTTAATCATAGCATTTTTTACAACACTTTAAGGGGTATGAAGCCCATCGGTACGAAAACGTACGCTAAGGTATTTAAACGTCTATTTATCAACATTTTAAATATTGCAATTTCATGAGTTTGACATGGTCGGATTATCAAAATCCAGAAGAAAAAGTAATCAACAGGATTATCAAGAACGGGAGAGGTTTTTATAAATCTCAAAAGTGTAAACTATGTATCTATAACTTTGTAAAGGATGTCCCTTTAACGTACCAAATTAACCACAACGTATCGGCTAAGCGTAGTGCGGTAGTAAGTAAACGATTAGTTTACGTCGTAGCACGAAGCTAAAGCTTATTGTTTAGATTTATTTTTTCTTTTCCAAAGCTAAATCCATAAGATTTAGCGACTTTATAAATATACACAGACCTTTCGATTTTAACCTAAAGTCCGCATTACGTTTAGGTATTGTTAGCAAAATGTGGCGACACGCAAGAGTAAGCACGAACAATTGAGTTTCCGTTTATTTTCCGTCCTAGTTAAGTCCATCTGCGCAATAGTTACGTTTGAGTAAAGTCCATCTGACAAATATCAGGCTATTTCTCCTTTTAAGAAATTCGAAAAAAGAATAGTGAACTATTTGTGTAACACGTAGTCAACCAGTTTATTGAACATTTCTTTTTTTACCTCTATATCACTAGTGCCAAATTGTTCGGGCTTTTTATTAGCTGTTATATCGCCAATAAAAATATCATCTTCTCTTTTTACAATTTTAGCAATAAAAATACAATGCCCTAACCAGCTGCGATGAAAGTAAATTGATTCATTTTGACTATAGATGAACCATTTGTCATCCATGCTAGTAGGTTTGAACCCCATTACAAGCTTGGAATATTCTTCAGCCAACAACTTCCGCCCAGAATAAAAACTCTCGGTCTGTTTGGGCATTGGTTCAATTTTCCAATCACTAAATTTTGTCATGAGCCATTTTTGCTAACGGTTCGGCTAAGCGTAGTGCGGGGGCAAGGAAACTTTTTGTTTCCGTCTGCCGACGTAGCTAAAGCTTATTGTTTTTCTTTTTCTTTTTGTATCCAAAGCTAAATCCATAAGATTTAGCGACATTATAAATATACGTAGACCTTTCCTTTTAAGCTCTAAAGTCCGCATTACGTTTAGGCTTTGTTAGCATACGTACTTTTTTTATTCCGCAACTATTTTTTTCCATTTGTCCGTTTCCGCAAAGTCCTTTACGATTCTATTACGTTCTGCTAATAAGTCCGTCATATATTTTAGCAAGAAAATCTTGTCCGCTAACTTACCCAAGATTCCAAAAGGAGATTCATAATCAAAATAATCCGTCATCATTGTCCCGCCATTTAAGTCCTCAAAATGATGTTCGTGTCTAAAACTTTTGAAAGCTCCTTTAACCATTTCATCTACAAACAGATTTGGACGTTCAAATTCCGTAATCTTAGAAGTAAGAAGTTGATAAATCCCAAAGTGTTTTGCTCTCCACGTAACCGATTCATCCATTCCAATTAATCCACTAGTTTTTCCAGCGATTGCAGTTTCGTCTGTATGTTCAGTGGAGATTTTATGTAAGTCAATGCTCCGTGATAAGTCGAATACGATTTCCTTACTCGCTTTGATTTCTGTTCGTAATTCGATTCTTGGCATATTGATTCTCAGTATGTATGCTAACGTTTTAGCTAAGCGTAGTGCGGTAGCAAGGAAACTTTTGGTTTCCGTCTGCCCACGAAGCTAAAGCTTTTGGTTTCGCTTTTTCTTTTTTGTCCAAAGCTAAATCCCAAAGATTTAGCGGCTTTATAAATATACACAGACCTTTCGTTTTAGCTCTAAAGTCCGCATTACATTTAGGTATTGTTACCATACGTTTTTAATCCGTCCTAACAGAGTTTGAATGTAAATCGAACCAGTTCTTTGAAATTAATTTCCCTGTTTCGTCAAAAGCTGCTGTCATCAGACGAGCTCCCATATTATAGTATATCACAGATTTGACATGTCCATTTTCATACCACTCAGTCCATATTCCATTTTCAAAGCCGTTTTGTCTTTCTCCAGAGGTTTTTACATTACCGTTTTGATAGGATTCGAGAATTTTTTCCTTGGCTGGTATTGGCTCAATCTGTTTATTGGTTCTATCAAATTCTAATTTCTTTTTGAATAAGACTAAATCTCCAAATTCCTCAATTACCATTTTGCTTTGGGTAAATTCCAGTATTTTATATTTCAGAGTTCCTAAACTTAAAATACTATCCTTAATCGAATAATTCGTTTTGAACTGTCCGTACGATTCCTTGATATCCAGCACTCCGTCCTTCTGAAAAAAATAAATGCTCTTAGGATTAAAATTAGACGTAACCTTACTATCAGAATCCAATAGAAGTTCAGGGTCTTGCTTGGGTTTTTCATGTTCCCAATTCCCAAGGATTTCTAAGTTCAAAGAGTTTTGCCCACTTAATACAACTGGTATAGTAAGTAAAATCGATAAGTAAGTATGTCTAATTAATTTCTTCAAAATGTTCGTTAAGGCACATAGTTTACACAAGTTAAAGATTAGCCTTTACACTAAATTAGTTTCTAACCTTGTTGCTTGTTCTTTATTTCTTAAATACTTTTCATCAAAGAAACCTAAAAATGTGTTTCTATAAAATACCCTCCAAATCCCGTTGCCCATTTCCTGGATCCCCACATATTTTCCCATTAATGCTGCGGTCACGTATACCCAATAATAGGATTTCCACCTTATAGATCCATTTTGTGTCACCTTAAGAACTTTATAGTTGGCATCGTAATCAAAGTTAGGTATTTTTTCAGGGAACGGCCTAGTGGAAAAATCATGCATATCAGCAGGTGTTTTCATGTCCAGTGCTTCATGTGGTCTTATGTGGTTGTATTCCTTTACAAAGTGATTTAAACGTCTTTGCTGCGCTTTCAGGTCATAGGCTGAAGGTTTGGCACAAGCTGCCTTCAGATCGCGGTGCATGCGTTCATGCCGTCCGTTCTGTTCGGGATGGGCCGGGTCCGAAAAAACAGGTGTAATCCCCAGTTCGATAAACCAATAGGAGAGTTGCGTAAATCTTTGGATGGTACGCACGGAACCGAAGGGGCTGCCATTGTCCGTATGTATTTGTTCGGGAATGCCGAATGTTCTAAAGACCCTTGTAAACTCGGCCTTGGCGGATCTTAGGTTTTCATGGTAATGTCCTTTTGCTGTAAACAGAAATCGGCTTTTGGAGTCCGCAATGGTGAGCGGGTGACAATAGATCTTATTGCCCATTAAAAACTTTCCCTTGTAGTCGGCACTCCAGACCTCGTTGCATGATTTTGGATCAAAAATAGGGTATACCGGTTCGACTCTCCGCATCCGTTTTTGTGGGCATACAAAACCGTTTTTCTTTAGGATGTTATGGACGGTGACCACTGAAGGGACTTCTTGCTGCGTAAAATCTTTAAACAACAGTTCCCTGATCTTTTTGGCTCCCCAATGCTTGTATTTTGTCTTTAAATTTAGAATGCCATCAACGATATTTTCACTGGTCGCATTGGGATGTTTTCCAGGAGCTCTGGACTGTTCCCTTAAGGCCTCAAAACCTTGCTTTTCGAACCTGCCTATCAATTTATAGGCCGTTGGCCTGGAGATATCGAAGCCTTTGCATAATTCTGTGATGGTGTATTTTCCTGTACGCCATTCACAGATAAATTCAATTTTCTGTTCCATAGTTGTTGTTTCTTTCCAAGGCATGATAATTTGATTTTGATCTCAAATTATAACCTAAAAAAGTGTAAACTATGTGACTTTAACTTTGTAAAGGATGTCCCTTTAACGTACCGCATTGTTTACAACGTCTCGGCTATGGTTAGTACGGGAATTAAAAGTAGTAACCTTTCGATTAAGCACTTAGCCAAAACTTTTTATTTTGTTTTATCTTTTTTGTTCTAAAGCCAAATCAAAAGATTTGGCGGACTTGGTATAAAGCTCTAAACTTTGGGTTAAGCACCAAAACCCGTATTAATTATAGCCATTGTTGGCGTGTCGTTTTTTATTTCACATACTGTCCAAAGTATTCATCAACTATTTTCTTATTAAACTTATCTTCTCCTCTCCAATATTCAACAAAAGCCCAATCGTGCCTTCCAGTTGTTGGTCTATCATAACTTTTAGGTTCCAAAATTTCACAACAACCAAGAATTTCCATAATTGTATGTCGTTCGTTTTGGCTTCCTTTCATTACATCTTTTAGTCTATCTCTTAACTTTCCAGGATACTCTCCGTTTTCTGAATCATTTATTGATTTTAAAATGTCTTTAAAAGTCTGAATATCTAATTCGGTAGGTTCAGAAACATTTTCTTGTTCGAATAGCTTTAAATCAAGATAGTTGTATAATAAGTCTGAATGTCTAACGCCACTCCATTTAATGCGCTCGAAATTGAGAACATTAAGGTCTTCATTTTCGTATTTAAAAATTTCAGGACGATAAAACTCTCTTTTACCTTCAAGTATAAGTTTGGCATTAAAATAACTTGCAAGAGCAGAACGCCAATCGAGTCGTTTATTACTCAAACTTGATAAAAATCCATTAGTTATCTTCTCTTTTTCAATTTGGTTTAACAAATTTTTTAAATTGGATTTAACCTCATTCATTGAGAGTGAAATTGGGTCAAACATTAATCCTTTAGATTTGGCATATTCAAAGTCTACAGGGTCAGTTTCATATTCACGTTTCCAACCTTGAGAACTCCAATATGTTTTAAATAAAATTGATTTTGCTTTTTTATCCATTACTTTTTTCAAATGCACGCCAACGTTTATGTATAAGAATAGTTGCGGGTTTGTATGCGAGGATTTTCCGAAGGAAAATCAGACGTTACAAACACGCAACGACCTTTGATTAAGTACTAAACCGCAATTATTTTTATACGGTGTTATGTGCAGGCTTTTATTTCCGTTTTTAGTTTATTTCCATAATTCAGATTCTCAAAGAAACTTAATTGTCGCTCAAATAAATATCCATTGGCAATTAAATTCATTTCATAATCTGTCGTTTTTATATTTAATTCCATTTGGTCAATTGAATACTCGTGAAGTCTAAATCTAAAATATCGTGCAGTTAATTTAGAAACTCCAAGTTTTAATAAAATCCACATTGGTGACAAAAAAAACGGGTCAATATTTTCTTTTCCGCGAGTTAACGTAATTCCGATAATGTTTTCATTCGGAATGGGAATCGCAGTCAGTTTATTAGAATAATTCGCACGTAACAAAAGTCCGTCAGTCCACTTTTCAAAGTTGCATTTAGAGTCAATTTTCAGAGAATCAGTTCCGTTTTTTTTAGTTTTAAATGACTTTAAATGAAATCCTGTACTACCAATTGGTTTCGGTTTTCGTAAATCGATTTCAGCCGATTTTCCAATTTGTTTTATTATTGATTGTTCAGTCATTTGTTATTAGTTCGAATCTTTTTTCAGCTGTCACGTCCTAAAATACGGCTACAGATTAATATTAAGTTTAAGCGGCATATTGATGCACGTAATTAGGTGTTTTATAATCTAAAGATAAATGTAATCTTTTGTTGTTGTACAACTTGATTGCGTTTTTGGTTGCCTTTTTAGCATGAACCACGCTAGTAAAGGTCTGGTCGAGATAAAATTCGTCTTTTAGTATTCCGTTTACCCTTTCTGCCATGGCGTTTTCATAGCAATGGTTTTCTTCTGTCATACTGATTCCTATCTTTTTTCTTTTCAGTATCCGTGTGTATATGTTGCTACAATACTGAATTCCCCTGTCCGAATGATGAATAAGCTGCTTAACGTTCTTAGCGTTATAAATAGCTTTGTTCAGCGCCCTTACGCATCCTTTGAGTTCAAGACTGTCACTTAGGTCGAAGCCTACGATTTTTCTTGAATACATGTCCGTGATCAACGCCAGGTAACAGAATCCTTCAATGGTTCTGATATAGGTTATGTCTGAGGCCCAAACTTGATTGGGCCTGTCGATTTTCAGGTCTTTTATGATGTTGTTGTACTTGTAGAACCTGTGATATGAATTGGTAGTTCTAGAAGAATATTTCTTTCTTCTAACAAGCAACCCATTTTCTCTCAAGATACGGAACAGCCGGTCCCTACCGATTTTCAGTTGTTGCTTATTAAAATCTTCATGTAACGACTTCATCAGTTTCCTAGTGCCTTCCCTGGGCAGGGTCCTTCTGCTTTTTCGAACGAGCTCGACAACGATCTGTTCCACCTCCGTTTTAGCTAGATAACGTTTATGGAATTTGTAATAGGCATCTCTTTTTAAAGAAAATGCATCACAAATAGCATCGATGGTGAACAGTCTGTCCTTTCTGTTTTTGGGTACTATTTTCATTAGGGCTCGATGTTTAAGTTTTTTTTTAGTTCCTCAACATCTTTGTACCCCAGGTTCTCGGCGGCCACTTGAAGATAGCTGTCGGCAACGAGCTTATCAAGGTCCTTTTTGATAAGAAGGTCCTTGAGTTGCTTCAGCTCTTTCTGGAGGGCTTTGATACGGGTGAATTCATCGTCTGTTTGCACGGTTACACGGGTGTTCATTAAATCTTTACGTCCATACTTCTTTATCCATACGTTTATAGTACTGGATTGTATCCCGTAAGTTAATGCAATTTGTCTTTTGGAATGGTTTCCTTTCGTAAGTTCTGCGAGAATCTTGAGTTTAAAGCTTTCGCTGTAACGTCTTACATATCCATCATTTTTATACATATACATTTGTTTTTTGTATACATATTTCAGGACGGGTCAAGCTTGCACATAACGTTAAGGCTATGATTCCGTTGCGGATAATTTCCAACGGAAATTGTCCGTCTGGAATCGGGCCGTTTTAATGTTAGTGTTTTTCATTTTTGTTAAAAAGCCGCAATGGATTATAGGTATTGTTAGCAACTGGCTTTATTTTTCCCTCAATTTTTTGATTTCCATTTCTAAGTCCTTATGCGCTTGCTTTTTGATTTCAGAATCAGATTTTTCAAAGTCCAGAAAACTGTGAACTGGATTTTCCAAACTTCTAGTCAGTCCACACTCATTAATTCTTAGTATTCCATTTGAATCCGTATGTCCGTAAAAAATCCACTTTCCAAGTCCATTGATTGTCGGACCGCATTGTTGGTCATAAGTCCCATCGTAGATAATTCCGTTTTCCGTTCCTTTAAATGAATCCACCACTTTTATTCGATAACTTTTTTCTTCGGGATTAAACTCCAAAACTTCGCCAATAAAAATACATTCCGACTGTTCAAATTCCGAAAACTGGAATATTTCGAGATTTTTATACACTGGGCAGCTACAGGCAAACAATCCAAATCCCACCAAAAATGTCAGGATAGTCAATATGTAAGTCCTCTTTTTCATTTTTTGAGCTTGTTGCTAACGTAGGAATATGATCATTGATCATATATCCTTTATATGTAAGGCTAAGTTAGCAAATCTTTAATATTCATAAAGGATCTATTCGCTACATGAGTGTAAATTTCCGTTGTTTTGGTAGAATTATGGCCCAATAATAATTGAATATGGCGAATATCGGTGCCATTTTCCAGCAGATGGGTGGCAAAGTGGAGTGTCTACCTTTGATGGCACTAATTTATAGAGTCCGTAATAAGTATATTTGAATTATGGCAAAACAGTATGATAATGAATTCAAGGTTATGATAGTAGATCTATTAAAATCTGGATTAATGGTAAA
>NZ_PHQQ01000054.1 GCF_002909235.1 Arenibacter catalasegens
ATACCAAAAGAAGGCATACCGAAATAGGAAAAGTGCCGCCCGATCAAATTTATAATGCTAAAAAAATGGCATCATGATAAACTAAGGAATACCTTTAAGCTGTCTTACAGATGGGGAGTAGTGTAGGGCGACCCGTTTTGCTTTCTCTTCGTTTTGTAATGAAACTCCTTGAATAGCAATCCTCAATTCTTGCTGAAGTTGATTGCGTCTGTCGGTATCAATGTCTTTTATTGAATTTAAAAATTCTTGCTGTAATTCCTTCAAATCATCTCGAATCTCTTCCCTGGATTTATCCTGATCACTCATAATTATAATCTTCTAATTTAGTTGAGTCGTTTAAATTCAAGAGCCTTAAGATTGTAAACTTCGCTCAACCCAAACCTTAATATGTCAAAATATTTTATAGGTAGTTGTTAATTATACTACCATTTAATTGTTTTAAATATTGGATATCGGAACCCTCGTGGTAATAATTATATTAAAACTTTACCCACTTTATGATTTCCTCCTTAACCCATGCAATGCTACTAGAATCTCACCTACTTCGTAGTGTATTTATTAATTAAACCGGAATAGGTGCAATAGAAATGTCACTTTCTGATTATGCCATTATTTGTAATATATTGATTAAAAGTTAATTTGAAGGAATTTTTTTACAAAAAGTACTCTGCTTAGGGTCAAATATATATACCTTTTGGCAAAAAAAACACTATATCATATAGAGGAAATAGTTATTAAACTAAATAATTAGGCGCTTATGATCCCCAAACAATTTACAAGTAGAGGATCAAAATAAATGGAACAATACTTTCTAGTTATATCAAAAATTGAGGTGATTACCACAGTTAAGGCAGAAGAACTGCCATAAAAAAGTGAAGGATCAAATACCCCAGAACTCCAACCCAATGATAACATAAGATCTAGCAAACCTTACATTTTTATGCCTCAAAGCAAAGTGCACCGGTGGCCAACTCAGGACAGGCTTTACGCAAGACATTTTAATATAAATTTTTTATGCGAAAAATTGGCTCTACGGATTTTTAGTACTAAACGTAGTACCAAATTGTGTCGATTAAAATTTAAAAGAATGCTTTTTAAAAAAATAAGTAACCCACAAAAACTTGTAATACGGTATTCTGGCCATTTCTACCTCCTCGCAATTGGGCCTCGTGAACTCTTAATTAACTTTTGCTAACAGCTAGCCCCCTGTATCGGTTTACCAATTTTATTCCATTATTTATAGAAAAAGACCTCGAAAACTGCATAAAAAGACTAGTTTTTATTAATTTTTTAAATAAAAATCAAAGAAATTGTAATTTTATTAGGATTTCTGCAAAAAAAGAGTAGATTATAGATAAGAATTATTAATTAAAACAAATATATGAGGCAACTTAAGATCACCAAACAAATTACAAACAGAGATACAAAATCATTAGAAAAGTACTTTCAAGAAATATCAAAAATTGATTTGATTACCGCAGATGAGGAAGTAGAACTGGCCAAAAGAATACGTGAAGGAGATCAGATTGCCCTTAATAAATTAGTAAACGCCAATTTACGTTTTGTGGTTTCTGCCGCAAAACAATATCAAGGAAACGGTTTACGCCTTTCCGATTTGATCAACGAAGGAAATATTGGATTGGTCAAAGCAGCTAAACGGTTTGACGAGACGAGAGGTTTTAAATTTATCTCTTACGCAGTGTGGTGGGTACGCCAAGCTATATTGCAGGCGATGTCCGAACAATCGCGTATGGTGCGATTGCCTTTGAACAAAATTGGTGAAATAAGTAAAATAAATAGGGTATACTCTTCTTTAGAACAGACCCATCAACGGCCCCCAAGTGCTGTCGAAATAGCTAGGGAGCTGGATATGGGTCCCGATCAGGTTAAACTTGCCATTAAAAATACAGGAAAGCATTTGTCCATGGACGCACCTTTTGCGGAAGGGGAATCATCCAATTTATACAATGTAATAAAATCTAAGGAAGCTAGCAGTCCTGATGCTAAAATGATGAAGGACTCCCTTAAAACGGATATTGATCAAGTATTAAAAACACTACCAAATAGAGAAAGTGACATTTTACGTCTCTACTATGGTATTGGACACAGAACCCCAATGAACCTGAGCGAAATTGGCGAAATATTTGATATAACCAGAGAACGTGTAAGACAGATTAGAGAAAAAGCGATTCGAATTCTACAAAACAAATCACGTAATCAAATTTTAAAAGATTATTTGTAGGAGTTCATAAACGATATATATTTAGTATAAAAGCCGACTTCCCAAAAGTCGGCTTTTACTTGTTCCAGGCACCACTTATTTGTTGCGGAGAATTACATATGGCAGCTTGAAAAAAGTTCGTATATTCATTACAGCCAACATAGCCCTTCCAGGATTTAATACACCATTTATGAGCCATCTAAAAAGAAGAACTTTTATGAAAAATGTGGTCACCGCAGGAGTTGGGGCCACTGTTCTACCTATTAATTCATTAAACGCTAATATTGTACAAGAGGACCAGGCCTCCGAATGGCCTAAACCTTCAACAGCTTCAAAAAAAATAATTTTTGGGGGTGCAGGAATTGGTGGTTTATGCTGTGCCTATGAACTGATGAAAAAGGGCCATGAGGTTATTGTTTTGGAAGCATCTGGCAGACATGGTGGACATGTGTATACCACACGAGACGAATTATCCGACGGGCTTTATGGGGATTTCGGACAGGAACACATTGTTAAACCCGGCTACGAAAGATATTGGGAATACCTGAGTGAATTCAACATTACCGCACTTCCCTACCCTAGAAGAAAAAATTTAAAACGGAGAATCAATGGAAAGTTCTATACCGAACAAATGCTCCAGGATCCTACAATATTGAAGGGTTTTGGATTTAACAAAAGAGAAATAAGCTATTTATCTACCCATCCTTGGTCCGATTTAAAGTCGCTTTATACCAAGCCATACTTGGACACCTTTAAAGATGAATACCAACCTTTTAACCTAGGGTATGATTCATTGGACAATGTACCCATGTCGGATATTTACAAAAAAGAAGGGGCTTCCCCAGCAGCCTTGGGTTTTTTGGGAGGAAATAACTCTTCCGCACTTTATGAATTGTGGTATGCTGCCATCTTAAAAATGAGGGGCGTTGCAACCTACCCCACCGAGGTTTTTAGATTAAAAGGAGGGAACCAAATGTTACCGAACGCTTTTGCCAAAAGATTGGGATCCAGAGTTTGGCTTAATTGTCCCATTTCCGCAATAACTAACGGAGAAACAGGGGTAACCGTTACCTATGAACGGCAAAAAGAGGTGAAAGAAATTACCGGTGATTATTTTGTGAATTGCATTCCGCTGCCAACCCTTAAAAATATCCCTATACAACCTGCACTACCTGATAACAAAAAATATATCAACGAAAACATCACCTATGATTCTTACCAACGGTTTGTATTTCAGGCGAGCTCCAAGTTCTGGGAAGATGACGGTTTTAAGGATATTAACATGAGTCTGGATCATCCGGATCTCTGGGAAGTATGGCAATCTGCTGAGGAAGTTGATACCCATCGTGTGATCGTACTTGGGACAGGACCGGGCGGGGTTTCACCCCAACGAGCATTGGCAGCTTTTCGCGAAGTCTATCCAGGAAAAGGGGATTCGATTGAATTGGCTGTTGGTCGGGACTGGACCAAACAGAAATATTCGCCCAATTGTGAAAGAACTGCCTTTCCTATTGGAGCGCTCAATAAATTTTGGCCCCTTATCATAGAACCTGAAGGACGGATTCATTTTGCAGGTGCTTATGCAGATAACCTTAATTGGGGCACAGAAGCTGCTACTAGATCCGCTAACCGGGTAGCAGAAACCATAGACCAGCTCTAATCCCTGATAGGATGCGACAAAATATGATTATTGGTATTATCTTTTCTGTTTGCCTTTATTTATTCTTGGGTTTTTCATCGTTTCAAATTCAAGAAAACAACCCTCCAGAAATTAGAATAATTGTACCTGTTGCCAACAGTACATTTAGTTGGAACTCCATTTTACCGTATGAAATACAGGTTTTAGATGATGAGGATGGCAATTCTGAATACGATGAAATTAATCCGAACGAAGTGCTATTGGTCGTAAAGTATTTGCATGATTTATCTGAGGTTAAGACCTATTTGCAGCGTGAGTCCAACACCAATTATAAACCATTGTTCCAGATGGGCAATTCAAGCTGCTTTAATTGCCACAGAGCTAAAGGAACATTAATAGGTCCATCGTTTGAACGAATTGCGGCCAAATACAATAATGACCAAAATGCAATAGAATCCCTGGCTGAAAAAATAATTACAGGGAGCACTTCTTTTTGGGGTGATGAGAAAATGCCCCCCCATCCAGATTTGATGGTTGGACAGGTCCAAGAAATGGTACAATGGATTTTGGCTAATAATTTAGATTCAAATAAAAATTATCTAGCGGGAATTAAAGGTACCATCAAAACGAAGGAACAATCTGAGTCTGTCTCGGAAAAAGGTATCATTGTTTTGACGGCAAGGTATAGTGATCATGGCTCAAATGATCAAAGACATAATAGCAAACAAGCCCAAGTAACACTTATATTAAAAAGCGACTGATTCGTGATAGAACTAGGCCAATGCTCCAAGGGGCCGATTTATTAGACAATCCACAAAGTAATTTTTACTCACCTTCGTTAACCTTTACCAAATTTTGATCCTTTCGGATTCAGGTTTAAAATTGTTTTCTCCGTTTTGCACGTCAAAGGCATCATAGAAGGGAGTAAAATTCATTAAGGGTCCATTAACACGCCACATAGGAGGGGAATGCGGATCCGTGGTTACATAGTTTCGTAAAAATTCATCACGCATTTTAACACGCCAAATACGTGCAATGGATAAAAAGAAGCGTTGGTCTGGTGTAAAGCCGCCAATTTTTGTTGTGTCCTGTCCTTGTGCTGTCAATTTAAAGGCATCATAGGCAATGGCAATTCCCCCATTATCTGCCGTGTTTTCACCCACGGTTAGGGCTCCTTTGAGGTGTAGGCTATCCAATACGGTAAATTCACTATACTGGTCAATAATTTGTTGTGTTTTGGCTTTAAATTTCGTGTAATCGTCTTCTGTCCACCAATTGGATACATTTCCATTTTTATCATATTGTGCTCCTTGATCGTCGAAGGCATGCGTAAATTCATGCCCGATTACCATCCCAATGCCTCCGTAATTAACGGCATCGTCCGCATAAAGATCAAAATAGGGCGACTGTAATATACCTGCCGGAAATACAATTTCGTTCAGGGATGGGTTATAATAGGCTGTTACCGTAGACGGAGTGGTATGCCACTGATTCCTATTGGGTGCTTTATTTAGATCCGCCAATTCATACTGGTATTCGTCTTGCCGTAAGGCCACCACATTTTCAAAGAATTTTTCTCTATCTATTTCTGCGTCGTAGGTTCGCCAAACATCCGGATATCCTATTTTCTTACTTATAGCATAGAGTTTTTCCTTGGCCTTTAACTTGGTCCTATCGCTCATCCAATCCAACTGCTCAATACGTTTTTCCAAGGTTTTCTGAAAATTATTGACCAGGTCCAATGCACGCTTTTTTGCGTCTTCATTAAAGTAACGCTTTACATACAACTGCCCAAGGGCAAAACCTATTTGCTGGTCTACATTACGTGTCATTTGTAATTTGCGAGCTTGTTGTTCTGACTGTCCGGATAATACCTTAGAATATTCAAAGGCCGCGTCTCGAAAAGGGATGCTCAAAATATCGTCGTGAGACCCAATTGAGTTGGCTTTTAAAAATACCTTCCAATCTTTTAAAGGTATAGAAGTCAGCAAACCGTTTAAGGTTTCGTAATATGCCGGCTGGCCAACATCCACCGAATCCACATCGGCACCTAAGTTTTCCAACATAATTTTCCAGCCCAGGTTACCTTGGGTTTTATCCAAGTCAGAAACGGCAAGTTTATGATAGTTTTCCTTAATTACTCTTCTTTCTACTCGTGTTTTATGAACTTTTGCCAATTGCTTTTCAATAGCGTACACGGTATTGGCACGTTGATCGGCATTTGCTTCATCTATCAATTTAAATATAGTGGTAAGGTAGGTTTTGTAGGCTTCTTGAATTTTTTTCACAGAAGGATCATCGCCAAAATAATAATCCCTATCAGGCAGGCCTAGACCTGTTTGAGTGAAGTGCAAAATATTGATGGCGCTATTTTTTTGATCCGGGGAAATATAAGGGGCAATCAAGGAATAGTCGCCCGATTTTATCTGGTCGGCAACAAACTGCATCATAGCAGGAATATCGGTTATGGCATCTATCCTTTCTAAAATTGGCACTATGGGAGTACTCCCCCTCTGGTCTATGCCAATAGTATCCATACCCGAGGCATAAAAATCGCCTACCTGTTGCTCAATGCTTCCTTTTATATGTTCCCCTTCAGAAACTTCATCCAAGATTTTTTGCAATAATTCTTGCTGTGGAATATTTAAAAAACGGTACGACCCTACCCCTACCTGGTCTTCTGCAATAACAGCTTCGTCATACCATGTTTTATTAACGTGGTCGAAGAAATTATCCCCTGGTTTTATGGAGTCTGAAATACCATTAAAAACCACCGTTTTATCTTCGGCTTGAAGATCATTTTTATTGGAAGACTCATTTTTACAGGAAATTGTCAGGCAGATAAGCAGTGGCAACAAAACAAAATTTTTCATGTGGATACGATATGTTTCTCAAATATAAGCATTAATTATAGTCTAAATTAAACCGGATATTGAGGATCGGTTACACTTTTTCCTTCAAAATACAACTTAAGGATAAACTTGAATGATTATGACAAAGCACGTTTCCTTATATGGTTTAAAGCAGAAAGAGACCAATTGAAATAACCCACAAGAAGGGTAATATTAATGAACAAATAAAAGTTGGCCAGCACAGAGAACAAGGTCCATATCTTTAAGGAGCAATTTAAATTTGTGGTGAGACAATGGATTTAGGTTAAAAAGGGGTATATTTAAGAGAATCAAGTACTTAGTATCCGTTTTGCTTGATTCTTAAAACACTAGATATTATGAGCAGATTAAAAGAACTTAAACACTTTACTTTGGTAATGCTCCTATTTGGCTTCATTGCAGCAGGGACATTAAGCTCTTGTAGGGACCAGAAAAAAGAGGAAAAGACTGAACAACAAGGAGAGCATCCCACGGAAGAAGGTGCTGTCCATGAGGAACACCCTACTAATGATGGTGACGAACACCCCAAAAAAGAAGGTGAAGAACATCCCAAGGATTCCTTATCAGAATAGGCTTACTAGTTTTTCTGAGGTGGTAGATTCAGCTTTCCTTAAAAACGAGAAAACTGTTTTAGGGAACGCTGGGTTTTTACCTATTTCCATGACTGGATATGCCAGGAAATTGATTGGTCCAGAATATGGACCAGGTTCTATTTGAAGATCACGTCCACGACTGAATTCTATTCGATTTGCCGGATGTCGGCCAAAATAGTAGGTAGCGAGAGCCGTGTATTTATTGGCTTCACTGATATCTACAGGCCACCATTTGCCCTCTGCATAAAATTCTGCCCAACAGTGATAACCATCTATGCCTCCCTCGTCTCGATCGGATGGAATCGACGCTCCGACAGCAAATCGTGATGGTATTCCTGCCGATCTGGCCAGAGAAATGAACAAAGAATGAAACTCTGTGCAATTGCCACTTAGTGCATCACAGGCGTAAACGGCATCACCCGTACCATATTTCCCTGCCTTTATGTAACGCATGTTGTCTATTACATAATCGTACAGGGCACGTGCCTGCATGATGCTTCCTTCGCTACTTTTTTGTGCTATGATCGAATCTGCCAAAATCTTAAATCGGTCACCTACAGGCATCAATAAACTGGCATTAAGATATCTAGTTGGAGACGCTTCTTCTTCATACGGCTTTTTCTCCTGCCTTACTACATCGTAAACCAGTTCTAATTTCTTTCCACTATGTTCCGGAGAAAGTTCCATATATAAAATCGAATTGCCATAATGTTTTTCTTCAAGTATCCGATGTTCCGCGGGAGCTTCAATAGTCCTTAACACCACAGTTTGAAAGCGATCTGTCTGTGGAACAGGAATCCACATTTTTGCCGATTCCTTCATTTCCGGTAGTGTAACCTCATAATGAAATTCAAATTGGTCCTCCCCTTCTTTGACTCCGAGTAAATCTGAGGAAGCGTTTTGGACAGGCAGTCTATACCACGTCTTGTCTTTACGTTGCTTCCATGTGTAAAAGGGTTTACCGTTGAGTTTATGCAAGGTTGTTTCGGTAACGGCCATACTTCCTGGATCTCCTTCCAAGAAAAAATCCACATCATACACATCACCACTTATATCCGCCAGATCTACACATGCAAAATGACGTTGAGGTCCCAAATTGGATAGGTACTCGGTATGAACACGTACCAATTGCAGACGTAGGTCTTTCCCATCTCCAGTCATATTAAAATATCCGCCTCCTTCTTCTACCTTTTTGGCGATATTAGCCTTAATACCCGCCTCTATATCTGCCGTTACTACTTTGGGAATATCTTTGACTGCAAGCGTTTCTACTTTTTTTTGTTTTGGATTGGAATTGCAGGCCATCAAGGTAGCAACTAGAATCGCAAAGATTATGCGAAAGACATTCATGCTGGGATAGGATTAAGATTTCCATTAATTTACAACAATTTCATGGTTCTCCCAATAGAGCGGTTTAATCCCTTTGTGATTATACATTTTCAATTCCATTCCATTCACTAAAATTATGGCTAAAAATATTGGATAAGGAACAAGCCGAACACTAAAAATTAGACGTATTTCCCTACTCCCAATTAGCAATATTGAAGTGGAGGCCTTTAGAAAGGCTCTATTTTCTAGCTCACATGCTTCGAATGATCTTAAAGTAATGCTTTAAGTGTACTTTATTTAATCCCTCCTTAAGAATTAACTCTATAAGTTGTCTCATCCTAAATAATCGATACAGATTATTGAAGGATTAAATTTAAATATTAAGGCTGAACAATGATAACATTGTTCAGCTTTTTTGATTTGTACTGTTTTCTTTTCAATTTGTTTTGTGCG
>NZ_PHQQ01000055.1 GCF_002909235.1 Arenibacter catalasegens
TGCGAATGAAGAGGTAATTAAGAAATACCTCCAAAACCAGGGAAAATCTCAATATAGCGTGATACATAAGAATCAATTACGTTTATTTTGATACCTCGATGGCTCTGCCTCGAGGTAGTTCATTTGGTATTGATGGTACATAAGTATAAACCCTCTTTAATTGCGTTAAGTTTAAACACTTTGATTGCCTTTCTTTCTTCCATGGTACCGTAGTCAAAAAATGTAGTTGCTTTTAAATATGTTGGGTCTTGTGTACCGTTTCCGAAGTAAGAAACATTAACTACCCATTCCCCTTTTAGGTCGTCGTCCAAAAAGAATTGTTTACTAGAGTACCCTTTTAAAATTGCTGCGGACAGTTCGGCTTCCTTAGTTTCAACAGTAAACTCCCAAAGATCATAATACTTTTCAGGATCTACAAATTGTAATTCAAATTCGGCCGCATTATTGTTCCATTCAAAAAGTACTCTGGTTTTTAGGCTTTTAGTACTTTCCTCTAGTACCCCACTTTCCAAAATAAACTCCCCTGCATTAAGATTAATAATATTCATCCGTTCTGTAGTCATAAGCTCGTCCGTACCGTATTTGTCAAATGGAACAGAATCGAGATCATTAACGGCTAGCTCATAACGAGTATAAATATGTAATGCCTTTTGGTAATTCCCTAACTCCTCATAGGCATTGGCTACATCTCTGTGCGACTGGGCATCTCTTGGTCTTAACTTCAAAACTTTTAAATATTGCTGTAAGACACTTTCCAATAACCCCATTTTTTCATACCTATAGGCCAATGCCTTTAGTGCTATGGCATCATCAGCGAATTTATGTGCCATAGTATCCAGCAGTGCCAATGATTTTTTGTTGTTTCCCCAAGTGGTCCTGAAATATTCGGAAACGTCAAGTAAATAATAGGGAGAGTTACTAAACCTTGTTTTTTGATTTTCAAATATTTGATCAGCCTTTTCTTCCGAATCGGCCAAAGAATATTCTTTAATATACTCAGGATTTTCTGGGATATATGCCGACTTTATTGCTAACTGATCATAAATACTATCCCTTAATCCTGAATTATTATAGCGCCGTTCTACCCCTAGTTCATCTATGCGGGTCTGCTCCTTGGTATTAATAATTATAACTCCACCAACACCTCTAGGACCATATCTGGCAAATGCTCCGTTTCTGGTAAGTACAGCCACGCGATCAATTTCGTGAACAGAAATAAAGGTCGGTGCCTTTTCATAAACAAAGCCGTCAACATCAAAAATAACAGAGTCTTGTGTACTCCCATATTGTGGCAAATAAGCACTTGGGTCAAGGGGGTTAGTTACCCTGTCTATTCCCATATTTGGAACCCATACCATTAAAGCATCCAAAAAATCCATTCCTGCTGGCATTAGATTTTTACCATCAATGACCCGCATCGAATATGAAGTCCGATCCTTGTCCATAATTCCCCATGAGGTCTTAATTAGGTTAGTGTTGGTTGGGTAATCTGCCAGAAGTTCTTTTTGGCTTTTACGTTTTCTTTTTTTTACAACTACTTCATTCAATTCCTCTACATGTTCTGATAGTCTTATATCCAATACATTGTTAGTGTCATCAACAGGAACTTCAATAGTTTGCATTCCCAAATAGGTAAATACCAATATATTTTCAGAATACACCTCGATGCTATATTTTCCTTTGGCATCCGTTTTTGTTCCAACCGTAGTGCCTTTGATTACCACATTGGCATTGGGCAAAGCCTGGTCCATATAAGTGACCTTACCGCTGATGGCAATCTTAGTTGCCTGAGAGGCCCCAATTAAGAAAACAAAGAGAAATGCAACACTGATAAAAATCCTGGTCATTCGGTAAACTTTAGAATTTGAAAGTAATATTCAATTCTTGAAATTAGGTAATTATTTTAAGATAAACCCCTGAGCCTCCTTATTTTATACTCCCTAAAGTTTCAGATCTATTTACCTTTCCACTGCCTGTCTCCACAAACTGGTCTACACTAAATATTTCTTTGGGGATTTCAAATTTGGAAATTGAGTTAAGGGATTTGATATCCACATGTAACTGCTCCGTATCCACATTTCCTTCGACGACCAATATCAATTTCTGGCCCAATTGGGCATCAGGGATTCCAGAGACAAAAAACCTGGTATTTATCAAAGTCGACAATTTGGATTCCAACTGCTCCGGAATTAATTTTACTCCCCCAGAATTAATCACGTTGTCATACCTGCCCAACCATTGGAATTCTGAAGAAGACATAAGGTTTACCACATCATTGGTCACTATAATATCATCCGAAACTTTAGGCGCTTCAATCACTAGACAATTCCTTTCATCCTTTGAGAAAACTACCTCAGGGAGTGCTTTAAAATTGTTTGAGACGGTATCGTCCGAAAGCTCCTTCACTGCAATGTGAGTAATGGTTTCGGTCATCCCATAGGTTTCGAAAATCTTAGTATCCATATTTCTTAAACTTAATTTAAGTTCTGGTGAAATAGGGGCGCCTCCAACTATTAAAGTACCTATTCGGTTTAAATATGAAATTGAATTTTGTACCTGCATGGGTACCATGGCACAAAAATCGTAGGTCTTAGAAGTTAAATCCAGTGGATGCGATATAGGCTCTACAATGTCTATTTCCCAGCCTAGAACTATGGCCCGGACCAACATCATTTTACCTGCAATAAAATTGGCAGATAAACAATTTAGGGCCCTTGCTCCCACTTTCAAATTAAAAAAAGTTCCCGTGGCCAAAGCAGAGTTGGCCATATGTTCTTTTTTTAAGGAAATTATTTTTGGAGTGCCAGTAGAACCAGAGGTATTTACTTGAATTGAATCTGAATGATCCAACCAATCCATAAGAAAATCACCAATAGCCTTTTCATAATCCTGCCCCTCCTTTACTAGGCAATAGGCCAATTCCTTTACATCCTCAAAATCGTAATGGATTCCGTTGAATTTGAATTTAGGATGGATATGATTATAGATTTGACCCATTTTCTTCCATTAATTGTATCGTTTCAATACTTTGTACATCCCCAGTAAGTCGCTCCTTCCAATTGCTCCAACCGTATTTTTTAGAGAATATGAAGAGGAGAATAGGATAAATTACCAAAACAGGGACAAAAACATCCCAACCTAACTTAGGATCAGAAATATCCCGATAAAGGGATTCGGTTTGGAAAGCGGTCCAATCAGCGGTCACTAGGAGTGCCGTCAACAAATTATTGGCAGCATGAAAACCTATGGCCAATTCCAACCCTTCATCCATTAAGGTTAAAATCCCAAGAAAAAATCCGGTGCCTATATAATAGACCATTATACCGTACCCCAATTTTTCGACCTCAGGATTAAAAAGATGCAACAACCCAAAAATCATTGATGTGATTACCAATGGCACCCATCTTTTTCCTGCCATTAATCCAATACCCTGCATAAGATATCCACGCATAAAATACTCTTCAAAACTAGTTTGGAGTGGGATTAAAAACACCGAAATAAGGCACAAAATAATAAAGGGTTTTGCATTAAAGTTGAAGACATAATCCTCAGGGGACATATATATGTCCAGTCCGGTAATCAAAATAGTTATCAATCCCCAAAGACCGAAGGCAAAAAACACTCTTTTCCAATCAATTCTATTTCTGCTGGTGGTAAGGGAAACTATGGTTTGCCGATGAACAAATTTAACGGTAAGAAAAGTGGCCAATAGACCAAAAACAAAAGAAATTAACATTAAGAACAGGAATAGGTTGCTTCCAACAACTCTGGACATCCCCGGGACATCTGTGGGAAAGGATTCTCCACCCAATGACTTTACTATGATGACCCCGAGCAGTGGAATCGACCCTAAAAGTTGCCATCCAATAAATATGATCACAACTCCAACCAAATACCGCCAAGATTCGTGATTTCCTTTATATCCTTGTTCAATATACATTTATATTCTGTATTAAATTAGTTTCCCAAATTTTGTCATTAACATACCTTATAGCACCATTTTCAACGGTTAACGGGCTGTCAAAATTATTGATATACAAGCCACCAGTACCCAATCCCTGCGGTAATTTATTATCTAAAGTATAGGTCCACTGTGCAATGGCGTTAAGGCCAACATTGCTTTCCAAGGCGCTGGTAACCCACCATTTTATACCAAGCTCTTCTGCTATTACAATCCATTCCAAGCTTCCCCTGAATCCACCTATTAAACTAGGTTTTAGGATAATATATGTCGGATTTATGGTATGTAGCAGTTTCTCCTTCTCCGTTACATGTGTAACCCCAATCAATTCCTCGTCCAAAGCAATTGGAATGGGGGAATTTGAGCACAATTTCTTCATTTCATTGGAGTTCCCCGCTTTTATGGGTTGTTCTATGGAGTGCAGATTAAATTGTGAAAGGCGTTCCAGTTTAATCATTGCCTCTGCCGGAAGAAATGCGCCATTGGCATCGACCCTAATTTCGATTTCTTTTTCGCTGTATTTATTTCGAATGGAATTCAAAAGTGCTATTTCCTTCTCAAAATCTATGGCTCCAATTTTTAATTTTATGCATTTGAAACCTTCCTCCAACTTTTGCTGGATCTGTTGATGCATAAAACGTTCATCTCCCATCCAAATTAGTCCATTGATTTCTATGGGTCGATCGTTTTGTGTGAATTCTGAAGGATAAAGTAAAAAGGGGTCAATAGAATTTAGGGATAAAAAGGCTTGCTCCACCCCGAACTGAATACTTGGATAATCCATCAAAGCATCCCATAGTCCGTCTATGCCTAAACTGATATTATCGCAGGTCCATTTTAGCCTTTCCTCATAGTCTGGAACATCATCAATACTTAAACCCCTTAAAATACCGCATTCTCCAATTCCGAATTTTTTATCCTGTTCTAGAATAACAAAGAAGGTTTCTTTATGGGTCATGATACCCCTAGAGGTACCACTGGGACGTTTAAAATCTAAAATATGTTTTTTGTAGGTCGCTTTCATGAAATGTAAAATCAAATTTAACTATCTTTTTTTTCTTAAAATGAAAAAAATGAAAACAAAAGAAGATAAGGTGGTTTGGATAACGGGGGCTTCCTCCGGCATAGGCGAGGCACTGACCTATGAACTTAATCGCAAAGGCTATAAACTAATTATTTCTTCCAGAAAAGTTAAAGATTTACAACTAGTAAAGGATCGTTGCCCAAATGGTGATTTTATCTCCATCCTCCCATTGGACTTGATAGATATGGATAATATGGCTGAAAAAGTAACGGAAGCTATGTCTTACTTTGGATCAATAGATATACTGATAAATAATGCTGGCATAAGCCAACGTTCCTTAATTATGGATACCGATTTGGAAGTATATAAGAAATTAATGGAGGTTAATTATATGGGAACCATTACTCTAACCAAAGCAATACTCCCCTATTTTGTGTCTCTACAAAAAGGACATTTTGTTACCGTAACCAGTCTAATGGGGAAATTTGGATCGCCGTATCGCTCTGGATATTGCGGGGCCAAACATGCCCTTCACGGTTTTTTTGATGTTTTGCGTATGGAACATGAAAAGGACAACATTAAGGTTACCCTAGTTTGTCCTGGTTTTGTAAATACCAATGTAGCGGTAAATGCCCTTACTGCAAATGGAACTCCTCAGGTTGACAATGATATGGCCACTAAAAATGGATTATCTCCTTATGTCTTTTCTAAAAAAATGGTCAAGGCCATTGAAAGAGAAAAATTCGAAGTTTACATTGGTCGGAAAGAAGTAATGGGTATCTATTTGAAAAGATTTTTACCTAAACTGCTCCACAAGGTAGTTTTGCGAAATAAAGTAAGATGATTAAACTGTTAAATCCTCACCTATGTCCAAGAGGATTAATTCCTTCCCAAGTTTGGAAAATTTTTCAATAGATTCTTTATGGTCGATTACGATATACCCAAAAGTATCATAATGGTATCCCATTATTTTAGGGCACTCAATAAAATCAGAAGCCTTTATGGCATCGTCCACTCCCATCGTAAAATTGTCTCCAATGGGCAAGACGGCAAGATCTAATTTAAAGGACATTGGAATAAGCTTCATATCCATCGTCAATGCCGTGTCTCCCGCAATATATACCTGTTTACCTTCGGAAGACAAAATAAACCCTCCAGGTTGTCCCCCATAGGATCCATCAGGAAACGAAGAGGTATGAATAGCATTTACATATTTTAAGGTGCCGAATTCGAACTTCCAATTCCCCCCATGATTCATAGGATGGGCTTTTAGCCCTTTATTTTCATAATAGGTGGCAATTTCATAATTGCTCACTACCGTGGAATTATTCATTCTCCCAATTTCCTCTACATCCAAAATATGATCTTGATGGGCATGGGTAACCAGTATATAATCGGGTTTAAGATTTTTTATATCGATTTTCCCGGTTGCTTTTTCATTCGCGGAAATAAATGGATCAACCAATATCCTTTTGCCTGCAGTTGTAATTAGCAAGGAAGCATGACCTAGAAAAGTAATTTGCATAAGATGAACTGTTTTTATTCAAATTTATTTAAAATTGAACCAAAAACGAACTCCTTCAGATGTTTTATCGATATTTAAAGTAGATTGTAGCTGATTTACCAAACGATTCATTAACCTAATTCCCATGGAAGAATTGGCCCTATCGTCTGTATCTTCGGGTAGTCCTATACCATTATCGGTATACTCGAAATACCCTTCCTGACTCCCATTTTTCCTTAAATGGATATAAATTTTTCCATTTTCATCATCATCGGGGAAGGCATACTTAAAGGAATTGGAAACCAATTCGTTTAAAATAAGTCCAAAGGGAATGGCCCGATCAATATCCAACTCCACGCCTTCGGCATCTATGGCAATATTAATATTATGCCCCCCTTTTTTGTAAACCGATTGAACACTGTTGATAAGACTTTCTATATACCCTTGCATTTCTATAACCGAGAGGTCATCGTTCTGATATAATTTTTGATGGATCAGCGCCATGGCCTTTACCCTACTCTTTCCTTCCTCTAGGGCTTCTATTGCCGCTTTGCTCCTTGTATTTTTAGTTTGTAAGCTAAGTAAACTGGAAACCATTTGAAGATTATTTTTCACCCTATGGTGTATTTCTTTCAAAAGAGAATCCTTTTCCACAAGGGAGGCCTCAATAATGCGTTTCTGTTCAGCAATCAATCGCTGATTCTTAATACTTTTCAAATAGGCAAAAACCAGGCCTGCAAATCCTAAAAGTGTAAAAATCAAGGAAATAAAAACTATGTTGATCCTTTCCTCTTTTGCCTGTAAGTCGCTCCGCGATTGCTCCAAATCCTTCTTCTGCTGCTCCATCATTTTCTTGGAGTACTCAATTTCCTGCCCAGCAACGGCCGCTAACTGTTGCTTTTTCATGGAGGATTCATTTCTATTCAGCGAATCCCTAATTCGTACGTTTCGTTTTAAAAAATCAACGGAATTTTTAAAATCCCCTATCCGGTCGTAGTAGGATGCCAATAATCTATTCTTCCTAAGAATATTTTCAATCTTTATGGGTTCCGGCCCCTGCAAAAGATATTCCTTAGCTTTTTCGTATTCTTCTTTCTGAAGATGACAATCTGCCAATTCCAGGGTATTCTCCACCATTTCTGATGAGAATTTACCTTTATTATGTTCGGTGATCAGTTCAATGGAATTTTCCAAATATGGTATGGCAATGTCATATTCCTTTAGTAAGGCATGGCATTTACCTATATTACCCTCAATAATTCCTTTTAATAAATTACCATTGCTTATTTCTTCATCGGTTTTTTCCCTACTTATATCATTCAGATAAACGTCTATAAATCCCTTTGCTTTCTTATAATAAGTTAAAGCCGTTGGTATGGACATATCCAAAAGAAGATAGTTGCCTACATTATTCTGATATTGTGCCTGTCCATAGTAGTCGTCCTCACGTATCGTTTTCAGCTTATCCTTTATGTAGTCATTCATTGCCGTTCTGTGGAGTCCCAGGTTGGAATAAATATCATAAAAAATAACTTTGTCCGTTAGGCCTAAATTTTTCTTCTCATTTCTTATTTCGAATTGGCGGTCATAAAGCCCCAATTTCGCATAGTTATTGTCGATTAGATCCAGTAGGATCCTTTTGGATTCCATATCCAAATTTTCGATTTTTTTATACAATTGGTTGGCAATGGCTACACTTTTGCTAAAGTCTCCTATATCGTAATAAAGCTGGGATTGCATAAGCTCATATTTGGTAGTGCTTATGGTATCATTTACTTTTTGAGCATTGTTATGATATACATTTACCGTTGCTTGCCAGTCATAGGCCGAATTTTCGGAATAGCGATTTGTAGTACCAAAAAAGTAATCGAATCTTTCCTGCACTCCTTGCTTATCCTGAAACTCTTTAAAATGATCGGGCTTAACAACTGAATCTTGGGCTGGTAAATACCAAAAGCACATTGAACAAATCAATAATGTAACAAACATTTTTTTAAAAGACTTCGCCATTGTTCAATTCTTGTCTAAAATTCTCTAATTAGTCTTTGTTCCTTTTTGTTTAATTTGTAATAGCTTTTGGGATTATGGTACACAATAATACAAACGCCAAAGCGGGGTTAATGTTGTACCCCGAATAATCCCTAAACCAGTATAATTATTGCCTTATTACCAACATTGCCCCATTTTAACGGTATAAAGGCAAGGTAACCATTATTTCATTTTTCCTGTTTTTATCCTGCAATAAGTAGGATTTGTCTCATCCTAAATAATCGATACAGATTATTGAAGGATTAAATTTAAATATTAAGGCTGAACAATGATAACATTGTTCAGCTTTTTTGATTTGTACTGTTTTCTTTTCAATTTGTTTTGTGCG
>NZ_PHQQ01000056.1 GCF_002909235.1 Arenibacter catalasegens
CTGGAAGCTGAGGAACAGTTTTTCGGTATAGTTCTTTCTGCCTTGCATACCTTTAATTTACGCATTTCCACACATTTATAAAAGCAAAAATTGATGTTTATTGGAGTTCTGCAACGGCCACGGCCATTATACATATCAGGCTTGAAGTATGGGTATAGTTCCGAAAAACGTTCGTGGCTGTTGCAGAACTCCGATAAATGAAACGATTTAGAAAAAGAGGGCCGTTCCAAAAAAGGTCTTTTTAAAGAACTTATAGTTTTGATACTATTACTTGTTGACAATTCGGTCATATGTTGAGTAGATACAAGTAGTACAATGGCAAAAGTATTTATGTCATGGTCTAGAGAGCCAGTCTAAAAAGTCCATAATCGGTAAAGATCTTCCATTTTCTTGAATTTGTACAGATCCACCTCGATGAACATTTTATGTTTCCGTATAAGATGGTATATATCAAAGGGAAGCAAATACCTTTCAAGCAAGTCCGCATATTCACTTACGGTGGCCTTATCACATTGAATTGACACTTTAAGCATGGAGGCCTCATCTGCCGAACTGAAGATCGAGTCGGTGGCCATCCAAGCACCTGTATAGTTTTCGGACCTGACAACAGGAAGGATTTGGGGAAAAGCGATAGACACCTCATGGACCAGTGACCCATCAAATCTTTTTAGTTTGCCACATTTACTTTGGAAATAGGACTTTAGTTCTTTACTGGCTATCCGGTCAACAGCCCTGCAATATTCATTTTGAGACTCCTTGTTCTTTAGGATTATCCCATGCAGTCTGTCTGCCATTTCCCAGTTTTCCTTGCTAACAGTGGTAACATGCATCGATTTTGGTTTTGGTAGAAACAATTTCGGCAATTGTAAGCAACCGTGTTGCATCCATCACAAAAATTATTGACTCGAATGAAGTAGTTCGGATTACCCTTTCGAGATTCCTAGACTTGGTCAGGAGAGGAAAAGGTCACCGGTGTACAGTCGTTTAATCAAAAACGACAACGATTATTATTTGATTCCGGGAACGGAAGAATGAAGAACAGAATGGTAATGGTCGATGTCCCATAAAACGTTCGAGGCTGTTGCAGAACTCCGATAAATAAAACGATTTTAGAAAAGGGGACAGTTCCAAAAAAGGTTCGTGGCCGTTGCAGAACTCCAATAAACATCAATTTTTGCTTTTATAAATGTGTGGAAATGCGTAAATTAAAGGTATGCAAGGCAGAAAGAACTATACCGAAAAACTGTTCCTCAGCTTCCAGTTATCGGACCGGATTCCAAAGGAAAATCTTTACAGAAGGCTCCGCGAAACACTTGACCTGAGTTTTCTTTATAAGGATACCAATGAACTTTATGGCAGGACCGGTAACCCTTCGATCGACCCCGTAGTCTTTTTTAAGCTGGATTACCTACAAAATTTGGGACTAATTTTTTCAAGCCACTTTTTTAGAAAACCCTCTTAGTTTCATTTCCATTTCTAATGGGGAGAGATACATGGGGCTCAGGAAGATAAACACCATAGGATTGGAACAGGCCAACAAGGTGATGCACCTCTCGGCCATTGCCTACAACCTGAAGAAGTACCTGAAATTCGAACAAAAACGCTCAAAAAGTGGGGTAGGCAAGGCCGCCTTGTCGGTTTTTATAAAAACCGGACTACATAAGCTGCAAAGATGGTTTCTATGCCCTGCAAAAACAATGGTCTGTTCGGGTGCTTAAAAAACAAAATCACCTTAAAAAGCGGTTATCGAGGTCGTTGTTTTAATAATTGCGGGGTTGTGCAACGGTTACTATTGTTGTACAAAGTTTTTCCGTTAAAGTTGGCTTTAATTATGAGTGATAAGTTATTCAATTCCAAAAATGTATTCAAAAAGGTTGTATGTTTAAGCAAGCTGGCCTTTACTAATCTTATCTATTTGTTTCCGGCTATCAAATAATTATGATATAATAAATGCTAAAAACCTTGCGGCTATAAGCAATAATATTACGGCCTATTTTATTTTCTAATATTGTTTTTACTCTTACTTAATATTGGATTTTCGTCTTTAATCTCTATTTAGGGTTAATGGATGAGTGTCTTTCCCATCAAAATAAAAGGACCTATTCGCTGCAATCACCATTTAAAATGTCTTGCTGGGTTGGATTAAATGAATTACTAGATATATCAAATGAGTTCGAAAAACCATTGTCAATCAATGGTTTAAGCCCGCAAAAATTATTTAAGGCAAGATTATGACTGATTATTAATTTGCCCTTTAAAGTACTTAAATTATTTAATCCATTTATTTCAACTAAAGATTTATTACTACTAATTCCAAGAAAGTCGTCAATTTGAACTACATTCTCAAGCCCATCGAGATTGATCAACGAATCATTGTTATGGATTACTAATCTGTCATTAATTATTTCAAGCTTGTTAAGCCCCAAAATATTTGTCAGAGCGCCATTGTAAGAAATTACAATATAACTGCCAACATTAGTGAGACTTTTTAATCCATCAAGATTAGTAATTAAGGCATTTTTATCTATTGTCAATTCATAACCCACTGAAGTCAAGCTGGAAAGCCCATTAATATTTTTTAATGCAGGGTTGGACTGGATTGTAAGACCATATTCAATGGATTTTAAATTTGAAAGGGCATCAATATTCTCAAGAGTTTCGTTAAAATCAATTCCCAACCAGCGACTAATAGTGGTAAGATTTTCAAGACCATCTAAATTTTTTAAACTTGGATTAGAATCAATATCTAAAAACCCACCTATTTCTTTAATACTAGCTAGATCGTCTATGCTGCTTAATTCATTATTATATTGAATTTGAATATTTCCTCCTACAGCGGTTAAATTATTCAATCCCTCAAAACCTGTTAAATTTGTATTATTAATGTGGAAGTCACCATCTACGGTTTTTAACCCCTCAAGTGGTTTTAAACTATTAATGTTACTACCAAAATCAGCAAGGATTAGCAAATTACCCGAAACCCTTTCATATCCATAGGCACCGAAATTATCAATCATTTCCTGTGTTCTCAAATTGACATCACCTTCGATAACAAGCTCAGGCTTTTCAAGAGTTTTGAAACTTAATTCATTTCCATAGGATGTTCCTTCACTATTTGTCGCGTAAGCCCTTAAATAATAGATGGTGTTTTCAACCAAATCGTTTAATGAACTTGTAAAGCTTCCGGCATTTGTGCCATCCAAGGTTCTATTGTCACTTGTAGTAGGGCTGGCCGAAGTACTCCAGCAAATACCTCTTGCGGTAATGGGAGCTCCGCCGTCATTGGTGATGTTTCCGCCACTTTTTATTGAGGTCTCAGTTATTTCTGAAACAGCGGAAGAGGTTAATTCTGGTACAGTAATAGATTTTTCTTCTTCTATTTTATTAGTGCTGTCTTTTTCGCAAGCACAAACCGCAAAAACAAGGATGATTAGTACAAAGAACTTTTTCATATCAAAAATGGGTATTTATTTTTTATAGAATAACGAATGGTTCACAATCCTATTGTGAATAAAAATATGCTATTCAAATACCTTATATTAAGTCGTAGGTTATTTTCAAAAATGTTGTACAACGAAGATATATGATTAATGATTATATATCTATTATACTAAAACAACCAAATTAATGCTTTTTAGTGAAATATAATAGTCCCGTAAAAGGGCCAATAAACGAAACGATTTTAAAAAAGGGGACTGTTCCAAAAAAGGTTCATTTTAAGGAACTGTTCCAAAAAAAAGATGATTATTAACTTTAGGGAACTGGACTAGGGTTTTTCATAGGATAAGGTGTTGCCAGAAGTTTTTATTCCGTTCAACTTGTCTTTTCGTAATTTAGTTCAGGATTCCAATTCTCAAAATTACACACTTTCAAATACCTTAAATGCTCAATTAAATAACCGGCTATTATTTTTTGGCATTCAGTATAACTGTGTGCTATATTTGATAAGTCCGTTATTCCTTTTTCTTGACGGAATATATTATTCCGACTACAATTTATATATGGTACGTATTTATTTCCATTCAGAGTAGGTGAGTAACCTAAAGTCAAAATTCCGTATTTAAACAAAAAGTCGTCAAAAAAGCCATAGTAGTTTCTATGTTGACGACTGTTTTTGAATTTTTCATTGACGTATTCTAAAACAGGATGATTTTCGCTTATTAGCAAACGTTTTATTTCTCGGTTAAAGATTGTTGTACTCATACTGTTTTTCTTTATTCGTTAATTCTAAAACACTTATTGTCAAAGTTGAAAAAGCGTGAACAATTTTGGTTCTAAATGTAAATCGAGTGTATTTTTCTCCATTCAGGTTTTTTAATATTCCTTTTACCCACAACTCTAACTCTCCGTTGTTCAAGTCAAATTTATAATCGTGAGCTAAATTGTTCCTCAATTTATTCAACTTTTTTAATGCGTTGACAATTATTTTTTTCTTTTCCGTCTGCTCAAAATCTAATTTTTCTATCGCAAGTATTTTACTGTAAAAAGATAATGATTTTCGGTTTTCAATTCCGCACCTATTAAGTTTACCATCTAATATTTTCTCGATAAGTAAATGTCCTTTTAAGAGGATTAATTCTAAATCCGTTCTTGAGTCAAGATGTCCCCAAACTGCCCACTCCATTAAAAAATCATAATTTTCTTTCATTTCAAGGGTTTCTAATGCGCACAACGGTTTTGTATAAGATTAGTTGCGTGATTAAGCACCTAATTTAGCAAATACAAACCGAATAGAAAATCCGCGAGGATTTTCGTAAGTAGGCTCGTTCTAGCAATTAATTTTATACGGCAACTGGCTTTATTCCGTTTTTGGTGGTATTATTTCTGTTTTCTCTTCTCTGTCTACAGGGAAAGATGGTCTAACAGGTTCTCTACTTGGTGTAGATGGTTGTTCGTTTGGTTCGTCATCGTTTAACATAATTCAGATTTTTTAATTATTAGAAATATTGTTGTTATAAAAATAGTAGCGAGTGATAATATTATGAACGTTTTTGCTCTATAAAGATAAATTGCTCGACTGTCATTTATTTGCGTGTTTCTGTCTGCAATTGCAATTAGTTTATCCGTTAAATCTTCCTCAAAGGTAATATGTTTTTCTTTTGCGACTTGCTCGTTATATTTTGGGATTTCTACTTTTTGAAAATTCCTAACTTCTTTAAGTAATGAAATATTTGGATAGCTAAATCCTCTCAAAAAATTATTATAAGATTTTACGAGAAAAAGGATACTCAAAGTCAATAATATAATGGTTAGTCCGAGTAAAATTAATGCAACTTTGCTATTGTCAATAAAAGCTTTGTATTCCGCTGAAGTATAATAAAAAGATACAAGTCCAATTAACAATGAGATAATTCCAATTGGTATGGAAATAGAATCGTCTAGACTTTTTCGTCTGCTCAATTCTCTGTCATAAATGCTCTTATAAAATGCTAAATCGTTCATTTAATTGGTCAAATTTCTTTTCTCCGAGATCGTTTTTTATTAATTCTGAATTCCGTCCCATAATTGTTCTAAAATTAAGTAATTCGGTTTGATTTTCATTCCAAAATTCAGACGGCAAACTCGAAACTGCGATAAGTAAATCGCCTTCATAAAAATCACATTCGGTCAAAATATTCCGTTCGAGTTTTTCGAGTGCGATTCCGATTAAATGTTCAATTCCGATTTTTTGAGAAATCAGAAGTCTAATTTGTTTGTCTGTTAATTCCGCAATACTTATTTTCCGATAACGATAGCATTTTTCAACCAAATCAGTCAGAAATTCGAAAGGATTTTTCCAAACGTCTTTTTCTAATTGTTCGATTGATTTTGTTTCCATTCTCGATTTTTTCAGCTTGTTGCCAACAAAGATTTATGATCAATGACTATATATCTATTATACTAACACAACCAAATTAATGGTTTTTAGTGAATTATAATAGTCCCATAAAAGGGCCGATAAATGACACGATTTTAGAAAAGGGGACAGTTCCAAAAAAGGTTCCTATTAAGGAACTATCAAAAATTAGATGTTTATTAACTTTAGAGAACTGGACTAGTGCTTTTCATAGGACATGGTGTTTTTTGCAGAACTTTTTATTTCCTCAAGTATAGTTTTTATGCGTTCACTTTTTATTTTTTCTGCATAAAATAAAATCACAAAATCATAACGTTTAATCAAATCAGTTTTTAAGATTCCAGACGAACAATTCAACCAACCATCAGACTTATTACCGTAATAAAATAATATTTCTTCTTTTTTAGGTAATTCCGTTGGAATATTTGTTCTTGAATTAAAACTTCCCGTTACAATTTTAGATAAGTCAACCTTTTCAACTGGTTTTATTCCAGGAAGTGTTTGTTTCATTGTTAGAGTGTCATTTTTTTCAAAGAAATAGAAGCGGTGAAAAACTGTGGTGTCTTTTCTAGCAATATGATGGTCAAATGTTATTCTGTTTTCTATTTGGATGTCTTCAATTATATTTTTTTTCGAAGTGAGTTTTCCATTCTCAAAAATTTCGTAACTTATTGATATATATTCCCCTTTTTTAAGGTCAAAAGGATATTTGAAAATATGAATTCCCTGTCCCTCAAAAACACTTTTTAAGTCTTCTGAATCAATGTCATAATTATTGTTTTCTCCTTGTCCAAAACAATATAATTGAAGACATAATAAAAAAAGCAATATTAATTTTTTCATTTATGGCGTTTTGTTGCTTCGTATTGCACACAGCATTAGGAATATAATCTTTGGTCATTTATCCATTATACGATAACTGCCAAATTAATATTTTTTAATGAATAAGCATAGCCCCATGAAATAGCCGATAAATGAAAAGACTTTAGTAAGATATTTGTTCCAAAAAAGGTTCTTTTTAAGGAACTATCGAAAATTAGATGTTAATCAACTTTAGAGGATTGGACTAGTGCTTTTCATAGAATACTGTGTAGTAGATGGTTTTTATATTTCTTTCTCCATAATCACGATATCCTTTTGCTTAAAGGTCCTCTATTTGAACTTTTATAAGGTCAATAGATATCAGCTTCTTAATGATGTAACAGTTGGCCAAGCTTATCGTCCAACTCTTTTCCCTTCAAATCTCTACCAACGATTATTCCATCGCCATCAATCAAAAAATTATCCGGAATAGCGTTCACACCGTAGATAAGTGCTGCTTGATTATGGAACATTTTTAAATCACTAACGTGCACCCAGTTTAGACTATCCTTTGCTATGGCCTTTAGCCAATATTCGCGATCAACATCCAACGAAACCGCAAAAACTTCGAAACCTTCGTTCTTATATTTCTCATGAGTCTTGACAAGATTAGGATTCTCTTGACGACAGGGAGCACACCATGCCGCCCAAAATTCCAAAAGCACCGCCTTTTTCCCATTCATATCCGATAATTTAGATTTATTCCCCTCGGTATCTAACATTTCAAAATCCACAAAATGATTGCCTATTGTCAAATCCTTGTTCAGCTCAATGTACCTCGAAATATTCTTGCCATATTTTGAATTCTTATTTTCCGATGAAAATCTATCAAACAACATTTTAGTAGTTTCTTTTCCCCAAGCCGTACAATAAGTACTAAGCATACTTGAACTTACAAGGGAATTAGGAAATTCCATTACGAATTGACGCTGTATCTCAGCGTCCCTTCTTCGTGAATAAGCCTTACTAATTGAATCAACAAAAGATTCCTGCCTATCGCTATATTTGTTTTCTATACTATCTCTTCCTTTATCAACGACTTCCAACCGTGTATCTAATAAATCTTCTTCAAGTTGAGTTCGTGAGCCAATTATATTAGCTTCCCTAAATTTCCCCTTTTCTGCCTTGAACTCTATCGAACTGTTTTCCAGCCAAAAATATTTAAAGTCTCTGGTTCCATCTACATCTAAGACAATTTTGACTGGTCCATCTACAATACCATTAAGTTCGAATTTTTCTCCTACAACTATTGTGGAATCGATTTTCTTGTTGTCGAGTAATAAGTACACAGCAGTACTATCCTCAATACTTTTTGCAATACCATTTATTGAGTAGCCCTTATCTTTCTCTTTACAGGAAATTAAAATGAACATCGTGGTAAAAATGAAAGCGATTATTCTCATAATATATTTGGTTTTTTAAAGTGTTCTCTTTAAAGTTTAAACTGCAATTTACATTTTTTTGAAGGATATTAGGCTTGATGATACTGGCCAATTTGGTGGCATAAACCTTTTGAATTTGGACTATCATTAGGCTGAATATTTAAATTCTGGAGAACTATATTATGCACAAACCTAAAAACCCTGCACATGTTTCCGAATGATTATAAATTTCGAATTTAAAAAGCCAAATGAGATTAGACTTTTTCTGTTTTAAACAGTCGTTTGAAATTACTCGATGCCCTAGCAGTTACAGCAATTTCAAATTACATATCAGAACTCGACTAAGTGATATCCATTGTCCCATAAAACGGCCGTGGCTGTTGCAGAACTCCAATAAACATCAATTTTTGCTTTTATAAATGTGCGGAAATCCGTAAATTAAAGGTATGCAAGGCAAAAAGAATTATACTGAAAAACTCTTCCTCAGCTTCCAGTTA
>NZ_PHQQ01000057.1 GCF_002909235.1 Arenibacter catalasegens
CATTAATCCAGATTTTAATAGATCTACTATCATAACCTTGAATTCATTATCATACTGTTTTGCCATAATTCAAATATACTTATTACGGACTCTATAAATTAGTGCCATCAAAGGTAGACACTCCAGGGCCCTTGAAGCCCTGTTCCCTTCCCATACCACTATAGATAATAGTCGCTACGAAGAGGTCATGCAATGTTTTGAGGGGGTCAACAAGGCCCGGAACCATCCCGGGTTTACCTTTCTATATCATTATCAGCAGTACATACAGCAGGCCAAAGAGCCTTATGGTTACACCCAGTTCATGGAACATTACCGGCGCAAATACGCAAAGGCCAAGGGTTCCATGAAGCTCGAGCACGGGGCAGGGAACGAAATGTTCATCGACTACGCCGGCAAGAAACTCCATATTGTTGATAGGGACACTGGGGAAGTGGTCCCGGTGGAAGTGTTCGTGGCCATCCTTCCCAATAGCCAGTATACCTATGTGGAGGCCTGCAGGAGCCAAAAACGGGAGGATCTGATCGGTTGTTGCACCAAAGCCCTGAACTTTTACGGCGGCGTGCCCAAGGCCATTGTATCGGACAACCTGAAATCGGCGGTTACAAGGGCCAGTAAATATGAGGCGGACATCAATCGTAGCTTTAAGGATTTTGCACGGCATTACAACTGCGCCATAAACCCCGCCCGGGGGTATTCCCCCCAGGACAAGGCCCTGGTGGAGAACGCCGTGCACCTTGCCTATCAGCGTATCTACTACCCAATACGGGAAATGGTGTTCTTCTCCCTCGAAGATCTGAACCGGGAGATAAAACGTTTGCTGGTGGCGTACAACGACCTGTTGTTCAAACGAAAGGAAGCCAGTCGCAGGGAACTGTTCCAATCCGTGGAACGGGAATACCTGAAGCCCCTGCCCGAGAGTGCGTACGAGCTCAAGGAATATCGAAGGGCGAAGGTGCAGAAGATGGGGTATATCTATTTCTCCGCGGACAAGAGCTATTATAGCGTTCCCTACCGCTATATCGGGAAAGAGACCACCATCCATTACACCGGTTCCGTTGTCGAAGTCTATTACCACCAACAACGGATCGCCCTGCACCGGCGCCATCCGGAAAAAGGCAGCTATAATACCAACAGGGAACATCTTAGCAGCACCCATAAGTACTATAGCGACTGGAGCCCGGAGTTCTTTAAAAAGAAAGCGGCCCGACACGGCGACCATGTACTGGGCTGTGTGGAGACGATACTCGCCAAGGGGGACTATCCGGAAATAGGATATAAAAGGGCCATGGGGGTCATACAGCTCCATAAGGCCTACGGGGCGGAACGCCTGGACAATGCCTGTAAAAGGGCCCTGCAGGCAGATGCCGTTTCCTATATGCGGATCAGGAACATCCTGAAGAACAACCTGGACAAAAGCTCCCTGTTCTACCGGGACCTCGAAGAGGACAAGAGCCATATTCCGGACCACGGGAACATACGGGGCGCCTCCGCTTACCGATAATACATAACTTAAATCCAATATATTATGAACAATGAACAGACAATCGAAAAATTGAAACAGATGCGCCTGGGGGCCATGGCCCAATTGCACCTACAGCACGTAAGGGACAACGGTGTGGCCGATATTACCGCCGATGAGTACCTGGCCATGCTCACGGACCACCAGTGGGAGGACCGTCAGAACCGGAAGATCCAACGGTTGTTGAAACAGGCGGGGTTCGCACAGTCAGCCAACCTGGCCGAGGTGAACTATGCCCAACAGCGCAACCTGGACAAGAATATGTTCGCCCGCCTGGGGACATTGGATTTTATGGCCAGGAAGGAAAACATCATCCTCACCGGGGCCTCGGGAACGGGCAAGAGCTATCTGGCACAGGCACTGGGACATCAGGCATGTATGATGGAACAAAGGGCCATATACGCCAATACGGCCAGGCTCCTTAAAAAACTGAAACTATGCAAAGTGGACGGTACCTATCTCAAGGAGCTGGACAAACTCTTGAAAACGGACCTGTTGATCCTGGACGACTTTGGACTGCAGAGTTTTGACAACCATGCCCGCGAGGCACTGATGGATATCATCGATGACCGTTACAATAAGGCCTCGACCATTATATCCTCCCAGATACCCGTATCCGCGTGGTATGATATTATCGGGGAAAGCACTATTGCCGATGCCATATTGGACAGGATAGTGAACTCATCGCACAGGTTGGACCTAAAAGGGGAAAGCTTAAGAAAAGGGATTTTAAAAAACGACTAACACATTTTTTTTGTATAATTGAAAGATCTTTCAAAGTGGCACTGTTTGACCGAAACAGGTGGCACCATCACTCCGAAATAGCCACCACCATTTCAAAATATAACGGTCAACTTACCCTAAGGATTAGACCCACAGCCGAATCCGTAATCGAAAAAAATATAGAGACCCCTTATGAAATTCATTTGGTGGAATTTTATACGCAAGAAGACTTTGATAATTTTAAAAATGACGAGGAACGAAAAAAGTTCTTGCATCTAAAAGAAAAGTCGATCAAATCTTCCATTTTAATCCAGGGAACTAAATTATAGCAACTGCTTATTTCCCCAACCAAAATAATTCCAATTTTGTTACGATTAGCACAGAATTATCTATCCTTTCTACAGAGTTATTTCAATTATCTTGTCCTCGTTAATTCGTTCAGCTTTAAGGTTCCGGATTATCTTCTTTTTAGATGTCTCAGGTTCACTTATTTCGATTGTGTAAGAGCCTATTTCAAATACCTTGGCCTTATGTCTCTGGCCAAGCATTCTTACTGTGTATTCTACCTTATTGGTTTTTTCATTGATTACCTGTAATACAGGGTCGACAACTCCGTTTACTATAATTTCAGGCAAATAGGCAACGGCCTCACGACCATAATTATCAAACTGGCTGATGGTTTTGGGCCATCCTTCATATTGTTGATCTTTTCCAGGCAAGGCATATCTTGGCCAACATTCAATTTGAATGGTACGATCGGATTTTTTCATTTTTACGATTCCATAACCTGGCATTCGGTCATGCAAAACCAAGGGCTCCATTCCTGTAGATTTTTTGGTCAATGATGCTGGGTTGGTCACGGCATAGACGGTAACAGGGTTTCCAAAACCATCCAAGTGCTTGCCCATATTTTTTGGGGCGCCTTCAGGCCTGTCCTTCCCTTCCTCTTCCGGCCACCAGGCCCTGGGATAGAAATTGGCTATGGAGGGTACACAAAACGAGTAGAATGCATCATCCCAAGTATCAATACCATGCTGTATCAAAGATCCCAAATGTTGATCACCCGCCATGTGAAAGGAAAAAGACCTTCTAAGTATATCCACTGCCCTATTTCGCCCGGTCTGGGGCCAACCATTGGAATCAAGGTCCGCCACTATACGATCAAGCCCTGCACCATGATGTGTTGCAATATTGGCAAATATGGTTTGTGATAGCGCCATTTTCATGGTATGGGCATTCCAATCCTCTCCCCAATGTTCAAGAAATTCAAGCTGTCTTTCGCCCAGTAATTTTTTCCCTGGAAGATCGATCCCTTTGTAGTTATAGTTTGGATCAATTACATGATCGGGGCGTCCCGCGCTTAGGAAAGGGTTGTCCCAAGGTCCGGACTTAAATTTACGGTCTTCAATAATTGCGAAACCAATGCCTCCGTAGACCATATCCGTATAGTAGACGTTTATGCCTTGCTCTACTGGAGTGGGATCATAAGGATCGGGCAGATTGGTACATTGGGTTCGTTCCACCATTTTCACGAACCAAGCGGGGTGCATATAGCCTCCATCGTTCTGGTTGTCCACCTTACGACCGCCCTGTCCCCAAAGATTTCCTTGATATACATCATGATCATCCGGAATGGAAATGGTAGGGATATCTTTGGTAATATCACGATATGCCAGGCAATACAGGTACCATTTATATAGGTAATCCAGTTCCAAGTTGTCATAGTCCATCCAAGTGGGACTGGCACCTTCATAAATTTGATCTCCGCTAAAAAATAGGACGTCCGGATCATGCATTTTAACACGTTCTACCAAATCGTTGTGGGGATACCATATTCCTGAAAAATCATAGGAAAAGGGGGAACGTCCTTGTGACATTCCCGGATAGGATACATTGTGGTTTCCTGTAAACCCGGCCACTGTAATCTCATCCTTTTCAATGGGGTCGTGACGCACTGTTCCTTCATAATAATGTGTTTTCGGACCTTTTCCTGTTGAAGGCACATACTCATATACAATCCGATACGGCATATCTTTAGTGTCTGGCCAGTCATTTACTTTAAAGGTCGCTGTATTACCGGGAGTAATAATATCCGTAGTACCTACCTGTTCCCAGGTCTCCGCATTTTTAATTTCAAGGTTCACCGATTTTAACTCGTTTTCACCTATTGGCATCATCTGGGCTGTCATTTTTAGGGTGCCTTTACTTAGTGTATGCTGTGCGCTAAGTATAGGGCCGATACTAATGTCCGTGGCCTGTAGCTTTTTCCCCTTGATATTGAATTCATCAAACCAAAAACGTCCCTTATTATTTTCAACATCCGGTTCTGAGACTAAAGCAATATTGCCGGACAATGGCCCTTTTAAGCCCTTGGTCTCAAGCACATCTTCACCACTTTTCAGGATTAGGCTGTAAGTTCCTTCCCGTTGTTTAATTTCCAATTGCAAATGGTAAGTTTCCTTTTTATCAAATTGTTTCTCTACAATTACTTTATCCGTCTCCATGTTTTTGAAGAATAGTTTTCCAGTGACGGTTACACCGGCAAATATGCCAGCATCCTTTCCAGGTTTTTGCTGTACCAAGGATGCACCCAACACATCCAACGATGGCGCTGCACCTATGAGAAATCCAGTTGAGGATACTTCTCCGTATTCTTCGGAAAGCAGACCTGTTTTTACCGCCATTTGGATGTTTCCATCTGCATTGGACAATCGGTAATTAACTAAGTGACAAGTTCTAAAAAATATATCCTTGCCCTTGGCGATACATTCCAATCTTCCATTTTGAACTTTCCAGTCCTGTAGGCGGTTGGCCCAAAATTCGGGGCCTATCCAATGGCGGTTTACTTCTTGGTTCCAATCGAAAAAAAGTAAGGGTTCTTCTTGGGTGCAATTGCTCATAAAGAATACTAAGGAAATAGCCAGCATCTTTATTTTTAGCGGTAGATAATTTATCATTGTATACAGGTTGGTTTTTGCGATAACGCTCGGCAATTATTTTTTTTGCTATAGCGCAATAAGGTCTTTTTTATCTTTTAATGGATTGAAAAGGTGATTCTGCAAATCGCTTTTTAATGTGATATCCTTTTACTTGATATTGTTTTTGATGAATTTTCTTCATTCGATAGCATTACTATTTTTCATGTCGATGACTTTTATAAAATATTTTATTTCCCCAACCAGGTATCGAACCAATTAAACGCATCTGTTTGCATCTGTATATCGAACTTATGTCCGCCATCATAGAATTTTCCGCTATACCGTTCAGGATGCCCACCTTTAGAAAAGACCGCTGCTAGTATCTCATCAGCTTTTTTCATTTCTGGCAAGGTGTACAGTTGGTCTTGGTTATTGCTCAGCACCATGGTAGGAAGTGGTACCCGCAGGCCAAAAATTTCAGGGAAATCCAGATAATTTGCCAGTCCCGGTGCATAGGTCATCCAGGTGTGGGTGTAGGACTTGTTCAGTAAAAAATCTTTCCATGTGGTCATAAAACCTACACATACGGCACATTTTATCCTAGCATCCATTCCCCCTAAAAAAGCAGTACGCAGCCCCCCACCCGAGAGTCCGGCGCAACCCATACGATCCGGATCCACATCTTTTCTAGCGCTCAGAATATCCAAAGCAATTCGGTCTTCGGCCAACACCATACCGGGGTAGGACGTGCCAGCGCTCAAAAGGGATTTCGCCATTACATGTTCATGGTGGCCTGCCCATTCGTTATAGGCTTCAATGTTCCTAACATCTTCAGGGTTTTCATCGGTACGCCCCTCCGCTTTCAACGCCCCCCATTCAATACCGGCCATATCTTTATAGAACACCCGCCGGCTAGCAAAGGAAAAGGCATCATGTATTAATACGGCATATCCCCTTTTGGCCATCTCGTTCGCCCATGCCCTACCCTCATAATAACTGTTTTGGTGCGCTACTATAAGCGGATGCTGAGCATCTGAAGTCTTGGTGATCTTTCTTTTGCCAAAGTATTTATTACCGCCATGGTCGTGCAGGGCCAAAATGGCGGGCAACTTCCCTGTACTGTTTTCGGGTTTTAAAAAAATAGCTTCCACAGGTCTTCCATAGGGCAATTGCCATGTAAGTTCCTCAATTTCTAGTCCGTCGTAGTTGTATTTCCTTTTAAGGGTAACTACTATGGTATCTTTTATCCTAGGCTCTGCTATCTGTTCTTCGGCCTTGGCATGGGCGCTCGGTTTCCAGTCTTCAATTTTGGACCAGTGGTCGTTCCGGAAGGACAACTTGGGCGGATCTTGCATTTGTGAAGCCAACCAAGGGCCATATTGGCCTATAAGGCTTTTTGGTAGTTCTGCATTCATAGGGATAGGGTTTATGGTTGGTAGCATATGGTCAAAAGCGGCGGTCATGGTACTGGGCAAAAGTGGCAAGGCCACGGTTGCTAGAGCGGTCTTGGAAATAAAGGCCCTTCTGGAACCATGGATTTCAGCATCCGTATTTTTGGGTTTTTTCATGTCATGGGATAATTAGAGGGAAATTTAAAGTTACTCTTTATTTTCAATTATTCCCTAATGTTGGTTTTAGGTTAAACAGCTAGCTAGGGACTATTCAATGGATATGCCGAAAGTAATCCCTCTTCTTTTTGGAATCAACCTACTAGTAGGACTGCTATTATATGTGGTTAAGAAAAAGGATATCGCGAAATTGATTTTTGGAAATGAGAAACTTTGCCCTCTTTAATGGTTTTGAAGAAGTTTATCCTTTAGTAAGAACCCTAATAGAATGGGCCATTGTTAAGATAATCTTTGGATTTTAAGACAGTATTAATAAAGTTCCACTATTAAACCTGTATACTGCATATTAACAATATAAACAATTACATATGAGTAAAACTTTTTTGAATACAAAGTTAAGAGGAATAACCAAAACAGTAGCTGAATTCTCCAAACAGGCCGGTCAGAGCAACAGGGAGTTCCGTGAATTTATTAAGGAACAAGTGGTGGAGCATAGAAAAGAGGGAATGGATGTATTTAAGTCTCCGAGACCAGGAGATGACCAAAAGAAATAAAAATTTCCTATCCATAATGGAAATAGGAATACATAATAAAGAACTAAAAGGCTATTTGGATTCTCTAAATGGCCTTTTAGAAACTTATGCTAACAAGCATCAAAAACTGTAAAACATGATTATCAAAATAAATACCGATAAAACGCTTAATGGAGAACAAAGAAGTGCCGATTTTTTTACTTCTCAAATTAACGAAGCCTTAGAAAGGTTCGAATCTCATATTTCCAGAATAGAGGTACACTTAAAAGATGAAAATGGAAAAAAGGATGGGTTTAATGATATCTCTTGTCTATTGGAAGCCAGACTTGAAGGCAGACAACCCATTGCCGTCACAAATCAGGCAAATACTATAGATCTTGCGGTAGCTGGTGCCATTGACAAAATAAAAAGTGCTCTAGATACCATTGTTGGAAAAATCCAAAATCATTAATAGCTATAATAATAGAAACAGAAAATAACGTAGGTCAGTTGGCAGTGAACAGTTTACAGTAAACAGTTTACAGTAAACAGTGGTCAGTGAACAGTTGGCGGTTGGCAGTTGGCAGTGAACAGTGGTCATTGAACAGCTTACAGTAAACAGTTGGCAGTGAACAGTTGGCAGTGATGTACGTCCCTGATATAGGTTGACCACTTAAAGAGTGGAAAGCTATGAAAGCAAATGTACGGAGTATCCGCAAACAGCGTAAATACTCGGAAGAATTCAAAAAACGTCTTGTTTCGGAT
>NZ_PHQQ01000058.1 GCF_002909235.1 Arenibacter catalasegens
TTTTCTGTTCCATAGTTGTTGTTTCTTTCCAAGGCATGATAATTTGATTTTGATCTCAAATTATAACCTAAAAAAGTGTAAACTATGTGACTTTAACTTTGTAAAGGATGTCCCTTTAACGTACCAAATGTATGGTAACGACAGGGCTATAAGTAGTGTCCTTTTTCAGGCTGATCTGTTTTTAGGACATTACTTATAGGACCTGTTGTAAGTGGTTTTATTTTAATTTTACCTTTCACTAAAATTAGGAATAATATCCATCCATAGTTTGCCATAAGAAAATAATAAAGACTCTTTTTACTGGGACTTCCGTTTTATATTAATTTATATAGATAATATGATTAGTGTAAAACGGAACTTAAAGACCTCTAAATCAAGAGAAAAAAATTAAAACCCCGCTTAAAATTTGACTTTCTCAAAATTTTTACCGTCCTTCTACAAGTAGTTTTTAACGTTCCAACGTTTTGAGAGTGCACTCTCAACGCTGAAAGCTGAACTACTTGGGTAATATCCGCCGAAAGAGTCGAATATTACCTTAATCCTTTTCTCCTCATTTAGAGATTCCGACTTTTTATATCCACAATATAACTCAGGTAATCCTCAGCAAAAAGAACAATAGCGATGGCAAATTACTTACAACAATTGTATAAAGCAACTAGTTGCTTTATATCTCTTTTGTCCGTAATACTAATCTAACGGATTTTTAATCAATTTAAAAGTATTTGTGGCCACATGGGTATAAATTTCTGTGGTCTTGCTCGATCCATGGCCTAAAAGAACCTGTATCTGTCTAAGGTCCGTACCAGATTCCAACAGATGGGTAGCAAAACTATGACGCAAAACATGTGGCGTAACCGTCTGTGCTATTTTTGCTCTAATGGCCGCATCCTTAACAATTTTAAGCACACTTTGAGGCGTGTACTTACCACCCTTTTGTCCTTCGAATAAATAGGTTCGAGGTTTCCATTCCTTAAAGTATATTCTTAGGTCTTCCAAAGCTGTTTTAGATAGCAGGGTGTATCTGTCCTTCCTACCTTTTCCATTTTTTACCCTTACCAACATTCGATTACTGTCGATATCGGTGGGCTTCAGATTCAACAGCTCGCTGCGGCGAAGACCAGAACCGTAAAGAAGCTCGATGATACACTTGTGTTTGATGTTGTTGGCCTTCTCAATGATTTGCAGAACTTCCACTTTACTTATAACTGTTGGCAACTTGGATTCTTTTCGTGGGCGTTCAATTTCATAAAACCTGTTGGGCATACCTAAAACCACTTCGTAGTAAAACTTGATTGAGTTTATGACCTGGTTGAGATAAGAATTGGAGACTTTTTTCTGAATAAGTAGTTGTAGAAAGGTCCTGATATCCATTTCGTCAATAGTATTAAGATCCTTTTTAGAATAATGATTAATGAACATTTCAAAGAAGTGTACATAGGTGCGTACTGTGCTATTAGCATAGCGTTTTAGCTCAAGTTTTAAAAGATATTCTTCAGGACAGAGCCGATAATCGGGAATAGGCTTTCTTTTCCTGAACCATTCGATATCAACAATTTCGTTACTGGGGCTATTTGGGCGATTGGTCAGGAATCGATTATAATTTATCCAAACATTACCTTTGAAAGTATTGAATACTATCCCAAGATTGTCTTTTGTATTTGGTATGTAGGCCATGTTATATTGTTTGCTCCATTTAGGATCAGGTAGGCCTTTGATCAAGGATTGGATAAGCTTATCAGGTACAAATTTTATACCTATCATCTTTTGATCGTTGATCATCAAATGATATAGAGTAATGGACTTTAGTGGGTTCATACAACAATAATAATAAGGTTTTAGAATTTAAGGGGTATATTATACATATAATATACGTTTACAAATGGTTAATTTCAAAAAGTGTCCAATTTGCGAATCCGAAATAAATGGTAGGTCCGATAAGCTCTTCTGTTCGGTCAAATGCAAATCAATAAGCCAATATGAAGTTCGTCGCGAAAAGGAGAAGTTCTATTTGAGAGTTGATAGTCAATTGAAGACCAATAGGAAATTATTGAAGAGATACAACAGGTCCGGATTTACCACCATACGTAAAACGGAATTATTGAAAGATGGTTTCAATCCTAATTTTTTCACCCATTATTGGAAAAACAAAAAAGAAGATATCTATCTTTTTGTTTATGAATATGGATTTATGGCTATAAAACATAATGGGAAGAATAAATATGTATTGGTCACATGGCAAGATTATATGGACAAAAATCTAGAAAGTACCAATAATGTTTAACAATATTATTGCGATTTAATTCAATCAAACTTGAGGAGGCAAAATTCGGATCAATGACATAAATGTTCAAGGGAATTATAAAATTTAAATTGTATACTCATGGACAATTTGACTTCTTTTCAAGTCATATAATTGCCTTTTTGATACGCTTGTTAACTTTGGATATAGTATGCCGTGAGCAGCCCAGTAGGTTCTGGATGTAATTGTAACTCTTACCATCTCTTAGTAGCCCCTCGATTTTGTTCTGTAACTCGATGTTCTCGGGGCGACCCTTGTATTTTCCCTGCTGCTTGGCTTTTTGAACCCCCTGTGCCTGCCTACGCCTCCTGTCCTCATAGTCTTTACGGGCAACTGCCGCAAGCATATCTAGAAGCATCGAATTGATTGCCGACAGCATCCTTTCTGTAAATTCGTCCGAACTGTCGATGAGTCTGTGGCTCGTGGGAAGATCCAATGAGACGATTTTGATGCCCTTGTCCGAAATGACCGATTTCAAGGTCTCCCAATCCTTGGCGTTCAATCTGCTTATCCTATCAATCTGTTCTACGAGCAGTACATCTCCAGGCTCTGTAATTTCCAACAACCTAAACAGTTCTGGACGGTCCAATTTGCTACCTGTCTCGTTTTCGGTAAACCAGAAAGAGACCTTAATTCCTTTTTTATCGGCAAAATCTTTAAGTTCGTTCTTCGCCCTTTCGGCATCTTGAAGTTTGGTCGATGCCCTTAAATATCCGTATACCCTCATAGGTGCATTATAAATGGTTTCGTAATAATAGTGCAATATACATTGTTTTTAAATATTATTGCACCAACAAATTAGTGGTAGGAAAAAGGTATACCCAAAATGCACTATTTTAAATGACAAGACTTACATTGAACAAATAACCTAGCCATCATCCAATGTCAAATGAAATTTTAACCCAAGAGCAGAAAAAAAATTATGGAAAATTCCCGGAAGTTCTGAACGAAAATCAGATTTCCAAATATTTTACACTGGATAATCTTGATTTGGAATTTATTTACAAACGAAGGGGCAATTCCAATAGGTTTGGAGTGGCGCTTCAATTGACCTGTGTCCGTTTTTTGGGAACATTCTTAAGCGATCTCACCGAAGTTCCTGATACCGTTAAAGAATTTGTTGCTGAACAATTGCCTATCGGTAACATAACAATACTACGGTCATACGGCAAAAGGGAGACGACCAAGCGGGAGCACCGAGCCTTGATCAGGAAACATTATAACTATCAAGAGTATACCAAAGGCCATTTGTCCTTTAGATTGACAAGACTACTTTATCTGAGGGCATGGATCAGTGATGAAAGACCCAACCTTTTGTTCGATCTGGCAACATCTTGGTTGGTAAAAAACAAAATTTTGCTTCCTGGGTCAACAACACTTACCAGATTAATAGGGGAGATTCGTCAAAGGGCATTCGAAACCTTATGGAAGAAACTGGCCGACCTTCCTTCTTTATCCCAAAAATCAAGCCTGAACGATCTATTGGAAATTTCCGAACCAATGCAGACATCTTGGTTCGATTATTATCGAAAAGGCCCTGTAAGAATAAGTAGCACATCCTTTATAAAAGCCTTGAAGCGTTATAAAGGCCTACGTTCCTTAGGAATTGGGGAATTGGATTTTCAAGGGATACCGCCCATAAAGATAAGGCAACTTGCAAAACACGCATCTATTACGTCCGCTTACAGAATTGGTAGAATGCCGGAGCAAAGGCGCATAGCAGTACTTGTAGCCTTTGTTAATATATATGAAGTTACGGCATTGGACGACGCTTTGGATGTTCTAGAGCTTTTGGCGACTACTATTGTGAATGATGCAAAACGAATCGGGAAAAAGAAAAGACTGCGTACTTTAAAGGATTTGGATAGGTCTGCGGTTATTTTGGCCAAAGTAAGCAAACTTATATTGGATGAAAAAATATCTGATCTGAAACTTAGAAAATCAATATTCAAGATTGTGTCTAAAGACCTGATCGCAAATTCGATGGACACGGTAAACGAGTTGGCACGTCCAGAAAACAGCGATTATTTAGAGGAGATGATCGCACAATATGGGAAAATCAAAAAGATACTTCCTAGATTATTTGAGGATATCGAGTTCGAAGCTGCACCCTCTGGTGAAAACCTACTTGACATATTCTTTTTTCTTGCCAGCCTCCAATATGATAAAAGCGAATTTCTTGAGAACCCTCCAACGGATATCATCACACCTTTATGGAAAAGATTGATTACTGACGAGGAAGGTAAGATATCGAAGAAAGGATATACCATATGTTTTTTAAATCATTTTTTAGATGCCCTCAAACACAGGGACATCTATATCAAACAGGGGGATCGGTGGGGTGACCCTAGAATGAAATTGCTCAAGGAAAATTACTGGAGAAACAATAAAAGTCAAATATGCGCTTCTCTGGGACACATTGAAAACGGAAAGGAGTCCGTAGATAATTTAGAAAAGGAACTTAACGCCACATATATAAAAGTAGCTTCTAATTTTCAAGACAACGATTCCGTCAGTTTAGATATTTCAGGAAACCAGCCTTCCTTGACCATTAAGAAACTTGATGGACTTGTCGACCCCAATAGTTTAATATCTTTAAAAGAATCTATCCGTAGCTTATTGCCAAAAGTTGATCTTACAGAACTTCTGTTGGAAATTCAGGGACATACTAATTTTATAGATTCTTTCAGTCATGTGAGTGAGTCCGGTTCCAGAAGCAAAGATCTAACAGTTAGTATATGTGCCGTACTGATCGCCGAGGCCTGCAATATAGGAATCGAGCCCTTGGTCAAGGATAATATTCCTGCTTTGACCAGACATCGTTTAAATTGGGTCAAACAAAATTACTTTAGGGAAGAAACGCTGACCATGGCAAATGCAAAACTCGTTGATTACCAATCCACACTTTCATTGGTCAATAAATGGGGATGCGGTATGGTAGCATCCGCTGATGGTATGCGTTTTGTAACGCCTGTTCAAACAATCAATTCCGGGTACAATAGAAAATATTTTGGTGCCAGCCGTGGAATAACTTGGTACAATTTTGTATCCGATCAATTTTCAGGAATTCATGGTATTGCCGTACCAGGCACATTGAGGGATTCAATGTTTATTTTGGATGGCTTGCTGGAACAACAAACAAGTTTGGTACCTACAGAGATTATGACCGATACGGCGGGTGCAAGCGAAATGGTATTCGGTCTGTTTTGGCTGCTTGGCTATCAGTTCTCTCCTAGATTGGCGGATGCCGGAGAAGCAGTATTTTGGAGAATCGATAAAGATTCTGACTATGGACCTCTCGATGATATTTCGAGAGGCATAGTAAAAGCAGAGCTTATAGAAGATAATTGGAACGATATGTTGCGCATGGCCGGGTCATTGAAATTAGGAACGGTCAGGGCTTCCGAACTAATGAAAACCCTGCTTAAGAGTGACAGACCTTCAGGTTTGGCCAAGGCCATAAAAGAAGTTGGTCGCATCAACAAAACCCTTTACCTTTTAAATTATATCGATAGCCAAGAGTATAGGCGCAGAATATTGACCCAACTTAATCGAGGGGAAAGTAGGCATAACGTTGCCAGGGCTATTTGCTATGGGCAACGCGGAGAGATTAGAAAACGGTACAAAGAAGGTCAGGAAAATCAGCTTGGAGCTCTAGGACTTGTAACAAACGCTGTAATATTGTGGAATTCCATCTACATGCAAAAATCGATTGAACATCTAGAAACAAAAGGTGTTATATTAAATGATGAGGATTTGGAAAGATTATCTCCACTTATAATTAAACATATAAATATGTTAGGCCATTATTCTTTTGAAATAGAAGAAAAATTCTTGAAAGGGAAATTGCGCCCATTACAGACTCTTAAAAAAACGTTAAATAAAATTCCTTAGCGTACGTTTTCGCAAGGTTGTGTCCGTAATGTCCCAAAAGACGTTCGTTTTATATGAATAATGACTGTTTACGGCAAGGAGAACCGTTTAAATTCGCCGACTTTCAACCACATAAGTAGCCTGTTTACAATGAGTTATATACCTTAACGTACGTTTTCGCACCGTTGGGCTTCATACCCCGTCTACCCAAAAGCTTGTTGCGCTTACGGGCATTGTTCAGGCCAACTTTTGTTCTCTCACTTATTAGGTTACGTTCGAATTCGGCCACGGCCGCAAAAATTTGAAGTAAAAACTTGCCGTTTGCAGAAGTAGTGTTGAATTCAGGTTCGCTAAGGCTTTTAAAATGTACTCCCGACTCATTGAACCTATCGATAAGGTCTACCATGTTTTTTAGGGAACGGAATACCCTATCGTTTTTATAGGTCAGGACAGTATCCCCTTTTCGCATATACTTTAGCATTTCATTGAGGCCTTTCCTATCGTCCCGAGTACCACTTGCTATATCCGAATAGATTATTTCACATCCGTTATTTTTCAACAGATCTATTTGTGATTCCAATTTTTGTTCAGGGGTGGAAACCCTGGCATATCCTACTACCATAATTTAGTTCCGTAAAAGGTTAATTAACGAAACTACTAAATGGAACGACAAATGGAACTGGAGACGGATATTTTTGGATTGTGCTTGAACAGTGCCGTAAAACGGCCGTTTTACGGTACTGAAAAAGATTATTCCTTTTTTAAGTTAGATTTAAATTTTGCCGATGAAATTTTTGGCTAATCCATAGCTTGCTGTATTCTTGCTATTAGTTAAAATTTCATTAATAGGATTGCGTCTTATGCAAATATATATTTACATTAGTTGCCAACTAAATAGTAATATAGTAACTATTAGCGATATTTCTACTGTACCATAATTATGAAAAAAGCAATTTATTTAATCTGCTTGATCACTATCAAAGTGTTCAGTCAAGAATCGGATACGTCGATATTAGAGAAAACTATTTCAAACATTTATGACATTGAAAGGGTTAAATATCAATCGACATTCCAA
>NZ_PHQQ01000059.1 GCF_002909235.1 Arenibacter catalasegens
CAGAATCGTTCAATGCAAAAATAAAAGCTTTTAGGGCACAGTTCAGGGGTGTGAAAAATGTAGAATTCTTCCTTTATAGACTAACTACAATCTTTGCATAAACACAACAATTGGTCTTGATCCGTCACAATTGCATTTGCAAAAATCAATTCTGATGTGCCCAGAAATAAAAAATCCCCTGATTTTAAAAAAATCAGGGGATTACCGTGTTGGCCTACTAGGACTCGAACTTATATGCTTTTAAGCCCATTTGTTTCTATTTAACTGAAAACGTGTATCTTACGTAAGACTAAAAATCAAATAAGACCATAATAAACCAAGCAAAACCATCATTTGTTGTACCTATGTTGTACCTAGATTTTGTATCTTTACTATATTGATTAGAGAAAAATGGCAACTATCAACACGATATTAAGAAAAAAAAGTAATAAAAAAGGACTTTTACCTATTGCAGTTCGCGTCACCAAAGATAGAAAATCAACTTTTCTCTACACTGGTCAATATCTTGATCCCAAATTTTGGGATGAGACAAAACAGAAAGTTAAAAAATCACACCCCAATTCTGCGCGTTTAAATAATTTAATTGCAATAAAGCAGGCGGAGGCGAATGCTATTCTATTAGATACCGCGGCAAAGGATGGCGACCATTTTTCTATTCAAGAACTGAAATCACAATTGACTACAACGCTAACTGGACATTCCTTTTTTGAGTACGCTGAAAAACACTTTAAGCAATTGAAAGAAAGCAAAAAATTATCCCGTATCGATAGTGAACGCCCCCTACTCAATCGCATCAAAGATTATATGGGAGGTAAATCATTAAGTTTTGACCAGATAACTGTTCCCTATCTTCGAGGTCTACAGAGTTATTTGAGAGCCCTGGGTACACTTGGCGATAGAAGTATTGCCAATGTTCTAATGTTTATTCGCACGTTATACAATAGAGCTATACAGGAAAAACTGGTGAAACCTGAATTTTATCCTTTTGGCTCCGAAAAGGGCAAGATTAAAATTAAAATACCACAATCTGTCAAAATAGGTCTAACCAAAGAAGAAATTACCCGTATCGAAAATCTGGACCTTACCGAACATGGACCACAAAATCATGCACGAAATGTTTGGTTGTTTAGCTTTTATCTGGCGGGAATGCGTATTGCTGATGTTTTAAAAATAAAATGGACCGATATTCATGAGGGTCGTCTCTTTTATCAGATGAACAAAAACAGTAAGGTAATCTCATTAAAAATATCAGACAAGCTCCATAATATTATTAACCTATACGCTAACTCTGATCTTGGCACGAATGAGTATATCTTTCCAGAATTAAGAGGTATTAATCATAATAATGCGGACCGAATGTTGCGAAGCACTAAAAATGCCACCTTAAAATTCAATAAACATTTAAAAAAAATCGCTGTAAAGGCCGAGATCAGCAAAAAAATAACCATGCACATTGCACGTCATTCGTTTGGCAATATTGCAGGAGATAAGATTCATCCATTGATGTTACAAAAGCTATATCGACACAGCGATTTAAAAACAACTATAAACTACCAAGCTAATTTCATACATAAGGAAGCTGACGAGGCTTTAGATGCGGTAATCAACTTTTGATTGTTTACTTATCTATCCGAACTTTATGCGGCTCTAAAGAACCAAAGTAACCGCCAGTTGTTTCAAATTATCATTATACCGTCGTATTGGAAGTATTGAATTATAGATACTAAAAAAATATTTCTTCCCCTATCCACTATAAAGCACTCATAGGATGCCAGATAATATAACCCAACACTTTTACAAAACACTAAATCGACATCCCCCTGCCCTTGTACTTTGAATAATCCGTAAATTCATCCTTGAACCCGTTATATACCTCTTCTTGCCCTTTGCCCCTATTGCCCAACAACGAACTGATGGCATAGACTCCTTTCCGAAATAAGCCGTTTTGTTGGAAACTGGATTGCCTTTTAATCGCTTCTTTAATGCTTTTTCTAAGCCCGTTGTCCATATGGTGCTGCACCAACTCCGAGTGCAGGTTGGGATAAACCTTTTCCTCCGTCAACATAAAAGCTACCCTATCGTACATCTCCCTTTCCATTAGATGGCCCGCCCATAGGTTTTTTAAATTATCTCTACCTTCTTTAACAAGTCCGCCGATGACGGTATATTGTTCCTCTAATAGTTTAGTTACATCGGGAATGGAGTTCAAATAAAGGCCTGTCTTTTTAGACAGCGTGCAACTAGTTCCGTTGTCCGTATAAATGTATTTGACTTCGAAATCATTTTCCGTTCTAGTAAAATAGAACCCTTTGGCGTTGAAAAAAGCGATATAGTCTTTCGGTGATTTTTCATAAGGTGCGTGCATCCGTTCGGTATAATTTAGGTAGGAAACCAATGCTTCACTCTCGTACCGTTGCCTGTAGATCGGTGCCATTGCCTGATAAAGCTTCGGAAAGACCATGGGTAGAAAAATGGCCGATGCTGTCAACTTAGTGATGTTATCGGAATTCTGTGCCGTTAATAGTTCCAACACCGAATGGTTTTGACGTACAAATCCGGTGGACACGTATTCCTCCATGGCTTTGGGGAAAGGTAAATTTCCCAAACGAACTGGGACAGTATGCCTATTCGAATTGGCAAAAGACAACTGGTTATTGTGATACTTTACCCCTAGAGATTTGAACAAAAGCCGGACGCTTCCCTTTTCCATCCCGACATCGAAAATGCCCTTTTCCAATACCCTGCCGATAAGTTTGAACTTACCTTTCAAGGTTTCCATTTCCTTCTTGGTCTCCAATTGGAACAATCTATCCCTTACCGTTGGGAACTCTCGTTTAATTATTTTCGGCAGCAATTTTTTTTGATTCCCTTGTAGATAGCGTTCAAAGAATATGTGGATTTTTGAGTCTTTAATAAACGGAAGGATATCCATTAGATTTTTGGTCATAATACTTTCCGAGAGCAATCCCTCCCGTTTTGGGGATTTAAGATAGGATGTTTGGAATGCCTCCTTTATCAGTTTTTGGATCTCTATTCCGAACTGTCTGCTTTTGGTATTGATTTCGGTTTCTTCATCGCCATTCCCGAAAATATCCATCCGTTTCTCCATCCTAATCTTTTGGCCCAGCTCCCTTTCCGTGAATACATATCCAGATCTGTCATAGATGCTATATCCCTTGATGGCATCCCCTTTTCTGTCCAGTTTGATGTCGATATCCTGATATTCCTTGAGTACTTCTGGTAGTTCGTGTGGACAGATGGACTTGAAAAGACCATAGGTAGTTTCTATTTGTTTCATCAAACGCTTGCGGTGCATCGGAAGTAGCTTCGATTTTGAATTGGCCTCGAAATTTTTTTGTAGTTTGGGGCCGCTCAAGCTTCGGTGCACGGTGGAGCCGTTGATGAACCGGGTTTTATAACCTTTTTGATTGTCCAGGCCATAGGCCACCCCTATCCTACCCGATATGTTTTTTGTTTGCCTTACTTGAATGTGATAGGGCTTTACGAGTTTTGCCAGTTCTCCGAAACTGCGCACTTTGTATTTTTGGAGGATTCCGTTCAGTACGTCCTGCAAATAGAACTTCGTCCCTTGGGCAGGGTCCATGCCGAATTGTAGTTCTGGCGACCTGAGTATCGGTAGTTCCCTCTGCTGTTTTATCCGTGGCGATGGCGATAGGCCGAACTTTTTTTCAAGGTATTGCTGGGTCGCCACATTCCTTCGGTAGCTGTTGAAGATTCCGAGGACCTTTCCATCATCGTCCACATTGGTCGTAATTATATGGACATGCTCATGGCCGGTATCGGTGTGCCTTACCATTACATAGGGCTGTTCCCCGTAGCCCATTTGCTCCATATATTCCCTTGATACTGCTTGGAAGGTGTTGTCGTCCAGGTGTTCCCCTAGGGGAAGGTTCAGGGTAATATGGACATAGCGGTTCTTGGTGGCATTACGTTGCCCCTGGAAATGGAGTACGCTACCGAAGAATTTATGTGATATGTCCTGTGAGTACATATTCCCATAACCGAGTATGCGCATACCTTCCTTGCCGAAGACATAGTTCAGCATTCCCTGACAGCTTTCCCCATATCCTATCCTTCCTATCATCCTATTTGTTCTTCTTTTGTGATTTCGATAAGTACATCAATAAGTTCATTGGTCCTTTGTATCTCGTCTACCAAACTACTGTTGGGACTTCTCTGGTTCTTGAAGTGTGCCAGTTTTACCAACTGGTTGATGTTGCTGCCTATCCTGTTGATATGGTGGGCTATGTCCAAGGTGTTCGGCAGCCGTTCCTTTTCCTCCGATTCCCTGTCCAATACCAACCTTCTCAGAAGGGGGCTTATCACGCCCCGCTGCGAAATGTCCAGGTTGTAGGTTCCGGCAATTGTCTTGAGTCTCTCATATTCCATATCGTTGAACCGGAGCATTATGTTATGGTACCGCTTACTTTTTCCCAATCGTTTTCGGCCTCTTTTCCGTTGATCCATTTTCTTTGTCCTTTTAGGCAAACACTTCGTCAGAAGTAGACAATTCTAAGTTACTTAGAATACAACTTGCTATCTTTTTCAAAGATAAATATAGTTAATCGATATTGAATATAACTATCTTATAATCAATAATTTAACCCCTTAAAATATATAGAACCATATCAATTCAAATGGGTACAGACAGAAAATTAATCTGGTCCAATATGGCGTTGAAAAAATTAAGGAATCATGGAAAAATCCTTTTTTTTCTGGGTAGGGGCAAGAAAGGTCAAGCGGCATTTTCGCCGATTGTGCTTTCTGCGGTTCTGAGGGGGTTAAAAAACCAGAAACGGAAAGATGCTGAATGCAGATTGGCGAAGCGAGTCCGTTCTGGTGGTTTTAGAGTTGAGGGGTTTTTTAACTTCCGCAAGGGCTTGGGGTTAAATAACGTTATTGACATTGTTAAACAGAAAAAACAATGTCTTTTATCTTTTCTTATAGAATTGAAAGTTACGCAATCTATGTATTGGAAGACATTAAGGTATTGAAACAAAATGGAACTGGTATAATTTTGAATAGGTTCATACCGACGATTTCCGAACTGATTTCTTAATTTTCCATGTAATCCTGCCAAGTTACGAGTATATATTTTTCCTTACCGTTCTCCCTTTTACCTAAAAATCCGTATTCGTAAACAAAAAGATATACCTCTCCCTTACCGTTTTTCCAATAATGGGTGAAAAATTTAGGGTCAAAATCAAGGTCCAGCAATATTTGGCTCCTTACCACCGCCTTTCCTGCCCTATTATATAATTTTAATATTTTCCTGTTCAACTTTAACTGATTGTCCACCTTGTTATAAAACCTTAAAGGACCTTCCTTCGACTTTTCATATTGATGGGCACTCTTGCAATACTGATCACAATATTTCTTATCTGTCCTTCCAGATAGTTCTTGCCCACAGTGCGAACATTTCTTTTGGATTCTCATATTTTTCAAATAATGGCATTATTATTCGTATACTATTCGGTTAATATACGATTATATCGTTTAGTTTCATAAACTTAACTTTAAAAATAATTTTATGTACAAGGGAAAGAGCATCACAATGAAGCACCTTTTGATTGATGGAAACAAATGTATCGGTCTTCAGTTCTCGACGGATCGGGTAATCGAGGCATTAGTGGAAAAGCTTCCGAATTTGGGATGGAGCAAAACCTTCGGTATGCACTATATACCCAACAACAAGAATAACATATCCTTAATTTTCAAGATGTTTAGGGGTGAAGCTTGGATCAATGGTAATTTCTTCTTCGCGGAGCGCATTCTAAATAACGACAATGCCGATATTGATGTTGAATGGTTCCGGAAAAGAAAGCAGAAGGATGGGTTTAGGCCATGCCCTGAAGAATATCTCATCAAATTGGAACTTAAAAGATATTCCAATAACACGGTAAAAGCTTATGTCAACTGCTTCGAAGCGTTCATTAATTATTATGGCCATCTTAATCCAATGGACATCAATGAAAATGAGATCCGGTCGTATCTTCAAAAATTGGTACACGAAGGTAAATCATCCTCCTACATAAACCAGGCGATCAATAGCATTAAATTCTTTTATGAAATAGTCCACGGAATGCCCAACCGCTTCTACACCATTGAACGGCCAAGAAAAGAAACAAGACTTCCCAAGGTACTTTCCAAGCAAGAGGTCATGGCAGTTATCGAAAATACCAACAATATTAAACACAAATGCATCGTAGCACTTCTCTATTCCTCGGGACTTAGACGAAACGAACTATTGAACCTTAAGGTTACGGATATAGACAGCAAACGCATGATGGTAGGAGTAAGACAGGCTAAAGGAAACAAGGACCGCTATACGGTGCTGAGCAACGGATTGTTAAAGGACCTAAAGACCTACTATCGGGAATACCGGCCAAAAGAATTCCTCTTCGAGGGCGCAAATGGAGGAAAGTACAGTTCCACAAGCGTATTGAATATTATTGGGTCTGCAGCAAAAAGGGCTGGAATCAAACGGAAGGTCTCCCCCCATATGCTAAGGCACAGCTTTGGATTACCTACAAAATTTGGGACTAATTTTTTCAAGCCACTTTTTTAGAAAACCCTCTTAGTTTCATTTCCATTTCTAATGGGGAGAGATACCCTAAACTAGAATGTAGCCTTTCGTTATTGTA
>NZ_PHQQ01000006.1 GCF_002909235.1 Arenibacter catalasegens
TTGAACTCAAAGGAAATAGTCTTAGAAAAAAACTGTAATATTGTCATGTCTTATCTTTTGTAAACCAAAATAGCAAGAGGGGTCAACATCACTAGAATGGGGGGTCAGTATCTATAGAATATCCAACCAGTTGGTTGATGTTGGTGCCTATCTTGTTAATCTGGTAACTGAGGTTGGAGATGCCATCGGGAATCCGTTTCTCCTTTGTGGTTCTCCCGTTCAAAATCAGCTTTCTCAGGAAGGGGCCGACCGTTCCCCTTTTCTCGAAATCAAGATTGTAGGATTGTAATATGGACTTGACTTTTTCCAGTTCTACGCCATTGAACCGGAGCGATATGGCATGCATCCTTTTCTTGTCCCCCAATCGTTTTCTACCGCCTTTGTTGCTAGCCATTTTTTATCTCGATTTTATCGATTTTCACTTCGCAGAAGTAGGCGGTTTTGCGTTGTGCAAAACATCACTTGCTATCCACCTTCGTGGATAAATATAGTATATAGATTTTGAATATAACTAACTTATAATCAATTATTTAACTTGTAAAATCATATCAAACCATATAAGGTTATTTGGGTACAAAAACGAAATCTATCTGGTCTTATATGGTGTTTAAAAACTAGTAGAAAGACATGGAAATATCCTCTTTTTTGTGGGCAGGGAGAAAAAAGGGCAAGCGGTTTTTTCGCCGCTTGGGCTTTTGCGCGGCTGCGAGGGGGTCGTGCAAAACTGGAACGGAAAGACGACCGAAAGTGGGCGGGCGAAGGTCGTCTGCTCGGGAGGATTGTAGTGGAAGGTTTGTACGACTTCCGTAGGAGCTTGGGGAAAGTATGCAAGAAAAGCAAGCTGATGAAAGCCAGATTAATATTGACATTTCATTTAGTTATAAGCCAAGATTTTTAATTTTTGGAGTATCTCAAAATAGTCCGGGTTAATGATATCTCAATTTATCAAGCACGTAGGTTGTATTTTAAGGTCGGTTTGGTAGCAATAGTTGAATCAAGTCTAAATAAGATTATTTAAATTTAAGGAATGGTACCGCACATGAAAGGCGCTGGTTTTTCTACACTTACTTTTCGGTTTATTATTTACGTTTATTTTAAACTCTCATTTCAACTCTTATCCCACTACTTTATATATTGTTGAGAGTCTGTATTTTTAATATCGCTGTCTCTTCATAAAATATTCTCCCTTAGTAAATATCCATGTATAGAACCACGTTCAATCATGAAATCAAGGATTGGAATAACCTTATTTTTCAACCTTATTTCTTCTTTTAATTTTTGCTTATTATTGAAAATAAACTTTCTGATAAAATTTTCTAAATAACTTAAAGTGTGCGATTCTAAATCACCAAGTTCAAGTAATCTATTGTTTGATACAATGGTGTAAATCCAATCAATACCTTCAGTTTTAAATTCTTTTCCAATTGAATTTAATACTCTAGTTATTGAGTATAATACAGAAGGAATATGACCTATGTCTCTAGATGCATTGGTATAAAGAGATACGCTGTTATTTTTTAGGCTGTGCCAACTTTCTATTCCATCACTCCACCAACGCCACGCTAATAAGTAATTTATTATGACTTCTTTCAAATGGTAACTACGAGGATTGTTACATATTTCTATTATCTTAGGATACAGACTATTCCATACATACCAGAATTGGTCGTATTTAATTAGTTTATTTTCGGCACTTATTAATTCACCGATAAAAGATGCTGTTTCTTCTGTTGACTCAAAGGAATCAATAAATGGTTCAAGGTAAATCTCTATTTCACTTATTTCCCTTTGTAAAATAAAAGAAGCAAATCTTTTGAAAATGTGAATACGTAACAAGTAGATATGAGAATCATCACCTGAATCTTTTTTATAACTTCTTCTGTCCCTTAGTAATTGAGATGCTAAAAGTGGTAAAGTGTTTTTATAAATTGCTAAATGAACTTTATCTTTTGTTTTAGAAGGAATCAATTGATAGATTATTTCTAAGTCACGAATATCAAATAAACTAATATCCTTGATATCAAAGGATACTTCTGTAAAATTAAAATCCGAAGTTTTTTTATCAAGTTCTTTTAGAATTAAGCTTTTTGAAATTTGCCTACCATAACCTTTTTCCTTTCGCTTTTCGGTTATTATTTTTTTATAGATGGGTTTGATTTTAATGTAACCCAATAGTATAGCTTGAGCTTCGTTTGGGTTTTGTTCCCATAAGTTTGATTCATGAATCGATTCAATCACATAATCACATACTCTTTTATAATTCCCAATAGAAGTTTCATCGAAAAGAGCAAGAAGCATTAAAGAAGCATAGTCTTCTTTTTCTACGGGGAACTCCTTTATTAATGAAGGTATAGCATGAAAAGAGGCTTCAACTCCATCACTTATCTGATAGCCATAATCATCAGAAAATACACCAGACAAGGACGAAAGAATTATTTCTTTACAATAATTTTTATTTTCCTGTGATAACTTATTTTCGTGTTCAATCATTAATTTTGAACACACAAAGGCAGGAATAGAATAATCCAATTTTCCCATTGTATTTCGCCCTGATTTCAGTTCTTCAACAAGCTGTTTTGTTTCAGATAAAGCCAAAAGTGGGTCTTTATCGTATTCTTCAAGTTTTTGATTTTTGTTTTGTTTTTTCCCTCCAATTAAAAAATCTGACCATGATCTTAAAAAGGAATATTTGAAAGTTTCTTCAAACTGTTTATTGGCCTGTTCACTCTGATTTCTAAGTTCATCTGAAAGTTTAATAGGACTGAATTCTATTAGAAGTTTATTGTCATCTTGTTCTGTTATTTTAGGAGTAAGATTTCTTCTATCCATTCTTGCCAATAATATACCCCATGATTTTTCTTCAGATTTGGAATCTGTTGAAATTTTAGATTTATGTTGGTCAATTATTTCATATATTTTATCGATGAATTCAGAGTTTTGTTCTTCTGTAAATCCTTTTACACCAAAGTATTGATAATTAAAAATTAAAGATTCTAAATTTGAGCTTCTATGTTCATCATCACAAGTCTTTAGGCGTTCATCTGTATATAAGGTATCCTTTAAAGGGTTTAACCCATAACCAATTGAGACGGTAGATTTTGCTTGAAATTCACTAGAACATCTAACAGTATCCAAATTAAATAACTCAATTGTTTTGAACAAATTTAAGGCTGTAGCATAAAATTTCTCTGGATTTGCCAATACAACACTACAAACTATTGATGTTAGAGAAGTCGATTTCGATTGAACAAGAATTCTAAGCAGAATTGATTCAATTATTTCAGGCTTTGATATTTGAGAAAATTCTAAAAGAATTTTTTCTAAAGCCATATGCATGGATTGAAGCATATATGGTACAACAGGACTTCCAATTCCACGGTACATTCCCCAAAATGCCCAACATGAATATTGTTTAACTTCTATCTCATTTACGTACAATGTAATTTCTTCAACATCTTTTTTACCATAATCAGACTGACGATAATTTTGAACAGCTCTATTAGTAAAATTTATTATAAAATCAAGAGTCTCTTTAAAACTATTTTGTAATAACCAAAACGTCGGTGTTTGGTGGGCACTTGCAGGAGAATAATCATGTTTGTGTTCATCAGCTAAACCGTATCTGTTTTCCATGCTATCCCTTCCGTAGCCAAAACCAAATCCATCATCTTCTTTTTCTCGTTTTTGCCAATACAAATCACACAATTGAATTACTGATAATGGAAGGGTTTTTATTACTTCTAATGCAATGTATGGTTTTGCTAATATTTTTGAGCAAAGCCCTTTATAAGGGTCTTTGTGGTAAGTCCATTTGTTTGTTAAAACCTTGTCAAATATCCCTTTTAATTCTGATTGTATTTCATTTGTCGCGTTGAAAACAACCTTCAGAATCTTCTCTTCTGCATCGTCATGAATGTAAAAGTTCTCTTCCGTTTCAGTTTGTTGAATTATACCCAATGCCAATAAACCAGAATATCTTGTCGTTCCACCTATTTTTGTAGAATTGCACCAATCTGTTAGAATAGGCAAGACAAGTTTTAAATTGTTATCGAAAAAATCAGATTTGTATTTGTAAATAAGCACAATAACTTCTCTCCAGCCTTTACCTTTGGGTTTTATAATGTCAATGCTTTCAAATGCAGAAATATCTGTACATGCGATTCGTAGTAGAAATAAAATTCTTTTTAATATCTCGAAATCCTTAGAGATAATTTTTTTTTCAAAAAAATTAAAGAATGTCTCCGAGTAATCAGACAAAAGTACAGACACTAATATTTCATCTTTCCAAAATTGAATAATTGCATTATCCATAAAAGCCTCTTGAATAAAACTTTCAATCTCTGTACTGTTTTCAGATAATTCATCCGACAACCATAATCTAAATGCTCTTCGAATTGGCAAAGAGTTTCCTAGTTTATCAAAGAACTGTTTTGTATTGGAATGGTTAGCAAAATAGCGAGAAACAATTTTATCTAAAGCCCATTCCTCATAAATATCATGGGTAATGAAATATCCATGGTGAGTGTCATCATATCCAAGTATTTCATCCTGTTTTAATTGAAATAATGCCGGTTGCGGCAACTCATCTGTTTCAATATAAAATCGACCTGTTTCACATCTTTTTTTTGCAATTTCGATAATGCATCTATCCCTTTCGATATGCAAATTATCTTTTTGAAAAAGATTGTTTTGAATTCGCTTTTTCCAAAGCAAATCAATGAAATTCTTATAATTGCCTTTTCTGTCAATATTCGAGTAATATTGAACATATTCACTTAAATAAAAAAGATTTTTTAATCTTTCTGAAAATTTGCGATTTTCAGGTAAGGAGAATTTATATTCGTCAGATATTGCCTTTAGTTCACCAATACTAATGAGAGGTATGTCTACAACATCAAAAGATAATTGGTAATTTTCTTTTACATGAAATGTTAAGTCATTAAGATAAGAATAGCGAGTTGTAAAAATTATATTCCATCCAGATTCTTTTAATTTTTGTATGAGAATATTAAGAATATCATTATTCGAAATTTCTGCCAGCTTTTCAGCTGAGTCAATTACAAAAACTTTAATGGGTTCGTGATGGTAAGCCTCGATGAATTCTGTAAAAGAGAAATTATGATCGAATTGAAATAAATCATTTATATGATTAACATTGAGTTCTGTTGCCTTAAAAATACATATTGGGATTCTCTGGAAATTTAGATTATAAAACTCCTTGAAAATAGCAGTTTTTCCAGAGCCTCCTTCTCCAGAAATAATAATATCCCTTTTCTTTTGAGTAGCGTTATCAATTCCCTGAATTATATCGCTTCGCTCAACTTTTATCTGTTTCTTTTTGAAAGGAATTTCTGTTTGAATTGCTCTTAAGATACTTCCATTATGCTTTAGAACTTCATCGAGTAAGTCTCCTTTATTTGGCTCAAGATTGAAAAAAACATCATATATATATTTATTCTCAGACAGAGATAACTGTAACTCAATATGACTTGGAACTCGCCATTCTATTCCAATTCCAATTGCTTTTGCAGCTTTCTCAATGTCTTTTTGGTATTGTGGCTTTTTCTTAGCTTTTTTTGAACTCTCAGAAAGTTCTTGATTTACATAAAGGAAAATTTCATTTAGTAGCCTATTTTTGGATTTTGCCTTTTGAATTGAATCTATAATATCCTCTTTATTTCCTGAGATTGAGGTGGTATAGTACTTTGCCTGAAAGCCATAATAGACTCCATCCTTTTCAAGAGGTTCTGTTTCAATTCCTGTTTGGTTTTTATATCGAAACAAACCAATTTGATTATTTAACTCTGCACAGAAAAGTAAATAAGACATTTGTTCAAATGCCCATTGTTCTTGTTTGTCGTATTTTAAATCAAAGTTTTTCCAATTCATGTTTCAACTTAATTGTCTTTTTACAAAATGTGATACCTTAAAACATATAGGTTTCATCTGATACCGCAAGAATACATGTGCGTTTTCAAAAACCCCCAATTATAGAAAGACGAAGTAGTTCGGCTTGAGACTTAATCGGAATTGCAGTTTAGTTTCTTAGATAAATACTTTTATGCTAATTTCTTCGCTATTGGCTTACCTTCTAAACCAGCATTTACAAGGTAAGCCATAAATTCAGCAAAAGGTTCGATATCATTTTCGACACTTGCACTTTCAAGTGCGTTCATATAGTTATCCCTTTCTTCTATAGGAATTACCGTCCAAGGATAGCCTCCTGAAATAAGCATCGTATTCATTAAAAAACGACCCATACGACCGTTTCCATCCATATAGGGATGTATATACACAAAGAAAAAATGACCCAACACCGCACGTACGCAAGCCTCTTTTTCAGATGCCAGTAACTCAAAGAGCAAGGGCATCACATCCCGTACCCCGTTGACGTTTATTGGCGTATGTTTGGATTGGCCAATATAGACTTGGGCATTGCGATACCCTGCCAAGTCCGAAGGTTTTAATATTCCGGTAGTAATGCTGGGGCCAAATAATTCCCTGTACCAATCGCCATGTTCTTCATCCGTAACTTTACCTGCGTTCTCCCCTTCAAAAATTCGAGATATACTTTTCTTGACTGCATTAAATGCCAACCAATAGCCTCTAGCGGCCATGGCATCCTTCTGTTTCAAGTCTTCCTCATTTTCTTCTGGATTCCATTTTCCACTTCTAACGCGTTCGATTAGTTCCGGGGTTACCTTGTATTTTTCAATGGATAAAGAATGATAGGCATCGGTTATGTAAATTTCATCGATTGTTTCCATGTATGACTTTAAGTCTTCGGGAATGCCAGGAGCCTTTGGAAAGGCTGTGATTACAACTTCCCTCATTTCTTGCCACATCAATTTTATTCGATTTACATACGGGGAGCGCTCCCTTGGATCAAATTTAATAGGTGACGGTTCTTTATACGGATCCGTTTCCCTTACATCATATCCGGCAGCTGTCATCGTTTTAAAAATCTCGTCCGCAATTTTCTCTTGGCCTAAATTTCGATACGCCCCTACTAGTCTTCCGGCAATGGTGGAATGTCCGCCTTCCAGTAAGATAGGTAGCAATTCAGATGCATCCCGTATCATCATAAGGGCGGTTCTTGAATCAATGGCCTGTTTCGTGAATATTGAAGGCGTGCTATGCACTATGGAAGAAGCCAGCCCAACGATTCGTATTCCTTCGCGAGTTTCGATTTCCGCTACATCTGGCAATGGCGATTTCATAACGAATATCGAAGTGCCAAATAACAATTTTGTAACTGAATTGTTACCCTTGGTTGACCTGATAATCAATTGTCCTGGAACAACGTTATTTCCAGCATGGAACATCAAGGATTGTTCCGCTGATATACAGTAGTCCTCCCCGTAACGATCTTGTAAATATCTTGCAGAAAAGCCCCAAAAAGAGGTAAACCAAGAAGTACTGTCGCCTTGCTGTTCATCATGCGGTGTAGTGATGTACCATCCTTTAACTACTTCCTTAATAAATCCGTTTTTAATCAATCTTTCTTTATGAACCCTTGATAGATCATTTGCTTTTATGGCAACGATACCAGAATCCTGAAGTGTCTTTAACCGCTCCAATGATTCCGCTAGTTTTTCTCCCGGTGTTGCCATTTTTATATTTTAATTTTACAGATATTACCTTTCAATTCTCTAGGCACTTCTTAATTTTAATTTGCACTTCAATTATTAATTGATGCTGTGTCTAAATTATTATTAGAAGTTGTGTGTTAATTATTAATTGAGGTTGTGTTAAAATTATTATTTAATGCTAAATTAGTATATTATAATTGATTGTCAGATTATTAATAGTAATATTTTTGAATACCATGCAGAGAACTAACCAACCTAAATAGTAAAAAAATGCAATTTTTAGCAAACATCAATAAGGGAAACAATCACTTCATAGCACTCTCCGAGAAGCTAAAGCGGTCAGATGAGGCCTATTTTGCCGTTGCATTCTTAAAAGTCTCAGGTCTGAGTATTTTATCAAACCCCATTACTAAATTTCTAAAAGCAGGTGGGAAATTGACCATTGTTGTCGGACAAAATTTTGCTCTAACTGAACCAAAGGCTTTAATGGAATTTCGCAATATGTTCAAATCATATCCCGAATCAAAAATCTATTTGGCGAAAGCGAATTCAAAAGACTCGGTTTTTCATCCTAAGTTGTATTTATTCAAATCCAAAAGGAGTTGTTCCATAATTTCGGGTTCTGCGAATATTACCAAAGGTGGGCTTGTAAAAAATAAGGAATCATCCATTAGCATAGATTGTAAAACAAAAGATGATATATGGTTGGATGCCTTAAGTTATTTCAACTATTTGATTGGGCCTTCAAATGCCGATGAGGCAGACCTACTAGTCATCAAACAATATGAGACATTTTTTGAACAGCAAAAACAACACAACAAAAAGGCCAAATCAATACCTACCAAAACAAAATCTCAAATTGCGTTTGACTATGTGAACTTGGCAAAACATTTCAAAAAATTTAATACTCTAGAGCGGCAAAAAAACTTCAAGGAAAAGCAGACCCATTACAAAGAAGCCAAGAAGGTTTTGAACCAAATTGCGGACAATACCAGTTTGACACAAAAACAATTCGAACCGCTCTTGGATTCACTTGTCGGAAGCAAAGAAGTGTATAGTCTTTGGCACTCTGGAAGCCTATTTAGGCTAAGACGAAAAGTTTATCCTCATTTTCGGGCGTTTCAAAAACTATTGATCTATATCCGCGACAATAGGAATCAAAATGCGGATATTGTTTTTGATAGGGCGAAAGAAATGGTCGAAAATATTAATGGCGCGGCCGTCAATTATGTAACCGAAATTATGATGACTTATAATTCTGTTGAGTTTGCCAATATGAACAGAAATCCAATCACAGTTTTAAAAGAAGAGGGCGGTGTGAAAATCAAAGCACATTCTTCATCTTACAACGGAGCTGATTATGTCGAGTATTGTGAGCTCATAAAAGAGATTTCTCTAAAGTTGGGTCTTAAGAATATGCTAGAGGCCGATACTTTTTTTAATGAGATTTATTGGAAGATAAAATATTAATGAACCTGATGAAAAGTGTTAAAATGTGTGTTGAGACATAAATACTTATTTTACATTCTTATAAATTAGGAAACAATACTACCAAAGATCGTAAAAGTTGAAAGACATTTTTAAACATATCGTAGCCGCAGACAAACTACATCCAGTATTCAAATTGCTTTGTGAGCATTTGCCAATTGAACCGGCTAAACTTTTAATAGATGAAATTACCGCCGAAATGCCCGATAATGACGGAAACTTTATTCAGCAATTTCAAACAACCGGTTTCCATTCGCGACTTTGGGAAATTTTTCTGTTCAAGTTCTTCAAGGTAAATGGTTTTACTTTTGATGACACCCATAATCGTCCTGATTTTCACGTGGCTAAAAATGGAATTGATTTTCACGTGGAAGCCAGCCTATCAAGCGAAGTAGAAGGAGATAAATTTACCAAAGCGTATATTTTAAAAGCTCAAAAAACCAATGACTTAGCAGTTCAAAGAGAATTGATAGAACACTATGTCATCCGCATGGGTAGTGTCCTCTATTCCAAACTACAAAAAAAATATTGGGAACTGGATTGGGTCAAAGGCAAACCGCTTGTCCTGGCAATAACACCTGCCCATAATTATTTAGCAGGCTTTTTGCCTGATGCGAAAATCATAGAGTACCTATATGGATTGTCGTATGAAGCAGACTCGAACGCAGAAGGGCTAATTCCAAAAAAGGTAGAAGAAGTAAAGGTGCATAGATATGGAAAAAAAGAAATACCGGCTAACTTTTTTTCGTTGCCGGACACGGAAAATATAAGTGCCGTGCTATTTACCAACAATAGCGATTTGCATAAATTCAACCGAATGGGATACCAAAATGGGTTATCCGAGTTAACCATTATTATGGAAAGGGCAGGTTTGGCCTTTGACATGACCCCGAACGCACATCCCGTAGACTTTTCGCAGTCAATAATTCCGGGAGACATAAAAGAAGACTGGAATGAAGGTGTTTCCATTTTTCATAATCCTAATGCGAATATACCCTTAGAGAAAAACCTATTTCAAAATATTAGAGAAGCGTGGATAAATGAGGATGGAGATATTGATGGTACAATGCCTAATTTTTTTCCATTCAGTTCAATGACATTTCCCGTAGCAATCGGAAATGTTCCGGCAACTCATAACCTGAAGCCTTCATTGCTGGAAAGATGTCTTTTCAAAATATTGGAAGTATTTCCAAAATCGACAAAAGTGATAATCTGGATTCTTAACAAATTTGATAAATTTAAATCCTTATAGTACCACAAGCACTAATAGTTAAAGCCTGAGTAAATCAAAACACACAAATACGTAATAATAGCAAACCCTAGTGATCGAAATTCAAAAAAAAGAAAACAAACTTGTTCTCAAATACTATTATTCTGATTTTCAATCAGGTTATTGGGTTGATGACAAACTTCTTTCAAATAAGCCTTTTCCAATTAAAAAAGTATTTCATGTTAGAAAGGAAATTTTAATTGAAAGAATCGAGGAAGATTTTGAGGAACCAGAATATTTTTTTGAAATTGGCACTCTTGACGGCCACTATTTTAAAATTGACAGGGCCGTTTTTGCGCTAAAGAACGATTTTTACTTTCATAAAGATGTGCACCTAAATGAAAAACATTTTATTGCAAAAACGAAGATTTCCATTTTAAATCAAATTGACAGACACATTTCACAAGACATCTTTATAGGAGGAGAAAAAGAAGATGTTTTACCGTATAAAGCCTTTACAGAGCTAATCAAAGTTTTCCCCACTACACATGAAGTAACGCTATACCGAGAAGCCAAAGTAACCGCCATACTTAGGGATTATTTCGACAATGTACGTGATAAAGAATTGAGTTATCACTCCTATATCGGAAAGAAAACACCTGTTTATAAAAGTGATTTGAGAAAAATCTTCAAAGACTCGGATATCGTTAAGCACGAAACCTTGTTAGAGCGATTACGAAGTATGCTCAACAACGAAATCAAGTACAGCGAGAAACAATGGCAGGAAGAAATCATTCAAATTATTCTTATGCTCTTTCCTAAGTACATAGCTGTTTTCGACGAGGTGCGCTTCAAAGATGTATATAATAAAAAGACCCGAAAGCTTGACTATGGCCTAATTGATTTTATGGGAAATTTGGACATAGTCGAGATTAAAATTCCTTTTGAAAAAAGTATTGTAACCACAGGAACATATAGAGACAACCATATCCCTAAAAGAGATTTATCAGGCACGATTATGCAAATCGAAAAGTATATTTACTATCTCAATAAATCAGGAGTACAAGGAGAAAAGGGATTAACCAAAAAATACAAAGAAAAATTACCTATTGATTTAGAAATAAAGATTACGAATCCAAATGGGATGATAATCATGGGGCGTGACATAAATATGGATAAACATCAATTGGCAGATTTTGAAATAATCAAGCGTAAATACAAGAATATCATTGATATTTTTACATATGATGACCTATTACGTCGATTGGAAATAACAATAAAGCAATTGAAGCGTATTTAAGGACTGGAAAAGAAATTACTTAAAAAATTCAAATTAATATGTCGATACCGATAGTACTAGATAAATCCACTTTTCAAGGGCTTAACTATACCGACATTGTTGAGCTTCATAAATATTACATTGTAAATATCACTCCATTATTAGTTTCAGAAATTCTCGGCGACCTTGCGAAGGAAGAAAAGGAAGGCAAGAAAACTCCTAAAGATCAAGTTACTGACCTTGCAAAGAAGATGTTTCCTTATAACGCATATGTAAATATAAATTATAAGGTGCTGGTTGAAAAGTCCCTAACTGGAGAATTTACGGGGCCTGACAACAGACCTATTCTAAATGCGGCGAAATCCATTAATACGTCTGCAAAAAAAGGGATGACATTTGTTGAAACACCAGAGGAATTATCCATCAAACGGTGGAAAAAAGGCCAATTTGACACATTGGACGAAATTATCTCCGAAGTCTGGAGAACAAAATCAAAAGATGAAAAGGTAGTAGAAGAATTTAAAGGAAGGTTCGCCCACCTCAGAGACATTAAAATTAGGGACCATAAGCCTTCAAACGAAGAGAAATTTCAAACATTAAAATCACGATTACAAGAAAGACTATATGTAGAACTTGAACCTGAAGATACCTTAATCCTTGCAATAGATTATTTTGAAATCAATCCTGAATTGAAGGATTCTATTCTTGATCGATGGAAAAATGAATCGCATCTAGATTTACAAAATTTAGCAAATTATGCAATGTATTGCTATGAGGTAGTTTGCTTGTATTTTATTGGAATCAATAATTCACTATGCGGAGAACGATTAACTAATCTTTTAGATCTAGAATATCTTTTTTATGTTCCGTTTGCCAGAGTATTCAGCACAAATGATAAATTTCTGAGGAATCTCTTTTATGCCGTGCAACCAGAGGATACATTTTTCGTCAAGCTACAAGAACTTAAAGACGATTTTAAAAATTTTAAAGCGCTGAATAAAGAGGGAGAAGTTTTTCATGAACCTCCAATTAAAGATTCAGAAACATATAGGATTTGGGATAGTGTCTTCAATTTAAAACTTTCGAGAAGACTTAAACCTTCGAAGGCCGAATTGAAAAGGAAAGAAGCCGAAATGGAGGAAATTATTGCTTTATCCAAAAGCGGTAAAGAAGGTAAGTTTGACGGAGAAGCTGATTTTGCTGTCAAGGAATTTTTGATGTCGCCGGATGATCCGTGTCCGTGTAAAAGCGGCAAAGCTTTTAAAGATTGTCACTTAAATGGAAAGCAATAAATATTGAATTTTAATCGAAACCCAATAAATGTCCTAATCTGGCTTTCTTCGTCTGTAGATAAGTATTATCCATTATCTTTAATTTACACAACCTTTATAAATGAATTGGTATACAAAAACAATCAGACTTGATTTCAAAACAAAGCTAATTTCGGAATGGGAAAGCTTACTTTCCCAAGGTCTAACAGAAAATAACTATCAAACTTATTTAAGCAATAATGCCGGACTCTTTCTCGCCAATGAAAGTTGTCATTTGGTTATTTCCAAGCTAAAATTAGGTAGTGAGCTAGAAACTGATTTTGTAACCTTGACTGATGGATATAGCAATGGAAATCAATTTGAATTGATAGAAATCAAACAACCAAGTGCAAAACTTTTTACTGAAAAAGGCGTGATGACATTCGATTTCAACAGAGCTACACAACAAATAAGAGATTGGAAAAGATGGTTGATCGACAATCCCTCTTGGTTTAGAAAACACTTGCCAACAGTTTCGACGCGCGTAATCTCAGAGAGCCATTTAAAGTTCAAGATTATTATTGGTCGGAGAAATACAAACCCATATGAAATAGAAAAAAGAAATCAAATCGGAGAGGAAATCGGGGCAGAAATAAGATCATTTGACTATCTGACTGACAAATTAAGAAATAGGCGGTTTTATCCAACCGCTTGGCTTTCTGACGGAAACAATTCTTATGAAGAAGAGATGGCAAACCCCTTCTTTAAGGCTACTACCGATTCTCAATGGAAGAAATTCTGTCAAACTAAAATAGCATCTTCGCACTTCTACAGCCATCACACCGAAAGGATTCTGGAGAGCAGAACATATAATAAGTCAATGCTTTAAGCACAGCTCTAGAAATTAAATCAACTCATATAAGACCATAAAAAGCCAAAATTTGAGTGCAAATTGAGTGCAAATAAAAAAGGTTTCAAAAGTAAAACTCTTGAAACCCTTGTGTTTATTGGTGGAGAATACCGGAGTCGAACCGGTGACCTCTTGCCTGCCAGGCAAGCGCTCTAGCCAGCTGAGCTAATCCCCCAATTTTGGCTGCCGCAAAGAAAATACTTTTTCTAACACTATCAAAGTACAATTCAAGCTTATTCCAAATTTATTAATCTTTTTTCACACTTAGCACCAAAACTGGTACCGGAGCGAAAAATTCCGATTTGGGAATGGTATTCTTTTCCCATAGTTTTTTAAAGAAACCTCTTTTTCTCCTAAAAACACACAATAGGTCCGGGTGTTTTGACTCAAAATGCTGCAAAACCCCTAAATAGGTTGAAGGGTTTTCAGATTGGGTAAGTTCAGAACTTAAACCCATTAAGGACATGTTTATTTTAAGGTCATCTTTGGTGTAGCCGGGCGTTTTAACAAATAATAGGCTAACCTTGGAATCGAACTTTTTCTTAATTTCTATTAATGGGTATAAAATGCTCTTCTGCTTTAACACCCCCGATTTAAAGGCTGTCAATATTATTTTGAACGGCTTAAAAACGGTCCCTTTTGGCACAATAAGAGTGGGTATATCCGTTTGTTTTACAATTTTCCCTGAAGTATGCCCTAGGTACAATTCTTCTTGTATGTCATTACTTCTAGGCGCCAAAATAATTAAATCTATCCCTAGGTCCTTATCTATATCAATTAGACCGTCTACGATGTCGCCGTTATACGTGGCCATTTTAATGTTAATATTTTTTGAATCTACCTTATCAATGACCGCCTTTATGTGCTCCTTACTTCTTTCTGCAAGTTTTTCCCGAATATTCGCCAAAGTACTGGTGCTAGCACTAACACTAAATACTTCCATTACATAAATACTGGAACCAAATTCTGTTGCGAAGTCCACTGCATATTGTAATGTTTCGTGTGCATTCTCAGAAGTTCCGATGGGAACAAGGATATTTTTCATAGGTTCAGTATTAATTGTTTTTTACGCCTTTACTAGTTTGTTGGTCAGACATGGCGCAATTAAAATTTTGGTTATTGTCAATAAATGGGTTCAGCCCCTTTCATGATTCGATTAGTCATGAATAGCATAAATTTACAAATTAAATTCAACCATGCATGATTCGATTGGCAAAGATATTGGAAATTCCGGACATTCTTAATGTTACTGAGGCCTGCGCAAATAATGGATAGGGCAGGCATTTATCAAAGTAGCGAATATCCCTTTCATTATTAGGAATTAATATTGTAAAACAATTTTTTTTGAAGACAATTATAAATTTTAAGACTATTAACAATCTTGCCATTCCTGCTACAATAGCTGGTATTGCGGAACCATTACTATCCATTACCGATACGGCTATAGTGGGCAATATACCTCAAGATGGGATGGAGTCTTTGGCAGCGGCGGGAATAGTGGGTACCTTTTTATCGATGTTGATATGGATTTTAGGCCAAACTCGTAGTGCTATTTCCGCGATATTGTCACAATACTTGGGTGCCGGGAAGTTGGATAGGGTTAAAACGCTCCCAGCACAGGCTATTTTTTTAAATATACTTTTGAGTTTAGTTATTCTTCTTTCTACCGTTTTTATTGTGGAAGAAATATTTGTTTTACTCAATGCTAAAGGCAGAATTTTGGAGCTCTGTATTTCTTATTATTCCATTCGGGTATGGGGTTTTCCCTTAACATTATTTGTCTTTGCAGTAATGGGTATTTTTCGAGGCTTGCAGAATACGTACTACCCTATGTTGATAGCTATTACTGGAGCGGTTTTGAATCTAGTGCTCGATTTTGCGCTGGTGTATGGCGTAGAAGGGTTTATTTCTCCAATGTACTTGGAAGGCGCTGCTTGGGCAAGTTTAATTGCCCAGGGTATAATGGCTTTTATGGCGTTTGTACTTCTAATAACAAAAACAAATATAAGCTTGGCACTTAAGTTTCCACTACATCCTGAACTTGGTAGATTGGTGGTGATGAGTCTAAATCTTTTTGTAAGAGCGCTCGCTTTGAACACGGCCTTGATTTTGGCAGTAAGGGAGGCAACCGCCTTGGGAGACAAGTATATAGGGGCCCATACCATTGCCATTAATCTGTGGCTTTTTTCAGCTTTTTTTATTGACGGCTATGGAGCTGCAGGGAATATAATGGGCGGTAAATTATTGGGAGCGAAGAACTACAACGGACTTTGGGAATTAGGCAAAAAAATAATCTTGTACGGTTTTGTAGTAAGTCTAATTCTTGTTGTGCTAGGCTTCGTGTTTTACAGACCTATAGGAAGTATATTTTCTAATGACATTACCGTATTGCAAACCTTCTACTCCATATTTTTTATCATTATCCTAGGGATTCCTATAAACATGGTGGCTTTTGTTTTCGATGGACTTTTTAAGGGTTTGGGAGAAATGAAATACCTTAGGAATGTCTTGCTGGCAGCTACCTTTCTAGGTTTTGTTCCCTTGCTTTTTCTTGGTAAATTTTTAGATTGGGGACTATACGGTATATGGATAGCATTTACCCTTTGGATGATTATTAGGGGAGGCGCGTTGGTATGGAAATTTAGACGAAAGTTTCGTCCCCTTCTTGAAAACGTTTAATTTTGAAATACCAGGGGATAAGTATTACTGACCTATGAAATGGTCTATAATACTTTGGAAAGGTTAACAACTAATAAGAAAAATATGGGCACTACCCGATCAAGCGGAAGTTTATATGTCAACATAATAAATAGGGTTGCCACGGTAGAATTTGGGCATCCTGCCAGTAATTCCTTCGTTGCAGCGCTATTGGAAAGACTTACGACAACATTAGGTGAGTTGTCAGAAAATGATGAGGTATCCGTAATTGTTTTAAAATCTGAAGGAGATAGGACTTTTTGTGCAGGCGCATCCTTTGATGAATTGGTGGAAGTAAGCAGTTTGTCCGAAGGAAAAGTATTCTTTGGCGGATTTGCCTATTTGATCAATGCCATGAGGACCTGTAAAAAGTTGATCGTGGGAAGGGTGCAGGGCAAGGCCGTAGGAGGTGGGGTAGGAATTATAGCGGCATGTGACTATGTGTTTGCTTCTGAGGCGGCTGCAATCCGTTTATCTGAACTTACCATAGGGATAGCACCTTTAGTTATTGCTCCGGCGTTACAACGAAAAATTGGTGTTGCCGCCTTATCGGAATTGTCGCTTTCTCCAAATGAATGGAAAAGTGCCTACTGGGCACAGGAAAAAGGATTGTTTTCCAAGGTTTTTGATAAGTTGGGGGAGATGGATAAGGAGTTGGAGATTTTAACCGAAAATTTGGCTAAATACAATCCGGAAGCCTTGCAGGAATGGAAAAAAGTGTTGTGGGAAGGAACCGGCCATTGGGAAACTTTATTGACGAACAGGGCAGAAATTACAGGCCGTTTGGCTATTTCTGAAGAAACCAAAATCGCCCTCGCTAAATTTAAGAAATAGAACGTATTATGAGCAAGTTCCGTATTGAAATTAAATGGGCCGTTATTTTTGCATTGGCTACCCTACTTTGGATGGTTTTTGAGAAATCTATGGGTTGGCACGACGTACTTATAGCAAAGCAGGCCATATATACCAACTTTTTTGCCATCATAGCCATCGCCGTTTTTGTCTTGGCATTATTGGACAAAAGAAAAATAGATTTTAATGGAAAAATGAGCTGGAAACAGGGGTTTATCAGTGGTATTTTTTTAAGTGTAATCATTGCAGTATTAAGTCCACTGACCCAATATATAACCAACACTTTTATTACACCCGAATATTTTCCCAATATTATTAAGTTTGCCGTAGATTCTGGAAAAATGAGCCAAGAAGCAGCCGAAAGTTATTTTAGCTTGAAAAGTTATGTGCTTCAAAGTTTTTTTGGTGCCTTGACTATGGGAATCGTTACCTCGGCCATTGTAGCTTTTTTTGTAAAGAAACAATAACCGGACTTGTTGATCGTTTTATTTTTTTAAACTATTAAAATGGATATTTTATCATTCTTAAATGGGAACTTAGTTTTTCCTCTTCTAGCACTAGTCTTACTTGTGATTTATTTCGTAAATCGAATTAAAAATAACAGAAAATTTAAAAGATAAACCACTTACCTGGTTTTTAACCACCCAGTGATACTCAGGCGCTCGCGATGGGCAGGTTTAACTTCATGCTCCAAATCCTGACTTTCAAAAATAACGACTCTTCCAGATAAGGGGGAGATATGTTTTGCCTCTTCGCCATTTTCTGTAGGTAGGTAGAGTACCAATTCACCACCATCTTTTTCGGGAATCCAGTCCGGTTCATTCAAATAACATACCATAGAAAGTTTACGGCGGTCATCATTTTGGAAGGTATCCAAATGTCTTTTGTAATAAGTCCCGTCAGGATAAATGGCATAGTGGAATTCCTTGAACATTATTCCCATAAAACAGGTCCGGTTCAGATAAGTCGCCAATTCATTTATTTTTAGAAAAAACTGTTGTTCCAGAAGGTCATTACTCTTTTCATCCATCCAAAGAATAAAATCGCCACGAATTGCCTTTACTATCAAGGCGTTAAGCCGATTTCCAATGGCTGCTTTTTTAAACTGGTCCTCTTCATATTTGGCAATTAGGGAATTTCGTAATTGGGCTACTTCTTCCATAGAAAAAAAATCATCTACGATACTGTATTTTTGGTTTAGGATATCCTCGATTACTTTTTCGAAAAGCGGATTTTCCTTAAACTCCAATTGTTCAAATTGTTCAGACAAGTTTGTGATGTTTTAATAATGGATTAAAAATATATGAAATTGCGATTTGTTTTACACAGAGTGTTACGCCTATATTAACTACTGATTTGTAGTATATTATTAATGTATTATTTATTGGCGATTTTTGGCTTATTCCCTGATTTCTAATACTTTTTCCTTAACTTTTGTGTTTCAAATACCAAATACCACCATAAATGAAAATTATTTTACCCTCTATTTTGTTAACAATGGCTTTAGTATTGGGAAGCTGTGGAGATGGTGATAAAAGTACGGACAATTCCTTGAATAAAAGGTGGTACAAGGGAAATTTACACACCCATTCGTTTTGGAGCGATGGAGACGAGTTTCCAGAGACTATTTTAGATTGGTATAAGTCGCACGACTACCAGTTTATTGCCCTATCTGACCATAATACTTTATCCATGGAGGATAAATGGATACAGGTTAGGGAAGATTCCGTTTATCAAAAAAGCTTTGAGAAGTATTTGGAAACCTATGGGGAGGATTGGGTAGATTATAAAACGGACTCTGGAAGAGTACAGGTAAAATTAAAAACCTATACAGAATATAGGGATTTATTTGAGAAGGCCGGAGAATTTTTGGTGATTCATTCTGAGGAAATTACGGACAGATATGAGGATAAACATGTTCACATGAATGCTACCAATATTCAGAATAAGATTGATCCTCAAGGCGGTAATAGTATATCCGAAGTCATGCAAAATAATCTGAACGCTGTACTGGAACAACGAAAGGAAACTGGAGTGCCGATTATGCCACATATCAACCACCCTAATTTTTATTACAGTATTAGCCTAGAAGACATGATATCTTTAAAAGGGGAGCGTTTTTTTGAGGTGTATAACGGGCATCCTATGGTGCACAATATGGGAGATTCTACGCATATTTCCATAGAAGAAATGTGGGATCAAATCAATATTTCCTATATTAAAAGTAACAAGCCCATTATGTATGGTTTGGCAACCGATGATTCTCATAATTACCATAAAATTGGTAGTAAATGGAGTAATGCCGGTAGGGGTTGGGTGATGGTACAGTCAGACACCTTATCTGCACCCTCATTAATTGAGGCCATGGAAAGGGGCGATTTTTACGCTACAACTGGGGTTACCCTCAAAGATTTGGAATATGGAAGGAAGAATTTAAAGGTGGAAGTAGAACCAGAACCCGGTATTAAATACACCATAACCTTCCTAGGTTGTCTTAAAGGCGAAACCGAAGTGAAAGAGTTGAAAAGTGTTGAAGGTAATATGGCCAATTTCGACCTAACGGATGAGGTACTCTTCGTTAGAAGTAAAATTACATCTTCAAAACTTCAAGAAAACCCTATTGAGGATATAAAATACGAATCGGCTTGGACGCAGCCCATACTGAACGAATAGTTTCCCAGAATAAATTACCTTTGCAGTCCAAATAAATATTATGGGCAACATTCGTATTACCAAACAGTTTAATTTCGAAACTGGACATGCATTGTACGGTTATGACGGGAAATGTAGAAATGTACATGGACACAGTTATAAACTTTCCGTAACCGTAATTGGACGACCTATGACAGATACTGCCCATGTTAAATTGGGAATGGTCATCGATTTTGGGGATTTAAAGAAAATTGTGAAAGAAGAAATTGTGAACCAATTTGATCATGCCACTGTTTTCAACAAAAACACCCCCCATGTGGAGTTGGCTCAAGAATTAACGGATAGGGGACACAATGTAATATTGGCAGATTACCAGCCTACAAGTGAAAATATGGTTTTGGATTTTGCAGATAAAATTAAGGCTAGATTGCCGAAAAATATCAATTTACATTCTTTAAAACTACAGGAAACCGATACCTCCTTTGCGGAATGGTATGCTTCTGATAATTAAAAGGGCCCTGAATGAAAACTATTGACGTTCCCAAGGGCAAAAAGATCTACTTCTCAAGTGATAATCATTTAGGGGCTCCTACGAAGGACCTTAGTTTTCCACGTGAAAAAAAGTTTGTGGCATGGTTGGACGCCATAAAACAGGATGCAGCCGCTATTTTTCTCCTTGGCGATCTGTTCGATTTTTGGTTCGAATATAGAACCGTGGTACCCAAGGGTTTTACCCGAACCTTAGGAAAACTTGCAGAAATTACAGATTCGGGAATTCCGGTTTATTATTTTGTCGGCAACCATGATTTATGGATGAACGGATATTTTGAAGACGAGTTGAATATTCCAGTGTTTCATGGACCTGAGTCTTTTTTATTAAACGGAACTTCTTTTTTAATAGGGCACGGTGATGGTCTTGGGCCTGGGGACAAGGGGTATAAACGGATGAAAAAAGTCTTCACTAATCCAGTCTCCAAATGGCTTTATAATTGGTTGCACCCAGATTTAGGTGTAAAATTGGCTCAATATCTTTCTGTAAAGAACAAGATGATCTCTGGGGATGAGGATATTAAATTTCTGGGTGACGAGAACGAATGGTTGGTGCAATATTGCAAGCGGAAATTAGAGCAGCAGCACTACGATTATTTTGTTTTTGGACATCGGCACCTGCCTTTGGAAATTACTTTGAACGATCAATCTACCTATATAAATTTAGGGGATTGGATTTCTTATTTTACCTATGGTGAATTTGATGGATCTAGTTTGTCCTTGAAAAAATTTGAGACCTCGGACAGCGGAAAGTAATAGGTGTTTTTGATAAAATTGAAAGAAAAATTGGAAAAAGGAACTATTGAATTAAATGGGTAGTTTATTTCTTACCTTTTCCTGTAGCCTGGGCCTGTTAATATTAAATTTTTATGATGCGTTGTGGTTATTAATAAATTAATATTGATAATTAACATGCTCTTTTAGGTCCCTTAACTTCATTTGAAGTGATATATTTCCCTGCCATTCGTTTTCATCCAAGGAAAAAACCGCATTTACTGATGTATTCAAAATTGTAGGTAAATTCGGTCCCAAATTAAATCCAATTGCATCAATAGCTTCCCGTTTTGAACCATTATTTTTATCAAATAACTTACATTTCAGGTGTTTTCCCTCCTGGCCAACTACTTTCGCATAACCAGTATCCTTAAGATTTTCTGCCATGAAAACGGGAGTTAGATTACCGGGCCCAAAAGGAGCAAATTGTTTAATAATCCGCATTAACTTTGGGGTAATTTGTTCCAAACTAATTATAGTATCCACCATTATTTCGGGAGATAGCAGTTTAGGATCTATGGTATTGGAAACTACTTCTTCAAACTTGGATTTAAAGGCTTCGTAATTTTCTTCAAGTAAGGTAAGTCCCGCGGCATACATATGACCTCCAAACTGTTCAATGGTATCCGAGCAGCCTTCCAAGGCTTCATATACGTCGAAACCTTTTATAGATCTTGCAGAGGCTGCCAATTTGTTGCCACTCTTTGTGAAAACCAAGGTGGGTCTATAATAGGTTTCAATAAGCCGGGAGGCAACAATTCCGATAACTCCCTTATGCCAAGTTTCCTTATAAACTACAGAGGTAAAACCTTCTTCTTCCTTGTTTTCTTGAATCTGTAGTAGTGCCTCCTTTGCAATTTCTTGGTCTAGATTTCTACGGTCCGTATTGTATTTCTCAATTTCGGCAGCAAAAATTTCCGCTCGCTCCAAATTGGTTTCCTTAAGGAGATTTACGGCATGCTGCCCATGCTCCATTCGTCCGGCGGCATTAATTCTCGGCGCAATTATAAACACCACATCGGTAATGGTAAGTTCTTTTTTATGTATTTGGTTGATGATGGCCTTAAATCCTGTTCTGGGGTTTTGGTTTATTACCTTAAGCCCCCAATAGGCCATAGCTCTATTTTCCCCTGTTATGGGAACTATATCTGCTCCTATGGCAGTAGCTACCAAATCTAGATAGGGAATTAAATCCTCGGTGGTCTGCCCTTTTTTACTTCCGAGCGCCTGTATCAATTTAAATCCTACCCCACAGCCACAAAGTTCGTCATAAGGATAGGAGCAATCTGGTCTTTTAGGATCCAAAACGGCTACTGCATCGGGTAATGTATTGCCTGGTCTATGATGGTCACAAATAATAAAATCGATGCCTTTTTCCTTGGCATATGCAACCTTGTCTATTGCCTTAACCCCGCAATCCAAAGCAATTATTAAAGAAAACCCATTATCCTCAGCAAAATCTATTCCTTGGTAAGACACTCCATAGCCTTCATTGTACCGGTCTGGGATATAGGTAGCCACATTGGGATAGCTGTTTTCCAGATACGAAGATACAAGGGCCACGGAAGTAGTGCCATCCACGTCGTAATCCCCGAACACCAATATGTTTTCCTCTTGGGCTATAGCTTTTTCGATTCTAGCTACGGCCTTATCCATATCCTTCATTAAAAAGGGATCGTGCAAGTGTGAAAGCTGTGGTCTAAAAAAGTTTTTGGCATCCTCGTAGTTTGTAATGCCACGTTGCAATAATAATTGCGCCACTAATTCCTCTACATTTAGCTCGGTTGCCAATGTATTTATTTGTTGCTGTTCGGGTTTTGGTTTAATGGTCCAGCGCATGGCAATTATTCCTTAAGCCTAATTCTATTTTTAAACACTTCCTTGCCGTCTATAACTACCTTTATATAGTACCGCATTTTAGGCAAATAGGAGAGGTCGTACGTAAAGGTACCCTTTCTAAAATTCAAGTAGGAATGGGTTTCCACTATTTTGGACTCATCTTCTTGTTGGGTAATGATGATCTCCACATCTTTTGGATCGTTGGCAAAATAATCCAAGGTTACAGGACCATCAGTTCTTGCCGGAAACATGGTTATGGACGGTTCGTTGTCCAAATGATACTTGGCCTCGGGTTTTACCATAAAGTTATAAATTATATTGCTCCCGAAGTCGGAGTTAAAATGTTTTATGGCCTGTCCTAAGGTATCCAATAGTTTAACATCACCACGTCCGTCTTTTGCTTTATACCAAAACTCAAGTCCATCTCCACCTTTATCCGATACCTTAAAAGTATAGTTGCCCTCTGGGAGCGTTAGGGTATCCAAATACACGGTATTTGGTTTAAGATCTAAACTGTCCCTTTTAAACACCTCTTTTCCATAGCCATTGGTAACCGAATAGGAATTCTGCCCCGGCTTGTTATTGGTCTTGAAATAAATAATACTTGATACCGGTAAAATATGTGGTCTGGTGTAGCCTGAACTCTTGGAGTTATCCTCCTCAAATCCATCCCTTTTGCCATTCGGCCTTTTTAATTCCACAAAAAAACGGGCCGACTCTTTATCACTAAATATTTCCTCAGGTAATGTTAGTAGTGCTGTTTCCCCAAATGGGACGTTTCCCTTCCAACTAAATTTCTTAGGTTTTTGTCCCTCCAAATAATAATTGACCACAAAAGATTTTAAATTATTCTTGCCGTTGTTTTTGAAGCGGATAAGTGGTAAAGTTCCGGTTTCATTTTGGCGGCTATGTATTTTCTCATTGGAAGGGGAAATTATATCCACTAAAGTCACGTCATGCTCAGCGTTTATTTTACCATATTCCAGAACATAGGCAACAAGGAGTTCCTTGGCACTGGGTTTTTCGGTTTCATAAGGTTCCATATTAAGGTCAATGGTAAATTCCTTTTCGGGATTCGTATCAAAACTTACCTCATCTGGTTGTAATAAATAGCCTGGGCACCAATTGGCCCTATCAAAAATCCAGGTTCCTGCTTGTGGGTAAAGCGGGTTATCACCACATTCCATCCACAATTGCTTTGTGTCTATAACTTGGCCATTAAAAAGTATTTGCCTGTATTTATCGCAAAATTCCCCACAGCCATTGGCATCCATTCCGTGTCCGGTTTGATGGATCTTTACCTTTCCGAAGGTCGATTTGGTATTGGCTTTTAGCGTTATAGGTATCAAATGGTTTTCAATGGGATCTGTTTTATCTCCATAACTGTAATTACCATCGTAAATTTTATATAAGGCCAGTGGCTCAGCTACAGGTTTACCATAAATTATTTCAAAATCTACAGTTACCTTCCATCCACGGCTTTTATTGTCCTCATAACCCGTATGGATGTAGTCTATCTCCAGACTATCCCTTAAGATAGGACTAAAATCCGTGATGTCCACTTTCCAATCAAATCGCCAGTCTTCCTGAAACCTTCCACCATATGGTGTCAGCATTCTGGCAATCTCATAACTGATCGTGTCATTCTTTGGTCGCACTTTAATATGGTCTACATAATCCCAATCCGCACAGCGCATATTGTCGGGACATTCAAAAGTAAGATTTAGGAGTATCTGACGAATTTCCTTGTTTTTGGAAGGAAAAGCGGCCCATCGTTTATAACTATTTTTACCTTTGGAAGGATCTGTAACGATGGTTTCTTGTTTATGGGATATAATATTTTCTTTAAACTGGGCATTTAAACTTTGAAGGGTCCAAATAAAAACGCTCAATAGAAATAACACTTTTTTGGTCATAGGGAAAATTGAAATGGAAATTATTGCTTATTAAAATAGGTTTTGACCTCCATTTTAGAGAACTGTCGGAACATTTCCATTACCCCACAATATTTTTCAACGGAAAGATCAACTGCGCGCTGCAATTTTTTTTCGTTGAGGTTACTACCTTTAAAATGATACTCTACCACAACCTTGTCGTAATATTTTGGGTCCTCCTCCGTAAGGTTGGCAATGGTTTCTATTCTAAATTCTTCTACCTCCAGTTTCATTTTTTTGATCAGTGAAGCTACATCCAATCCAGAGCAACCGGCCAGAGCAGTTAGCATGAGTGCTTTTGGTCTATACCCCATGCCTTTTCCCCCATTTTCAGGGGCTACATCTATAATAAGGTTATTTCCTGAAGGATTGTTGCTTTCAAAGGCCATATTACCTAGCCATTTGGTAGTGATTTGATTTGTCATGTAGGTGATTTTTTCGTTACTTGTATAGGTCAAAAATAAGCATAATTCAGAAACCATGTCCCTTGTAGAACCTTTAGATGCCAATCATGATTCAGAGACTAGAAAGTTGGCTGAATTTTTTAATGAAACTTTGGGGTTCTGTCCCAATTCTGTTTTGACGATGCAGCATCGGCCAGCTATCTCCAAGGCATTTATTAACCTTAACATGGCCGTGATGGCGAATGAAGGCAGAGTTAGTTCGGCATTAAAGCGGATGATGGCCTGGGTAAGTAGTAATGCTACTGGTTGTCGCTATTGCCAAGCTCATGCCATTCGTGCTGCAGAGCGTTATGGAGCAGATCAGGAGCAATTGGATAATATATGGGAGTACAGAACGCATGCTGCCTTCTCTAAGGCCGAACGTGCGGCATTGGACTTTGCCTTGGCGGCTTCACAAGTACCCAATGCCATGAATCCAAAAATAAAGGAAGAGTTGTACAAGCATTGGAATGAAGGGGAAATTGTGGAAATGTTGGGCGTTATATCCCTATTCGGATTCCTAAATCGGTGGAACGATACCATGGGTACTACCTTGGAAGGTGGTGCTATTGAAAGCGCTAAACAATATTTGGAAAAATGTGGTTGGGAAAAAGGCAAACATGTTTAGAAACAAATATTTCTACAATTTAGTAGTCTTAGCAGAAGGTATTTGGATTCCCGAAATAAAGAATTAGGATTTTTGTCTTTTCCAAAATCAAATACTGACTTGGCCTAAAATAAAAAGGTAGAGCATTGCTCTACCTTTTTCCCCAAATCTTACCATGAACTTAACCTACTTATGCTATGGTCCTCCAAAAGTATAGTAATCAAAGCCATTGGAAAAAGGTTTTAGATGAATGTCTCTTTAATAAGTTGAAATACTCCTTGTTCGGTAAACAGTTGGAAATACGGGATATAATGCATGAGAGATAAAGTGACCGGGATTTGATCAAATAAAAAAGGTGGAGAAGTCTCCACCTTTTTTGCCCCAAATCTTACCATGAACTTAACCTACTTATGCTATGGCAATACTAAAGTACATGTGCTCAGTAGGTTTTTGATCAAATTTACGTTAAAGAGTGTATTTCATCGATGAAGTGCATAAAAACCTACACTTCATCGATGAAATTATTAATATGCTCGTTCGTTCTTGCCTTCAAAAAAGTTGATAAATGCCCTGTTTACTACTCTATTGCCACCTGGAGTGGGATAGTTACCTGTAAAATACCAGTCTCCTAAGTTTTTAGGACAGGCTTCATGAAGGTTTTCAATATTTTGATATATAATCTGCACTTCTGCCTTAATATCGGGTGGACTTAACAATTGGCCAATTTTGTGGGAAATCTCATCGGCTGTAAAAGGGGTGTAAAATTCCTTCACATAATTCACTACTTCGGTATCATGTGATCCGGTTTGGTTCAAGCACTTTTTATATATTTCCTCTACAAGGTGCATAGTGTTTCTTTCTTCATGTAGTGCCAATGCAGCTCTAAAGGCAATAAAATCCTCTAGTTTGGCCATGTCTATACCGTAACAATCCGGATAACGGATTTGTGGGGCGGAGGAAACCACTATTATTTTTTTAGGTAATAGTCTATCAAGAATTCTAAGTATACTTTTTTGTAGGGTCGTTCCACGAACGATACTGTCATCTATAATTACCAGATTGTCGTTTTCCTTTACAGATCCATAGGAAATATCGTAGACATGGGCAACCAAATCGTCCCTACTACTATCTTGGGTTATAAAGGTCCTGAGTTTAGCATCTTTTATAGCTACTTTCTCTATCCTGGGCCTCACTTCCAGAATCTCATGTAGTTCTTCCCTTGTTATTTTCCTGCCAATAGAAAGTATTTGTTCTTCTTTCTTCTTGTTCATGTAATTCTGTGCTGCGATTACCATTCCGAAAAAGGAGGTTTCTGCAGTATTGGGAATATATGAAAATACAGTATTTTTTATATCGTCATCTATCGATTTAAGGATTAAGGGGAAAAGTAATTTTCCCAGCATTTTCCTTTCTTGATAGATTTCCTTATCACTCCCCCTAGAGAAATAAATACGTTCAAAAGAACAGGCTTTTCTTTCGGTGGGTTCTAAAATTTTCTTGAATTTAACCTTGCCATTTTTTTTAATGATAATGGCGTGTCCTGGATCCAACTCTTTAACATCGTCGAAGCTAACGTTGAATACCGTCTGTATTGCAGGTCTTTCTGATGCCACTACTGCAATCTCCTCATCTTGGTAATAATAAACGGGTCTTATTCCCGCGGGGTCTCTAAGGACAAAGGAATCGCCATGCCCCAAAAGACCTGCCATGGCATAACCACCGTCAAAGTTTTTTGCCGCCCTCCTCAAAATTTTGGCAACATTTAATCTTTCGGCAATTATTGGAGAGGCTTCCCTCTTGTTAAAACCTTCTTTTTTAATGTCCTTATAAAGCTGTGCTACGGCATCATCCAAGAAATGCCCAATTTTTTCCATTACCGTTACGGTATCGGCCTTTTCCTTTGGGTGTTGGCCAATTTGTATAAGCTGGTCGAAAAGCTCATTAACATTGGTCATGTTAAAATTCCCGGCTACGATCAGGTTCCGGTGCATCCAATTGTTCTGCCTTAGAAAAGGATGTACGCTTTCTATGCTGTTTTTGCCAAAAGTTCCATAACGTACGTGTCCCAAAAGTACTTCCCCAATATAAGGAATGTGCTTTTTTTGTTTGGCCACGTCATTTATATATTCTGGGTGTTCCTTAAACGAAGTATTTATACGGTCATTTATTTGGGCAAAAATGTCCTGTATAGGCTGTTGGTCTATGGATCGTACCCGACTCATATACCTTTCACCGGCATCCATATCCAATTTAATACTGGCAAAACCAGCACCATCCTGTCCTCGATTATGTTGCTTTTCCATCATCAAGTACATCTTGTTTACCCCGTAAAAGGCAGACCCGTACTTCTCTTGATAATATTCCAACGGTTTTAATAACCGAATTAAGGAAATTCCACATTCATGCTTAATAGCGTCGCTCATGGTAACTTTAAATTAAAAATGCCCTGTTAGGTCAGGGCATATATTTATTGTAATTCAATATCAAATTGGGTCAACTCTTTAAACTGGAGCAACCTATTGTTAGCTTCTTTCTTTTCTAATTTTTCCATTCTTTCTGTTCCAAAGCGTTCAACACAAAAGGAAGCTAGGTTGGAACCGTGGATAACAGCGCTTTTTAAATTATTAAAGCTTATGTTTTCCGATTCTGCCAAATACCCGGCAAAACCACCAGCAAAGGTATCACCGGCCCCTGTTGGGTCAAAAACTTCTTCCAAGGGCAATGCAGGAGCAAAAAATACCTTTGACTTGTGGAACAATAAAGCTCCGTGCTCTCCTTTTTTAATCACTACATATTTAGGTCCCATTGCTTGAATTTTTTCGGCAGCCTTTACCAAGGAGTGCTCACTGGTAAGCTGTCTGGCCTCTTCATCGTTAATGGTGATAACATCTATATGTTTTATAACTTCTTTCAACTCATTAAGGGCATGGTCCATCCAAAAGTTCATGGTATCCAAGATTATAAGTTTTGGTCGTTTTTCCATCTGATTAATTACACTCATTTGAGTGTCTGGGTGTAAATTTCCCAACATTAATACATCGGCATCCTTAAAATTGTTTGGAACAATCGGATTGAAGTCGGCAAGAACATTTAATTCTGTGGACAAGGTGTCTCTAGAGTTAAGGTCATTATGGTATTTGCCACTCCAAAAGAAGGTTTTACCGCCTTTGATAACTTGTAGGGCAGAAATATCAATATTTCTATCGGTCAACAAATCTAAATATTCCTGTGGAAAATCTTCGCCTACAACTGAAACAATAGCCGATTTTACCTTAAACTGGGAAGCTGCCAGACCAATAAAAGTAGCTGCCCCTCCCAATATTTTATCGGTTTTGCCAAAAGGGGTTTCTATAGCGTCAAAGGCAACAGTGCCTACAATTAAAAGTTTGCCCATTAAATTTTAAAATTTGCTGCAAAGATAGGTTTTTGAACTGCTATTTCCATGGCATTGGAAATCAAATTTTAAAAATTATTTTATCTTTATTTCCGACCGAAATCTGCGGGAATTTCTCCCCAGGCCTTGGTTTCCCATTTAACTATGGTAGTGCTATAAGGATTTTTTTCTAGCCATGTAATGGCGCGGCGTACCAGATCAAACACCACTTTGTTATCGGCTGTTTCGGGCAATTTGGAATTACAACTTTTTTTTCGGACCCAACTCATGGCTGTTTTGGAGTCTGTGTACAATATTCTATTGCTATTATTTTGCTTTAAATAGGCAAGTCCGTGTACCAATGCCAAAAACTCTCCGATATTATTGGTGCCTTGTTTAAAAGGTCCTTGTTTAAAGAGTTCTTTTTTGGTTTTTGTGTCCACCCCTCTGTATTCCATTATTCCTGGATTTCCACTGGAGGCTGCATCTACCGAAATAGAATTATAATTGGGTTGGCCAATTTTCTGTAATAACTCCTTGCTAAGTGTAGGGGTATTGCTCTTTTTGCCCTTATAGTCCTCGTAATCGCCATTGAAGGCCTTTTTTGCAGCTTCAAAGCTGGGGAAAGATTTGTACTGTGCTCCCTTGTAGTTGGTGATTGCCGATTTACAGTCTTTCCAGCTGGTGTATATTCCTGGTCTGCTCCCCTTCCATACCGTATAAAATTTCTCTTTTTTGGCCATTATTTCCCCATTAATACCTCTTCTATTACTCTAGGAAAGTGCTCATATTCTAGCTGATGAACCTTTTCGGCAATCATATTAGGGGTGTCGTTAGGATTTAATGCAACTTTTGCCTGCTTTATTATGGCGCCTTCATCGTAATTTTCGTTTACATAATGGATAGTTATACCTGTTTCAGACTCGTTATTGTTCTTTACGGATTCATGGACATGCATACCGTACATTCCTTTGCCTCCGTACTTAGGTAGCAATGCTGGATGAATATTAACAATTTTATTGGGATAGCTATTGATGAGGTTATCGGGAATTTTCCATAGAAATCCAGCCAACACTATAAGGTCTGGGCTCAGGGATTTAAGGACATTTAAAACGCAGTCCGAATTATAAAAAGAATGTTTATTAAAGTATAATGCGTTAATATTTAAACGGTTGCATCTTTCGAAAACCTTGGCGTCCCTTTTGTTGGATAGTACACAGCTAATGGAGACCTCAGGATTTGTGTTAAAATAGCGTACTATGTTTTCAACATTGGAGCCAGAGCCAGAAGCAAATAGGACTATACTTTTCATGTAGTTTGTTGGGGTTAGGACAGAAAATAATTTTGAGCTAAAATAGCACTCTTGTATTTAATTTTATTAAATTACATCACATTTTAACGACAAATAGTGTTATTAAACCAAAGTTTTTTATTTTTGCCTTCAATTTAAATTTTTAAAACCGATATTATTATGTCAGACATTGCATCAAGAGTAAAAGCTATCATCGTAGATAAATTAGGTGTTGACGAGAACGAAGTTGTAACCGAAGCTAGCTTTACCAACGACCTAGGGGCAGATTCATTGGATACTGTTGAATTGATTATGGAGTTCGAAAAGGAATTCGATATTCAGATTCCAGACGATCAAGCAGAGAACATTGCTACAGTTGGTCAAGCTATAAGTTATATAGAAGAAGCCAAGTAATTTTATGATTTCTTGAACAAGTTTCAAAATTATCCATGTGGTAAAGACGCTGCATGGATAATTTTTTTTAATTTACACCTAACTTATTAAGTTAAACAAAAATTTAGTTCAATGCAATTAAAGCGAGTTGTAGTTACTGGTCTAGGTGCTTTAACACCTATTGGCAATAATATTGAAGAGTATTGGGAAGGTTTAAAGAACGGAAAAAGTGGTTCTGCTCCTATTACTTATTATGATACAGAGAAGTTTAAGGTAAAATTTGCATGCGAACTAAAAAACTATAATGCTGAGGATTATTTCGATAGAAAAGAGGCTCGTAAATTGGACCGATTTGCCCAATATGCTCTAATTTCTTCTGATGAGGCCATTAAAGATTCAGGCCTAGATCTTGACAAAATAGACAAGTTTAGAGTTGGAGTAATATGGGGAGCTGGTATAGGAGGGTTGGAGACTTTTCAGAACGAAGTTTTAAATTTTGCCGCAGGAGATGGTACCCCAAGGTTTAATCCATTCTTTATCCCCAAAATGATTGCTGATATTGCACCTGGCAATATTTCCATAAAGCATGGTTTTATGGGTCCCAATTATACAACGGTATCGGCTTGTGCATCTTCTGCCAATGCAATAATAGACGCTTTGAACACTATTCGTTTGGGGTATTGTGATGTTATAGTTACAGGAGGAAGTGAGGCTGCGGTTACAATTGCCGGAATGGGAGGTTTTGGAGCCATGCATGCACTTTCAACACGTAATGATAGTCCTGAAACCGCTTCCAGACCATTTGATGCTACTAGGGACGGTTTTGTTCTAGGAGAAGGAGCTGGAGCGTTAATACTTGAAGAATATGAGCATGCAATGGCGAGAGGAGCTAAAATTTACGCAGAAGTTGCAGGTGGAGGCCTATCTAGTGATGCCTATCATATGACAGCACCACATCCGGAAGGAATTGGGGTTGTACGTGTAATGGAGAATTGCTTAAAGGATGCGGGACTAAAACCAGAGGATGTAGATGCCGTAAATACTCATGGTACTTCAACCCCATTAGGGGATGTTGCTGAACTAAAGGCCATTTCCAAGGTTTTTGGTAAACATGCACCCCATATGAATATAAATTCCACTAAATCCATGACAGGTCACCTTTTGGGTGCGGCCGGGGCTATAGAGGCCATAGCCTCTATTTTGGCAATGCAACATAGTTTGGTACCTCCGACCATAAACCACACTACGGTAGATGAAAACATTGACCCTAAATTAAACCTTACCCTTAACAAGGCGCAAAAAAGAGAGGTAAATGTTGCTCTGAGCAATACTTTTGGATTTGGGGGACACAATGCATGTGTGATATTTAAAAAAATTAGCTAATTCAAAATATGAACGCTTTTTCCAATTTATTTAATTCCCATTCAAAACAGGATGGGAATTTTTTTTTGGGAATGAAAAAAATCCTAGGATTTAAGCCTAAAAACTTGGAAATTTATCAAAAAGCGTTCGTACATCGTTCTGCCAACAGAAAGGACAGAGAGGGCTTCCCAATGAATTACGAGCGCTTGGAATTTTTAGGAGATGCCATGCTAGGGACCATAATTTCCAAACATTTGTATATCAAAGTACCGGAGGGGGACGAGGGTTATCTGACCAAAATGAGGTCTAAAATTGTAAGTAGGGAACACCTCAATGAATTGGGGAAGGACCTTAGACTTATCGATTTTGTGGAGAGTAGAATTCCTAAATCCCGTTTTGGGGACAATATTCACGGCAATGTTTTTGAGGCCTTGGTAGGTGCCATATATTTGGATAGAGGGTATAAGTATTGTGAAAAATTTATTAGTAAAAGAATTATAGATCCCTATGTGGATATAGAACAATTGGAGGGTAAGGTAATAAGCTACAAGAGCTTGGTAATAGAATGGTGCCAAAAACAAAAAAAATCCTTCAATTACGATATATACGAAGACACTGGCAATGATGTAATTAAGCATTTTGCCGTGAAATTATCCATAGGGGGTAAAATTGTTGCCAAGGCTAGGGCTACTTCAAAAAAGAAAGCCGAAGAAAGGGCATCCAAGAGAGCTTATTTTGCCTTACAGGACAAAATGGATAAATCTTAAGAGTAGCGGTTCTTGAATTGATGGAATTATGTGAAACTTTGCTAAGCAAACTTGTCAATGGCCCAGTTAACATCAAAATTTGTTTAACTCCAACGTTTTCGTAGGTTACACAACGTTTTATAGCTAAAATGGATAGGCTGGTTTCGTTATTAATCCTATATTTACGCCTTTCACGGAAAGTATGGCAGCGATACACAAAATTTCGGAAGATTTTTATGAAGAAACTTTCACTTTAATCGCTTTGCACAGCAGTATCGAAGATTTTATGCTGGTATATACTCTTAATTCTTGTTTAAAAACGAAGTTAAAGAGGTCCGTGAACGATTTGGAAATATCCCAAAGTGGCTCGTTCCCAATATTTGATTGGAGAGACGAAGTAAATGATCGCTATTTTACACTTGTTAATAACAATGTTGTAAAGGAAGAGAAATTAAGTATAGGAAATCTCTTTCAAGACCAACCCTCATTTACAAAATATCATTTGGTTCCGGAATACAGGGATGTGGACTATTTTTTAAAGATAGAACACGACGAAATCGACGTGGAAGAAGAAATTTTGAAGTCAGTACTAGCAATCCCAAAGATCATAACAGCTTATGTAGTGGATGCCAGTAAGTTAAAATCTAAAAATAATTTAATATTTTAAAATAATGTCAACAAACAAAAAGACAAAAATAGTAGCAACCTTAGGACCAGCTACTAGTACGAAGAGTGTTCTTAAGGACATGATTGAGGCTGGAGTGGATGTCTTTAGGGTAAACTTTTCCCATGCCGATTATAAAGACGTGGAAGAGCGTATAAAGATGATTCGCGAACTTAACGACGAATTGGGTACCAACACTTCAATTCTTGCTGATTTACAAGGGCCAAAATTAAGGGTCGGGGTAATGGCTAGTGAAGTGGTCGTTTCTCCTGGAGACGAAATAACATTTGTTACCGGTAAGCCTTTTGAGGGAAATGCTGAGAGAGTGTATATGAACTATGCCAATTTCCCTAGAGATGTAAAAGCCGGTGAGCGTATTCTATTGGATGATGGAAAGTTAATGTTCGAAGTGATTTCCACCAATTCTAAGGATGAGGTTAAGGCTAAAGTAATCCAGGGAGGACCTTTAAAGTCTAAAAAGGGCGTTAACTTACCAAATACCAACATCTCTCTTCCTGCATTAACGGAAAAGGATATTAAAGATGCAATTTTTGCAATTTCCCAAGATGTGGATTGGATAGCACTTTCCTTTGTACGATTTAGCCAGGATCTAATAGATTTACAAAATATCATTAAGGAACATTCCAAATATAAAATTCCTATTATTGCCAAAATTGAAAAGCCTGAAGCGGTAGAGAACATTGATAAGATTATAGCCTATTGTGACGGATTAATGGTTGCTAGGGGCGATTTAGGTGTTGAAGTTCCAGCTCAAGAAGTACCACTTATTCAAAAACAATTGGTGTTAAGGGCCAAAAAAGCTAGAATACCTGTGATTATTGCTACCCAGATGATGGAAACAATGATTACAAGCCTTACTCCTACCCGTGCAGAGGTGAACGATGTTGCCAACTCCGTTATGGATGGTGCAGATGCCGTAATGCTTTCTGGAGAGACTTCTGTTGGTAATTATCCTGTTCAGGTTATAGAGAAAATGGCGAGTATCTTGGTAAGTGTGGAGAATTCAGAATTAATTAAGGTGCCGCATGAGCCACCACAGGTAAGGACCAATAGGTATATTACCAAATCTATCTGCTACCATGCTGCCAATATGGCCAATGAAATTAAGGCCAAGGCAATATCTACCTTGACCAATAGTGGTTATACGGCTTTTCAAATATCTGCTTGGAGACCAAAGGCACATATTTTGGTATTCACCTCCAATAAAAGAATTCTTACCCAGTTGAACCTGCTGTGGGGAGTAAAGGCATTTTATTACGATAAATTTGTTTCCACAGATGAGACCATTGAGGATGTAAATAAAATGGCCTGTCAGAAGGGGTTTTTAGAGGTTGGTGATATGTTGATCAGTTTGGCTGCTATGCCCATAAAAGAAAAAGGTATGGTAAATACCTTACGTGTTTCTCAGATAGAAAGCTGTGATTTTTAGAAATACATTTTACTAAATATATTTAATTGGACCTGTAAGATTTTCAAAATCCTACAGGTCCTTTTTATTAGTGGGATTAGGATTTGATAAGCTTTAATGTATTGAAATGCGATGGTTGATTTTTAGCTGAGTTTCAAGTGCAATACTTGGAGGTATGCCTAGGGGATTTTATTAATCATAAGTCGAACTTTAATTGAACGGTAAGGGACTTTTGTTCCAAGGGTTCGTTTTTTTCAGTATTTAAATTGGAAAGGGATATGCCCAATAGTCGAACGGAATTTTCCATTTTTTCTTGGTAAAGCAATTCCTTGGTAGTTTCCAGAATCAAGGATTTTTCAGCAATATAATAGGGGAGGGTCTTGCTCCGTGTATGTAGGGTGAAATCGCTGTATTTTATTTTTAAGGTTACCGTTTTTCCAGATATTTTCGATTTTTTTAGCCGCCTTTCCAGTTCCTTGGCAATGTTTTCCAATCGCTGGAGCATAAAAATTTCACTACTCAGATTTTCATCAAAGGTGCGTTCGGCACCTACGGACTTTGGGATTCTGTTGGGTTTTACCTCGCTGTTGTGTATTCCTCTTACCACATGGTAATAGTATTCGCCGCTTTTTCCAAAATTATCCTTTAGGAATTCAATGGATCTCTCCTTAAGATCTTTACCCGTAAATACACCTAGGTGATACATTTTATCGGCCGTAACTTTTCCAACGCCGTAGAATTTTCGAATTTCCAGTTCTTCCAAAAAGGAAATAACTTCCTCTGGATTAACGGTTTTTTGACCATTGGGCTTGTTGTAGTCACTGGCTACCTTGGCTATAAATTTATTAATGGATATACCTGCAGAGGCAGTTAAGCCTACTTCGTCAAAAATACGATGTCTTATTTCCTTAGCAATTAGGGAAGCAGAAGGGTTCCCCTTTTTGTTGGTGGTCACATCCAAATAAGCCTCGTCCAAAGAAAGGGGTTCTACTAAATCCGTATAATCGTAAAAAATGTTTCTAATTTTAAGGGAAATCTCTTTGTACCGTTCAAAACGGGGAGGCACAAAAATTAACTCAGGACAATTCTTTTTGGCCATATAGCCGCTCATGGCACTACGGACGCCAAATTTCCTTGCTTCGTAACTGGCGGCCGCAACCACACCGCGTTTTTCAGCTCCACCTACGGCCAATGGCTTGCCTTTTAAACTTGGGTCATCCATTTGTTCCACGGAGGCGTAAAATGCGTCCATATCCACATGGATAATTTTTCGATGCGCGAAATCCAAATTCATACCGTAAATTTATAACAACTATGTGTTGCGATCTAAATAATTGTCCAATTCATTCTAATAAATTAAAAGAGGGGAAAATGGAGAAAAAATCGGCCATCATTTTAGGATCTACTGGTTTAACTGGGAAATTTGTTATTCACATGTTGTTAAAGGATGAACGATATGGTAGTATTAAGATATTTTCAAGGTCTAAAATAGGCATAGTTCACCCCAAACTGGAGGAGCATATTGGGGATATATTACATTTGGAAAAGTTTAGGGACCTTTTTTTTGCGGATGAAGTCTACTGCTGTATAGGTACTACCAAAGCTAAAACTCCACAAAAGGATTTATATAAAAAAATAGATTATGGCATTCCAGTAACTGCGGCTAGGCTTTGCAAAGAAAAGGGAATAAATACTATTGTGGTCATTTCGGCATTGGGAGCGAATCCGAAAAGTAAACTTTTTTACAACAGGACCAAAGGTCTAATGGAAAAGGAAGTATTGAACTGTAAAATACCCAACACTTATTTATTGCAACCTTCCCTGATCAGTGGAAAAAGGGAAGAAAAAAGGTTAGGGGAATGGCTTGGAAAACAGTTGATGGGGTTGTTCCATTTTGTACTTGTGGGCCCTTTGGAAAAATACAGGCCAATAGCTCCGGATACAATTGCTAAGGCTATGGTTTGGCTCTGCAATCACGATTATGAAACGGTTCGCTTAGAATCTGATGAGATTAAGTATATTGCTCAGAAATAAAATTATAAGACCTGTGATTGAAATAGAGCGTAAATTTTTAGTGAAGTCGGAAGACTTCAAATCGGACGCTATTAAGAAGGAAAGAATTGTACAAGGGTTTTTAAACACAGATCCTTTAAGGACTGTTAGGGTTAGGATCAAGGGCGATAAAGGATTTATGACCGTTAAGGGAAAGGGCAACCTCAGTGGAACCACCCGCTTTGAATGGGAGAAGGAAATACCCTTCAAGGAAGCAGATGCCCTCATGAAATTGTCCGAACCAGGGGTAATAGACAAGGTGAGATATTATGTTGAGGTTGGGATTCATATTTTTGAAGTGGATGAATTCTTTGGGGAGAATTCAGGATTGATAGTAGCCGAAATTGAATTGAAACACGAGGAGGAGGACTTTTTAAAGCCGATTTGGCTAGGGGACGAAGTAACATCGGATATTAAATATTACAATTCGCAGTTGAGTAAAAATCCATTTAAAACATGGAATAAATAAATATCATTAATTACTAAAGTGCTGCCCCAATCGCTTCCCGATCCATATAAGTAGGGTCTGATGCTATTCCCCTTAAATTATTTATGATTAAATGTTCCAAAAGTTCTTGGTTGGAATATTGGTCAAATAGGTTGTTGTTTGTAAAAAGTACATATTCCAGTCGGTTTAAGTACAGCTTGCATGTGAGCGCTAAATTGACATTGGCTCGAATTTGAACATTGGTTTGAGCCTGTTTTAGTAGCCTAAGAACAGGGGTATGTACTTCTTTTGTTCTAAAATCGTTGAATTGTTCTTTTACCTTGGGATAGTATTTTTTTAGTCCCAATAAAAATGATGGGCTAAACCTTTTAAGATTATAGAACCCAATCCTATAAATGGAAATGACTCCCTGAATAGGATTGGATTTTTCTTTTTCTACCATATTTTCAATTTGGTCTTTTATCTTATCCAACATGAAAACGAGGCTTTCCTGAACAATATCCTCCTTACTCGAAAAATGCTGGTAGATTGTTTTTTTTGAAATACCCATTTCATGGGCGAAGTCGTCTATAGTATAGCGTTTACTTCCAAATTTTAAAAATTTGGAAGTAGCGAATTCTAAAAACACTTCTTTATTTTCCACCAGTTGTTCACTTAGGAAGTTATTGCCATCCACCGCCTAATGAACGATATAATTCTACGGTTGAATATAATTGGGAAAGTTTGTTATTAATCAAATTTAATTCAGCACTCAATACACTTTGCCTAGCCGTTAATAAATCTAAATAATTGGCATAACCATTTTTTAGTAACTCTTCAGAGTTGCTTTCTGCATTGCGCAAAGCTTCCACTTCATTTTTAATAAATTCAAACTTTTTCGTTTCATTATTATAGGCATATAATGCATTTGAGACTTCATTTCCTGCAATTAACAGCGAGTTTTTAAAGTTCAATAAAGCTTGTTCCTGTTGGGCTTTGGCAACTTCATGTTGAGTCCTAATTTTTCGTTGATTAAATATAGGTTGTGCCAATCCGCCCAATAAATTTGCAAATAACGAGTTTGCATTAAATAAGTTATCAAAGTCCAAGCTTTGAAACCCACCAGAAGCTGTCAATGTTAAGGATGGATAAAAACTACTTTTTGCAACATTGCTTAGTTCAAAAGATTCAATTAAACCATACTCTGCGACCATAACGTCAGGTCTGTTTTGTAATAGGCTAACAGGAACTCCAAGTTTTAAATCAGATTGTATTTCTTGTGTATCTAAACTGCTTCTTTCAAAATGCTGAGGTGTTTTTCCCAATAATATACTTAAGGCATTTTCAGTTTTAAAAATAGAGGTTTCCAAATCTAGTTCTAATACTTTTGCATTATTGTACTGCGCAATATTTTGATCTACGGCAACTTGGGTTACTTGTCCAGCATCTTTTAATGCCTTAATAGTTACCACCCCTTTTTCACGAGTTTCAATAGTTTGCTTAGTAATTGCCAATTGTGCATCTAATGCCAGTAATTCATAATATGTTGAGGCTATGACAGATATTAATTGTGTTTTTACAGCTTGATGCGCCGCTACGCTTTGTAAATAACTAGCTTGATAAGCCCGTTTATTACTTCTGATTTTCCCCCAAATATCGGCTTCCCAGGATAGTGCGCTAGACAATTCAAATTGATCGATATGATCTTGACCCAAACTGCTTAGAATAGCACCCTGTTGTCCGTTTTTGGACAAATAGTTTCTAGATGCCGAAGCGTTTACATTTAGGGTTGGCAAATAGCCCATTTTGCCTTGCTTTAAGTAGGCTTCAGCTGTTGCTATTTGTTGAATTGCAATACGTATGTCAATATTGTATAGAAGACCATCTTCTATATACTGATTTAAGTAACTATCAGTAAATAAGGTCGTCCAAGAGACGCCTGCCATCGATAAGCTATCGGTTGGTAGGTTATCTGTTCTATATAAGTTTTGAGTTTCCACTAACTCAGGTCTCGTATAATCTTTAGCAACGAAACAACCTTGTAAGGTTAAGGTAACCATTAAAAGTAATACTGGTTTGCTAAAGAATTTGTGTTTTATTATGGATTTCATAGTCTTAATCTTCAATAGTTTGTATTGCTGGTTTACTAGAAACTTTTTCTTGTAACCATTGAAATAATATAAATAGGATAGGAATTACAAAGACTCCTAAAATGGTTCCAATAAGCATTCCTCCTGCTGCTCCTGTACCAATCGAGTTGTTTCCTTCTGCTCCAACACCATTTGCTAATACTAATGGCATTAATCCTAAAATAAAGGCAAACGATGTCATTAAAATTGGACGCAAACGCGCTTTTGCTCCGTGGATGGCTGCATCAACAATACTCTCGCCATTCTTTCGTCTTTGTAACGCAAACTCGACAATAAGTATAGCGTTTTTAGCGAGCAATCCTATAAGCATGATTAGAGCTATTTGGAAATAAATATTGTTTTCTAGGCCTAAAAACTTAGTACTTATATACGCGCCAAATACACCAAATGGTAATGATAGTACTACTGCAAATGGCAGTAAATAACTTTCGTATTGTGCACTTAATAAGAAATACACAAACAGAATACTTAATATAAAAATGAAGGTGGTTTGGTTTCCTGCATTCACCTCTTCACGTGTTAAACCAGAATAAGCAACGGTATAATTGTTTGGTAGTTTTGCTACTTCTTCCTCAATAACCCTAATAGCATCTCCAGTACTATATCCGTCGTTTGTGGCACCAGTGATGCTCGTAGAATTAAATAAGTTGAAACGCGTAACCGATTGTGGACCATAAACACGTTTTAAATTTACAAACTGTGTAATTGGCGTCATTTCTCCTGTATCTGTTCTCACATACATACTGTTTAACGCATTTTTATCTGCTCTGTCTTCTGGTAATGCTTGTATGTATACCCTAAATTGTTTTCCAAATCTAGAAAAATCGGACGCATAAATTCCACCTATGTAGCCTTGCAATGTGGAAAAGATGCTAGTTATAGAAACTCCTTTTTCTTTCGCTAAAGGCACATTCACTTCCATTTCGTATTGAGGATAATTCGTATTAAATGCGGAGGTTGCGTATTTAATTTCTGGATGTTGCATTAAAGCCATGGTAAAGTCATTCTTAGCTTTGTCCAAATCCGAAAACTCCCCTCCAAATTTATCCAATAAATTTATCTCAAAACCAGCTGAGTTACCAAAACCACGAATACTTGGGGGTGAAAAGAAAATTATATTAGCATCTGGAATAGTAGCAGCTATACCAAATAATTTTCCGGTAATTGCCTGTGCTGAAAGTGCGTCGTCTTTACGTTCGCTCCAATCTTTAAGTTTTATAATACCAAAACCAAAATTACTGCCTGTTCCACTAATTATACTTCTGCCTTTAATAAAGTTAACTGCTACAATACCATCAATACCTTCTATTTTGTCGTATAATTTTCTTGAAACAGCATCTGTTCTATCCAAAGAAGCCCCTGGTGGCAATTCGATATTTGCGAAAATAATCCCTCTATCTTCATTAGGTACAAAACCTGTTGGGGTTGTTGTTGATGCCCAGAAAATACCGACAATAGCAATGATCAATAATAAAACCGAAATAAATTTCTTTTTGTATAAAAACTGAAGTGAGTTCCCATATTTATCTATTGTCGCGCTAAAGCCACGATTGAATAATGTATAAAAACGTTTTAATGGACTTTTTCCTTTTAGTTCTTCGTCTTCCTTGTGTCCTTTTAATAATAGAGCACACAACGCTGGACTTAAGGTTAGGGCATTTACTGCAGAAATAAGGATGGCAATAATTAAAGTGACACCAAATTGTTCATAAAATACACCTGTTGGGCCCGTTACAAATGTTACCGGAATAAATACCGCGGCCATTACCAAGGTAATTGATATAATGGCTCCAGATATTTCGTTCATGGCGGTTAAGGTTGCTTTTTTAGGATTGTGTTCACCGCCGTCCATTTTAGCATGAACCGCTTCAACAACAACAATAGCATCATCTACCACAATACCAATAGCAAGCACTAATGCGAATAGGGTTAATAAGTTGATGGAATAGCCGAAAATATTCAAGAAAAAGAATGTACCAATAATAGAAACTGGCACTGCAATTGCAGGAATTAACGTAGAACGGAAATCTTGTAAGAAGAGAAATACCACTAAGAATACCAGTAAAAATGCCTCTAACAATGTTGTTATTACTTTATCAATCGACGCATTTAAGAACAAACTAGTGTCGTACGGTACAAAAATGTCTAAACCTGCTGGAAGGTCACTTTTAACCGATTCCAAAGTAACTTTAATGTTCTCTATAATTTCTTTGGCGTTAGAACCTTTTGTTTGAAAGATTCCCATAAACACAGCTGGATGACCTAAACTCATCGCGTTAGCCGCGTAAGATTGGGCATCTAACTCAATAGTTGCAACATCTTTCAAACGTAAAAACTCACCATTTCCTAATGCTTTAATTACAATGTCGCTGTATTGGCTTTCGTCTTTAAAACGCCCGCTATAGGTCAATGTATAAGAAAATGACTCTCCATTATTCTGGCCTAAAGAACCAGCCGCTGCTTCTAAATTTTGTTCTGCTAATACGGCAGAAATATCTGAAGGAATTAAACCGTATGAAGCTAATTTTTCTGGATTTAACCAGATTCGCATTGCATAATCTTGTTGTGAAAACACGCTAACATCTCCAACACCGCTAATACGTTGCATTGCAGGAATAACGTTAATTTTTAAGTAATTCTGAATAAACGTAGCATCGTAATCTTCGCTTTCAGTATACATAGAGATAAACATTAACGCACTAGTTTCTTGCTTTTGCGTTGTTACCCCAGTTTGAGTAACCTCTTGAGGTAATAAAGGAGTTGCTCTTGCTACACGGTTTTGCACGTTTACAGCTGCAATATCTGCATCTATTTTTTGATCAAAATATACCGTAATTTCAGCAGCACCTGTATTGGATGCGGTAGACGTAATGTACGTCATACCTTCCACTCCATTAATTTGTTCTTCAATTGGAATAATGACACTTTCCAAAACTGTTTCTGCATTTGCTCCAGTATAATTTGCAGTAACTTTAATAGTTGGTGGTGCAATATCTGGGTATTCCTCTATAGGTAAGCTAGTAATACTGATAATTCCTAGTAATACTATGATAATAGAAATTACTGTTGAAAGAACGGGTCTTTCAATAAATGTTTTTAACATGACTACTATTTTTGTTAGTTGTTGACTAGTTCTTAAATAAGGTTGCTACTGGTTTAATGGCATCTTCAAAAGAAGTTTCTTGAGGTGTAATGACCATTCCGTTTCTTAGTTTACCAACACCAGAAACAATAATTTTATCATTAGTGTCTATACCAGAGTCAACAACATATAAGTTGTCTACTGTTCCTTTTATTTTTACAATGGCAGTTTCTACTTTGTTGTCGGCACCAAGTTTAAATATCATTATGTTTCCTTGTTGCTCAAAAGTGGCAGTTTGAGGGACCACTACGGCATCTTTATATTCTATAGGAAATCTTATTTTACCGCTGTTTCCATTGGTTAAAATTTCGTTTGGATTGTTAAAAGCTGCTCTAATTTGTATGGTTCCGGTATTTTGATTTACTTGACCTGTACTAGTTTGTATACGTCCTTTTTCTGAATAAATTTTACCGTTAGCTAAAACCAAACTCAAATCTGGTGAATTTTTAATGCGTTCTGCTTTACTTTTCCCTTCAGATCTCAGTAAATGGTCTATGTATTGCGCTTCGTTGAAACTAAAAAACGCATATACTTGGTCAATTTCGCTAACTGTGGTTAATGGGGTTGCATCACTTGGACTAATTAATGCACCTTCTCTAAAATTTATAGAACCAACATAACCATCTATAGGGCTTTTAATAGTTGCGTAACCAATGTTTGCAGAGACACCGCTATAGTTAGCTTTAGCTTGTGCTAAATTAGCTTTGGCCGTTTCTAATTGCACTGAGCTAATAATATTTTTTTCTACAAGAGGAATCAATTTATCTACTTCTACTTGGGCTACATTAACACGGGCTTTTGCCGCTCCGGCATCTTGATTTAAAGACTGTGTTTCTAATTTAAATAACACTTGTCCTTTACGTACTTTTTGACCTTCGTCAACTAATACTTTTTCAATATATCCTGATGTTTTAGCTCTTACACCACTGTTTACCCTTCCTTCAATAGAGGCAGGATAATCTATATACCCTGTTACTGTTTTATGTTGCACTTGAGAAACTGGAAAAGTTGCAGGTGGGGCTGATGTAGGTTGCGTTGCACTTTTATTACCACAAGAGGATAGTATGGTTGCGATGCCTATTAAGATTATTGTTGTGATTCTTTTCATTTTAATAGATTGATAGAGTTTTGTTAAGGTTTTGTTAATTCGTAATGTTCGGTGTCAACCGAACTATTGAGTTAAATTTTTTTAATTCTCGAGTTTTGACAATTGTGCTATAGTTTCTTCAAATGCTTCTTGATTTTTCTCTAGGCATTTCATATATGTTTTCGTCTTTACTTGGTTCGCTTCAAATTTTTCGAGATTGAATGTTCTGTTATAGGATACTACTTTCTGAATTATTCTAGATTCGTTTTGTACTTTTTTAAGTGCCTGTTCCAATTTTTTAATGAAAAAAGTGTTTTTATCAGCTATCTTGAAATATCTTTTTCTATCCCCAGATTTGGTAAAATAACTAACCATACCCAGCTGTAATAACAAATTTAGCGATGTGGAAATAGAGCTTTTGCTAGCACCTCTTTTTAGCAAACATTCTTCAAATGTTAGCCCAATTTCATCTGTAAGAATTAGAGTAGCGAAGATTCTAGCCGCTAAGGGAGGTAAAGAGTATTCACCTTCAAAGTGTATCCCCAATTCCTCTATTAGCTCTTTTCTGTGCTCTTCTTTATTCATTTTATAAGAATTAAGGCGCAAATATAGTGTTAGTTCGGTTAAAAACGAACCAACGATATCGTTAATTTTTAGTTAATTAAAAATTGACTTCTTTTCTTAAGACATTTATTTGGCTAGGACACCCTCCTTTTCCATAACAGGTATAGGCCCTATATTGGATTCGCTAATAGCGTATTTTTCAAAAGTGAAGCGTTTTTCATAAAGTTTGTCATCAGCAAAAAAAGTAACAAAAAATTCATTGTTAAATGCTAATAGATCTTCCTGTAACATTTCTATTTTTCTATACTCCTTGGCAGGGATATCTCCCAGTCCATGACGCATGGTAGATGTTTTTCGTTCACCTTCGAATCCGTTGGAGACCGCTATGACCGCTTCAATTACAGTGTCCCTATCATTAATGATATAGGCATTCCAATTTTTTTCCAAGAACTCATCATTCCATTCAGGTATAATGGCCACATGTACATTCTTTGCAATCGGAATTTCTATATCTTTTTTCACTTGGGCGTTAAATGTTATATCCACCTTCCAGTCTGCATTGCTGGAAAAATTTTATTATTCTCTTTTTTAAAGTCGACCCTAATTCAATAAATGAATATATTACTACTGGTTTCTTAGCACTATTGTAAATTTAAAAAGCGCTTTTGAACTGCTCTAAAAAGCGCACGTCATTTTCACTTAAAAGTCTAATATCAGATATTTGATGCAGTAAGAGCGCAATTCGATCTATACCCATACCAAAGGCGAAGCCCGAATATTCATTGGCATCGATGCCACAATTGGTTAGTACGTTAGGGTCTACCATACCACAGCCCATAATTTCCAACCAACCAGTTCCCTTAGTCATTTTGTAATCGGTTTCTGTTTCCAGTCCCCAATAAACATCTACCTCGGCACTAGGCTCCGTAAATGGGAAGTAGGATGGTCTAAGCCTTATTTCTGATTTTCCGAATAGTTCGGTGGTAAAAAATTGTAGCGTTTGCTTTAAATCTGCAAAAGAGACATCCTTATCTATATAAAGACCTTCTACTTGGTGAAAAAAACAATGCGAACGTGCAGAAATGGCTTCGTTCCTGTACACCCTTCCTGGTGAAATGGTCCTGATCGGAGGTTTATTATTTTCCATATACCGTACTTGCACAGATGAGGTATGTGTACGCAATAAAATATCAGGGTTGGTTTGTATAAAGAATGTATCCTGCATATCCCTGGCCGGATGGTATTCCGGAAGGTTTAGGGCAGTAAAGTTGTGCCAATCATCCTCTATTTCAGGCCCCTCGGACACATTAAACCCAATACGGGAAAAGATGTCAATGATTTGATTTTTAACTATAGAAATAGGATGACGCGTTCCGAGTCCCAAGGGTTCTCCAGGTCTGGTTAAGTCTCCATAAATACCTTTTTCCTCCCTTTTGTTTTCAAGGGCCTCCTTTAGAGTATTTACCTTTTCGGTGGCAACGGTTTTTAGTAGGTTTACGGTTTTTCCAAACTCCTTTTTTTGCTCGTTCGGGACGTTTTTAAAATCTGAAAAAAAATGATTGAACAACCCTTTTTTTCCTAAGTATTTAATTCGGAATGCCTCAATGGCTTCTTTATCGGTAGAATTAAATTTTTCTACCTCTAATATATGTTCCTTTATTTCCTCTATCATGGTAAATGCTTGGCTTGTCTTTCCTAAAAATAGGAACCACAAATTTAAAACTTTTATGCCAAGCGGCGAATAGATTTTGCTGAAATAAAAAACGAGCCCCATTGATCAATGGGGCTCGTATAATTTTATGCAGGTATGCGTTCGCTTAGAACCTTTTGTTTTTGTTTGATATAATTGGTACAAGCTTGAAAATTATCGAATATATTCTCTTTGGATACCAAATCGGGAATGATATCAATTCGTTCCATCATATATCTTGGCTGATCTAAAACATCCACGAATAGTACTTCAATATTATCACGTCGCAAATCTACTAGAATATCCTCCATGGCGTATAGTCCGGACTGATCCATATATTGCATTCTATCCATCCTAATAATAACTGTGGATGCGGATTTCGGTATTTGTTTGGCAAGTTGTTGAAAATCGCTCGTAGAACCAAAAAATAACGGACCTTTTATGTGCTTAATAAAAACACTTGCTTTAAGGCTCTCAGGGAAACTGTCCTCATCAGCCCATGCTTTTTCTTTAAGCAAAGGCTTCACATCGGAACGTTCCGCCGTTAGATCGCCCATTTTTTTCATAAAGATTAGGGATGCAATGATAAGACCTATACCAACCGCACTCACCAAGTCCCAAAATACAGAAAGTATTAATACCAAAATCATAATGGCAACTTCACTTTTTGGCATGGCTGGTATGGCTTTTAATCCTTTGTAGTCCATAACGCCAATACCTACAGTTACCAAAATACCAGCTAAAACAGCTGCCGGAATTTGTGAGGCAACCGGACCTAATGCCAAAAGGATTATTAACAATAATATGGCGGCTATTGCTCCGGACAAGCGAGTTTTTCCTCCTGCATTAATATTTACAACGGTACGGATGGTAGCTCCAGCTCCTGGAATACCTCCAAAAATGGATGCCACACTATTTCCAATTCCTTGGCCTAATAACTCCTTATTGGGGTTATGCTTTGTTTTGGTCATATTATCCGCAACAACTGAGGTTAATAAAGAATCTATGGCACCAAGTACTGCTAGGGATAGGGCTGCAAATAAGTATGGCGATATCTGCGCCAATTTAAAATCTGTGAACATTTCGAAATGTGGCATGGGAAAGCCACTAGGGATTTCTGCAATAGGCCTGTAATCCAGATTAAAGACAAAAGCTGCACCAGACACCGCTATCAAGGCTACCAGGGTGCTGGGCACCGCAGTAGTGATTTTCTTGAATCCAAAGATTATGATAATGGTAGATAAGGCCAGTATAAGTTCTAGCCAATCTATATTTGCAAGTGCCCTGGGTAATAGTTTTACCGTACCCAAAACAGATTTGGACTCATTGCCCGCCAAGGTCTTTGCTTCCGTTAAAATGTTGTCCTCACTTACCTCTGCGGCCCTTTTCTGGGTTTCGGTAAAGTCTTCCAATACCAAGTAACCTTCGCCAGCCTCTTCCTTCAAGATTTTTTCCAAAAGCACTTCTTCCGCTAAAGGGGTATATCCTGAAACATATTCATTATCCTCTTTGGGATAGTAACCTATGGCTGGTAGAATTTGGGTAATGATGATGATAACCCCGATTGCGGTCATAAAACCGGAAACAACGGGGTAGGGAATGTATTTAATGTATTTTCCAATACCTATAACACCCAATACAATTTGAAGTAGACCTGCCAACAGAAAGACCAGAAGGATAGAGGGCAGTGCCTTTTCCAAATCACCATTATTTACGCCTACAATTCCTGCAATGACCACTAAACTAACGGCGGTCATGGGAGCTGTAGGGCCACTAATTTGGGTAGCTGTACCTCCGAATAAGGCGGCAAAAAATCCTATAAATATAGCACCGTAAAGACCAGCATCAGGACCAAGCCCAGAAGAAACCCCAAAGGCAAGAGCCAAGGGCAAGGCAACTATTCCAGCAGTTATCCCACCAAATAAATCGCCTTTTAAATTTGAAAATATATTTTTCATTTTAATATTTTTATTTTAATTACAGTTATTGTCAATTCAATGCACCAAATCTAATGACGGCAAACCGTTTTAGAGTTGTGCAATGATTGGGACATTTTAAAATTAATTAATGTCTTGTGAGTTTAATCCGGTTTACACCATTGTTGGCCCCGACTTAATCGAGATGGTAGATTTCCATTATGTTTTTTAGGATCCCTTCAAAATCTATTTTTAGATCTATCAATTTTCCAGTGTGTATATCGAAAACCCAGCCATGAACAGTAAGGTCGCGATCCCTAGCGGCTTTTTGTACAGCGGCCGTCTTAATGAGGTTAATACATTGTTCTTGTACGTTTAATTCTACCAGACGATCATATTTTTGCTCTTCGTCGGTTATGGCGTTAAGTTCTTTAGCATGTATTCGGTATACATCCCTAATATTTCTTAACCATGGATTTAAAATGCCCAAATCGGCCGATTGCATAGCTGCTTTTACACCTCCACAGGAATAATGGCCACAAACAACAACGTGGTTCACTTTTAGATGTTCAACGGCATAATTAACCACGGACATGACATTAAGGTCAATGCTAATAACCATATTGGCAATGTTTCGGTGTACAAAGACCTCTCCTGGTCCCATGCCCATAAGCTCTTCGGAAGTTACCCTACTATCCGAACATCCAATATAAAGTATTTCCGGACTTTGTCCTTTGCCCATCTCGTTGAAAAATTCCGGATTAACCGATAATTTTTCTTGAATCCATTTTTCGTTATTCTTAAAAACTTGATCTAGTTTTTTCATCTTTTATATTTTTTTTAGCATGATAAGCTATTTTCCATTCCACAGATATTGACCGTATTGTCTTTAATTATTGGGCGAATCTTTCGTTTTGTCCCAAAAATTTTCGAGACATGTGTTAAATGGTAATGACTTATTTATGCGTTTTATTATCTAAATTATTTTATATAAATTTTAAGTGAGCTATGTGCATACAATTAATTACACCCTAATCTTTAGCGATAGAATTAATTGTAAATCACTTGGGGAATATGTTTTTTGCTGGTCGTTTGAGTCCAGTATAGCACATCCTTAAAACTTTCGCTTGTTAAATTAGTGGATATATTGGTATTGGGCATAAATTCCCTTGAAAATTATACCGTAAAATATATCAAATGTAAAGTAAGGATTACTAGGAAAGGAATTCCGGGGGAGGAAGATTAATATCCAATATATAATTGGAAGAGCCCAATAAATATCTGGAATGGGCTACTTTTTTATTATTTACTAAAGACGAAAATATATCTTCCGTATTATTATATAAAATGTGTTTTTCAGCAACGTACTTATTAACTGAATTTTGATTTTCCTCTTCGTTTAAGTTAGATACTATAATTACAGTATTATCACCAATTATGGTAATAATAGCAGGGGCTACAATGGCAAAAACCCAGAAAAACAATAAAAAATAGAGGCAACTTTTCTTCATATATACATTGAATGGTGCGAATATACTAGTATTACTATTATAAGACTGTTAAATAATTTTTAAAAGTCTTTTAGTTCCTTAATATCATCTGCCAATAACCATCCAGTTTTTCCATCTTCTATTTGAATTTTTTTCCAGTCATTTAATTGTTCAAGTACATGCACCTTAGAACCGGCATGTAAAGTGAATATGGCTTGACTCCTGTTATTAGGTTCGGATTTTATACCAACTTCTTCGGCAAAAACAATGGCGGGTTGATCGGATTTAAATTTGGAGTATTGAACATAGGCTAGTATTACCGCAATGATGCTTATTAAAAGAAAAATGAAGCTGCTGATAAAAGCTATTCGTTTTTCGGTTGAAAATTTAAAATAATAAAAGCCAATATAACAACAGACAAAGAGCATCATAAAGACAATAGCAACGTAGGCCCATTGGTCAAATGTGAGTTTTGAAGTTAGCTGTTTATATATTTTTGAAATAGTAGTTTGTGGTAGAGGTTCAATGGCATCCAACGTCATATTTTGAGCATATGCCAGATTGTTCTTAATATCTTGGTCATTGGGTTTCAACAATAATGCCTTTTCGTAATAATAAATGCTAGGCGCAATATTATTGAGCTTATAATATGTATTACCCAGATTGAAATAGAGTTCTGCTGAATGTTCCCCGCCCTCCAGGATCTTTAAATAATTGTCAGCAGCTTTGGTATATTCCCCTTCATTATAAGAGGCAGTAGCTTGGTCAAACAGTTGTTGGTTCTGCGAAAAACCTAAGCTGCATACCAAATAAGCCAAAATAGTTAATGCACGTACCATAGCTTAAATTTGTTTATCCAATTGTGAAATAACCTCACTGGCTTTATTGTAATCTTGTTGCATTTGTACTTCAGAGAAAGGACTATATCTGGCCATTTCACAATTCTTAAGTAATCCTACAAATCCTTCATGAGTTGCTTCGTCTACATTTTTTTCATTTAGTAAAGTGGTGATTTTGTCCTTGCTAAATTCAAATGTCTCTATTTTGAGTTTTGCCTTCAAATAATTGTGCAATGCCTTTTCTAGGGCCACGTAAAATGAGTCCTTGGAGCCTAGTGCTTTTTTTGCAGCTGATAAATATTTTCTAGCCAGTTTATTGGCGCGTTTAATTTTGTTTCCTTCTACGTCACTTGCAATGGCTTCTCTTTTTTTGCCAAATAGTATGGCAATTGGAATTAGTAAAACAGGAAGTAACCACCAAAGAAAAAAGTTGGTTGAGCCAAAAAAGTATTGGCTGCTTATAGTGCTAAGGTTTGGCCTTAATTTATTAAATACAAATTGATTTCCTGTTGCCACCACTCGTTGTTTGTTGCTGGTGACGGATCCAGTGTTGTCCGATGCCCCGCTGATTGGTCCTTCCAATACATTTATCAGAATTTCTCCAGAATTCAAAGTTTGATATTTTTCAGTCTTGGGATTAAAAAAACTAAACGCTATACTGGGAATGGGATACTTTCCTCTGAATGTTGGTACTACAGTATAGCTATTGCTGACATTGCCTTCCATTCCGGATAGATTGGTGCGAACACTTTCGTTGAACTCCGGCTCATAAACTTCCAAGGAACTAGGTAGGTTTAATTCTGGAATCTCGAATAATTTCAAGTTTCCTTTTCCACTAATGGCAACTTTGGCCTGCAGGGACTCGGAGGCGTTTAAATGAGTCTTACTGGTGGTTACCGAAAACTGAAATTCTCCTACGGCACCACTGAAATCTGCTGGTTTCCCTTCGGTTGGCAATGGCTTAACATTAATAGTCCTATTGCCAGCGGATACGGTTTTGTTGGTTTGGGCAAATATTCTACCTCCAAAAAAATCGCGTTTGTTAGTGGGTACCTGTAAACTTACATCCAGGGAAAGGGGTTCTATTTCCAATTCGCCCGTTTTTTGTGGATATAAGACTACTCTTTTTAGGATTACCGATCTATATGTCTTGCCATCATAGGTGGTATTCTGAATATCATATTTGGTGACTGGAATATCCTGACTCCAGAAATTGTTATATTTTGGATTATCCAACGCCCTAAAATTGGTCACATCTATGGAAGGACTGGCGTATAATTTATAAACCACGGTAACCGCTTCATTTAGATAAGGGCTGGTTTTGGATATTTCGGCTACCAAATGTAGGCTTTCGTCGGCCACATCGTCTACTGTTTTTTCTCCGTCCGGTCTATCAACAGCTGCGGTAACTTCCACCTCTTTGGGTAGGGATTTATAGGTTTCGCCCTTGATGACAATAGTGGATTGTTTAATGGTGAATTTTCCCCTAGCGGTAGGTGCTAGAGTATAGGTATAGGTTTTGGAAAAACTTCTAACCCCGTTCACCCATGAGGAGCTAATGGATTGTGATGGACCCATAAGCACCCTGAACCCCTCAAAATCCGGGGGCACAAAATTATCCCCATCCCTATTCATGCTAAAGTCCACTCTTAGACGTTCGTTAATGCCCAGCACATCCTTGCTGAGATTCATTTCGAAGGTAACGGTTTCATTATCCTGGGCATTTAAAAATATGCCAAGGAATAACAGCGAAAATAATGATATGTATCTTTTAATATTCACGTGTATTACCAGTCTTTTTCATTTTTAATTCTTGTTCCTTTTACTTTTTGAGCATCAATTTTTTCCTGTACTTTTTTCTCTTCGTTTTGCATTGCCTCTAGCAAATTTTTCACCTGTTGTGGAGACAATTGGCTTGGCCTTGGCTGTTGTTGCTTTTGATCTTCTGCCTTATATGGCTCGTCGTTTTGCTCTTCATTATCTCCTTCACCTTCTTTTTTGTCTTCTTTCTTTTCCTCTCCTTTATCCCCGTCTTCCCCCTTGTCGCCCTGATCTTCTTTTTGGTCGCCTTTATTGTCTTTGTTCTCGTCCCCTTCTTTTTTGTCTTCGTTTTGGTCCTTTTGATCTTTCTTGTCGTCCTGGTTCTGGTCGTCCTTATTTTGATCGTTTTTTTGCTCTTCTTCCTGTTGCTTTTTCAGCATTTCCTTGGCCAAAGCTAAATTATAACGGGTTTCCTCATCCGTTGGGTCATTTCTCAGGGCCTCTTTATAGGCATCTACCGCTTTTTGGTATTCTTTGTTTTTCATAAAGACGTTACCCATATTATGGTAGGCCTTGTGTTTGTCTTTTTTGTTCAAAGCATTTTCCCCAGCCTGTTTAAACCGTCCAAATGCTTCGCTATAAGTTTCGTTTTCATAATAGGCATTTCCCAAATTATATGGAGCAATGCTATTTTCGGTACTCTTGGAGATTGCCCTCCTATAATTGGCCTCGGCATTAACAAAATTGCTTTCAGAGAGATCCTTATTTCCCTCCCAAGTGTAATTGGTGGCAATTTTAATTGATTTTTCTTTTTCCTTATCTACTTCCTGTGCATGGACAAGGCTTCCGATTAAAATGATGATATATACAATCTTTCCCATATTCCTTCTTCGTTTATCGCTCGTTGAACAGATTCAATTTTTTCAACCATTTGGTTTTTCTATCCAAGATAAAAATGTCTAAAAATAAGAATAAAAGACCTGCGCCCAAAAACCATTGGAATTGATCTTTGTATTCGGCAAATTGTTTAGCCTCAAATTCTTTCTTGTCCATCTGGTTCAATTGTTCCTTGATGATGGCAACGGCTTCTTCGGTGTTTTCACCATTTATGTAAAGCCCATTACCTTCATCAGCTATTTCTTGGAGCACTTCTTCATTTAATTTTGTAATGACTACTTCTCCTTGGTTGTCCTTTTTTAGGCTTTCAACAATGCCATTCCTTTTAAGGGGTATTGGTGCGCCTTTGGTCTTTCCAACTCCAATGGTAAAAACCCTTATTCCTTCGTTGGTTGCATCCTCAACTGCATTCGCGACCTTGCCTTCTGAATGATCTTCACCATCCGAGATTATAAATAGCACCCTATTGGTTTGTTCTTCGTCGTCATAATAGGTAGATGCCAATTCAATAGCCTGGTCTATAGCTGTTCCTTGGGAGGAGAGCATATCGGTGTTCATATTTTGCAGGAACATTTTGGCGGCGCCATAATCGGTAGTTATGGGTAATTGTGGAAATGCCTGACCGGCATATGCTATGATTCCGATCCTATCACTAGCCAATTGATTGATAATTTCGGAAACCAGGCGTTTAGCCTTTTCCAGTCTGTTGGGGGCAATATCCTCCGCCAACATACTTTTGGAAACGTCTACGGCAAACACAATGTCTACGCCTTCCCTTTTCACTGTTTCTAACTTCGTACCTATCTTTGGATTGACCAATGCCATGGTCAAAGCGGCAATTCCCAATAATATAAAGATTAATTTCAAACTTGATTTAAAGTTAGACCTTTCTGGAGTCAGTCGCTTTAAAAGAGCAAGGTCTGCAAATTTTCTTTGTGTTCTTTTTTTCCAAAATTGAAGAAGCACAAAAAGGAGTACCATCACCGGAATGATGGATAGCAAGTATAAATATGATTTTTCGTCTAACTGAATCATTTTGTATTCTTCATTTTTAAATCAAAACCCCTTTGAGCCCAGTAAATTTTAGATAAAACTCTTAAATAAGGTAATCCTTGCCAGCCATTCCAACAAGAGCAAAACTCCTGCCAAATAGATCCAAGGCCTAAATTTTTCTTCGTATTTATAATACTTGAATTCCTCTACTTCGGTTTTTTCCAATTTATTTATTTCGTCGTATATAGCTTCTAATTTTTTGTTGTCAGTAGCTCTGAAATACTGCCCTCCGGTTGTTTCTGCTATAGATTTAAGTAGGTCTTCGTCTATTTCTACTTCCCTCATACCATATCTGAAGGATCCATCGGCATTATAGGCTATCGGGGACATAGCATTTCCATTGGTCCCAAGACCTATGGTGTAGGTTTTAATCCCGTATTCAACAGCTAGTTCTGCAGCGGTTTGGGGCTCTATAAAACCTGAATTATTTACACCATCCGTAAGCAAAATAATGACTTTACTTAGCGCCTTACTTTCCTTAAGTCTATTTACTGAAGTGGCCAGTCCCATGCCAATTGCTGTTCCATCATTTAATTGTCCATAAGTTATTTCGTCCAGCGCCCTTAAAACGATAGACTTATCGCTTGTGATGGGTGTCTTGGTATAACTTTCTCCGGCATAGGCCACCAATCCGATCCTGTCGTTTGGCCTTTCATTAATAAAATCGGCTGCAACCTTTTTAAGTGCTGCCAACCTGTATGGCTTTAAATCTTTTGCAAGCATACTGGAGGAAACATCAATGGCCATAACAATGTCTATTCCTTTAGTGGTCTTGGTTTTGGTGGAAATATCTTCGGTCTGTGGCCTGGCTAGTGCCACAATGATAGCAGCTAAAGCCAATAGGCGCATAAAAAAGAGCGCATGTTTTAATTTGGGTAAAATGCTGCCTTTGGAAAATCCCTTAATACTAGAAATTTTTAAGGAAGCGGTTTGTTCCCTTCTTTTAAAGAAATACCAAAGCATTGCCACTGGCAGTAATAACAACAACCAGAAAAACTGTGGGTTCGCAAAGGAAATATTCTCAAACATTTATAAGGTCGTTTTTACTTCTACTGAGTTCAAAATTCGGTCTACAATTTGTTCTGCATAGGTATCGTCTGACAACCATGTCAAGATAACATTTTGTTGAAAGCCTTTACCTCCAAAGAATAGGACCACATAATTCCCAGATATCAATTCTTTGGATTCAGGGACGGCAAATTTCCCGCTACCGTAAAGTTTAATTCCTTTGACTCCTGTCAAAGTTGTAAACTCCTCTTGTTTGGTAGTGATGTTTTTGGCACCTTGGGCCTCAAAATTTTTCAAGATCTGCTCGGAAGCCTTATCAAGATCTGGATCTTCTTGTTGCGCCAAGGTAATAGAGGTGGTACCTATAGTAAATAGTCCAATAGAACTCCTATAAGCAAAAGCCTGCATTTCTTTTATAGTAGCCTGGGCTTCCGGAGGCAATTTTATAGCTTGTCGCAATAAGACTTTTGGAGTCTGTAGACTTACTGGGGGAAAACCATAATCGCTCTGTACCCATTCTCCCTCCAACAATTCTTTGGTGGGATGGCCCAAAACGGTGTCCTTGACATATCCAAATCCGTAATAGCCTATAGCTGCGGCTGTGGAAAATAATAGCACAAGAACAGCAGTTACTGCCGCAATAATTATTTTTTTCTTGTGTTTCTTTTTTTCTAATTCTTCCAAATACTCCTCACGTTGCAATAATTCTTCCTCTGTGGGTTCGGGAATGGCCTCTTTTGTTTTTATGACAATTTGTTCTACAGATTTCCTATCCTGCTCTGCTACCGAGTTTTCAGGTTTGGATTTTGCAAATTTCACCAAATCAGAGGTTTGTAGCACTTTTTTAAACTGTTGAATGGTTTCATTATCCAGTTTAAGTTGGCCGGCATCCTTCATCATTTCCAATTTGTCTATTAATTGGTCTGTGGTGCTTTCAAGCGCGGTTACATGAACATCTTCCTCCAAATAAGACCTTACAATGTCGGTTAGCTCGGAATAGTAGGATTTATAATCGTCCTGTATTAAATACTTTGATTTTTCCAATTCTTTCAACCCTAAAATAGCCCTGTCAAAAGGAGGTAATAAAGCTACTTTTTCTGCATCGCTCAATGCTTTTTTTCTAAAAACGAACCAATACAAGGCGGCACCTGCTACTAACAAGATACCTAATATCCAAAGTAGGATTTTCCAAAGACCCCCATTAGTTTTTTCCACATTGATCAAGGGTTTTATGTCGTACATCTTCTGCGCCAAAGTATCAACTGGAATGGTAGCGACATCAATTTTCACGGAATCTGTAAAAAACGGTTTTCCGTTTACCATAATCTGTTGCCTGGGCAGGGTGTAGGAGCCGGAATCAAATTGGGTGAGGGCGTAGATTTTTTGCAGGGTCATCCTGTCCAATTTTTTAACGGTATCGGTCTTTAGGGCCTCTACGGTTTCCAAAGGGGAAAAGGTCTGTCCTTCAGGGAAAATTACCTGGGCAGTAGAATCCGTTTCTACGGTTACTTTAAAATTTATCTGTTCGCCAATCTTTATATACGTGGTATCCACCTCCGACTTAATGGTGGGAGAATTCTGTGAAAATCCTTGTGCCGTGGCAAAAAGTAGGCACAATGCAATATATCGTATAAAATACGAACAACTATTTTTAATGCTCAAATCTAAGTTCCTCATTTAAATCAACCTCTTCTCTTAAAATAGCCCAATAATTTTTTAACATAACTTTCATCAACCCTACAACTTAACACTCCACATCCAGATTTGGTAAAAGTATCCTGAAAATAGGCAACCCGCTCGCTGTAATGTTTGGCATAGGCCATCCTAACTTTTTTGGATTGGGTATTTACCAATTGAATTGCGCCTGTTTCTGCATCCTGCATTTGTACCATCCCTATATTGGGGATGTTTTCCTCCCTTTCATCAAATACCCTAATACCCGTAAGGTCATGTTTTTTACCGGTGATGCGCAATGTTTGGAGGTAATCCTCAGTAATAAAATCCGAGAGCACAAAAACAATGGCTTTTTTCTTCATTACGTTGGTAAGGAATTTTAAAGCAGCACCTACATTGGTCTCGGTACTTTTTGGGGAAAATTCCAACAATTCCCGTATAATTCTAAGGGCGTGACTTTTTCCTTTTTTTGGCGGAATATACAGCTCCACTTCATTGGTAAATAAAAGAAGTCCAACTTTATCGTTGTTCTGTAGCGCAGAAAAGGCTAGAGTGGCGGATATTTCGGTAATAATTTCCTTCTTAAACTGATTGGTGGTACCAAAAAGTTCTGAACCACTTACGTCTACCATTAGCATCATGGTAAGTTCCCTTTCCTCCTCAAAAACCTTTACATAAGGCTCGTTATAGCGTGCGGTAACGTTCCAATCTATAGACCTTACATCATCGCCAAATTGATATTGACGCACTTCACTAAAGGTCATACCCCTTCCTTTAAAGGTAGAGTGGTATTCCCCACCAAAAATATGGTCGGAAAGACGTCTCGTCTTTATTTCAATCTTGCGAACTTTTTTTAATAATTCCTTGGTATCCATTTTCAGTTTGCAGTTTGCAGTAAAAAGTATTCGGACACATTGTTTATCGTACTAAGACCGATGACTGTGGACCGATAGCTGTAGACTGATTAAGGTACTTCAATTTCGTTTACAATCTTGTTTATAATTTCTTCCGAAGTAATATTCTCGGCCTCTGCCTCATACGTAATTCCAACTCTGTGGCGTAAAACATCATGAATAACGGCCCTTACGTCTTCAGGAACCACATAACCCCGCCTTTTAATAAAGGCATAGCATTTGGCAGCTACCGCTAAATTAATACTACCCCTTGGTGAAGCACCAAAACTTATTAAGGGTTTTAGACTTTCTAAATTGTATTTTTCAGGGTATCGTGTAGCAAAAACAATGTCGAGTATATATTTTTCAATTTTCTCGTCCATATACACATCGCGGACCGCCTTTTGGGCACTTAAGATCTGTTGAACAGTCACCACAGGTTTTACCTCTTCGTAATCACCTTTAAGATTTTGGCGAATAATTAGTTGCTCCTCACTAAGTTTGGGGTAATCTATAACGGTCTTCAGCATAAAACGATCCACCTGGGCTTCCGGCAATGGATAAGTTCCTTCCTGCTCCACGGGGTTTTGGGTGGCCATAACCAAGAAGGGTTTGTCCAAAATAAATGTTTGATCGCCAATGGTCACCTGTTTTTCCTGCATGGCTTCAAGAAGTGCCGATTGCACTTTTGCAGGAGCACGGTTAATTTCATCCGCTAAAACAAAATTGGCAAATATGGGGCCTTTCTTGATAGAGAAATCATTGAGCTTCATATTGTAGATCATGGTTCCCACCACATCGGCAGGCAAAAGATCTGGTGTAAATTGTATTCTGCTAAAACTACCTTGAACAGCTTTGGCCAAGGTATTTATTGCTAAAGTTTTTGCTAAACCGGGAACACCCTCAAGTAGAATATGACCCTGGCCCAAAAGTCCAATTAGCAATCGTTCTATCATATGTTTTTGACCAACTATTACTTTATTCATTTCTAAAATAAGTAGGTCTATAAAAGCACTCTCTTTGGCAATTTTCTCGTTCACGGCGCTGATATCTACCGAAGTATTTTCTTCCATATAATCCTGTGTTTTTTTTTGTTTAATGTGGTTAACTCCAAAAGTGGGTGCAAATTGAAAATTTATTTAGTTATTGGCTGTTAATGTATGGTTAAAAGTTAAGCAATGGGTCCAGTTTTGTGAACTATTTAAGGGAATTATTCATAATTTCACAAACATATGAAAAATAAAACATCTTATTCCAAAATCATTGCAGGGACAATGACTTGGGGTAATTGGGGTAAAAAGCTATCTGTTGGGGAGGGGGCAAAATTAATTGGTCATTGTTTGGATCAGGGAATTACCACTTTTGACCATGCGGATATCTATGGTTCTTATAACAACGAATTGCTTTTTGGAAATGCCTTTACCTCTTCTAACATAAGCCGTGATAAAATACAGCTGATCAGTAAATGTGGAATTCAAATGGTTTGTGAGGAGCGCAAAAACAGCGTTAAGCATTATAACTATTCCAAGGATTATATTATTTGGTCTGTTGAGCAGTCCCTTAAAAATTTAAAAACGGATTATTTGGATATGTTGTTATTGCATAGACCAAGTCCTTTGATGTGTCCTGGGGAAATCGGGGACGCTGTACAGCAATTGAAAAAAGAGGGTAAAATACTTGATTTTGGGGTGTCCAATTTTACACCTTCCCAAGTAGAGTTGTTAGAAACTACGGTAGAGGTACAATCCAATCAATTGGAATTTTCCTTAACGGCCAATGAAGCCATGAATAATGGAGGGTGGGACGATTGTATTATCCATAAAAGAATGGCAATGGCCTGGAGCCCGTTGGGGAGTTATTATCGGGACAAGAATAAGCGTAGCAAGCGCATAAAAAAAGTATTAAAACAATTAAAGAAGAAATACCAGGTAAATGCGAGTCAGCTCTTATTGGCATGGATTTTTACGCATCCGGCGGCAGTACATCCCGTAGTAGGGACCACAAATCCCAAGCGGTTGTCTGATGCAATGAAAGCAACGGAGATAGATCTTGAGCAGGAAGATTGGTTTATGTTGTTAGCGGCCAGTATGGGGGAAGATGTGCCTTAAAGTTAGGCTACCTGTATAATGAGAAACAGTATTTAGAACTAATTTTTATGAATAATACCAACAATGATAAACCAACTGCATTTATAACTGGCGCAACTAGTGGTATAGGCCTTGCAACCGCAAAAATTTTTGCTTCCAACAAGATTAATATAGTTATCTGTGGGAGGCGAAAAAAGCGATTGGATGCACTAAAAAAGGAACTGTCCAGACATACCAAAGTTTTTACTTTGGTATTTGATGTGCAGGACAAAAAGGCGGTTTTTAAAGCTATTGATTCCCTGCCAACGGAATTCTCCAATATTGATATTCTTATCAATAATGCGGGGAATGCCCATGGTCTCAGTTCTATCGAGGAAGGAAATCTGGAAGACTGGGAGGCAATGTTGGACATTAATGTCAAAGGGCTGTTGTACGTTTCCAAGGCCATAATGCCGCAAATGATCAAAAATAAAGCCGGACATATTATAAATATAGGCTCCATTGCAGGCAAAGAGGTGTACCCCATGGGGAATATTTACTGTGCCAGTAAATATGCTGTGGATGCTATAAACCAAGGGATGAGAATTGACCTTAACAAATATGGTATTCGGGTTGGGGCTATAAATCCGGGATTGGTGGAAACAGAATTTAGTAAAGTGCGCTTTAAAGGGGATAATGGCCGGGCTTCTGATACCTATAAAGGATATAAACCGTTACAAGCTGAAGACATCGCAGACATTATCCATTTTATGGTCACCAGGCCTTCACATGTTAATATTGCAGATTTATTGGTTATGCCAACGGCACAGGCGAGTGCTACTATTGTCAATAAGAAATTATGATCAATAAACGTTTACTCGTAAAAAACCTTCTTGCCCATAATGACGAGAACAGCTTTTATGATAAAAAGCGGTTTATAGATATTGGAAAAAGGGAGGGGAAGGCTAAATTTTTAAAGCATGTTTGTGCACTGGCCAATAGTAATCCGAAAAACAACTCTTTTATTGTTATTGGAGTAGAGGATGAGGACAACGAAATTGTAGGGGTCGATTTTTTTGATGATAGCAAAATTCAAAATTTGGTAAATGCCTATTTGGACAATCCGCCACGCATTACTTATGAAAATATTCCTTTTCCCCATTTGCCCATAGGCAAGGTAGTGGGTTTGGTAACTATAAAATCCAATGGCAAGGTTTGTTCTTTACGAAAGAATATATGGAAGTATTATGGGGGAGCGGTATTCTTTAGGGATGGAAGCATTAGTATGCCAAAGGCATATGGAATTGAGTTGACCGATATAAATGCTGAAGCTGTGGCCACCATAGAACAGCATGCTAAAAATAATATTGAACTTACTTTGGATGGGGTGGTCGACTTTTTAAATGAACGGCATAAAGATCTTACAAGTCACTACAAGGTGTTTAAGGAGCAATTTGTGGTTTGCTGGGCAGGAAATCAAAAAAAAGTAAATAATGAAATCTATTACTCCCGTGTTGATATAGAATTGATAAATGAACAAGTGAAGCTATTTTTTTCTGAATTTGATGAAATCACTATAACTTACGATGAAAATTCCTTTACTACCATCGAATATGTTCAGTTGGGATTAAGCAGTCAGCAAAAATATTATCCCTTGGAAAAGGTGGTCATTACCTTTTCAGATAATGGTACATATACCATTCAAAGCGATTTAATATTTGAACCTCCCTTATATGATAAAAAAACACTTCATCATATTTATAATACCAATAGCGCCGTACTTAATAAAATAGAAATGGAAATACCTTTAACTCCAAACGAAAGAAGGGATTTATCCCTATTGTCCGATACCTTGTTAATTTGTTATGTTAATGGCTTTGAAGAGGCCAAGGATATAATGGAAAACGCAAAACCAATAATAAAGAAATACGATCTTCCGGTGTATCAATCTATTAAGGAATCCCTGCGGATCATTAGAAAGATGAAATATAACTAAGCCTAGCCTACCATTGTATTTATAACCTTTTTAATTGATCCTGAGTGGGCAAAGGTTCTATGGCCCCATAATTGGTGGTGGTAATTGCTCCGGCCTTATTGGCAAGTTGAACCATATTTTCTAAAGGTCCAGAATTGGTCATAAGGGCGTCTAGGTTAGTGGTATTGGCAATTTGTTCCAATAAACAGCCAATGAAAGCATCTCCCGCACCTGTAGTATCAATAGGGGTTACCTTTATACTAGGGATTATTTTTTTAATTAAAGGAGTGCTTAAATAGGTTCCTTCCCCGCCCAATGTTACAGTAATTATTTTGCAGCCTAACTGATGTAAAAAAGTACAGGCCTCTTCCAGATCTTCCTTTCCAGAGAGTAGTTGGGCCTCCTCCATACTAAATTTGCACAAATGGGATTTTTCTATAAAAGGGATACATTTTTGTATAAAGATGGCTTCCGTTCCTTTCCAGAGATCGGCCCTGAAATTAGGGTCAAAGGAAATGAAGCTATTGCTGGAAATGGCCTCTTGCAGATAAAGTGAATACGCCTCTTCCAAACTGCCCCCCAAGAATGATGTGGCGGCCCCAAAATGTACAATTTGATCTTTAAACAGATTTTTTAATCTGCGGTCATGTGTTAATTCTTTGTCCGCACCACGGCTAAAAACAAAATCTCTTTCGCCATCTGCTGCTAATGAAACAAAAGCCAAGGTAGTGAAAGTGTCGGACCTCTGCGCTAGGGATACGTCCACTTGTCCCTCGGCTAAGGTGTTGATAAGAAAAGTGCCAAAGGGATCTTTGCCCACACAGCCAATAAAAAAACTTTTACCACCCAGTTTTGCAATAGCCGATGCAACATTTGCAGGAGCACCACCAGCCTTTTTGGTAAAATCATTGGCTTTTGAAAGATCACTTCCTTGTTTTTCGGCAACAAAATCTATTAATAATTCTCCTATACAGAAAACATTCTTCATCCCTTGAATTTATTTGATAAATCTAAAATAAACAGAAATATGTATTAATACTATAAATGCCCCTAAATGCGAACAAATAGAGGCATAATTTTCTAAAATTAAACAAAATGGGTAAAACAAGGTAGGCTTATCCGCATTTTGAAGAACCGCAATCCTTGCAGGTAAGACATCCTTCCTGATAAATCAGATTGTGAGAATTACAGGCATCACATTTTTGGCCTTTGGCTTCTGTGCCATCCGCTACATATCTTTTTAAAGCCCTTGCAACTCCGTTTTTCCATGTATTGATAGATTCGCTGTCCAATTGCAGGCTATTGATCAGGTCTACCACTTTTTCAATATGCATACCATGGCGTAGGGTGCTCGAAATTAATTTGGCATAGTTCCAATATTCTGGATTAAATTTATGGGATAGCCCTTCAATAGTGGTTTTGTAGCCCCTTTTGTTTTTGTACTGAAAATCATAGCGCGAAGTGCCGTCTTGGTTCCTGCTTTTTAAGATTACTCCGTTGTTGACCCATCTAGGAATTAAAATACCGTCTTCATCATCTGCCATACCAGTAAAAATTTCATAAGGCTGGTCATTTATTAACCCAATAAAGGCAATCCATTTTTCTTTATTGTTTTGAAGTCTTACTACGTCTGCCTCCAAAACTTGGGGACGTTTGGTAGGAAAATGTACTAGGGACTCATCCTTTTCGGAATTCTTCGGTTCATTGGATATCAAAACACCTGACCTGGAGCCGTCTCTGTATACAGTGACACCCTTGCAGCCCTGTTTCCAAGCTTCCAAATACAGTTTTCCGACCAATTCTTCGGAAACATCGTTCGGAAGGTTTATAGTGACACTTATGGAGTGGTCTACCCATTTTTGAACGGCGCCCTGTAAACGAACTTTGCTCAACCAATCCACATCATTGGAAGTGGCTTTGTGGTAAGGGGATTTTTCAACAATTTTCTGAAGTTCTTCTTGGGTATAATTTTTTTCTGTATCGATTCCCTTTACGGACATCCATTGTTTAAATTTATGATGGAAGACCACATATTCTTCCCAAGAATCGCCAACTTCATCAACAAAGTCAACTCGGGCATCCTTGTCATTTGGGTTCACTTTTCTGCGGCGCTTGTACACGGGTAGGAAAACGGGTTCTATACCAGATGTGGTTTGGGTCATTAAACTAGTGGTACCGGTAGGTGCAATGGTCAATAAGGCAATATTTCTACGCCCGTATTCCAGCATTTCATAATATAGTTTTTCATCGGCTTCCTTCAGGCGTAGGATAAAAGGGTTGTTTTTTTCCCTTTCGGCATCAAAGATTTGAAATGCCCCACGATCTTTTGCTGCATGTACTGAGGCCCTGTAGGCTTCCAAGGCTATTGTTTTATGTACCTCAATTGAAAATTCGTTGGCCTTGTCACTACCATAACGCAAGCCTAGTGCTGCAAGCATGTCTCCCTCCGCGGTAATGCCAATTCCTGTACGGCGTCCACTCTCTGCTTTTTCTTTTATCTTGTTCCATAAATTGTATTCTACTGCTTTGGTTTCCTCCAATTCGGGATCTGCCTTTATTTTTTCAAGAATGGCATCTACCTTCTCCAATTCCAGGTCAATAATGTCGTCCATGATCCGTTGGGCAGCAGCAATATGTTCTTTGAAGAGCGTATAATTAAAGCTTGCCTTATCTGTAAATGGCTGATCTACATAGGAAAATAGATTTATGGCCAACAAGCGACAAGAATCGTATGGACATAGGGGAATTTCGCCACAGGGATTGGTGGATACCGTATTGTAACCTAAATCTGAATAACAATCGGGTACAGATTCTTTAATGATGGTGTCCCAGAACAAAATGCCTGGTTCTGCAGATTTCCATGCGTTATGAACTATTTTCCCCCAAAGTTTTTGGGCATCAAGGGATTTGGATAGTTTAGGGTCGGAACTATGGACAGGAAATTTTTGGGTATAGGGCTGGCCGTTTTGAACCGCTTTCATAAAATCATCGTCAATTCTAACTGAAACATTGGCTCCAGTTACTTTTCCCTGCTCCATTTTTGCATCAATAAAATCTTCTGCATCCGGATGGTTTATGGAAACCGATAACATAAGAGCGCCTCTTCGGCCGTCTTGGGCCACTTCCCTGGTCGTATTGGAGTACCTTTCCATAAAGGGTACAAGACCAGTAGAGGTCAACGCCGAGTTTTTTACAGGGGAACCCTTTGGTCGTATATGGGATAGGTCATGACCAACTCCGCCACGACGCTTCATTAACTGTACTTGTTCCTGGTCTATTTTCAAAATTCCACCATATGAATCTGACTTGCCGTCATTGCCGATTACAAAACAATTGGAAAGGGACGCAACCTGAAAAGGATTGCCAATACCGGCCATAGGGCTCCCTTGGGGGACTATATATTTAAAATTCTTAATAAGATCAAAAACTTGCCCTTCATTTAGAGGATTTGGATATTTTTGTTCTATTCTAGCAATCTCTTTAGCTATTCTTCGATGCATATCGTCCGGAGTCAGCTCATAAATATTCCCTTCGGAATCTTTTAGGGCATATTTGTTTACCCAAACCTTGGCAGCAAGGTCGTCACCATTAAAATATTTTAGTGAAGCACTAATAGCTTCTTCTTGAGTGAAGGTCTTTTTAGGTCCTTGCGCAATTTTTGTGGGCATAGAATAATTTTTAGTGGTTGTGTAACCTTGGAATTAAAAGCAAAAGTATTAAAAAAAATAGGAAGTAAAACATGATAATTATCATTAAAGTTTACAAATAAATTATGTTAATATATTGTAAATCAATGAAATATGTAATTATGAACAAGAAAAAGTTAACAAATAAAATTTACTTTATTCTAATTTCCTTTTTATTGGCTTCAATTGGGGTGGATTTTATGCATAGGTATTGTAATAGGTTATTAATTTTCACGGCAATACTTTTAGGTACATTTATGTAACCCATGTGGGTTGATATTTATATGTAAAAATGAATAGGATTCGGGCTATTGCCTTAGTATATAGGAATATTTTAATTTTAGTTCTAATTGCCATTGCTATTTATGTGGTATTTGCGATTTTTGCCTAATGAGAACATTAGTGATTGGAGATCTACATTCTGGTTTAAAAGCGCTGAAGCAAGTTTTATCAAGGGCAAAGGTGGCTACAGGAGACCATCTTGTTTTTTTGGGAGATTATGTGGATGGTTGGAGTGATGCTGTTGATACGGTAAATTTTTTATTGGAGCTTAAGACAATTCATAGATGTACTTTTCTTAGGGGGAATCACGATGAACTATGTAGCGATTGGTTAAAAAGTGGAGACCATAACCCTCTTTGGTTGCAACATGGCGGTAGTGCTACTCAAGATGCTTACCTCCAAGTGGGGGAAGAAACAAAAAAAGCCCATATCAAATTTTATGATAATTTGGAAAATTATATAATAGACGCTGAAAATCGTTTGTTTATCCACGCCGGATTTACTAACTTAAGGGGTGTAAAACATGAATATTTTACCAAAACCTTTTATTGGGATAGAACCCTTTGGGAATTGGCACTGTCTTTGGATCCGTCATTAACTGTAAAGGATGAATTTTACCCTCAAAGGTTAACACACTACCATGAGATTTTTATTGGTCATACACCGGTAACAAGGATTGGTAGGACAACGCCAAAAAATGCAGCCAACATTTGGAATGTTGATACGGGGGCAGCCTTTAAAGGGCCTTTGACGATTATGGATGTAGATTCAAAACAATATTGGCAAAGTGATCCCGTATATTTGTTTTATCCTTCAGAAAAGGGAAGAAACTAAAATTAACTGCCTATTGGGGCAAATTATCAAGATTATTAAGGATATTTACATAAAATTTGAAGAATGTCTAATAAGAACGTTAGAATAGAAGTAATGAAATCCATTGAGGGTAAGGTAGATGGGTTTATAGACCAATACCTTATTCCTATACAGGATATTTGGCAACCCACAGATTTTTTACCCGATACACAAAGTGAGGGATTCATGGATCATGTAAATCAGATACGTGAAGAAGCCAAGGAATTAGGGTATGACCTATGGGTTACCCTGGTTGCTGATACGATTACAGAGGAAGCACTGCCTACCTACGAATCTTGGCTAATGGATGTAGAAGGAATAGATCAACACGGTGAGAACAAAAATGGTTGGTCCAAATGGGTGCGCCATTGGACGGCCGAGGAAAATAGGCATGGTGATGTGTTAAATAAATACCTTTATTTGGCTGGAAGGGTCAATATGAGGGAAGTGGAAATTACCACGCAGCATTTGATTGCCGATGGTTTCGACATAGGAACGGATAGGGATCCTTATAAAAACTTTATATATACCTCTTTTCAAGAATTGGCAACCAATATTTCTCATAAAAGGGTTGGCCAAATGTGTAAAAAAGGCGGTAATGCCCTATTGGGTAAAATGTGTACCATTATTGCTGGTGATGAAATGAGACACCATTTGGCATATAGGGAATTTGTTAAGGTGATTTTTGAAAATGACCCAAGTCAGATGATGTTGGCCTTTGCCGATATGATGAAGAAAAAAATTGTTATGCCGGCACATTTCCTAAGGGAGTCTGGTGGAAGTATTGGAACTGCTTTTGAAAATTTTTCCAATTGTGCCCAAAGACTTGGCGTATACACTGCTCAGGATTATATAGAAATTTTGAGAAAATTGAATAGTTATTGGGAATTGGATAGCATAAGAACTCTTAACGACGATGCGGAAAGGGCTAGGGATTATTTAATGAAATTGCCTGAAAGATTGGAGCGAATTGCTACTAGGATGAAATTTCCTGAGGACGACTATAGGTTTAAGTGGGTTGAAGCCAACGGGAGAATGGTATAGTGCTATTGTCTTCTAAAAAAGTTCAACTTGTTATAAAGGAAAAAGTGAAGCAATCAATTGCTTCACTTTTTCCTTTATATATAGCCTCAGTTTCTCTGTCATTTGCATTGGAAACCACTGATGGGGCGGGGCAATTATTATAGTTTGCCCCTTTTGTGCTCCTCTTGCCATTTGTGCAATTCTTTCCATTTGCCTTCATGAGCCATTTTGGCCTGCATAGGCCAGGAGGCAGGGTCATGAATTTTATACCGGGCTCCGCCTGTGTCCAATATTTCTTGACATCTTGCGACAGCCGTTTCGGACAAATCTTTCCAAGTCTTAATATCAAAAGAATTAAATAGTTGCTGTATTTTAGGGCCAATCCCTTCCACAATCTTTAAGTCGTCCAGTTTTATGGCTTTGCCAAAGATTGTTTTAGCAGCTTTCGCGTTAAAGTGAATTTGCGCCTCGCTCGCGGCGATCGGAGCAACTGATTTTGCGGAAATGGTCGGCTCAACTTTTTGAGCAAGTTGTTTGTTGCATGTTGCCAAATCGGCTTGTAGTTGAACGGTTTTGTCCTTTAGTATTCTTAATTCTGAAGACTGATCTATTTGGGGACTCTTTCCTTTACCAATTAAATAGCCAAATAGGGCACAGACGATACCCACTACGGCCGGAATTAACCAGCACCAAATATTCATGTTTTCCATATACGTTAAAGTTTAAGGTTAGTTATTCTATTTAGGGTTCTTTTATTTGCTGCTTTTGGTTTGCTGCCGTACTATTCTTAACAATGATTTCAGAGGCTTCTACTGTAGAAGTATGGTCTAATTCGGTTGTGCATGAATTGCACATCATTATATTAAAGAAGGTTCCTGCAATAATGGTGATTACGATACCCAACAAATTGGTTGTTCTTTTAGACATTTTTAATAGCTGTTTGGGTTTAGCTTAAATATATTAAAAATTCCTTTAAAATGTTAAAATAATGGCCTTAAATATTACCTGTCAATCAGTTAACAGTAGTTGGGGGCCTATTTTGGTCGAATTTTTGCCATTCGTAGATTTAATAGGTTGTTTAAAGCTAGGTGCTGTTTTTAAACTTTTCCTAGCCTGTATATGAATGGTTTAGGAGAGAATCTTACCCCAATAATTGATATCAATGTGCTGAAAACTTACCAATTATACAAATTTCAGTACCATCTGTATAATTTTACTTTTAAACATGGTGTAGAATGTAGACTTTAGAGGAAACATTATAATTACAAAGACCTTATTTCTCCCGACTAAGTTCCGGCATTGAAATAGGTCTTAATCACCATAATTATTTGAGTTAGTTTGGTTAAACCCGCAGCTATTTCTAATGGACCTATTCGGGGGGAGGGGAAATTTACAATTGGCTACGGGTTTATTATTTTCTAAACATTCAAATGTCAAGTTCTTGTCCTGAGGCACTGTTGAATAATTCTTCAGGATGGTATTTGGTTAGTTAGTTAAAACCCGCAATGTATCGGAGCTAAACCAGTACATTGCGGGTTTTTTTATTATACTTTGGTTTTATAAATCAAACTTTATCCCTTGGGCCAGCGGTAATTCGGTGGTGTAGTTAATAGTATTGGTCTGCCTTCGCATATAGATTTTCCAGGCATCCGATCCAGATTCACGGCCACCACCTGTTTCTTTTTCCCCGCCAAAAGCACCTCCTATTTCGGCACCCGATGTTCCAATATTAACATTGGCTATGCCACAATCACTTCCTTGAACAGAAAGGAAACGTTCAGCCTCCCTTAGGTTATTGGTCATAATTGCAGAGGATAGGCCCTGTACCACTCCATTTTGTATTGTAATGGCATTTTCCACATCTCCTGAATATTTTATAAGATATAATACAGGTGCGAAAGTTTCGTGTTGTACAATTTCAAAAGTATTGGAGGCTTCTGCAATGGCAGGTTTTACATAGCATCCGCTTTCATATCCCTCTCCTTGCAATACACCGCCTTCAACAATAAGTTTGCCTCCTTCTTCCACTACTTTTTTAAGCGCATGCTCGTACATCTTTACCGCATCGGTATCGATCAACGGACCTACATGGTTATTTTGATCCAATGGATTTCCGATACGTAATTGCTTGTATGCTGTAACAATGGCTTCTTTCACCTTGTCATAAATGGATTCGTGTATTATTATTCTACGCGTTGAGGTACAGCGTTGTCCAGCTGTGCCTACTGCCCCAAAAACAGCACCAATAACCGTCATTTTTATGTCTGCATCTTGGGTAACTATAATAGCGTTGTTACCTCCAAGCTCCAGAAGTGATTTTCCTAATCGTGCAGCTACTGCTTGAGCCACGATTTTCCCCATGCGGATGGAACCTGTAGCAGACACCAACGGGACTCTTTTGTCGTGAGTCATATACTCTCCAACTTTATAATCCCCGTTGATTAAACAGGAAATACCTTCTGGAAGATTATTTTCCTTGAAAACCATAGCTGCGATGTTTTGACATGCTATTCCACAGAGTGGTGTTTTTTCACTGGGCTTCCAAATACAGACATCTCCCGAAATCCATGCTAATGCTGTGTTCCATGCCCATACGGCCACTGGGAAGTTAAACGCAGAAATAATACCTACAATCCCTAAAGGATGGTATTGTTCGTACATTCTATGTCCAGGTCTTTCGGAGTGCATGGTAAGACCGTGCAATTGTCTTGATAGGCCTACGGCAAAATCACAGATATCTATCATTTCCTGAACTTCTCCCAAACCTTCTTGATATGATTTGCCCATTTCATAGGAAACCAATCTTCCTAAAGGTTCTTTAAGTTCACGAAGTTTATCACCAAACTGGCGTACTATTTCTCCTCTAAGAGGTGCGGGTTTCGTTTTCCAAATTTTAAAAGCGTTGGTGGCAACATCCATAACTTTTTCATAATCTGCTTTAGAGGTCGTTCTTACTTTGCCAATTAAAGCTCCATCTACAGGAGAATATGATGCTAGCTCCTCACCGGAAGAAAAATTGTCCGAACCGGTTGATGTTCCGTTATTTAAAGTTGTTATACCTAATTTCTTCAAGGCTTCGTGGATTCCAAAATCCTGTGCAGTTTTTGACATTTATAACTTTTTTATCGTTAATTGTGATATTTTTCAAATTTACAAATTATTGTGTTGACTAAGGTGTTAGTGTGTATAAATGTTATCTAAAACCTATTTAGTGGTATGATGACCAAAAAAATTTTGATTTAAATTTTAAAGGAATTGCTGAATTGCGAGAGTAGTTATTTGCCCTCTTCTGCAATAAACCTTTCATCAACTGGCATTACTGTTCCACAATTATTGCAGGTACGCAGCTTCTCAGAGGCGTAAAAGGTCTTAAAGTGACCTAAAAAGTCTTTTTCTATATCGTTCAGAGTGAAGTAAACTTCATGTAATTTGTTATTGCAGTTATCACAAAACCACAGTAGCCCATCTTTAGCATCCAACTTGGCCCTTTTACGTTCAATGACCAGACCTATAGAATCAGCATGCCTAACGGGAGAATGTGGCACACTGGCCGGGTGTAGGTACATATCCCCTGGACCCAAATGCATGGTTTTTTTTTGGCCGTTTTCTTGAATATGAACCTCAATAGTTCCTTCCAATTGATAAAAAAGCTCTTCTGTTTCATTGTAATGATAGTCTTTTCGGGCATTGGGGCCTGCGACAATCATAACAATATAATCACCCGATTCTGTATAAAGGTTTTTGTTTCCTACAGGAGGTTTTAAAGTTGCTCTATTTTCGGAAATCCACCTATTAAGATTGAAAGGTTGTTGTATGGACATAGCTGTTTCTTATTGATATTATAATGCCTATTGATTATTGATAGGGATAAATAAGTGTGCTATCAGTTGTTTCAACAAGGATTTATATCAAAAATAAGAAAAGTAAACTGCTTTAAGGAAGACTATCTGTAGAAGAGTTGGGTAAAATATAGTTTGCCATCCAAATTTCTCTTTACGCTTACAGCAGTATGGGTAAATTCTCCTTCGATAGTTTTTCTATGGTCAGAACTGGCTAGCCATTTTTGAAAGGCCTCAATTGCAGAATCATAGTCTTTTGCTACATTTTCAGAAACAAAAGAGGCATTGACGGCTAGGGAGATATCCGATGCCCGTGCGCTAAAATTATCATGATTAATAGAACCTTTGGCTATCATATAGTCGGTATGCTTGTTGGCATACTCATAGGCAACATCGCTAAAATCCAAATCCGTATATCCTAAGGAAATACGGTGGTCATTAACAATGCCAAGTAATTCCTCCTCCACCTCAACAGCGTTTTCTGCTTTGGGACTATTTGCCGACTCTATAGGCTCTGTGGTACAAGAGACTACTACAAATGCGAACAATAGCATTATAAAATAATGCAATTTCGTTTTCATACAATGTTCTATTTGTAAGTAGGAAGAAAGGGAAGAATGGGGAATTCTTGTATTCTCGTAATTGGCTTCTCGTGACCAATCATGTAATATTAAATAAATTATGGAGCACCGAGCCGAATTAATTGGTTTATTCGATGAAATGCACAAATAAGTAATAATCCTGTAATACAAAGATTACTTATAGAGTACAATTTTCTAGATGTTTTTTGTAAAAATAAGTAGTGGTATTTTGATTATTGGCTTCCAATTAAAATGGCAAATTAGATTATTTTTTCTCTGAGTAATTACGGCATAAAATATTCCCCAAAAGAAAATCCTTTTATCTTTACTGTATTAAATTGGCTGCCTCTATGAAATTAATTATCCACACTCTTATATTTGTTTTAATCCTTGGTTGTAACTCCAAAAAAGAGATTGATAAAACCTCAATAGACAACTTAAATCTTTATCAAGACTTTATAACAGAAGTCTCCCATGGTATAATTTCTGTAAAAGCAGATGTACGAGTGGTGATGAACAATCCCGTTGATTCATGGAAAAGTGGACAGGAACTGAGTAGCGATTTGTTGCAGGTAGTCCCTAAGACCAAAGGCAAAGTAGTTGCTTTGGACAGTAGAACTATCGCTTTTATACCTGAAAATGGTTTTCAACAGGATAATACCTATAGGCTTACTCTGGATCTGGGGGCCATTATAAATGATGTCCCAAAAGATTTACGGCAGTTCAATTTCAGTGTAAAAACATTGAAACAACAGTTTAATTTATATACCCAGGCGGTTCAATCCTATTCCAAGGATTACCAATATATAGAGGGGCAATTAAAAACTGCGGACCAATTAAGTTTAGAAAATGCCAAACAGTTGTTGGAGGTAAAACAAAAAGCGAAAAGAGTTTCCGTAAAATTTGATTCATCTATTGCCGAAGGCACCCAATTTTATTTTAAAATTGATAGTATCCAGAGATTTGAAGAGGATACGGAATTGGAGGTTGTTTGGGACGGTAAGGTTTTAAATATAGATAGTTCAGGAAAGAATACAATAAAGATCCCGGGTAAGAGCAATTTCAGTATTCTGGATGTTGTGGTGGAAACCGGTGAAAATCAAATTATAAATATCAACTTTTCGGATCCTTTAAAAAAGGGACAGAACTTTAAAGGTCTAGTAGTGTTGGAAGGCGATGGTAACCCTAAATACAATGTTATAGGGAATACCCTAAAAATATATCCTTCCAAAGAGGTAAATGCTACTCTTCAGCTAGAGGTTTTTGAAGGTATTGAAAGTACTGATGGGTACAAGTTAAAAACAAAGCTAACCGAGAGGGTAGCTTTCGAACAAATAAGACCAGAGGTCCGATTATTATCCAATGGGACAATTTTACCTTCTTCCAATAACCTAAAAATAAATTTTGAGACGGTAAATCTAAAGTCGGTCAACGTAACCGTTCTTAAAATTTTTCAAAACAATGTTTTGCAGTTCTTACAAGGAAATAATCTGAACGGGAACTATAATTTAAAAACAGTTGCTAGACCCATAGCAACAAAGGAATTGGATTTGGAAACCAATCTTAGCAGTAATAGCGGAAAATGGTCAGCACATGCCCTAGATTTAAAATCGCTCATTACTCCAGAAGTCGGTGCCATGTATAGGGTTGAATTTAGTTTTAAGCCATCGTATAGCCTTTATAAATGTGATGACACCAATTTTAAACTGGAAACGTCGACAGGGGATAATTTTGATCAAGAAACGGAAAATAGCTCATGGGACGGGGTAGAGTCTTATTATGAAGATTACTATTTTAATTACGACTGGAACCAACGTGATAACCCTTGCCATGCCTCCTATTATTATGATAAAGCCGTTGGCACCAATGTTTTGGCCTCGGATTTAGGAGTTACCATAAAACAGGGGGTGAACAAAAGTTATTTTGTAGCGGTCAATGATATTGTAAGTTCCAATCCTTTAGGTGGAGTCAAAGTAAATTTTTATAATTACCAGCAACAGCCCATTGGACAAGTTATAACAGCGGTAGATGGCACTTCTATTTTTGACTCCGATATTTTGGCATACTTTGCCATAGCTGAAAGCAATGGGCAAAAAACCTACGTTAAACTGAATGACGGCAATGCCTTATCTGTTAGTAAGTTTAATGTTGATGGCGTTGCTCTGCAAAAGGGAATTAAAGGTTTTATTTTCGGGGAAAGAGGTGTTTGGCGTCCAGGTGATAAGCTTTTTGTTTCTTTTCTATTGAATGATAACGCTAATAAACTTCCGATAGGGCATCCGGTTAAGCTGGAGTTAATAGACCCCTACAACAAGGTGGTGCTTCGCGAAGTAAAGACCAATACCATAGGCAATTTTTACAGTTTTGTTTTAAGGACAGATGAAAATGCACCTACCGGTAATTGGCTGGCCAAGATTTCTGTAGGCGGGGCATCCTTTACTAAAACAATTAAGATCGAAACGATCAAACCTAATCGACTTAAGATTAAAACAGATTTCGAAGATGAGGTTTTGTCCGGTGGTAAACCTATAAAAGGGACCTTACAGGTAGCTTGGCTCCACGGAGCGGTGGCTAAAAACTTAAAAGCGGATGTAACGGCCAAGTTTAATATTCAGACTACAACTTTTAAAAATTTTCCAGCTTATATTTTTGATGATCCCACTAGGGCTTTTGCCACCGAAGATCAAGTAGTTTTTAATAGCACTGTTAATGCCGAAGGCAAGGCGTCCTTTTCCTTAAGCCCACAAATTAATAGTCAGGCGCCTGGAATGCTAAAAGCGGCATTTATTACCAAGGTATATGAAAATGGAGGTGATTTTAGTACGGATGTATTTACAAAACAATTTTCGCCATTCAATACTTACGTAGGTCTAAATGTGCCCAAGGGCGATAAGACCAGAGGCATGTTGCTCACAGATGAAGCCCATAAATTTGAAGTTGTAACGGTAGATGAATTGGGCAATGCCAAAGCCGCCAAAAATCTAAAAATTACCATTTATAAAGTTAACTGGAGGTGGTGGTGGGAGACTTCTGAGGACAATCTTTCCAATTTTACCAGCAGTGAATATCAGGAAAAGGTATTTGAGAAAAATATTAATACAAATTCAAGTGGTAAGGCATCATTTAATTTTGAACTAAAATATCCTGATTGGGGCCGATATTTGGTTAGAGTAGAGGATCCATTAGGCGGACATGCTACAGGTAAAACCATTTATGTGGATTGGCCGGGATGGGCTGGAAAATCAATGAAAAATGACCCTTCAGCAGCTACAATGTTGATGTTTTCAACGGATAAGGAAGTTTATAAAGTTGGGGAAAAGGCCATTGTTACCTTTCCAGGTTCTCAAGGCGGTAGGGCATTGGTCACCATTGAAAACGGAACTGAGGTATTGCATTCGCTCTGGGTGGAATCGGAAAAAGGGGAAACAAAATTTGAAATCCCGATAACTAAATTGTACACGCCCAATGTATACATTAACATTAGTTTATTGCAGCCACATGCCAGCACCTTAAACGATTCCCCTATCCGAATGTATGGAGTGGTTCCCATATTGGTAGAGGATCCATTGACGAAACTACAGCCAGAAATTTCCATGCCAGATGTGTTACGGCCGGAAGAAAGCATCACGGTCAAGGTAAAAGAGAAAGAGGGCAGGTCTATGACCTATAGTATTGCTATAGTGGATGAAGGATTACTTGATTTAACGCGCTTTAAAACCCCAAATCCTTGGAATTCTTTTTATGCGAGAGAAGCTTTGGGAGTTAAGAGTTGGGATGTGTACGATGATGTTATAGGAGCCTACGGGGGAAAAATAAATCAAGTTTTTGCTATCGGAGGAGACGGGGAATTGGCGGGAGCTAAAAATAAAAAAGCAAATCGCTTTGAACCTATGGTAGTTTATCTAGGACCATTTTCCTTGAAGGAAGGGGAAACACAATCACATAAAATAGACATACCTAAATATATTGGGTCCGTACGTACGATGGTCATAGCCGGTAATTCAGGGCAAGCGGCTTATGGTGTCGCAGAAAAAACAACACCGGTGCGAAAACCCCTTATGGTATTGGCTTCCTTACCAAGGAAGATTACTCCAGGAGAGACAGTAACCTTGCCTGTGACCGTTTTTGCCATGGAAAATAAGATAAAGGAAGTGACTTTAAAAATTAAGCCGGACCCTTCCTTTAGCATTCAAGGCGATGCTATACAAATCGTTTCTTTCTCCCAGCCAGATGAGAAAATGGCTTATTTTCAATTGAAAGTAGCCGATTATAACGGTATTGGTAAGGTAGTAGTTGAAGCTTCGGGGAATGGTGAAAAGGCATCATTTGAGGTGCCTATAGATGTGGTGAACCCCAACCCATTAACCACCATTACCGAGGAAGTGGTTTTAGAGGCCAATAGTGAAAGAACGATGGAACTTACTACTTTTGGGATTTCAGGAAGTAACAAGGCAGAAGTTGAATTTTCTACACTTCCACCCATGAATTTTAATGGAAGGTTGCAATATCTGATTCAATATCCACATGGGTGTTTGGAGCAGACTACCTCTAGTGCTTTCCCCCAATTATTCGTTGCAGATATCTTTGATATTAATTCTACAAGGAAAAAAGAGATTCAGCAAAATATGGTGAGTGCCATTAAAAGAATAGGCAGTTATCAAATGCCGAGTGGTGGTTTCTCTTATTGGCCAGGACAAAATTATGCTGATGATTGGAGTTCCTCCTACGTGGGTCACTTTTTATTGGAAGCCGAGAAAAAAGGATATGTTCTGCCAATTGGATTTAAGTCTTCCTGGGTATCTTATCAGCAAAATATGGCAAGACAATGGAGATCAGGGCCTTCCTTTTCAGATTTGACGCAGGCATACCGATTGTATACCCTGGCCCTTTCGGGAAATGCGGACATTGCTTCGATGAACAGACTAAGGGAAACGACCAATCTGTCCAACGAGGGAAAATACCGCTTGGCAGCTACTTACGCACTTGTTGGTCAAGAGAGTGTTGCCCAACAGCTGATAAAATCAGCAAATCTTGATTTTTCGGGGAGTAAAAATGATTATTTCACCTATGGTTCCCCTGAACGTAACAGAGCTATGGTCTTGGAAACGTTTGTGCTTTTAAAAGACAAAATAAAAGCTCAAGAAATGGCCAAGACCTTGGCGCAACTTTTAAGTAACGATCAATGGATGAGTACGCAAAGTACAGCTTATTGTCTTTTAGCACTGGCAAAGTTTGCGGATATGATAGGAGGTAAAGGAATTAAGGCTAGTTTAACGGTAAATGGCGAAAGCACCACTATTGAGACGGCCAAAACGCTGGCCAATATGGGAGTCGGAATTAAAACGGGCACCAATTCTATCAATATAAAAAATGTAGGCTCCAATATTTTATACGTGAGTATCATTAAAAGTGGTATACTAGCAGTAGGGGAAGAGAAGGTGGTTCAGCGAAATTTATCGGCCAATGTAGTTTTCAAAGGGAGGAATGGTACCAAATTGGACCCATCTTCCATAATGCAGGGGACGGATTTTGTAGCTGAAGTATCGCTGACCAATACCAAGGCAGAATTGATCAAGAATGTGGCATTGTCCGAAATTTTCCCTAGTGGATGGGAAATAGTAAATACACGATTCACAGATTTTGGAGATTTTGCTGAAAATGAGGTAACCTATACAGATTTAAGGGATGATAGGGCCAATTTTTATTTTGACCTGAAGAAGAATGAGACTAAAATATTTAGGGTATTGTTGAACGCTTCTTATTTGGGTAGATATTATTTGCCGGGGATACAGGCTGAGGCTATGTACAATAATGATTACGCCGTGCGCACTAAAGGCCAATGGGTTGAGGTGGTGCAGTAATGAAATCCATGCTGCTAAAAAATAAATATCAATTCTGCGCAACCATTTTTACTTTTCTGCATTCTTATAATAAAAATAAGAAGAGATGAAAAAAGGATTTTGTTTTATGCTCATTGGGACCATTGTAATGGGCAGTTTATTTATAGGCTGTAATACAGATAATTCTGTTGAATGTCCTGCCGATTTTGAGGGAGCACTCACAGAGGAAGAAAACGGCTTAATCGGTACTTGGAAATTAACGGCGATACTTGCGGAAAAAGAAGTGGATATAACCAATGACAACGAGGAAAATCCTAAAAAGGATATTTTTATTCAATATTCGGAATGCGAAAGGGATTCCGATTATACCTTTGGGCCAGGCCGCGCTTATGAATTTTCACAAGGTGAAAATGCGACCAGTTGCAGTAATAAGGTTAAACTAGCTGGGACTTGGAAGCTTTCAGCTGGAACCTTAGGCTTAATTGGGAATTGTTCTTCCCAAAATTTGACTATTGTAGTTAATCCTGACAAATCAGCATATTCCATTACTTCCAATTATAATATTACAGATGTTAAGGGACTAACCATACAGACTGATGTGAAATTTACCTATACCAAGGAGGTAGTAACCCCATAGTTGATTTTAAGATAAAGAACAATATCATCCTATGAATACTTTTTTATACTGTATATCATAGGATGATATAATTATACCCCAATCTTTATAAAGGTGCTTTTGTCCTTGTTCATTGGCGGTTCAACTTCCAATGCTTTATTTTCCTTAAGTACCTTACTAAAAACAAAGGCTCCAATTTCCTTTACTGGGCTGTAGAGTTTGGATTCGTCAATAGATTCTTGTTTTACGAATCCTAATTGATTGTTGGTTCTGTCAAAAAATATCAATAATGCACCCAGGATTACGGCTACTTTTAGGGTTCCAAATATACCTCCCGCTATTTTGTTCAGTATTCCCAGCATGGCGAAATCGGCAATTTTAGTCAACAATTTCCCAGCCATATTTACAACTAGGACAATTATTATAAAGGTGATCAAAAACGAGGCAGTATTCATATATCGTTCATTCCACTCCATATTTTTGGAAAGATATTCCCCTACAATATAGGAAAAATGAATAGCGCCGTATAAGCCGGCCACAAGGGCTATTAGTGAGGCCAATTCCACAAAGAGGCCATTTCTAATTCCTTTGTATAGGCCGTAAATTAATAATAGTCCTATTATAATATCCAATACACCCATAGCTAAAAGTCTTTTGACAAATATAAAACTTTGATTTGTACCTTTGAATATTTCTATACACTTGGAGTTACTTAGTATAACATTAGGACTAATTGCAATAAATTACTATGTCGAGAGATACACAATTAAAAGATAGGTGGGAGGTTTTGGTAAAGAAATTATCATCCCAATTCGCAGATAACGATCCCATGGAATTGGATGCTATCATATATTTGGTGGGAGTTCAGGAATTGGGACAGATTCATAATACCTACAAGAAAGATGAAAAATTAAATCTAATGCATATTGCTATATGTAGGTTGTTGGAACCCTATGGTTACTATGAGTTTGATTTTTTTGATGAAGATGGCTGGCCACACTATACGATCAAGGAAGAATTGCCCCCGTTAAAGGCAGGTGAACAATCCGTATTAATGAAAGATGCCTTGGTTACCTACTTTTTGGAAAAGGATTATATTTTATAAATATGGAGCTTCATAAACCCTATTATGCCGTAATTTTTACTTCCACCAGAAACGAAGCTGATCATGGTTATAATGAAATGGCTCAACAGATGGAATTATTGGCTAAAGGGCAGATAGGATTTCTAGGCTTTGAAAGTGCCAGAGAGCAAATAGGGATCAGTGTAAGTTATTGGGATAGTTTGGGCTCCATAGCGGATTGGAAAAGACAAGCGGACCATATGTTCGCTCAAAAAAAAGGCAGGGAGGAGTGGTATAAATGGTATAAGGTCCGTATTTGTTTGGTAGAAAGGGAGTATGAATTTGGGAACGGATAGGAATCCAAATAAGGGAGCCACAACTTATAAAAGGTTGAAGCGGTTATTAGGAAAGCATCCTAAGAAGTTACTTTTTCTTTTCCTACTGTTGACTGCCTATTATTTCTGTTTGCCCAGACATTTATTTAATACACCCAATGCCACAGTTGTTGAGAGTAGGTCAGGGAAACTCTTGGGAGCGCTAATTGCGGAAGATGGGCAATGGAGGTTTCCTGTAGTGGATAGCGTGCCCCGCAAATTTGAGACTTGTATTTTAAATTTTGAAGACGCCCATTTTTTTAGTCATCCCGGCTTTAATCCAATTTCAATAAGCAAGGCTTTTGTTGCAAACATCCTTGCGGGGAAAACGGTTAGAGGAGGAAGTACCCTTACGCAACAAGTGATACGTTTATCCCGTAACCAAAAAAAAAGGTCTTATTGGGAAAAAGTCAAAGAATTGGTTTTGGCAACTAGATTGGAATTTAGATATTCCAAACAGGACATTTTAAAACTATATGCCAGTCATGCCCCATTTGGAGGAAATGTGGTGGGTCTAGAGGTGGCGGCGTGGCGATATTTTGGAATACAGCCAAGTCAATTATCCTGGGCGGAGACAGCTACCTTGGCCGTTTTGCCAAATGCACCAAGTCTAATATACCCTGGAAAAAATCAAATCAAGTTGCTTAACAAGAGAAATAGGCTACTTCAAAAATTATTGCAAAACCATTATATTGATAGCACCACTTACCAACTATCGCTACTTGAAGAATTACCTAAAAAACCATTTCCATTACCGGATACAGCACCTCATTTAGTACAGTATTTGGCAAAAAAAAGCAAAGGGAAAAGAATTTTGTCCCATTTGGATGAAAAACTACAGGTCAACATCAATACTATTATTGATAAGCATTATGAAACTTTGAAACATAATCAGGTTTTTAATGCCGCAGTTCTGGTCATGGATGTTAAGACCCGTAATGTAATTTCATATGTTGGTAACACACCAACGGATAAGGAACATGAAAAGGATGTAGACATGGTGCAAGCCAATCGCAGTACAGGAAGTGTTTTAAAGCCATTGCTGTATAGCGCTATGATGGATGCGGGAGAATTGTTGCCCGGTATGTTGGTGCCAGATGTTCCAACCCAAATAGCGGGTTACAGCCCCGAGAATTTCAGCGAAAGTTACAGTGGTGCCATTGAGGCAGACAAGGCCTTGGCAAAGTCGCTCAATATTCCAGCAGTTCGATTGTTGCAATCTTATGGCCTGGAAAAATTTAGGGACCAATTGGATTTATTCAATTTAAGGGGATTGGACAAGTCTGCCGATCATTATGGACTCACATTAATACTAGGGGGAGCGGAAAGCAATCTGTGGGATTTGTGCAAGACTTATGCCTCCTTGGCTTCAACTATAAATCATTTTAATGAAACCTCCAGTGAGTATTTCACCAAGGAATTTTCTGAGCCTATTTTAACAGTGGACTCCACAGTAGATTTTGGTTCCAGATCTAGCGCGAAAACTATTTTTGATGCCGCCAGTATTTACCTCACTTTTGAGGCTATGAAAAAGGTTAACCGACCTGAGGGAAGCGAATCCTGGGAATTTTTTGATTCTTCCAAGCAGATTGCATGGAAAACAGGCACTAGTTTTGGAAATAAGGATGCCTGGGCCATTGGGGTTACCAAAGACTATGTGGTAGGAATATGGGTAGGCAATGCAGATGGCGAAGGAAGACCAAACGTAACCGGTCTCACCAGCGCAGCTCCAATTTTATTTGATGTTTTTGACGTTTTGCCGGGATCTTCCTGGTTCCTAAAACCTGAGGATGAGTTCACGGAAATTAAAGTTTGTGCAGAAAGCGGTTACATGGCTACAGACATATGTCTTGTTGAGGTGGTATCTATACCCAACAAACAGAATTATGTTAAGGCCTGCCCTTATCATCAACTAGTCCATTTAAATCCGGAAGGCCAGTTTAGAGTTAATTCTTCCTGTGTGGATTTGTCCAAAGCGGTAATCGAATCATGGTTTGTGCTGCCTCCGTTAATGGAATTTTATTATAAAAGGGGTCATCCAACCTATAGGACGTTGCCGCCTTTTTTAGATAATTGCCGCGAAACCAACACTTCTGTAATGGAGTTTATTTATCCAAGGAATGGTAGTAGAATTACGCTGCCCACAAATTTTGAAGGCAATAAGAATGAATTAATAGTAAAGTTGGCCCATGCAATATCCGGAACACCGGTCTATTGGTTTCTGGATGAGAAATTTATCGGAGAAACCACGAACTATCATGAAAAAGGTTTAATTCCTGAAACGGGAAGGCATAGGATTACGGCAGTAGATGCTTTTGGCAATGAAGTTGTTATGACCATAACGATAGAGTAACAATTGTCCTTTGATTTTGGGGGATAATCAGCTACCTTTAATGGCATTAGTTGAAAAATAATAATTTGATCTCCATTAAAACTTTAACTTATAAAGATGACAAAAAATATTCGATTTTCTAATTTGGATAGGAGTAAAACCATTGCCAAACTTACAGAAGAGACATTTGATCTTGTAGTAATAGGTGGCGGAATTACAGGTGGTGGAATTGCCTTGGATGCTGCCTCTAGAGGTTTAAAAGTGGCCTTGGTCGAAAAAAATGATTTTGCATCTGGAACCAGTAGTAAGTCGACAAAATTGATACACGGGGGCTTACGTTATCTAAAACAATTTGATTTCTGGCTAGTAAAGGAGGTGGGTTCTGAAAGGGCTATCGTTCATAATTTGGCACCACATTTGGTGTTGCCGGAGAAAATGCTGTTGCCATTGATAGAAAATGGCTCATATGGAAAATGGCTTACCTCCATTGGTTTAAAAGTCTATGATATTTTAGCACAGGTGACAGGAGATGACAAACGTAAAATGTTGGAGAAAAAAGAAGCTCTGAAATTGGAGCCATTGTTGCCAAAAAAGATATTGAAAGGGGCGGGTTATTATGCGGAATATAGGACAGATGATGCGCGGCTAACCATGGAGACCATTAAGACGAGTTTGCACCATGGTGCTATGGCCCTAAATTATGCTGAGGTGAAGGATTTTATTTATGAGGAGGACATGGTGGCAGGGGTAAAGGTGAAGGATACAGTCTCGGATACTGAATTCTCAATTAAGTCGAAATATGTAATAAGTGCTGCTGGTCCATGGGTAGATGACCTTAGGGGAATTAATAATTCAAAAAAGGGAAAGCGCCTACATCTTACCAAAGGGGTACATTTGGTTTTTCCTTATGAAAAATTGCCAATTAAGCAATCGGTGTATTTTGATGTTCCAGATGGCCGAATGATGTTTGCAATCCCAAGGGGGAAAATTACTTATATTGGAACAACAGATACCAATTTTAACGAGAACAAGGATAATGTAAAAACGGATGTGGCCGATGCCATTTATCTAATCTCAGCCGTAAATAATATGTTTCCCAAGATAAATTTGGAAATGGAAGATATTATTTCTTCTTGGGCGGGATTACGCCCATTAATACATGAAGAAGGCAAGTCGGCCTCGGAATTATCCCGAAAAGATGAAATTTTCACTTCGGATACGGGCCTTATAAGCATTGCTGGAGGAAAACTTACGGGTTATCGTAAAATGGCGGAGCGGGTTGTGAACAGAGTAGCCAAAAAATTGGAGGAAGATTATGAGATTACAATAAAACCTTCAGATACCGAGCATATTCCATTATGTGGTAATGAATTTAAAAAGTATAAATATGTTAAGAAATATATTGCCGAAATCCATGAAAGATTAACTCCTGAGGGATTCTCAAAATACGATGCTTGGTATTTGGTCACCAATTATGGGAAACAGACGGAAACAATTTTACAATACTATGCAAAACAGAAAGAAGATGACCATGAGTTGGGAATGGCAAAAGCCGAATTAAAGTTTGTTATTGAGAATGAAATGGTGCAAACTCCTATGGATTTCTTTATACGAAGAACTGGCCGTTTGTACTTTGATATTGACAGTGTTAGAAAATTGCTAGAACCGATATTGATAGAATTCAAAACCATTTTTAAACTGGAAGATGAGGTTATTAACTCCTATAGGGCAACCTTGGAGAAGGAAATGGAGGAGCACTCCAATTTTTCACTGGATAGAATTTAGGGAATGCATTTACTCGTTAAGTGAGATTTGAATAGTCCGACGCTTGCCTGCCCATTCTGTTCTGGCAGGCGTTGAATAAATATTATAAGTAGTTTCCTTTCGATGCCTCATGGGCTTGCCCTGAGAGAATTTACGAGCATTTTTTTGGATCTACGAAACTATTTTCTATAATTAATCTAACTTTTCAGTCAGTTCCTTGAATACTTTTTTCGGACTTTTATTTTCATAAAGGATTTCGTAAACAGCATTTAAAATAGGTGTTTTCGATTTTTTATTGTGTTTTGAAGCTATTAAATAGGCACTATTGGTGGCATAATAACCTTCGGCCACCATTTTCATTTCCATCATGGCACTTTTTACGGTATACCCTTTGCCGATCATATTGCCGAACATACGGTTTCGGCTAAAAACTGAATAGCCCGTTACCAAAAGGTCTCCTAAATAGGCCGAGTCGTTTATGTTGCGTTTCATTTTATGGACTCGTTTTATAAACCGCTTCATTTCTCTTATAGAGTTGCTCATGAGTACACTTTGGAAATTATCTCCGTAGCCTAATCCGTGAGCAATACCGGCAGCAATGGCGTAAATATTCTTTAACATTGCTGCGTATTCCGTTCCAATAATATCGTCGGATATTTTAGTTTTTATATAATCACTGCTCAAATGTTTAGCCACCAATTTGGCTTTTTCGGTATCTGCACAGGCTATGGTTAAATAGGATAAACGCTCCAATGCAACTTCCTCCGCATGGCATGGCCCGGTAATGACCCCAATATTTTCGAAAGGAATATTATAGTTGATATGAAAATGTTCTCCGACTATTAAACTGGTTTCCGGTACAATGCCCTTAATGGCAGAAAAAATAATTTTGTCCTTAATATCAACTGTTAAAAGCTTCAATTCGTTTTCCAAGAAGGCGGAAGGAATGGCAAAAATCAGTACATCGGCATCAGCAACTGCTTCGTTAATGTTGTCCGTTAAGTTTAATTGTTCCGTATTAAATTCTACCGAACTCAAATAATTGGGATTATGACGCTGTGTTCTAATGTGCTCAATGGCATCCGTATTGCGCATATACCAATTTACCACATCGGTATTTTCTGTCAACATTTTAACTATAGCCGTGGCCCAGCTGCCACCGCCCAAAATAGCAAATTTCATATTATTTTTCATCTATTTAAAATTTTGTACTAACCTGAAATAGATCTTAATAAAAATTTTCTGCAAAGATCAATCGCTTTTCTACTGCCTAAAAAATTTAATTATTTCGGTTGCTGAGCAAAAATATATTTTGTTTATGCTCATTTTATTCTTTAAAACTTCGTGTTGTACGTCTATAGCCCAATAATACGGGCTCAAGTCAATTAAAAAAACTACAACGGACTATAATTGTCCTATATACAATTAGTGGAACACATTGTTAAATATAATCCATGGCAATGTAGGACTGTTTTTTGGAGATTCAAAACAAGAATTCAATCCATATGGGATTAAGTTTTGGCCCTTTTCGGGAAGGTATGTTTTTGTCTGCTTAACTGTTCTCTAATCTTGTGGTCTTGTAATATGCTGATTATGAGTGCATAAAAATAATGGCATAAAGATTGTTTTTAATGTCAATAGTAATATCAATCTTTAAAATATGAGGACTATAAAACTACTATTTGCAACTTTAACAATTGGTTTATTGGTAAGCAGCTGTTATACAGAAGTTATTATTGAGGATGAATATATAGAGGCACCCTTTGTGCATCTAAATACAGTTTTAAAATCCTATGAACTTTGGTATGTAGATATTAATGCAACTAGCGGCAATGGGGAGGTGCCTTTTTTGCAACGTGCGTTTACCATTTCTTTTAATGGAGAAATCCTTTATGCTAACAACAATTTAGTGGGAATAGGTAAAACCGGAAACGGATATGGATTGGATATTGGTTATTTCAATGCAGATAATGGAAGTTTGCAAATAGACCATGATTTAGATGGTTATTGGAATTTGGAGGTATTTGTAGTTAATAATAATACTATTGAGTTATATGATGCCAAGAGCCGGACATCTTATTTTTTAGAAGGTTACCAAAGAAATAACTTTGATTACGACATGGTATTTTATGACAATCTGCAATACCTTCTCCAGGAATATGATGTTTGGGAAAAAATAGCAACCAGTGAAGAAGGAGATCTGAACGACTTTGATTTGGAAAATTACTTACAGTTCTATAATGACGGCAACATAAACATGTTTAATTCCTCCGTAGACCCCTACGGGATGCATTTCAACGATATTTTATGGGACTATAGAGGGGAGTATTCCCTATTTGATGTATATAACGATGAAACGCTCAAAACTTTAACACTGGATTACGAATACATGGGCAATGATTACTTTGAGTTGTACGTTATTAATGATAGTACAATAGAGCTTTATCATTCCTCTAGTAAAACGGTTTATAAGTTTAGAGGAAAGGGATTTATTACCTATTTGAAGTCTGGAAAATCCCAATTGGATAAGAAAAGGACAAAAACCGAACATGGGACCATGAAAGTGGCCAGAAAAAGGAAGATATAATTATTGCCGTAGTAATTTGCGGTTCCAATATAAAGAAGTTTTTGGTTGGTTATTTTGTTAAAGACCGCCTTGGAGTAATTACCCAGGGCGGTTTTTTATTTATCATAATTCTACAGTATGCCAAAAGACTTATTCAAATTACTATTGGTATACGTATAGCGGATTATTTCAATTAATTTTCTTAAATTATGGTATTCTTCGTGACGCTAAAATATCCAGCAGATGAAATCCAAGTATACCAAGGTGAACAAAAAGAATCCACATGAGGAGATTCCGGGGAATCCTTCCACATCCACTACTAGCAAAATAATTTTGAACGACCGTAGTAACGGAGATCCCTTAAGGGTCTTGAGTGAGGAGGATTGGAAATTTTGGTTGTACAACGGGTATATTGTTGTCAAGAATGCGATTGCCAAGGACCAAGCGCAGGAAACAGCCCAATTTTTATGGGAATTTGAAGAAAAAGACCCTAAAAACGCGGACACTTGGTATAGTTCTCCAAGGGCGGAAATGAAAATGAAGGAATTAACGGGTACAGGAATGGTAGAGGTATATAACCATCAGTATCTTTGGAACAATAGGCAACAAAAGAAAATTTACGATGCTTTCGTAGATATTTGGGGAACGGAAAAACTTTGGGTAACTATTGATAGGGCTAATCTAAACTTCCCAATTCGACCAGGATTTGACCAAAGAGGTTTTATACATTGGGATTACGACCCGGAAACAAGACCCCAGAATGTGCAGGGAGTATTAGCTTTGGCAAACCAGACCGATGAAAATATGGGCGGTTTTCAATGTATTCCTTGGCTATACCGAAATTATGATACATGGAAACTAGTCCAACCTGAAGATCGGGACCACTTTAAGCCAGATGTTAGCGATCTACAGGAAAAGATCGTAAAGGTTAAGATGGAGGCTGGTGATCTTTTAATATTTAATAGTACGCAACCGCATGGGATAAGGCCAAATCGTTCTAAAGATAAAGTACGTATTGCCCAGTATATCTCTATGATGCCCGCAGAGATTGATAATGAGTCTCTTAGGGCTTGGCGGATCAATTCATGGAAAAATAGATGGGCACCAGAAGGATATGCATTTCCCGGTGACCCTAGAAATTGGGAACAGACCAAGTACAATACGGCTGAATTAAATGATTTGGGGCAGAAATTATTAGGCCTTCAATCTTGGTAATTTGTTGTAAATGTCACATTTAGGCATATCGTGGCCGTTAAAACAAGAAAATCCACTACTTTTGCGCCCTTAAAAACAAAGACGTGAAGAAGTATTTAAATCTATTCGATTTTAAACAGAAGGTAGATTATAAGAATGAAGTTTTAGCTGGGCTTACCGTAGCTATGACAATGATACCTGAGTCTCTCTCATTTGCTATTTTAGCTGGATTATCCCCTCTAACTGGGCTTTATGCAGCCTTCCTAATGGGTATCGTCACCGCCATTTTTGGAGGAAGACCAGGGATGGTTTCTGGAGGGGCAGGTGCTACCGTGGTTGTTTTAATTGCATTGGCTTCTTCTCACGGCGTGGAATATCTTTTTGCAGCCGTTGCTTTAGCCGGAGTTTTGCAATTATTAGTAGGCCTATTTAGGCTAGGGAAGTTTGTTCGCCTAATTCCGCAACCTGTTATGTACGGTTTTTTAAATGGCCTTGCAGTGATTATTTTTATGGCCCAAGTAGCTCAATTTAAAATATCTGAAAACGGTATTGATGGCTGGATGCAAGGTTCGGCATTATACATAATGGCAGGCTTGACCCTCTTGACGATTGCCATCGTAGCTGTATTACCTAAGATTACTAAAGCTGTGCCTGCTTCATTAGTAGCCATATTGATTGTATTTGGTGTAGTTTTTTTCTTTGACATAGATACCAAAAAAGTATATGATATTGCTTCTGTAAGCGGCTCCTTGCCTTCATTCCATATTCCAGATATTCCTTTTAATATGGAGACCCTTATACTTATTTTTCCATATGCATTGGTCATGGCAGGTGTTGGGCTTATTGAGTCTCTTTTAACGCTTAATATGGTAGACGAAATCACCAATACTAGAGGACAATCAAATAGAGAAGCTGCGGCACAGGGTATTGCAAATATTACCAACGGATTTTTCGGTGGTATGGGAGGATGTGCTATGGTAGCACAAACTTTGGTAAATGTGGGATCAGGAGCAAGAGCACGACTTTCCGCAATTATAGGTGCAATGACTATCTTAATAATTATTTTAGTAGGTGGACCAGTAATTGAACAAATCCCGATGGCTGCATTGGTGGGAGTGATGATGGTCGTTGCCATTGGTACTTTTGAGTGGATAAGTTTTAGAGTAATTAACAAAATGCCTAAACACGACATTTTTGTTTTGATATTGGTTGCTGTGGTTACAGTAGTGTTACACAACCTGGCCTTAGCGGTATTGATTGGCGTTATCATTTCTTCTTTGGTATTCGCTTGGGAAAGCGCTAAACGCATTAGGGCAAGAAAACATGTAGACGAAAATGGGGTAAAACATTATGAAATATACGGCCCACTTTTCTTTGGTTCCACCGCCACATTTTTAGAAAAATTTGATGTAGCCAATGACCCGGATGAGGTTGTAATAGATTTCAAGGAGAGCAAGGTGGTAGATATGTCGGCCATAGATGCGCTAAATAAAATCACTGCTCGATATGAAAAGGAAGGTAAGACATTACACCTGAGGTATCTGAGTCCTGACTGCCTAAAGCTATTGACAAATGCTGAAAGTGTTATTGAAGTAAACATTATTGAAGATCCTACTTATAGGGTAATGATTAGTAAATAACGATTAAGGCCAGAGCAATACCTCTACAGTTATTAATTAATACGCCTTTACGCCCCTCGGTATAATGGTGATAAATTGTTTTTTGATGCTATTTTACATGCCTAAAGGTATTCTGAGGCGTAAATCAGGGTTATAATATTTATGTTATAGTATAAATGTAGTTGAAACAGATTCCCTTGGATGGCCAGTACAGCTTTCATTGCATAGCCGTATTTCGATGCCCATATTTTTAAATCTACTAGGGCTTTTTCTTTGAAGTTAAATATTTAGAACCGCCACAACTAGGTAATTATACATGTATCCATGATTGAAGACCCCACCTATAAAGAGGAAGTGGATAAGTTTTAATATTTATAAATAATACATAAAATGAAAAGCGTTTGTAACAATCCAAGATTGCTGCAAACGCTTTTTAATATGTAGTAGTGTTGAATACTATAAAGTCCTTAAATACTCGGCAACCGCACGTGTATCTTCCTCAGAAAGATTCTGGTTTAGCATAACGGCATTGTTATACTCTTTTAACAAGGCTTTTGCTATAGGATCTTCTTTAAGCATACCATCAGGGTTCATAATCATATTCATTACCCATTCTGGACTTCTTCTCTCAAAAACACCTTTTAGTGCAGGGCCAATTAAACGTTGCTCCACCATATGGCATGCCACGCAAATGGTACTAAATGTTTTTTGTCCTTTTGCAGCTAGTTCAGTATCTATTGCCTCTGCAAAATTTACAGATTTAATAGGTCCAACACCTTTATTGCTCATGTCTACAGGCACACCCTCACTAACAGGTTCAGCTTTCACTTCTTTTTTAGCTCGGTTCATTTCAAAACCTTCCTTCTTTTCTTCTTTTTTTTCGCCGCAGCTAAGAATCAATCCAGCTAAGGCCAAAGGGATAAATAATTTTCTCATCGTTTTAGTATATTATTTTACGAAGATAGCAAATAGATTATTTTAATATAATTCTTCAACGAATTTTAATGCTTTTTTTTCGGTATAAGTGATATTTTTTTGGTCATAAAACCCTACATGGCCTCCGTACAATGGCTGTTCAAATTGTACTGATTCATTTTGTCGCGCTTCTATGGAAGGGTAACACTTGTCGCCTAAAAAGGAATCATTTTTCGCGTTAATAATCAGTGTGGGTGTGTTAATTGCATGGAGAAATTGTAACGAACTGGACTTTTGGTAATAATCAAGGGCATTTTTAAATCCATGTGCCCTACTGGTATAGATGTCATCAAAATCTTTTAAGGTGTTTATTTTTGCAATATCCGCATCGCTTATACTCTTTGGAAACAGAATTTTTTTTGACTGCAGTTTTTCCACAAGACGCTTTTTAAACCGTTGGGCATACATTATATTTTTGGGTTTTAAAAGTTCTATCAAGGAACTATGTAAATTGACGGGGGCAGATACAGCGATCGCCCCTTTTATTTCATTTGGAAGCGATCTACCTTCTCCCAAGTACTTTAAAATCATATTGCCACCTAAACTAAATCCCTTTAAATAAATACGGGTATATTTTTTTTCTTTTAGGATGTAATTTATTACGGCTTCCAAATCTTCTGTTGCACCAGAATGATAAGATCGGAAAAGGCGATTTGTTTCACCGCTACATCCTCTATAATTAACCGCACAGGCATCGATGCCAAAAGTATTGAATTGCTTTGCACTACCAGTAATATAAGGGCGTTGCGCATTGCCTTCCAAACCATGTAAAAGTATTACTACTTCAGAAGATGGTGTGGCAGCATAGCTCCAATCCAAATCCATAAAATCCCCATCGCTAAGTTCTATTCTTTCGCGTTCTTGAACAAGACCAATTACTTTCCTTATTATCCCTGAATAGATAGTGGAAAAATGTCCATTTTTAAAAAGAAAAGGTGGGTTGTAATTGGAGGGAATTATAGGCATTGAAGTTTTTCTATATAAGAATTGTTAATTTATTAAAATGTAATTACAAGATAAGGTAATCCGTTAAGTATTAAAAATGGAAATAATTAGACCTTAGAAAGGGTTGTATTATATGGGCATAAATTTTTGAATTTGTTGGTTATATTCCTTAAATTCTATTCAATTCATCATTATTATAAGTTATAAGTAGGAAATAGTCAAATAATTAATGGCAGTTTAAACATATTTTTATATTTTCGTTAACGTTAACGAAAATTAATTAACGAAAATTATGGCTAATAGAAAATCGACCAACTTGTGCTTGGTATTACTGCTTCATTTTACATTTTTCTTTACTTCTGCCCAAGATGGCTGGGAAATGCTATTTAATGGAAAGGACTTCTCCAATTTTGAACAATTGAACGGAAATGCAAAATATAAGATCGAAAAGGGGGAAATGGTAGGTACTTCCAGATTAAATACGCCCAATAGTTTTATGGCTACAAAAAAGGCCTATGGCGATTTCATTCTGGAATTTGATGTATATGTAGAAAATGGACTTAATTCCGGAGTTCAATTTAGAAGTCTGAGCTCTCCTGAATATAATGACGGTAGGGTACATGGATACCAATGTGAAATTGAAACCAGTGACAGAAAATGGGCTGGTGGGGTTTATGATGAGGCCCGTAGAGGTTGGCTATATCCCTTGTCTAGAAATGTTCAAGGACAGAATGCTTTTAAAGCCGGGGAATGGAACCACTATAGAATAGAGGCTATTGGTCAAAACATTAGGACATGGGTAAATGGAGTCCAATGTGCCAACCTAGTGGATGATGTTACCGCAAAAGGATTTATAGCTTTTCAGGTGCATTCTATCCATAATGAAAGTCTGGAAGGTAAAATAGTAAAATGGAAGAACATTAGGATCAAGACCTCCGACTTGGAGAAGGAGCGTAAGCAGGTAGCTGTATATGCCCCGGAAATAAGCTACTTGAATAATCAGCTTACCTCTGATGAAATAAGAAAAGGATGGCGATTATTGTGGGACGGAAAAACTTCTGAAGGCTGGCGAGGTGCCAAATTGAATGCGTTTCCAGAGAAAGGCTGGAATATGCAAGATGGAACACTAAGTGTTCTGTCATCTGATGGAGCCGAATCCAGGAATGGGGGTGATATTGTAACTACATCGGCGTATAGTAATTTTGAATTAAGTGTAGATTTCAAATTGACCGAAGGAGCCAATAGCGGCATTAAATATTTTGTTGATCCAGGCCTTAATATGAGTGAAGGTTCTGCCATAGGCCTTGAATTTCAAATCCTTGACGATAAAGTGCATCCTGATGCCAAAAAGGGTCATAATGGCAATAGGACCGTAGGGTCTTTATACGATCTGATTCGGGCAGAGAACTTCGAAAATTCAAGAGGCAAGAATTTTAATGGCATTGATAAATGGAACAATGCACGTATCGTTGTCAAGGATGGCCATGTTGAACATTGGCTTAATAATGTGAAGGTCGTGGAATTTGACAGGTTTAGCCAGACATTTAAAGCCTTGGTTGAAAAAAGCAAGTACGAGAAATGGGAAAATTTCGGAACAATTCCGGCAGGTATGATCCTATTGCAAGATCATGGGGACCATGTTTCCTTTAGAAGTATAAAAGTAAGGGAGTTCTAAATTAGGTTTAATTTTAAAATATAGATCATGAGCGAAGGACGTAGAAATTTTATTAAGAAAACGGCATTGGCCTCTGGTGGAATAGCCTTAGGTGTTAATTCCATGAGTGCTAAGAGTTACAATAAAATCATCGGTGCAAACGATCGAGTAAGGGTGGGTATCGCAGGGTTTTCGAATAGAGTAAAAGGGGCCTTGATACCGGCATTTTTGGGCCACCACAAAAAACAGAACTTTGAAATTGTAGGGGTTTCGGATATTTGGAACCGTAGAAGGGACGAAGGCGCTGCTTACCTTAAGGAAAAAACAGGAGAGAAAGTCAAGGTTTGGAGAAACCATGATGAAATGTATGATGAAAATAAAATTGATGCTGTTATAATCTCTACCCCAGATTTTCAACATGCGCTGCATACCGTTCAAGCGGCCAATGCCAAAAAAGATATTTATGTGGAAAAACCATTTGCTGAAACCATGGATGATGCAAGGGTGGGTAAAAAGGCCGTCCAAGATTCAGGAATAGTGTTTCAAATTGGTTCCCAAAGACGAAGTGGTCGTAATTACCATGCAGCCAACGATTATATTAAGTCTGGTAAATTTGGTGATATCGTCATGGTGGAAATGAGTTGGAATGTTAACCAGCCGGATAGATGGCGCTTGCCTCAACTCACCAGTGAAATTAAGGAGTCGGATACCGATTGGAAACGTTATTTGTTAAACCGACCTTACGAAGCCTGGGATCCCAGAAAGTATCTGGAATATCGATTATTCTGGCCTTTTTCCTCTGGAATTCCAGGGCAATGGATGTCCCATCAGATAGATACTGTTCACTGGTTTACAGGATTAAATCATCCCAGAAGTGTTGCAGCGAATGGTGGAATTTATCTTTGGAAAGATGGAAGAAAAAATTACGACACCATGACGGCAGTATTCGATTACGGCCCATCAGATGATATGTCCAAAGGTTTCCAAGTGGTATATTCCTCAAGGTTTACCAATTCTGCAGGCGGTACCAAGGAAATTTATTATTCCAATGGCGGAGAATTAAACTTGGACACCAATAAGGTTAGTCCAAATGGAGGATTGAATGCTTCCCACGCCAACAAAATGGGTATGGAGGCAAATCAATTACAAGAATTTGATCTATCAGAAAGTGCTACACAGGTGGTTACCTCTGCTGATACAGGAGCTGATGATATGACCTCTTTGCATATGTTGAATTGGATGGAATGTGTTAGGAGTCGCAAGGAAACAAATGGAACGATAGAGGCAGCTTATAATCACTCTATTGCCAATATAATGACAACTGCAGCCTTGAGGACAGGATTGAAATCCACTTTTGATGAAAAGGCTCAAAATGTTTTGGCTGGAGACAAAGTGTTCAAGTATTGATCTCAGGATATTCCATATTTTAAAGCAGATAGAAGGCTTGAAGTGTTTAAGGTAATTGATTTTTGTGATAGTTGAATGTACTATGGTTAATGGCCATATACCGTGCTCTTATTGTAGTCAATTCATACAAGGGAAGAAATAGAAATACACTTTAAGAAGATATTTTTGGGTGGGCTTTAAACCAATGCATTTTGTAATTTTGGTGTTATCATTTTTTGCCCTTCATTGTTAAATTAAGATATTCCCTGTATATGGATAACCTTATAGGAATTAAGCAAATTGCCAAGTTGGCCAATGTTTCCATTGGAACGGTGGATAGGGTGTTGCATAATAGGGATGGGGTTTCCAAGGCAACTCGCGAAAAGATAAAAGCCATAATAAAGGAAACTGGATATAAAAAAAACACAGTAGCTAGTCGCCTTAATTTGGCTGCTCGTAAGAAATTGAAAATTGCCGTGCTTATCCCTGAAGTTTCTAAGAATTGGAGTTATTGGGATCTTCCCAAAAAGGGTATTGATAAGGCTGTAGAGGAATTGAGTGAGATGGGTATTTTAGTCTCCTACTATTACTTTACGGATCCTTTTTCCTTCATAAAAATGGGTGACATCATTTTAAATAATAAATACGACGCTGTGGTTACGGTGCCATTTTTCATGGTGGAGAGTAATAATCTTTTAAGCAAGGCCAAGGGAGATAATATACCAATAGTATTTTTGGATACTGAGGTAAAGCTAGATTATCCATCCTATTTTATTCGGCAGGACTCGCACATTGCAGGTAAAGTGGCCGGAAGGCTCCTGCATGGACTAGTTGGTAATGACGGACTTTATTTTGTTGTCAATATCGTTACCGAGAGAGGCTTACATGCCAATAATCAACAAAGGGAAAATGGATTCAGGGAATTTTTTAAAACAAATTTCAAGGATAGTGATATTTCCATTTTTACCATTAATCAACCTGTAGATAGGCCTTTTGAAATCAATTCCGAAATTGAAAGCTGGTTTAGTGATCAAAGGCCAAAAGGGATTTTTGTAACAAATGCAAGGTCTTATTTAATACCCGATATACTTAAGGCCCATAATGTTTCCAACGTGTCGGTTGTTGGTTTTGATTTACAAGAGGACAACCTTAAATGTCTCAGAAATAAAGAGATTGATTTTCTGATCAATCAAAAACCCGAATTTCAGGGCTATACCGCCATCAAAGGATTGTTCAAATTTCTTACTGAACAGGATCCTTCGGATTTAAATATGGATGTCCCAGTAGAAATTATTGTTCAAGAAAATTGCAATTTGCTGTAGCCCTTGTTTTATATGGATTAACTGAGAAAGCTGGCTTAGGTTCAGTCCTATAAAATATAAAAACAATGGTCGAAGCAATTCCTACTTAGGGTAGGTATCCAATACTTTTATTTGTTCCTGTATTGCCGTTTTAAATTCGGATTTTAAATTTGCTACTAATTCTGAAACCGGTTCAACGTTATCTATTGTTGTGACGCCCTGACCAGCAGACCAAATTGTTTTCCACGCCTTGGCTTCCGTATTCAGCTCCTTTCCAAAATCGATTTTGGTGTCTTTTTTTAGATCTTCTTCTGTAATTCCAGCCGCTTTTAAACTAGCGCCCAAAAAGTTGGCGTGAACTCCGGATATTGACGCAGTATAGACCACATCGCTTGCTCCGGAATCGATAATCATTTTACGATATTCTTCAGGTGCCCGGCTTTCTTTGGTGTTTATAAAACGAGTGCCCATGTAGGCTAAATCCGCACCCATTTGCATTGCTGAGGCTATATCCCTCCCTGTACTGATACAACCCGAAAGCAATATAGTCTTGTCGTAGAATTTTTTGACTTCGGCAATTAAGGACATGGGATTTATAGTACCCGCGTGTCCTCCTGCGCCAGCGGCAACTAAAATTAATCCGTCCACACCTGCTTCTGAGGCCTTTTCTGCATGTCTCTTTTTAATGATATCATGGAAGACAAGGCCACCATAACTATGGATGGCATCTACTACCTTGGCCACCGCACCCAGAGAAGTAATAATTAAAGGGACTTTATGTTTTATACAAATTTTTAAATCGGCTTCTAATCGTGGATTGGTTGGGTGGACTATTAGATTTACTCCATAAGGGGCGGCTTTCTTTCCAGTTTCCTCCTCATATCTCTTTAATTCGGTTTTAATCTCAATAAGCCATTCCTCAAAACCTTCCGTTGTACGTTGATTAAGTGCAGGAAAAGTACCTACTATTCCGTTCTTGCAGCATTCGATGACCAATTGGGGGCCAGATATCAGGAACATGGGAGCCGCTACTACAGGTAGTGAAAGGTCTTTTATAAAGGCTGCTTTGTTGCTCATTTCGGTAATGGATTTAAAGAATTAAAAATAATCTGATATGCCAAAAATGGAAACAAAAATATCTATTGTTTGCAAAAAATAGTACTTTTGAAATTATTATGCATGCATAATAATTTCAAAAGTACAAAAATAAAAGTATGTATATAAAAGAATTCGAAATTCGTTGGAGCGACGTGGATGCCAATCGTCACATGGCCAATTCGGCCTATTTAAATTTCATGAGCCATACGAGGATGTCATTTTTGTTGGAACTAGGGTTTAACCAAAAGACAATGTCACAGCATAATATTGGACCAGTGGTATTCCATGAACATGTTTATTATTTTAAGGAAGCATTTTTAGGGAAGCCTGTAAAAGTTTCCTTGGAGTTGGTAGGATTGAGTGCCAATGGAATGTTTTTTGAATTCCATCATAATTTTTATGATGGAAACGGAAAGAATTTTGCCCACTGTCAGATTATGGGAGCATGGATAGATTTAAAGACAAGAAGTTTGACCGGTTTGGGGGCGGAGTTTCTGGCGGCTTTTAACAAGGTTCCGAAGGGAAACACATTTAAAGTACTTACCAAAGAGGATACACGAAAACTTTCGGTGCGCCCTAAGGACTTGGTCTAACTTGTTTGCTTACCAAGTAGACCCCTATCAATACCAGAACTATCGCAAGTAGCTTAATTAAAGTGAGATGGTCTTTTCCAGAAGCAATGGCAAATATGATACCTATTAATGGTTGTAGGTACATAAAAACACCTACTGTCGAGGCCTTTAATTGGGTCAAGGCAAAAACATTGAACAAATAGGTTAAAAAAGTAGTTCCAATAATTACAAAGGCAATAGCTCCAATAGCTTCCACAGGAAGCTGCCCCCATTGTATTTCTGTAAATTCGGAGTACGTTATTGGAAGGGTTATGATGAGCCCAATTCCGAACATCCATTTCATGAGGGTAAAAGGATGGTATTTTTCCAATAGCTTTTTTACTAAAATAAGGTACAGTCCATAGGAAGTGGCATTCACAATAAACAACATGTTTCCCAAAGGAATATTGCTGGCATCCTGTCTAATTTCTGCTCCAAATAGGATTAAGGCCAATGCCCCTATTAGGCCCAAAAAAACACCAATTCCTCTCTGAATGGTGATTTTCTCCTTGATAAATAGCGCTGATAATATGACAACAAGTATGGGGGTAATGGTTATGAGTACTGCACTATTGATCGGAGTGGAAAGGTCCAAACCTTTAAAGAACGATAGCATATTGATGCCCATACCGAAGAAGGCACACACCAACAATCTGCTCCAATCCCCTCGTTCCAATTTTTCTCTAGGCCCAAAAAAGGAAATACCCCAAAACAACAATGTTGCCCCAAAAAGCCTGAGGAAAATAAATCCAAAAGGTTTAACATATATAGGCATTACACCTTTGGCTATGGTGTGGTTTATACCATAGATGGTGGTAGCCCCCAAGGCGGCCAAGATGGCAAGGGTTCGTCTACTCACGAATTTAATTTTGCTTTGGCCTCTGCCACAACAGCTTTACTATTTCCAACAAAAATAAGGTCGTCCATGAGTATAACGGGGCGTTTTAAAAAGGTATAGTGTTCAAGAATTAGAGCTTTGAAGTCGTCCTCAGTAAGATTTTGTTCCTTCAGATTTCGTTCTTTATAGAGTCGGGCACGCTTACTAAACAAGCTCTCATAGCTCCCGGATAAACTTGCCATATATTCCAGTTGTTTAGGGGTAATGGCTTCGGTTTTTATGTCTTGAAGTGTAAAACTGCTGGGGGCCTCCAATTCCTTCAATATCCTTTGGCAGGTATCACAAGTGCTCAGGTGAAATATCTTTTTCATTTTTGTAAATCTCTTTCTCTGTATATTATTTAGTATACAAAGAAACCCAATTACGTTGAATTGTACTATTTTTAGCGGCAATTGTAAAAATTAATAACAGAAAACTTTCAACCTTGGAAAACGCATTCAACATTACCCTACAGAACAGGAAAATACTTTATAAATTTTTAAAAGAAACACCAAAGGAGTTATTGCTGCAAATTCCTAAGGGATTCCGTAACAACATATGGTGGAATATTGCCCATGTTGTGGTTACCCAACAACTTTTGATCTACAAGCTTAGCGGACAACCTATGAGGTTGGATGATGCTCTGGTAGAAAAATTTAAAAAGGGCACCGTGCCCGATGGCACAGCAACGGATGAAGAATTGCAACTAGTGGAAGACTTATTATTGCCTGCCGTAACATGGATGCAAGAAGACTATGGGAAAGGAATATTTAAAGGGTATAATGCATACACAACCAGTGCAAACGTTACATTAAGCACGGTGGAAGATGCCATTATGTTCAATATCTTTCATGAGGGTATACACCTTGGATCTATTTTAGCCCTTTTAAAGGTTGTGGTTAAAAATTAGGACGGAATTTTAATTTTTAGATAGGGTTTTATTTCCTCCAAAGACAAGGTTAATGTTATTGGTCCGTCCGCATAGGAGGCTACCTCGTATTGCTCATATAACAATTGTAAGCCTTCCTTGGTAAAACCAATATTTAGGGGAAGATAAAATTCATCGTTCTCAAACATAAAGCCAGTGGCATTAACCGATCCAGACACAGGAATATTTTCTTGTACCCTAAATTTTCCCTCAGCAAAATTTTGAAAATCCAAGGGGTCCTTAAAAAGTTCCATAGTTTCAAATTCTAGCCCATTAATCTTATCAAAATTTAAAAATCGCGTTGAGGTAAAACCATGGGCCCCACCGGTAAAGGAATAAGAATCGACTTGAATCGTCAAAATATTTTTATCTTCATAGGTCACTTTGCCTTCAATATCCGCTTCCCATCCAACTGGTTCATCTGGATATAATTTTTTTAATTCCAAATACCCGTTCTTAAAAGACTGAATCGCTTCTTCAATATTGGTAGCCTCAATTTCATCATCATAAATAAGCATTGAAATCACCTCTTCTTTCAGGGAGTTGTTTATGGTGGCACTTATGGCGCTACCATCCAAGGCTTTTGGAATATGGATAGTTACCTTCGGACAATTGTCGCAATTCTCTGCCGTATACGCGGTGGGTTCAAAAGGGATTCGATCTTCATTTTTACAATTCCATAAAAATAATACGATAAATAAATAGGCTAATTTAATCTTCATAAAAGCAATGGTGTTAGAAAGGTGTAAAGCTACAAGATCATTGTAATCTCAGAAAGATAAAGGTACATTTGTATAGCGATATATTTATCATGGGTAAAAAACAATTAAAGTTCAATAGCAAAACTATTCATGGAGGGCAGTTTCCGGACAAAGCATATGGTGCGGTTATGCCCCCCATATATCAGACTTCGACCTATGCACAGAGTACACCTGGAGGTCATAAGGGATACGAGTATTCAAGAAGCGCAAATCCAACTAGGACTGCATTGGAGAATTCCTTGGCCAGTATTGAAAACGGGACATATGGTTTGGCCTTTGGCAGTGGATTGGCGGCAATAGATGCGGTAATTAAACTTTTGAATCCAGGAGACGAGGTTATTTCCACAAGTAACATTTATGGGGGCAGTTACCGAATTTTCAAAAAGATATTTGAAAAATACGGCATCGTTTTCCACTTTGTTGGAATGCAGGATACCAATGAAATAAGCCAACAAATTAATTTAAAGACCAAACTGATTTGGGTAGAGACACCTACTAACCCAATGATGAATATTATCGATATAAAAAGGGTTTCCCTACTGGCAAAAAAACATAAAATCCTACTTGCCGTAGACAATACCTTTGCAACTCCATACTTACAACTTCCTTTGGATTTGGGAGCCGACATTGTAATGCATTCCGCCACGAAATACCTTGGGGGACATAGCGATGTTGTCCTAGGAGCTTTGGTGTTAAGGGATAAGGCCCTGGCGGATGAACTGTATTTTATACAAAATGCAAGTGGTGCTGTTTGTGGACCAATGGATAGCTTTTTGGTACTGAGAGGAATAAAGACCTTGCATGTAAGGATGCAGAGACATTGTGAAAATGGTAAAGCAGTTGCTGAATTCTTGGCAAATCATCCTAAAATTGAAAAAGTATATTGGCCAGGATTTCCAAGTCACCCAAATCATGAAGTGGCAAAAAGACAAATGAGTGATTTTGGGGGAATGATTTCTTTTGTGCCAAAGGGCGGCCATTACGAAGATGCCATAAAGATTGTTGAAAATCTTCAAATCTTTACCCTTGCCGAATCCTTGGGCGGGGTAGAAAGTTTGGTTGGTCATCCTGCCAGCATGACCCATGCCAGTATACCTAAAGAGGAAAGGGAAAAAAGCGGTGTGGTAGATGCCTTAATTCGACTCAGTGTAGGTATTGAGGATAAGGATGATTTAATTGATGACCTAAGGCATGCGATTAAATAAAGATTTTATCAAATTTTGAAAAATATAGGGTTTAAATTATAGAAATAATATAATTTTGCCTTCAAACTCAATATTTATCAACAATTAGCAATTACTCGTATTTTATGGAAGACAAGATAAATGCTTTTATGGAGGAGGTAAAAGGTCGTAATAGCCACGAGCCGGAATTCATACAAGCTGTACAAGAAGTGGCAGAAACAGTTATTCCTTACATTAGTAATAATGAGATTTACAATGGAAAGAATATTTTATTAAGGATGGTGGAACCGGAAAGGTTAATTTCCTTTAGGGTTTCATGGGTAGATGATGACGGCGAAATACATGTAAATAGAGGTTATAGAATTCAAATGAATTCGGCTATAGGTCCTTATAAGGGAGGACTTAGGTTTCATCCTACTGTAAATGCAAGTGTTTTAAAATTCCTGGCCTTTGAACAGGTTTTTAAAAATAGCTTAACAACATTGCCAATGGGTGGTGGAAAAGGAGGGTCCGATTTTGATCCGAAAGGAAAATCAAATGATGAGGTCATGCGTTTTTGCCATGCCTTTATGACGGAACTTTCTAGGCACATTGGACCTAATACCGATGTACCTGCAGGGGATATTGGTGTTGGCGCCAGGGAAATAGGGTTCCTGTTTGGGATGTATAAAAAAATCAGAAATGAGTTTACTGGGGTTTTAACCGGTAAAGGTCTTTCTTGGGGCGGTTCTAAAATACGCCCGGAAGCTACGGGTTATGGCACTGTTTATTTTGCCCAGAGTATGTTGCAATCCCAAAAGGAAGATGTTAGGGGTAAAACCGTAGTTATTTCAGGTTCTGGAAACGTAGCACAGTATGCAGCCGAAAAAGTAATTCACTTGGGAGGCAAAGTAGTTACTCTTTCGGATTCCAGTGGCTACATTTACGATAAGGAAGGTTTAAGCGAGGAAAAACTGGCCTTCGTAATGGATATTAAAAACAATAAACGGGGTAGAATATCCGATTATATTAAAAAATATAAATCTGCAGAATTCCATGCAGGTAAGACCCCTTGGGGTGTTCCATGTGAAATGGCACTGCCATGCGCTACACAAAATGAATTGGACGGCAAAGATGCTAAAATATTGCTAAAAAATGGATGTATTTGTGTAGCCGAAGGAGCTAATATGCCTTCGACCCCGGAAGCAATTCATGCTTTTCACGAGGCTAAAATATTATTTGCTCCTGGAAAAGCATCCAATGCTGGTGGAGTAGCAACTTCAGGCTTGGAAATGTCACAGAATTCCTTGCGTATTAGTTGGACCAGGGAAGAGGTAGATGAACGATTGCAAAAAATAATGAAGGATATTCATGATTCCTGTATAGAATACGGAAGGGATGTGGATGGATATTGCAACTATGTAAAAGGAGCAAATATTGCCGGTTTCGTAAAAGTTGCTGATGCTATGTTGGCACAGGGAGTTATTTAAGTTTATACAACCTAGTATTGTATCCTAGTCTCATTACCGGATTATAGAATGGAATTTTAAGCAATTTCAGAGACCCGTAAGGTTTTATAAAACCTTACGGGTCTCTTTGTGCTATCTTTGTTCCAAGATTTGATTTATAATGCAGGTTACCACTAAAGCCATTGTTTTAACGTCTATTAAATATGGGGACACCAGTTTAATAGTCAAGATACTTACCTTATCGGATGGAATAAAATCTTATCTGTTGAGGGGTGTTCTTGCTTCAAAAAAGGGTAAGTTAAAAACGGCCTATTTCCAACCATTGCTGCAACTGGATTTGGTGGCCTCCCATAAAAACAAGGGAACCTTGGAAAGTATTATTGAAGCTAGGGTAAGTTATCACTACCAGACGCTTCACACCGATATTGCCAAAAATGCCATTACGTTTTTTTTGGCAGAAATGTTGGGTAATAGTATCCATGAGGAAGAGCGTAATGAAGGGCTGTTTAACTTTATTGAGGCCTCGCTGCAGTGGTTGGATTCTCACGATGAATTTGCTAATTTCCACCTGTACTTTTCACTGTCTTTGACTAAATATTTTGGGTTTTATCCAGATACCAACAATATGGATTTTTTATACTTTGACCTTCTGGAGGGGGAGTTTATAAAATCGCCATCCTTAAATCCAACCCTAAGCGGAGAAAATTTAAAATACTTCAAGGACCTTTTGGGCATAAATTTTGATGCAGTACATACTATTAAACTTAACAAAAAGAACCGTCAGGAACTCCTAAAAACCCTTGTCCTATATTTTGAATTACATTTGCAAGGATTTAGAAAACCGAAGTCATTGGCCGTTTTAAATGAAGTTTTTAGCTAATATGCAAAAAATAGTCTTCATAATTGTTCTCTTTTTTTATCTAGGGGTAACGGGACAGGAAATTGTTATTTTGGATGAGGAGGACCATCGGCCAATTCCCAATGTAATTGTTTATAATTGGGATAAATCCAGAACATCCCTTTCCGACTTTGATGGTAAATGTGACCTTTCCAAATTTGATCATGGTGAACGTATCACCTTCACACATATTGGCTACCAAAATTTTAGGAGTACAAAGGGCCATGTGCTAAGAAAGGGAAAGCTTTATTTGGCATTGAATGCTGAACAGCTGGATGAAGTAGTGATGTCTATCTCCAAATGGGAGCAACAGAAAAAGGATATCCCCCAGAAAATAGCAATAATAAATGCCAAAACAATTGATTTTACGGCGCCCCAAACTTCGGCAGATCTACTACAGAATAGTGGAAAAGTATTTGTCCAGAAAAGTCAACTTGGAGGAGGTAGCCCAATGATAAGAGGCTTTGCAACAAATAGATTACTACTTTCCATAGATGGTGTTCGCATGAACAATGCCATATTTAGGGGGGGGAACGTGCAAAATGTAATTTCCATTGACCCATTTACAATTAAAAGTACGGAAGTAATTTTTGGTCCTGGGTCTGTAATCTACGGTTCCGATGCCATAGGGGGGGTCATGAATTTTTATACCAATAATCCACAATTTTCCAAGGCGGATAGTTTAAATTTTTTCGGGAAAGGGAATTATAGATATTCCTCTGCCAATAATGAGAATACTTTTCACGTTGATTTCAACTTGGGAAAAAGGAAATGGGCATTTTTGAGCAGTATGACTTATAATGATTTTGACGATCTTAAAATGGGGTCCCATGGTCCAAATTCCTATTTAAGGACTAATTATGTGGCAACCCAAAATGGAGAGGATGAGCTCTTGGAAAATCCTAAGCCCGAATCGCAGTTGCCCACAGGTTATAATCAAATTAATTTAATGCAAAAAGTGGTTTTCAAACCCAATAATAATTGGAACATTAATTTAAGTGCCTATTACTCGGAAACCTCGGATTACTCTAGATATGACAGACTTATAAGGCCATCCAAGGATGGGCTTGGTCTGCGCTCTGCGGAATGGTTTTATGGTCCGCAGAAATGGTTTATGGGAAACCTTCAATTTTATAAAAACGGTAAAGGAAAATTTTATGATGGATTGAAAATAACTACAGCCTATCAAAATTTTGAAGAAAGCAGGAATGATAGGAGTTTTCAAGATGCCATAAGGTACATGACCAAGGAGAATGTAGATGCTATTTCCACGAACATCGATTTTGAAAACAAACGTATTGGAAACCTTAGACTATACTATGGAGGGGAGTATGTATTTAATAAAATTGGCTCCAGCGGAAATGAGTTGAACGTAGAGACCCTAGACTTGTTACCTTCTGCATCCAGGTATCCGGATAATTCCACTTGGCAGACCTTGGCGGGTTATATAAGCGGTGAGCTACGCGCCAAGCCCAATTTCACTTTCTTGTCCGGACTGCGCTACAGTCATGTTTGGATTGATGCTGTTTTTGACCAGACTTATTATTCTTTCCCCTTTAATGATGCCGATCTTAGCACTGGTGCCTTAACCGGAAGTATAGGCTTTAGTTGGTTCCCAAAAGCTGATTTGCAATTTACTTTCAATGGTTCTACGGGCTTTAGGGCCCCAAACATTGATGATGTTGGTAAGATATTTGATTCCGAACCAGGATCTGTGGTAGTCCCAAATCCAGAATTGGAACCGGAATATGCTTACAATTTAGAAGTAGGGATTCAGAAAAATTTCAATGATAAATTAATGCTAAAAGGCGCTTCCTTTTATACGTATTTGGTAGATGCGTTGGTCCGAAGAGATTTTCAATTTAATGGAAATAATGAGATAGTATATAATGGGGAGCTAAGTAATGTCCAGGCGATACAGAACGCAGCAAAAGCCTATGTTTACGGGTTCGAGTTTGGATTGGATGCTTTTTTAACGGAAAACTTATCGCTGAATTCCAACCTAACCCTTACTAAGGGCATCGAGGAAGAGGAGGATGGAACGGATTCGCCAGGCAGACATGTGGCGCCCACATTTGGGGATTTTCACATGATATGGAAAAATCAAAAATTGAAAACCGATCTATTTGTCAATTTTAATGGGGAAATCAGCTATGATGATTTGTCAATGTCCGAAATAACCAAGGACTATATATATGCTGTTAATGCCAATGGAAATCCCTACTCCCCTTCTTGGTATACTTTAAATGTTCGTTCGCAATATCAATTTTCCCACGCATTAAAAGGTACCGTGAACTTAGAGAACATTACCGATCAAAGGTATCGTTCCTATTCCTCTGGAATCGTTGCACCGGGGATCAATTTAATACTGGGGGTAGGATATACCTTTTAAAAGTAAAGGCCCGATATGTTAATACCGGGCTTTTATTTTATTTAGAGGAAAATGCAGTTATTTACTCCTCGATTTCCTCTTTTACCTGCTTGGCTGCGGCCTTGGTTTTATCGGCTGCCGTATTAGCAGCATCTTTTACATCTTCGCCTACTTCCTTGGCTGTTTCACCAGCTTTATCTAGTGCTTCGGCGCCAGCTTCTTTCATATCGCCTCCTATTTCTTTGGCACCATCCATTGCTTCGTTCGCAGCTCCTTTAACATCCTCACCCACTTTTTTCATATCCTCGCCAACTTCTTTTAGCGCTTCATTAGTTTCTTCCATAGCGTCTTTGGCCTTGTCCTTGGCATCTCTACAGGAAGTAAATGAAATGCTCAGGGCAAACATTAAAATAGAACCTAAAATTACTTTTTTCATGTTTTTAGTTTTAGTATTTAAATAACTTTTACACCAGTATGTACGTAAATATTGATGTTTCGGACTATTTGTGGGCCATTTGTTCAACAGAGGCAAGAGTTTAATTTCTGGAGTAAAAGAAAGGGATATTGGAATTCCCTTTGCTTAAAACATAAAAAAATATGCAAAAAAAATATCGACATAGACTTCTGGGTATCAATAATCTAGTAAACAATCTTTTTTTTTTCAAATTTTGGAGGTAGGGGAAGACTGGTCTTGATTGTTATATAGGCAAATGTTTAAAAATATATAATTATGAAGAATTATTTAAAGATTTCAGGATTAGCTTTAGTGGCTTTAGTAGGAATGATGTCATGTAGCAAAAATGACGACGCTGCCATGGATGGGGAATCATATAATACATCCTTTGAAGTTACCGATGCACCAATAGATAACGCCGAGGTAGAGGCTGTTTTTGTTACCATTACCAATGTTTCCGTAGACGGAAAGTCTCTAGAGGGATTCAATGCAACAACAGTAAACCTTGCCGCTTTGGTAAATGGTAAAACTGAGGCTTTGGGGAACATGGATTTACAGGCCAAATCATATTCCAGTATCGTTTTTGAGTTGGATTTTGATAAGGATGTGAACGGTGATGCTCCAGGTTGCTACGTAGAAAAGGCAAATGGTGAAAAAGATGCCTTGGTTGCCTCATCCAACAAAATTACCATAAATGATACCTTTGAGGTACTTGCAAATGCCACTAATGTTATTGTAGTGGATTTTGATCTTAGAAAAACGATTAAGGAAGAGAAGGACGGATTGTCCAGCGATTTCAATTTTGTTACCATGGCAGAGCTCACTGCAGGAATAAGAACGGTAAATGCAGAATTGACCGGAAAAATTTCAGGGAGTGCTAATGATGCCAACAATACATCGGACAAGATTATTGTCTATGCCTATGAAAAAGGGACTTTCAATGCGGATGTTGAAACACAGGGAAAAGGGGAAAGTGAAGTTACCTTTGCCAATGCCGTAACTAGTGCGGAGGTAAAAAACTTAAGTGGATCCTATAGTCTGGATTTCTTGGAGGAAGGGGAATACGAATTAATTTTTGCATCCTATAAGGAAGATGAGGCTAGTGGGTTCTCTTTCAATGCCTTGTTAAATGTGGAGTCGACTACGGGGATTAATTTGGGGGCCATCACGGTTAGTTCGGCCATCCAGATAAGCGCAAATGTTACCGTAACCGGGACAAAATAATTTGATCTACTTATAAAAACAAAAAAAAGCTCCTTTTCGAAGGGGCTTTTTGCTTTTAACGGAATCATTTTACACTTAAAATCATTAGTTTTGCAAACTTAAAATGAAGCATTAGAAGCTGTTATTATGAAGTTTGCAGAATACAAGGGTTTAGATTTACCGAAAGTAGCTGAGGAGGTATTACACTATTGGAAAGAGAACAATGTTTTTGAGAAAAGTGTAAGCAGTAGGGAAGGCAAAGATAGTTTTGTTTTCTACGAGGGACCACCTTCGGCAAATGGATTGCCTGGTATTCACCACGTAATGGCTCGGACCATAAAGGATATTTTCCCTCGCTATAAGACCATGAAAGGGTTTCAAGTGAAGCGCAAGGCAGGCTGGGATACTCATGGACTTCCTATAGAGTTGGGAGTTGAGAAGGAATTGGGCATCACTAAAGAGGATATTGGCGCCAAAATATCGGTTGAAGAATACAACGCGGCCTGTAAAAAGGCAGTAATGAGGTATACCGATGTTTGGAATTCCATGACCGAAAGAGTAGGATATTGGGTAGACATGGAAGACCCTTATATCACCTACAAATCCAAGTATATGGAAACTGTTTGGTGGTTACTAAAACAGATATATGACAAGGGGCTAATTTACAAGGGGTATACCATCCAACCATATTCGCCTAAGGCAGGTACGGGATTAAGCTCGCACGAGCTAAATCAGCCAGGGACCTATCAAGATGTAACGGATACTACTGTAGTGGCACAGTTTAAGGCTATTAGAGAAACACTTCCAGATAACTTTAAGGAGGTACAGGGGGATATATTCTTTTTGGCATGGACTACAACGCCATGGACGTTGCCGTCGAATACGGCGCTCACCGTAGGTCTCAAGATCGAGTATGTTCTTGTGAGAACCTTCAATCAATATACTTTTGAACCTATGCACGTTGTTCTGGCCAAATCCTTGGTAGGGAAACAATTTAGCGGAAAGTTTTTTGAGGTTGAAAGTGACGCCGATTTTGAAAATTATACCTCTGCGGACAAAAAAATACCTTATCAAATTATTGGTAGCTCAAAAGGGCAGGACCTAATAGGGGTTAAATATGAGCAACTATTGGATTATGTACTGCCTTATCAAAATCCAGAAAATGCCTTTAGGGTCATTGCAGGTGATTTTGTGACCACGGAAGATGGTACAGGTATTGTTCACACGGCACCTACTTTTGGGGCAGATGATTCCTTGGTAGCAAAACTGGCAGAACCGGAAATACCGCCTATGTTGGTTTTGGATGAAAACAATAATCCAGTTCCTTTGGTGGATCTTCAAGGGAGATTTAGGCCCGAAATGGGAGAGTATGCCGGTAAGTATGTAAAGAACGAATACTACGACGATGGTGAGGCTCCAGAGCGATCCGTAGACGTAGAGTTGGCTATTCAATTAAAAGAAGAAAACAGGGCTTTTAAGGTGGAAAAATATGTTCACAGTTATCCCAACTGCTGGCGTACAGATAAGCCAATCCTATATTATCCTTTGGATTCATGGTTTATAAAGGTCACGGATGTAAAAGATAGGATGTTCCAACTAAATCAATCCATTAATTGGAAACCTAAAGCTACAGGTGAAGGAAGATTTGGGAATTGGTTGGCAAATGCCAATGATTGGAATCTTTCCCGTTCACGTTATTGGGGAATTCCGTTGCCGATTTGGCGTACAGAAGATGGTAAAGAAGAGCTGATGATAGGTTCTGTTGCAGAGCTTAAGGCAGAAATGAAAAAGGCGGTAACAGCAGGTGTATTAGGGGAAGATATCTTCGCCGATTTTGTTGTTGGTGACATGAGTGAGATCAATTATGACAAAATAGACCTTCACAAGAATATTGTGGATCAAATAATCCTAGTGTCTCCTTCGGGAAAAGCTATGAAGCGCGAAAGCGACCTTATCGATGTTTGGTTCGATAGTGGATCTATGCCCTATGCCCAATGGCACTACCCTTTTGAGAATAAGGATTTAATAGATGAAGGAAAGACCTTTCCTGCCGATTTTATAGCAGAAGGAGTGGATCAAACCCGAGGTTGGTTTTATACATTGCATGCCATAGCCACTATGGTATTCGATTCTGTGGCCTATAAAAATGTGGTTTCAAATGGTCTAGTACTGGATAAGGAAGGTAAGAAGATGTCCAAGCGTCTAGGAAATGCGGCAGATCCTTTTGAAACCATGGATAAATTTGGGGCGGATGCCACTCGATGGTATATGATATCGAACGCTAATCCATGGGACAATCTAAAGTTTGATGTGGAGGGCATTGCCGAAGTTAAACGTAAGTTTTTTGGTACTTTGTACAACACCTACTCCTTTTTTGCACTTTATACTAACATAGATGGCTTTAATTATAGCGAAGCGGAAATACCTCTGAAGGAAAGACCAGAAATTGATCAATGGATTTTATCAGAACTTCATTCCCTAATCAAAACCGTGGATGAAGCCTATGAAGATTACGAACCAACTAGGGCAACAAGAGCTATATCGGACTATGTTCAGGAGAACCTTAGCAATTGGTATGTGCGTTTAAGTAGAAGGCGTTTTTGGAAGGGAGATTATCAAAGCGATAAAATATCGGCTTACCAAACATTGCATACCTGTTTGATCACGATAGCCAAGCTTTCTGCGCCTGTAGCTCCATTTTATATGGATAGGTTATACAAAGATTTAACCATTACAACACAGAAGGAGCCATTTGAAAGTGTTCATTTAGCCGATTTTCCAAAATATGATGCCTCATTGGTGAATAAGGAATTGGAAAGTAAAATGGCAAAGGCACAGACCATATCATCCTTGGTTCTGTCCATTCGTCAGAAAGAGAAGATCAAGGTACGTCAGCCGTTGCAGAAGATTATGATTCCAATATTGGATGATAAACAAAGGTTGGAAATTGAGGCTGTTGCCGATTTGATAAAGTCTGAAGTGAATGTAAAAGAGATCCAATTGTTGGATGACGCTTCGGGAATCTTGGTAAAACAGATTAAGCCAAACTTTAAAACCTTAGGGCCTAAGTTTGGGAAGGATATGAAGTTGATTGCCAGTGCTGTAGCACACCTTAATCAGGATGATATCCAAAAAATTGAACAGGAAGGCGAAATTTTTCTGCATTTTGATAATAAAAGTATTACTTTACAGTTACAGGATGTAGAAATCTCTTCTCAAGATATAGAGGGTTGGTTGGTAGCAAGCTCAGGACCACTTACTGTGGCCTTGGATATTTCTATCAATGAGGACTTAAGAAAGGAAGGTATTGCTAGGGAACTAGTCAATAGAATTCAAAACCTAAGAAAGGAATCGGGTTTTGAAGTGACGGATAAAATAGATATTAAATTATTGAAAAATGGATTTGTCCAGGAAGCGGTAGAAAGTAATATGGCATATATTAAAACCGAAACCCTGGCAGCAGAACTTGATTTTGAAGAGAGCTTGGATATGGGAATAGAGATAGCTTTCGACGAAGTTAATACTAGATTGTTTATAGTAAAACACTAAGATTATGGCCGAAGAATTAAAAGTAAGGTACGCGGATAAGGATTTAAACGAGTTTAAAGTCCTTATCGAAGAGAAAATTTCTAAAGCCAAAAGTCACTTGGAACTTTTAAAGAGTTCTTATATGAATGATGGTAATAACGGTACGGATGATACATCACCAACATTCAAGGCTTTTGAGGAAGGCTCTGAAACAATGAGCAAGGAAGCAAATACCCAATTGGCCATTCGTCAGGAGAAATTTATCAGAGATTTGAAAAATGCTTTGTTGCGTATAGAGAATAAAACCTATGGCATTTGTCGCGTTACAGGAAAGTTGATCAGTAAGGAGCGACTAAAGCTTGTACCACACGCAACGCTGAGTATAGAAGCAAAAAACATGCAATCTTAAATCTTTAAAAACGCCTTTTTAGGCGTTTTTTTATTATGAGACAGGTTTTGGTGCTTAGCGTTCTAATGGTTACTTTTATTTTACCGGCCCAAAAAATGGTTGTTAAAACCATAGAAGTATCCAAGAGTCCATTTGTACAGATCGATACAAAAAATTGTTATTCCATTGCCTTGGAAACAGTAGATATTCCCAAGATTACAGTGGAAGGGTTTATTGATGGCGAATATTTGCAAAATTTATTGGTAAATGTAAAACAAGTGGGGACTACGGTAATGGTCAGTGCGGGATTCCAACCTAATTTTGTTTTCCCAAATGACAAATTAAGTGCACACAAGGTAATCTCTATCTCCCTAAAAATTTCAATCCCAGCATATCTGAATGTACTGTTGTACGGAACCAGTAGTAATGTTAACGTAACCGGAGAATATACCGATCTAAAAATTAGCCTGTCTGACGGGAGATGTACTTTTGAGGGAGTGGGTGAAAATGTTTCTATTAGTACACAGAGTGGAAATATTGATCTTATTACTAAAAATGCCGATATTAGGGCAATTTCTAAATATGGCCAAATTGAAAGAGAGGTAATGCCTTCTGGCGATAATCATTTTACCCTTAATTCTGTAAGCGGAAATATCAACATAAGGAAAACCGAATAATATGTTTATTTTTGCCGAACCTATTTTTTAAGTAATGAGTATAAAAAAATCCCTAATTATCATAGTAGCAATTCTGGCCATTGATCAGATAAGCAAAGTTTATATCAAAACACACTTTGTTTTAGGTGAATCGGTAGATGTTTTTAATTGGTTCAAGATTTTGTTTATAGAAAACGAAGGTGCTGCTTGGGGAACTAAACTAAGCGATTTACTACCTATATCGGATGTAGTGGGTAAGCTGGTGCTGACCATATTTCGACTGTTCGCCATTTTTGGGATAGGGTATTGGTTATATGATACCATAAAAAAGAATTCTTCTAAAACACTAATCCTGGCTGTGTCACTTATATTCGCAGGGGCATTGGGCAATATATTGGATTCTGTTTTTTACGGAATGATCTTTAATGATAGCTATTCTCAAGTAGCAACAGCTTTTTCTTCGGAACCATATGGTAGTTTATTTCACGGAAAGGTGGTGGATATGCTTTATTTTCCAATGATCGACTCCACGTGGCCAGAGTGGATGCCCATAGTAGGTGGAAATAATTTTCGGTTTTTCGAACCTGTCTTTAATATTGCGGATACGGCAATAAGCACTGGAGTAGGAATTTTAATTGTTTTTAATAAAAGAGCTTTTGGGGAAACTGCTGATGAAGTTAAAACGAATATATCCGTTCAGGAGTAACACAATAGTTTAAAGGTATATCGTGCGGATATATATCCAATATTTTTTCCTCTGCCTCAAAAAGGGATAATCCGACCTTAATAACATCTGGTCTGCACTTTTGTAGTAGCACATCATAAAAACCCTTACCGTAGCCAACTCTGTTGCCCTCTAGGTCAAAAGCCATTAAAGGAATAAATACTACATCTATCTTATCATTGGATACTTCAATTCCATCTATTGGTTCAGGGATGTTCCAAGCATTTTTTTTAAGGGCTGTATTGTCGGTTAGTAAAAAATTGATGAGATTTTGGTTGTCCAGCATTTTAGGAAGAAGAATATTTTTGTCCTTGCCTTGTAAAATGGACATAATAAAGTTGGTGTCGACTTCTTTTTTTTCAGTAATGGACAGGAATAAATGATAGTAGGAATAATTCCAAATAGGTAATTTAAGTAGCAGGTTGGCTAGGGATAAACTTAAATCTGATATTTTTTCGGAAGTAAGATTTTTACGGCGTTCGGAGTAGATTAAACGCAAATCTTTTTTCAACATATGGGTTGGTTAAACTCTAGGCTTTCGAGGGCAGGGATACAACAGGAAAACTATTCCTTGGAAGCCACTGCATAATAAATTTTGAAAAAAAGCATAAGAATTAAATATGTTCCCAAAGTTATTATATAGTTGTCCATCTGTTAAATATTTTTTGATTTTCTAAATATAGGTAAAAAAATAATAAATCATCCACCAAGGGTATCATTTTATCGATGAAATACACGTTTTTTAACAATTATTTTGGATTTGTGTAGATTTGGTGATCACAATTTCTACCTTAATAAAGGTAAAATGCTGTATTACAATAAGTTATGTAATAGTGTACGATAACGCTTTTTTTGGGTTAAAGTGCACTTAATCGATAATTTTTTTGACTTATCGAGTTTTATTGGATTAGTTATAGAAAATGGAGACCACTATTTTGGAAAACTTGAATAAGGATATATACTAAATGATTGTCTTATTTATTCTTTACAAAACTGAAGACGAAGTTAAAAATATATAATTACTGTGTCCTTTGAGAAAAACACAGTAATTTTCCTAAGTAAAGTAAAATAGAAAATCTCTTTAAAAATACATGTCGCATATACCTTTAGAAGTTCAATTAAGTTCGCTTCCATCCAATCCCGGGGTATATCAATTTTATGATTTAGAAGATAAGATTCTATATATAGGCAAGGCAAAAAACCTTAAGAAAAGAGTTGGCTCGTATTTCAATAAAAATCATGAGCAAGGTAAAACCCGTGTTCTTGTAAAGAAAATATGGTCTATTAGACATATCGTTGTGCCTACCGAGTCCGATGCACTCCTGTTGGAAAATAATCTTATTAAGAAATACCGCCCTAAGTATAATGTTTTACTAAAGGATGATAAAACATTTCCTTGGATTTGTATTAAAAAGGAAAAGTTTCCTAGAATTTTTCCTACCAGAAAATTTATCAAGGATGGGTCGGAATATTTTGGACCGTATACCAGCATGAAAACTGTTCATATCTTATTGGATCTTATAAAAAGTGTATACCCTTTGCGCACATGCACCTACGATCTTTCTTCGGAAAAAGTGACTGCAGGTAAATATAAAGTTTGTTTGGAGTTCCATTTGGGAAACTGTAAGGGCCCTTGTGAAGGTTATCAGTTGGAGGTGGATTACAATCGGCAGATACAAGAGATAAGGGAAATTATAAAGGGAAATTTTAAATCTTCCCTCCACTATTTCAAAATGCAGATGGCTGCTTTGGCACAGGAAATGAAGTTTGAGGAAGCACAGCTTATAAAGGATAAGATAGATGTTTTGGAAAATTATCAGGTAAAGACCACTATTGTAAATCCTAAGATTAACAATGTAGATGTGTTTACTATTATCTCTGACGAGGTCTTTGCCTACGTTAATTTCTTGCAACTTTCCCATGGTTCTATAATTCGTTCCCATACCATGGAAATCAAGAAGAAATTGGATGAAGCGGATAGGGATTTGCTCCAATTGGCTATTATTGAAATTAGACAAAGATTCAATTCCCTTTCAAATGAGATTTACGTCCCGTTTGCCGTTACCCTGGAAGCGCATCTAAAAGTGGTTGTTCCTAAATTGGGAGATAAAAAAAAGATATTGGAACTCTCGGAGCGTAATGCTAAATTTTTTCGACAGGACAGGTTTAAGCAAATTAAGATTATAGATCCGGACAGACATACCAATAGGATAATGGGACAAATGAAAAAGGATTTGCGACTTTCTACGGAACCAAGGCATATTGAGTGTTTTGATAATTCCAACATCCAGGGAAGCAATCCGGTGGCGGCCTGTGTTGTCTTTAGGGAGGGAAAGCCTTCTAAGAAGGAATATAGACACTACAATATCAAAACAGTTGAAGGTCCAGATGACTTTGCCTCTATGGAAGAAGTTGTTTTTAGGCGTTATAAGCGCCTTTTGGACGAAAAGCAGACGTTGCCCCAACTTATTGTTATAGATGGAGGAAAGGGCCAGCTGTCATCCTCGCTGAAAAGTTTGGATATCTTGGGATTAAGAGGAAAAATAGCCATCATAGGGATTGCGAAAAGATTGGAGGAAATTTACTTCCCAGAAGATCCTATTCCCTTATATTTGGATAAAAGGTCCGAATCGTTGAAGATAATTCAACAATTGCGCAATGAAGCACATAGATTTGGGATTACGTTTCATAGAAATAAACGTAGCAAGGCTGCCATAAATTCGGAATTGGAAAGTATTGAGGGCATTGGGGAAAAAACGGTGGAAGAGTTGCTAAAAAGCTATAAATCGTTTAAAAGGATAAAGGAAGCCAGTTTGGATAATTTGGCTGAAACCATTGGAATGTCCAAAGCAAAAAAAATTTACGAAAGCTTTCATTAAAGCGCTATCTATACTACATGCTAAAGTTATTTTATATATTTTGTCTGCTAATATTTCCGCAACTTATCCTTGCCCAGGAACAGGTAGAAAATAAGGATGTGAAGGTGGGTTTGGTCTTGAGCGGGGGCGGGGCAAAAGGATTGGCCCATATAGGTGCTTTAAAGGTTATTGAGGAGGCAGGGGTTAAAATAGATTATATAGCGGGCACCAGTATGGGTGCTATTATTGGGGCACTGTATGCCTCAGGATATTCCGCCAAGGAATTGGACTCTATTTTTAAAAGCACGGATTTTGAATCATTGATTCAGGACAATGTGCCTAGAAGCGCCAAAACATTTTACGAGAAAGAAGATTCTGAAAGATATGCATTAACACTTCCGTTCAATAGGTTTAAGATTTCCATTCCCCAAGCCATTTCCGGCGGGCAAAGTATCTATAACGAATTTGTAAGACTGTTATACCATGTTAGGGGAGTTAATGATTTTAGTAAACTTAAAATCCCATTTGTATGTGTGGCGACGGATGTCGAAACTGGGGACGAGGTGTTGTTGAACAAAGGTTATTTACCCGAGGCAATATTGGCAAGTGGTACATTTCCATCCTTATTTAGGCCAGTAGAAATTAACGGGAGAGTACTGATAGATGGTGGAGTAGTAAATAATTATCCTATTAGGGAATTAAAAAAGATGGGCGCTGATATTGTCATTGGAGTAGATGTACAACATGGACTATCGGATAGGGAATCTCTGCTGAGTGCTACTGAGATATTGCTACAGATCAATAATTATAGAACGGTGAGGGATATGCAAAAAAAATCTACTGAAACCGATATTTATATTACTCCGGATATCAGGGGTTATTCCGTGATAGATTTTGACATGGGAAAGGCAATAATAGATAAGGGGGAAGAAGCGGCTAGATTGCATTTTGGGGAATTATTAAAAGTTGCTGAGGTGCCCAATGTTCAAAGACAAAAGATTATGGCCGCTAAGATAAAGGATACCTTGTTGATTAATGAATTGATGATAAATGGCAATTTTAATTATTCCAGGGCATACATCAAGGGTAAACTTAGGTTTAACGTGGATGATAAGGTGACCTTTGAAAAACTTCAACAAGGAATAAACAATTTGTCTGCCACCGGCAATTTTAGGTCAATTAAGTACGAATTGCACAATAATGGTCATGGGGTAGGTTTGTTGTTAAATGTTAAGGAGAATCCGGATAAAATGTTAATTCGATTAGGGGTTCATTTTGATGATCTTTACAAAAGTGCGGGAATTGTAAATTTAACCCGAAAGAATTTTTTAATGGATGATGATGTAGCCTCTATCGATTTTATTATAGGGGACAATCTTCGGTACAATTTGGAATATTATGTAGATAAAGGATTCTATTGGAGCTTCGGGATTAATTCTCGGTTCGATGATTTTAACAAGGAAATAGATTTTGATTTGATAAAATCCAATTTTGATGTCGAAAGTAATTCCAATATTAGAAAAATAAACTTGAGTGCAACTGATCTAACCAATCAGGTGTATCTACAAACGGTTATAGAGGAAGAATTCGCTTTTACAATAGGTCTGGAACATAAATTATTGAAGTATAGCACTAAAACCTTAGGGCAATTGGATACCATCGCCAATCCCACTACTACAGGGAATAATAGGACTTATTTTGAAAAAAGTAACTATTACAGTACCTACGGGCAGCTTACCTTTGATACTTATGATGATGTTTATTTTCCGACCAAAGGGTTATTTTTTGACGGTGACTTTCATTTTTATGTGTTATCGACCGACTTTAACGATAATTTCAAAGAATTTTCTATCGGCAAGGCCAGGATGGGAGGGGCATTTTCCTTGGGAAAAAATCTATCCTTAAACCTGGAAACCGAAGGTGGTTTTAAGTGGGGCATTTCTCCAGTTACATCACTCGATTTTGTACTGGGGGGTTATGGGAATCATTTGATAAACAATTTTACCCCGTTTTACGGATATGATTTTTTAAGTTTGGTAGGGAACAGTTATGTAAAGGCCTATTCTAGATTGGATTATGAGTTTGTTCCCAAGAATCATATGTTGTTGGCAGCAAATTTTGCCAATGTAGGGGATGATCTATTTAGAACGGCAGATTGGTTTAAGGCACCGGAGTATTCTGGTTATGCACTTGGATATGGACTTGAATCTTTTATAGGACCCATTCAGGTGTTTTATTCCTATTCTCCTGAAATTAAGGAGAACCATTTTTATTTTAGTATTGGCTATTGGTTTTAGACTTGCTTAGGAAAGCATTTTGTCAAATCAAAATGGGAGGGTCTTAACAGTGAATGCAAAGATTTATTACGATATTTGTTAGATAAGATTTTGATTATGCTACAATTTAGGATTGATATTACTGCCCATCTTAGGGCAATGTGGTAAGTTATAGCAACGTATTGGTTATCTGAGCTTTGGCTTGTTAGATAGCAGCAACTTTCATTTTTTTTAGCTATGTGTTTAGCTATATATGTTTCACATCAATTCAAAAGTCTTTTACTATGTCAACAAAGGATAAAACATCTTTAAAATTAACAAAGAAAAATTTGGAAGCTGAGGATTTTCTTCCGCTTTTGGGTACCGATTTTGTAGAACTGTATGTTGGTAATGCCAAACAGGCCGCATATTATTACATGGCGGCTTGGGGATTTCAGCCTTTGGCTTATGCCGGTTTGGAAACTGGTCTAAAAGATCGTGTTTCCTATGTAATACAACAGGATAAAATTAGATTGGTATTAACTTCTCCCTTAAAACCTGGAGGCGACATCAATAGACATATAGATTCTCACGGTGATGGGGTAAAAGTGATAGCATTGTGGGTAGATGATGCTAGGGAGAGTTATGTGGAAACAATGAAACGTGGGGCGGAAAGTTATTTCGAACCTAGGGCCAAAAGAGATGTGGATGGTGAGGTGGTCTTATCCGGTATCCATACCTATGGGGAAACAGTACATGTATTTGTAGAGCGCAAGAACTATGAGGGGACCTTTATGCCAGGATATAGGTCTTGGAAGCCTTTTTATAAACCTGCTGATGTGGGTTTAAAATATATAGACCACATAGTGGGCAATGTAGGCTGGAACGAAATGAACAAATGGTGTCAATTTTACGCCAAAGTAATGGGATTTGCCCAGTTGGTCTCGTTTGACGATAAAGACATATCAACAGAGTATACGGCTTTAATGAGCAAGGTTATGAGTAATGGGAATGGCAGAATTAAATTCCCGATCAATGAACCGGCAGACGGTAGAAAGAAATCCCAAATTGAGGAGTATATAGAATTTTATAATGGGGCTGGGGTACAACACATGGCAATGGCAACCGATAATATTATAGAAACAGTAACTGCACTTAAAAATAGGGGAGTGGAGTTCTTGACCGTGCCTTCCAGTTATTATGAGGATGTTTTGGATAGGGTTGGTACTATAGATGAAGATTTAGCACCCTTGAGTGAGTTGGGGATACTAATAGATCGGGATGATGAGGGGTATTTGCTACAAATCTTTACCAAGCCTATTTTGGATAGGCCTACGATGTTTATTGAAATTATTCAGAGGAAGGGTGCAAAATCTTTTGGAAAGGGAAATTTTAAGGCTTTGTTTGAAGCAATTGAGCGGGAACAAGAGTCTCGAGGAACGTTATAGAAAGGGCTTTTTCTTAACTTTTTGCCAATTTTGTGCACCTAATTATTAAATAGTGTTAATAGAATCGTTAAAGTAAGTTAAATCTTATTTTTAAAGCAAATCATGTATTAAATTTGTCCTTGTAAGGGGTGGTTCCCTTACAACTTTAAGTATTGGTTTTTCATAATTTAAAGTTTGGTTGGTTATTTAGGAAAAGCCCAGTTTTGCGACTGGGCTTTTTTTTGTGGATTTTTTTTGGAACAAATTTTGTTTAAGTAATATCAAATAAAAGAATGGTAAAATCGTTTTTATTAATTTTACGGTAGTAACGAGGTGTTGTTTAGACTTTTGCAAATTATTGATCTTGGCGAAAAGGCTTAATAAACCTGCTACTGTTGTTAGTCAGAAGATACTTTTGATCCATACTTAACAGATGAATTTAGAGAGATGAAAAAAATTTGCATTATACTAGTTTTAATTTTTGGATTTACGATCAATTCCCAAGTTCAGCAATTGGAAAATGATGGAGGTGTTCATTTGCCTGATGATTCAGAAAATACATCGGCCTTTAAAATAGGGGAATGGTTAAAGTTTAGGATTCATTATGGATTCCTGAATGCCAGTTACGCTACACTTCAGGTAAAATCCCATAATTTGGATGGAATTCCAGTCTATCATGTGGTAGGAAATGGTAAAACCACTGGTTTTGCCAGTATATTCTTTAAGGTAGACGACACTTATGAAAGTTATTTTGATAAAAGTGATGGCCGGCCCTATAAATTTATTAGAAAAATTGATGAAGGCGGATACACCAAGGATATTGAGGTTAATTTTGACCACAAAAAGGATATTGCTGTACTAAACGATAAAAAAAACGATAAAAAGTTTAATTTTACCATTCAAGAAGGTATTCAGGATTTGGTTTCGGCCTTTTATTTTCTCCGTAACAACTACAAAGTTGAAGATTTGGTGGAAGGAGAGTCGATTAATTTAAATCTCTTGTACGACGACGACGGGGTATTTAAGTTTAAACTTAAATATATGGGAGTGGAGGTTCTTAGGACAAAATATGGTAAGGTCGAATGTTTAAAGTTTAGACCTTATGTACAATCTGGAAGAGTATTCAAGGAGCAGGAAAGTTTGTCGCTTTGGGTTTCCAATGACGGTAACAGAATACCTGTTAGAATACAAGCCGATTTAAGTGTGGGGTCTATAAAAGCGGATTTAGATGGCTACAACGGACTCAAGCATCAATTTAAAATAATAATGGATTAAAATGAATAAAGAGCATATTGATTCCCAGATTTCCAAACTAGAAGAAAAATACAAGGATTCTGGGCAAGACCTAAGCTCTTATTTGGATGGTCTTCTTTATCAGCGATATCTTACCTATTGGGATTACATTCATTTAGATACCTTGTTAAGTATACAGGTGCCTAGAACACATTTCCCGGACGAGGAGATATTTATAATGTACCATCAAATTACCGAATTGTATTTTAAACTTATCCTCCATGAACAAAAGCAAATTGTGGATGATAAAACCCAAGATGTAGACTTTTTTATCGAAAAAGCAAATCGCATTAATAGTTATTACCAAGTCTTGATTTCTTCGTTTAGTGTAATGATCAAGGGCATGCAACGGGAACAGTTTATGCAGTACAGAATGGCATTGCTTCCAGCCAGTGGATTTCAATCTGCACAATATAGAATGATAGAGCTTTATGCCACTCCATTGGAGAATTTGGTGGTCTTCTCGGAAAGGGATAACTTCTCATCCGAAAATAGTATTGAAGATTTATACGAACACATTTATTGGAAAAAAGGGGCTACAGATGTTGTTACAGGAGAGAAAACACTTACTCTAAAGCAATTTGAATATCGTTATACACCAAGATTGATAAGAATTGCCAATCAAGTGAATAACAGTACCATTTATCATAAATACCAACAATTACCACAGAAAAGTAAGGATAATAAAACCCTAGTTGAAGCGTTAAAAGCTTTAGATATTAATGCCAACGTGAATTGGCCTTTAATGCACATGGGGTCTGCATATCGTTACCTAACTAAGGACAATGCACAGATCGATGCCACTGGCGGAACAAATTGGAAGGAATATTTGCCTCCAAATTTCCAGAAAGTTGTATTTTTTCCGGAACTATATACAAAACAAGAGTTAAATAATTGGGGAAAACAATGGGTAGACCATATCTTTAACCCAGAAAAAGTATAGAATAACAATGCAAAAATATTGGGGCCTAGTTTTAAGTTTAGTTTTTATTATTTCCTGTAAGGAGGATAAACCTGTAAATCAAGATATAGCAGAGGTGGTAACTATAGAAAAGCCAGTTGTTGTTGAAGAGTTTGGGTTTAATATGGACGATTTTGAGGTCTTGCGGGATACGGTTAAGAATGGGGATAGCTTTGGAGAGTTAATGCTGAGAAATAGCGTAGATTATCCCAAAATTGCTAGAGTTTCAGAACAATTCAGGGACACTTTTGATGTTAGAAAAATAGTGGTGGGTAAACCTTATCTAATTTTAAAGTCCAAGGATACGGTCAATAATGCCCAAGTATTTATATATCAGAATGATCCTATCAACTATACTGTGGTAGATTTTAGGGACAGTGTAATTGCTTATAAGAAAAAGCAAAAGGTAAAATATGTGGAGCGCGAAGCTTCGGGTGTTATTGAATCTTCTTTGTCCGAAGCTATTTTGCAACAGGGTATAGATTACAACGTTACTAACAATTTGTCCGAAATTTACGCATGGACCATTGATTTCTTTAGGCTTCAGAAGGGGGATAGATTTAAGGTAATCTATAAGGAAAAGTATATCAACGATACCATTTATGCAGGAGCTAGCGGGATTGAGGCCGCTTATTTTGAACATAATGGAGAGCCCTTTTACGCCTTTAATTTTGTGGCGGATTCTACAAAAAACATCAATGATTATTATGACGATCAAGCTAAAAACCTAAGACGCACCTTTTTACAATCCCCGGTGCAGTTTAGTAGAATTTCCTCTAGGTACAATTTAAATAGAAGAATTGCCTATTATGGTTACAAGGTAAGGGCACATAAGGGAACGGATTATGCTGCTCCCATTGGAACTCCTATTTTGGCTACTGCCAACGGCACCGTAGTAGAATCTACGAGAAGAGGGGGTAATGGTAAATATGTTAAGATTCAGCACAATGGTACTTATAGCACCCAGTATCTTCATATGAAGAACCAGAAGGTGAAGAAAGGAGAATTTGTGAAACAGGGAGATGTAATTGGTTGGATTGGGATGACAGGTAATACTGGAGGTCCTCATGTATGTTATAGGTTTTGGAAAAACGGTCATCAAGTAGATCCTCTTAGAGAAAAATTACCAGCCGCCGAGCCCATTGCCGATAGCCTAAAAACAGAATACTTGGATTTTGTAGGGCCAAGGAAAAGTCAATTGGATTGTATTGAATATATTGAATTACCAGAAGAAGATTTGCTAACTCTCAACGAATAAAATGGCCTTACAGAACACTGACCCAACAAAAACAGAAGCTTGGAAAAAACTTTCACAACATTTTAAAGAGAATACCAACATAACCTTAAAGGACTTGTTTGCGCAGGATTCTGATCGGGCAAAAAAACACAGTATTCGTTGGAACGACTTTCTGGTCGACTATTCTAAGAATAGGATTACCCAAGAAACCTTGGAACTTCTTTTGCAATTGGCCAATGAAGTTGGATTAAAAGACGCTATCCATAAGCAGTTTAATGGGGAAATTATAAATAATACAGAGGGTAGAGAGGTACTCCACACGGCCCTAAGGGCAAAGGAATCTGATATAATAAAAGTAGACGGGATAAACATTGTCCCAGAAATTTATGAGGTTAAGAAAAAGATAAAGTCATTTACCGATTCTGTAATATCTGGCGCTAAAAAGGGCTACACGGGAAAGACCTTTACCGATGTGGTGAATATTGGTATTGGTGGGTCAGACCTTGGACCTGCCATGGTAGTAGAGGCCTTAAAATTTTATGGTAACCATTTAAGAATGCATTTTGTTAGCAATGTAGATGGGGATCATGTTTACGAAACACTGAAAGGGTTGGATCCAGAAACAACATTGTTTGTTGTTGTTTCAAAGACCTTTACCACACAGGAAACCCTGAGCAATGCAACTACTATTAAGAAGTGGTTCCTGAAGCACGCTACCCAAAAGGATGTAGCCAAGCATTTCGCAGCGGTATCTACTAATACAGAGAAAATATCCGAATTTGGAATTGTGCCGGAGAATGTATTCCCTATGTGGGATTGGGTCGGTGGTAGGTTTTCATTATGGAGCGCCGTTGGACTCTCTATTGCACTGGCAGTGGGGTACAAAAATTTTGATAATATGTTACTCGGAGCCAATGAAATGGATCAGCATTTTAAGACGGCCAATTTTTCCGAGAACATTCCTGTTATATTAGCACTTATTAGTGTTTGGTACAATAATTTTTATGGTGCGGAGACCGAGGCCATTATTCCTTATACCCAGTATTTAAGTAGGTTTTCGGCCTATTTACAACAGGGCATCATGGAGAGCAATGGTAAAAGCGTAGATAGGAACGGAAATAAGGTAACCTATGAAACGGGCACCATAATTTGGGGAGAGCCAGGAACAAATTCACAGCATGCTTTTTTTCAATTAATCCATCAAGGAACCAAAGTAATACCGACCGATTTTATTGGATTTAAGGAATCGTTACATGGAGACAAAGACCACCACAATAAGTTAATGGCCAACTTCTTTGCCCAGTCAGAGGCGCTGATGAATGGCAAAACCTCGGATGAGGTTAGAAAAGAGTTGGAGGATAAAAAGGTACCGGAAAAAGATATTGCTGAAATTTTACCTTTCAAGGTTTTTGAAGGGAACAAACCTACCAATACGGTTTTTATAGATAAATTAACCCCCAAGAGCTTAGGATCACTTATAGCAATGTATGAGCACAAGATCTTCGTCCAAGGGATTATATGGAATATTTATAGTTATGATCAATGGGGTGTGGAGCTGGGCAAACAATTGGCTACTGCCATTTTGAACGACATTGAGGGATCCACCGTTGCGAATCATGATGCTTCTACGTTAAATCTTTTAGATTTATTTAAGAAATAAAAGGCAATTTTACCATTTCCATACAAACGGTATTAACATGCTGTTTTTCAGGGTTTTTATAAGTTTTAATGTTAAATTTGTGCCAACTAATTTAACATTATGATAATATATTGTTGCAAAATTTACTACACTTTTGCAGCAATTATTAAAACTAATTAACTCTTTGAAAAATGAAAAAAATGTACTTTGTTATTGCCGCATTTTTGTTGACGGCAGCTGGTTATGCTCAGGAAACTATTACTGGTTCTGTAGTGGATGGTGATTTTGGAGATCCCCTACCGGGAGCTAATATTTTGGTTCAAGGGACCACAAACGGGGTTGCCGCAGACTTTGATGGTAACTTTACCATAGACGTAGCCCAAGCTTCGGGAACTTTAGTTATCTCCTATATTGGATTTATTAGTAAGAAAGTAAATTTCACCTCAGTAGGCAATATTGGGACCATATCCTTAAAACCTGACGCTCAGGAATTGGAAGGAGTGGTAATAGTTGGTTCGGGTATTATAGATTTGGCAGATGATAGAGAAACGCCGATCGCGGTATCGACCATTAAGGCCAATGAAATTAGGGAAAAAACTGGTAACTGGGATTTGCCAGAGGTTTTAAAGTCGACCCCTTCCGTGCAAAATATTAAAGGAGGAGGTTTTGGAGATGGTCAAATGTTCTTACGGGGATTTGATCAGACCAATACGGCATTCTTATTAAACGGTCAGCCCATTAACGGTATAGAAGACGGTAAAATGTACTGGTCCAACTGGTCTGGAGTATTGGATATTGCTAACGCCGTACAAGTACAAAGGGGATTGGGTTCTTCTAAATTGGCAATTTCTTCGGTTGGTGGTACAGTAAACATTGTTACTAAGACTGTAGATAAGCGTGAAGGTGGCTTTTTTCAGACTATGGTTGCTAATGACAATTATATTAAGACTACTGGATATTATTCAACAGGGTTAATGGAAAATGGATTAGCTGTTTCAGCTATGTTGGGACATTGGCAAGGTGATGGTTATGTAGATAATACAGGAGGTCAGGGACAAACCTATTTCCTGTCTTTTGGATATGTGCCGAACGAAAAAAATATCTTCAATTTTATATTAACAGGCGCACCACAATGGCATGCAGCTGCTGGGTCCGATGACTTAAGGACTTTCTTGGATAATGGTAGAAAGTATAATTCATGGAATTTTGATAATGTAAATAGCCCTAATAGATTAAATGGTGGTGCTTATCCTGGCGGTAGAAATATCTACCACAAGCCGGTAGCCAACATAAGCTGGGATTTAACCTTTGATGATACTGCATCCTTGTCAACAGTATTGTACGGTTCTCTCGGTAGAGGTAGTTTTGCGCAATTGATTACAGATAGAAATACTGGGGAGGCCCTTTACGCTAGAGGGTCAAATAATAATCACAACTGGTCTGGTCTGGTATCCAACTTTAATAAAAAGATAAACGAAAATCTTAATTTTAACCTTGGAGCAGATGTTCGTTTGTACAAAGGAATCCACTTTAGGGATGTAAGGGAATTTATTGGAGCTAATTCTGTTTCTACTTCTAGTAACTACAATGGAGGAGCATACGAACTTACCAATTCTTATGGAGGTATTAATCCGTGGAATGTTACTTTTAATCCTAATGATGATCATTCACAAAGATTTGGTTATGACTATGAGGAGGTAATCAATTATGCTGGTGTATTTGGCCAACTGGAGTATTCCAACGATGCTTTTTCCGCATTCTTTCAAGGGTCGGCTTCTACCCAAAGCCATGTTAGAACGGAATTTTTGAATGCGGCCAACGAAGGACAGGCAGACGAATCTGAAAAAGTCAACAATCCTGGTTTTAACGTTAAAGGAGGTGCAGCTTATAGCCTTTCTGAGCAAAACATACTCTTTGTAAATGCTGGTTATTATTCACGTCAGCCATATCACAGTGATTTATATGTTGACGACAGAAATTCCAATCAACTCAATCCTTTGAGCAAGGAAAATCAGAAAATTACCGGTCTTGAGGGAGGATATAAATTTTTGGGTGATGTTATCTCTGCCAATTTGAATGTTTACTACACCATTTGGGACAATAGAATAGTTTACAGTTCAAATGATACGGATGATGATAATATCGTGGATGAATTTACACAATCCAGCCCATTAAAGCAGGTACACTCAGGGGTGGAATTGGAAGTATTTGCTCGTCCTGCAGACGGATTGAATTTTCAAGGCTTTGTGTCCGTGGGGGATTGGAAGTACGACGGAGACGTTACAACAACCACTTCGGATGAAAATGGAAATATATTATCCACCGGGGATGCAAGTTATATTGATGGAGTAAAGATTGGTCAGGCAGCACAATTTACGGCTGGAATCAGTGGTAATTATGAAATTTTTCCAAGATTAAAAGTGGACGCTAACTGGAATTTATACGATAATCTTTATGGAACAACTAATTTTGGCGATTCGGAATTTAGAAGTCAGGATAATAGGGGTGCTATTAAATTACCATCGTACAACACAATTGATACTGGACTGTCCTATAGATTATTGGTAGGGAAAGAGGATAATAGATCCATTCAGTTCCGTCTGAATATAAATAACCTTCTTGATGAAGAGTATTTGGAGAGTTCTCAGGATAACGTTCATGTTGAAGCAGGAGATGACGTTTGGAACGGAGTAAATACAGATAACCGTGTAAGGTTTGGTTATGGAAGAACTTGGAACGTTAGCATGCGCTATAATTTCTAATAAAATAACAGTTCAAAAATTAAAGACCCTGCTAAACAGCGGGGTTTTTTTATTCCCAAAATTCATTACATTTATAAATTAAAACAAAATTATGGAAGATTACGGATTAGCACATCAATGGATACTCTCCTTACACTCTTTATTTGCCTATGTGGTATTGGCCGTTTTATTTTTAGCGGTGGCCAATGGTATTTTAGGGTGGACGGGAAAAAAGGATTTTACCCTAAAAAAAGATTTTAGAATTAGCCTGTTTGCGCTTATTTTATCGCATTTACAACTCTTGGTGGGACTAGTACTCTATTTTCTGTCTTCCAATGGGCTAAATGCCATTAAAACACTAGGAATGGGCGGGTTAAACTCGGCATCCCGATTATTGGCCGTAGAACATCCTTTTATAAATATAATTGCTGTTGTGTTTATCACGGTTGGCTGGTCCAAACACAAAAAGGTTATGGAAGGTAAAAGAAAGTTTAAGACCATTACCATATTTTATGGACTGGGATTGATACTTATCTTAAGTAGAATTCCTTGGGGGCAATGGCTGAATTAAATTAATTTATTAGCATATTCGGAATGTTTCCTCGGACTCTAAATTATTTAAAAAATAGTTTGGCTAGGACAATCGAAATATTATAATCCAATATTAATCTTATCAATTTAAAAAAATGAAAAACCTTTTAGTTGTTTTTATAGCGCTATTAGCCTTACCTGCGGTTTCCCAGGAATTATCCTTGTTTAATGGAAAAGACCTTAGTGGATGGACGGTCTATGGAACCGAAAAATGGTATGTAGAGGATGGATTACTTATATCTGAAAGTGGACCGGACAAACAATACGGATATTTGGCTACAGATAAGTATTATGATGATTTTGAATTAACGCTGGAATTTAAACAGGAAGCCAATGGTAACAGTGGGGTGTTTATTCGCTCAACTATCGATGGGACTAAGGTTAGTGGCTGGCAAGTAGAGGTTGCGCCACCAGGGCACGATACTGGGGGGGTTTATGAGTCTTATGGTAGGGGTTGGCTTATTAAACCGGACCAGAAGAAAGATAAGGTACTAAAGGAGGGGGAGTGGAATACCATGAAAATTAAACTTTCTGGGAATACGTTAACTTCATGGCTCAATGGTACGGAAATGGTAACCATTACCGATGATAAAATAGGAGCAGGTAAAGGTGCCATTGCCCTACAGATCCACGATGGTGGTGGTATAAAGGTGAAATGGAGAAATATCAAAATTGCCTTACCGCAATAAACTTCTAATCTACTTCTTTAATTAGGTGGATATATACCGGAAAATGGTCACTATATCCGCCAATATAGCTCCCTCCTGCATAGGTTCGCAAGGGATAACCTTTGTATTGACCTTTTTTATCAATAAGATAGGCAGGACTATATACCCCGGCCTTCCAGAAGTGGTACTTTCCAGTAGATTTTTGAACAATATTGGCAGTGAAATAAATTTGATCAAATAGATTCCACCGGTCTCTATAGGCTAATGATCCGAGCCCCTTTTTAAAAAGCATTTCCATGGGATTATATAGGTCGTTGGGCTCTAACTCAGCTACCTTTCCTTTGGTTTTTAATATCTTCTTTAAACTATCGTCTATTGGGTCGTCATTAAAATCGCCCATACTGATAATTTTGGCTTCTGGATTAAATTTAGAAATGGAATCTATTATTTTTCTGTTTAATCTGGCGGCTTCTATTCTATTGGGTTTGCTTCTAGCTTCCCCTCCACTTCTGGAAGGCCAATGGTTAACAATGAAATGTATCTCTTCTCCATCCATAATCCCGCCAACAACCAATTGATCTCTTGTGTAATCACGGAAATCATCCCTATTAGTCAGCATTAATCGTAGACTGCTAAATGATGTTGGAAGAAAGGCTGTCTTTTTATATAAAAGGGCAACATCTATGCCTCGTTCATCAGGGGAATCAAAATGAATTATTCCGTAGTCTTTCTCCCATAGATTGGGATGATTAATGAGGTCCTTGATTACTTGAATATTTTCCAGTTCGCAAATCCCAATAATGTCTGGCGAATTTTGGGCATTAGTACTACCTATTTCAGATAGTACCTTAGACATATTGTCTATTTTTTGACTATAACGTTCCTTGGTCCAATTGTCTTTTCCAGTTGGGGTTCGGTCATCATCAAAAGTCAAGGAGTCATTGACAGTGTCGAATAAGTTCTCCAAATTGTAAAAGGCCACGGTCCTTATTTTATAGGTCTTACTTTCCTGCGCTATGGTGCCGCTAATTATAAATAGGGATACGAAAATTGTGAAAGGGACACGCATAGATTACATAATTGATGGATTATTTTAAGTATAAATATTAAATTTCTTGGAATAAATTAAGAATAAACTGTCAATTATTAATATCTTAATAACCATTTTGTTAAAATATTTCATCTTCGACAATGAAAAGCGGTTTAGCAATATCCTTTTTAATACTGCAAGGCATCTTGGGATATGCACAGGAAGATTACCGTGTGTTGGGTATTGTAAAGGATTTGCTTACTCAGGAAAATATAGTGTTTTCCGATATAGCAATTTCTGGATTCAAGCCTGTAAAACCTAATTCCGTCAATGGACAATTTAATATTTCACCAATACAAACTGGCGATTATATATTAACTATCAAGGCTCAGGATTATCTAAGCAAAAGGATGCCCATTTCCATAATGAATCAAAATTTGGATTTAGGAATTATCTACTTGGAACGCGATATCACCCAAGAAAAAACCGATAACTTAATCACATTAACGGATTCCGAATTGCTAGAGGATGAAAGAGTTTCAATGACTTCCGGCATGTTACAGGCCACTAAGGATATTTTCCTTAACCGGGCAGCCTTTGATTTTGGGCAAGCGTTTTTTCGTGTTCGTGGGTATGGATCGGAAAGTGGTAAAGTGCTTCTGAACGGTATTCCAATGAATAAATTGGCAGATGGAAGACCGCAGTGGAACAATTGGGGAGGCCTAAATGATGTAACTCGTAATCAAGTATTTAGCCATGGACTCCAGGTATCGGACTATTCCTTCGGTGGAATTTTGGGAACTACCAATATGAGTACTAGGCCTTCTACATTTAGAAAGGGCATGCGTCTATCTTCCTCAGCTTCCAATAGAACCTATGCCGGGCGACTAATGGCTACATATACTTCGGGAGTCCCTCAAAAGAATATTTATTACAGTGTTTCGGCTTCCAGAAGATGGGCCAAGGAAGGTTATATCGATGGTACTTTATATGATGCTTATTCCTTTTTTGGCGCCTTGGAATATCAATTTAATGACAAGCATAGTATTGGTCTAACCAGCATTTTCTCTTCTAATCGCCGGGGTAGGTCTTCTGCCATAACTGAAGAAATTTTTCAATTGGCAGGGAACCGGTACAATCCCTATTGGGGAAATCAAAATGGCAAAATCAGGAATGCTAGGGAAAGAAAAATTGCAGAACCTATATTTATGCTGAATCACTATTACAACTCAAAAAATTTTAATTTAAACACTGGGATATCATATCAATTCGGATATAATTCCAAAAGCAGATTGGGATATTACAATGCTCCTAATCCAGACCCAACCTATTACCGGTATTTACCAAGTTTTTATATCAATAGTCCAATAGGTGCTAATTTTATAGGAGCCAATATGGCAAGGGACGGATTCTTGGAAAACCCGCAGTTAAACTGGAACATGCTTTATAAAGCAAATAGTAGTTTATCTGTCCAAGATAAAGCGGCCTATATTGCCTATGAAGATACGGCTGAAGACCAACAATTTAATGTGGTCACAATTGGGAATTACACCATAAATGATTTCCTAAAATTAGATTTTGGGGGGCATTACACCAGTTTGGACTCGGATAATTACGCGGAAATAAACGATTTGTTAGGGGCGGAGTATTATGTAGACATGGATCCATTTTCCAATACAAAAAATGATGTTGATGGAAACCTAAATAAATCCACCGGCAATATATTCAACTATTTATACAATATTAAGGCTGGGGAATTTGATGCTTTCTCCCAATGGACTGCGACATTTCCCAAATGGGGCGGATTCTTGGCCGTAAATTATACGTCCACCAATTACCAGAGGGATGGCAAATATAAAAACGAACGATTTCTGAATACCTCATTTGGAAAGGGTGAAAAGGTGACCTTTTCCAATTTTGGCACCAAAGGTGGGTTAACCTATAAATTCAACGGACGGCATTGGGTAGTTTTAAACGCTGCTTATTTAACCAAGCCCCCAGTTTATCAGAATGTTTTTATAAACCCAAGGGAAAATAATCAGCTTGTAAATAATATTCAAAATGAAAACATCACAACCACAGATCTCAACTATTATATAAGACTTCCTAAATTAACAGGACGGGTATCCGGTTATTATACAAGATTTCAAAATACGACCGATATTAATTTTTTCTTTGTGGACGCAGGGGTAGGCAGCGATTTTGTCCAAGAGGTCCTGACAGATTTGGACAAACTTCATTTGGGTACGGAATTAGGATTGGAATATCAGCTTTCCTCGGCTGTAAAATTATCCTTGGTAGCATCGGTCGGGAAGTTTCTTTATGCTAGTGATCCTTTGGTGACCATAAACTTTGATACGGCCGGGGCAGAAGAAGATGTGCTTAATCCTATTGGTAATATAGATTTGGGCGTAGCAAAAATTAAAGATTACAAATTAGCACAAGGACCACAGAGGGCATTTGCATTTGGAGTAGAATACAGAGATCCTAAATATTGGTGGGTCGGCACCACTGCCAATTACTTGGGGAATAATTATGCCGGAATTTCTACTATTACAAGGACACACAGTTTTTATTTGGATCCAGAAACCGGCGTCCCATTTCCGAATGCAACAGACGAAAATGTAAAAGAGCTGTTGACCCAGAACAAACTGGACGATTTTTATTTGTTGAATTTGATAGGGGGTAAATCCTGGCTAAAAAATGGCAAGTATATCAGCGTATTTACAAGCATCAATAATGTTTTTGATGCCGTTTTTAGGACTGGGGGATACGAACAAAGTAGGAATGGAAATTTTGGGCAGTTACAACAAGACAATTTAAGTGGCAACCCATCATTTGCACCCAAATATTGGTATGGTTATGGACGCACCTATTTTATAAATTTCGCAATTAGTTTTTGATTTTTTAAGAGTTGAATAAGATTAAAATAGTTTGAGATTTTGCGATATAGATTGTTCCCCGCAAGTGTAAAAGGATAAATAGTACAACAATGAATTTTAGGATCAACATTCTCATATGCAGTGTGGCCCTTATGGCTTTATGTCTCCTAATGGCCTGTGTTAAGGATAAGGATTTCACGGTTCCCGAATCCAATTGTTCTTCGGGTCTTTCGGCGAATATTACTATGACAGCGCTAAAAGCACTATATGTTGATGAGGTTTTGCAGATTCAGGAAGATTGGGTTATTGAGGGTTATGTAGTATCGTCCGATGTGGCTGGCAATTTTTTCGGAACCCTTCACATACAGGATCATCCAACCAACCCCACTCGTGGCTTACAATTGGAAATTGACCTTAGGGATTCACACTTATTTTATGAAGTTGGGTCAAAAGTTTTTTTAAAAACCAAGGGACTTTATATGGGTATGAGTAAGGGGGTTATCAAGTTGGGTGGCATTTTTAGTGCCTTTGGAAACCTTTCGGTAGGGCGTCTGCCAGCGGCAATAGTAGGGCAACATCTATTTAGTACATGTGATCCAATGCAACCGCTGGAATCTACCAAAACTACTATTGATGAGCTGGACGATTCCATGCTAAGCACCTTGATTCAGCTTAACGATATGGAATTTTTATTGGACCAAGTGGGACAAGTATTTGCTGTAAAAGAGGAAGAAACCGTCAGAACGTTGACTAATTGTGAAGATTTGGAACTTGAACTTCTAAATAGCGGGTATTCAGATTTTCAGGCCAGCCTGTTGCCCGAAGGTAATGGAACCATAACTGGGGTTCTAACAAAGGATAATAGGGATTATCAATTGGTAATTAGGGATGTCTCTGATATTGCTTTTACTGCCATACGTTGTGAAGATTTGGTAGATGAATTTACATCAACAAAAATTTTTATTTCCGAATTGGCCGATCCAGATAACAATGCTGGTGCGCGGTTCGTGGAGCTTTATAATTCAGATTCTGAATTACTCGATTTAAAAGGTTGGACTTTAGTGAGATATACTAACGCTAATACAGAAGTAAGTTCTGTCATTGATTTATCCGGATTTGTGGTTCAAGGAAAAAATACCTTAGTTATTTCGCCCAATGCTTCGGAATTTGAGTTGGTATATGGCTTCCAGGCAGATCGTAGTGTTTCCACAAATAGTCCTGCAGATTCCAATGGTGATGATAATTTGGAATTGGTGGACCCTTTTGGGAAGGTAATTGATCGTTTTGGTGTTGTGGGTGAGGATGGTTCAGGTACCAACCACGAATTTGAGGATGGCAGGGCCGTAAGGCATGAGGACGTAACCACAGCCAATCCTATATTTACAATTAGTGAATGGAACATATTTAATGACACTGGGGAGGCCGGTACCGTTAATCTGCCACAAAACGCTCCAGAAGATTTTAATCCAGGAATCCGTTAATTTTCAGAGTTGCGAATATCTGACAATAATTTAACCAAATCATTTGATTTTATAGGTTTTAGGATGTAGCTGCTGACCAAACTATAGTTTTTGGCCTTAAGAATATCCCGTGGGTCTATGGAGGAACTAATAATATAAATGGTAACCTTTTCTGTATTGCTATTCGGAATCTTTATAAAATCCTCCAAAAACTCCCATCCATCCATTATGGGCATATTAAGGTCCAATAAAATAATGGCTGGTAGCGCTGTGCCCTCCTCAACCATAGTATTTAATCCGTCTATTGCATCTTGTCCATTATTGTAGATAATTATTGTATCACAAAAGTCGATTTCCTTCATTGATTTTTTAATCCCATAAATGGCTATAGGATCATCATCAATAATACAACTGCTTTCAATTTTCCCCATTATCTTAATAGTTTTAAGTTAGTGTTTAGTTTTTATGCAGCATCAAAGGTAATTTTGAAAAGGGTACCTTCGTCAACAACACTTTCCACTTCAATTTTACCGTTCATAGCCTCTATTTGGTTTTTGGTTATGAAAAGTCCAATTCCCTTGGCATCCTCATGCTTGTGAAAGGTTTTGTACATCCCAAACAATTTTTCACCATGTCTTTCTAGGTTAATTCCCAACCCATTATCCTTAAAATTCAAAACTATGGTCTTCTCAACTTTATTGGCTTGAATCGAAATTCTTGGGATTCTATTTGGGCTACTGTATTTGATACTGTTGGTAAAAAGATTTAAAAGAATACTATCTAGATAGGCATGGATTCCTTTAACCTTAATGGATTGGTCTATGGAGATATCGCATTCCACATTTTTTTGCTGTAGGAGAGCACTAATATTTTTCTCAACGTTTTTAACAATTGCGTTTAAATTCACATCTTTTAATTGACCTTTTGCTTCAGTAGTGATCTGCACAACTTCATTTAAGTGCATAACCGTTTCATCTAAGCTTTCCGAAGCATCCATTATCATTGCTTCGATCTCTTTTCTTTCGCTTTCCCCTTCCTCATCAACTAAATAGTTTGATAGCATGGAGAGATTGGATGAGTGTGACCGTAGATTGTGTGACACAATATGCGCAAAGTTTAATAAACTGTTATTTTGATTCTTGGTTAATTCCAAAAATTCCTCGGATTTCTTCTGGGCTTCGATTTTAGCTGAAATATCCATAACCTGGGAGATAAAATGGGAAAGATTTCCTTCAATATCCTTTACTGCCGTAACGGTAAGGACCACATATACGATATGTCCCTCTTTATGCAAATATCTTTTTTCCAAATGGTAACTATTTCCTTGTCCATCTAATAGTGTTTGCAAATGTTCTAAATCACTGTTAAGATCTTCTGGATGTGTAATATCTTGAAAGTTAAGTTTTAGAAGCTCCTTCCTTGAATATCCCAAGCTAATGCAGAGGCTGTCATTTACGTCCAACCAAGAGCCATCCTTTGCTACCAATGCCATTCCTACTGCCGAAGATTTGAAAGACCCCTTGAAAGATTCCTCACTTTTGTCCAATTTCAATTGGGTATTAACAAGTTGTGTAATATCCCAATTGGTGCCTACCATTTTAATAATTTTCCCATCACTATCCTTAAAAAGTCCTGCATTGGCTTTGATATGTTTAACGGAACCATCGGGATGAATAATTCTAAATTGCGTTTTAAAATCTTGAATTCCTGACAATGCCAAATCAAACTCTTTTAAGCACCTATCTAGGTCTTCTGGGTGTACAGTAGCTTTCCAGGATTCAAAATCACCCTTGAATTCTTCTCGCTTTACTCCAAATAGTGGGAACATTTGTTCGTTCCACTCCAGTTGGTCATGAAGGACATTGTATTCCCAAATTCCAATATTGGCTACTTCAGTGGCCAAATCCAACCTTTCCTTAATTTGTGCATTCTTAATCTCGGCCTTTTTCTCTTTATCTATATCTTGAAAAATTCCATAAAGCCGAACACATTTTCCTTCAACAAACTCTGGCATACCTTTGGCCCGTACCCATAGTTCTTTGCCTTTTGCCGTTATAATCTGCAATTCTGTATCCCAGGCTTCTCCGTTGGTGACAGCATTGTGGATCAACTTGGTAATATTTCCCCTGTGTTCACCTTCTTTATAAAAGTTAATTCCAGTATCCAAAGTAGGTATATAATCTAAAGGCACTTCATGTATTTCCTTAGTGATTTTGGACCAATGAATGGTATTGGTAATCATATCCAAATCCCAACCACCCATTTTGGCTACATTTTCGGCAGCTATCAGAAGTTCTTTAACACGTTTCTCAGTGGTTATGTTCGTATGGGTGATTATCAAGCCACCAATTACATCGTCTGACTGTTTCCAGGGTTTAATGTTCCATTTATACCATTGGCGACTGCCATCGGGCATGATATGCCTTTGCTCATGCACAATATTATCCTTTAATGAAATACTATTTTCTAGGACTTTTCGAAATATTGGGGAGGAATTGGGAACTACATCAAAAAAGGATTTTCCTACAATTACCTTGTCTGAGGTCATAAATGTTTGTTCCCATGAGCTGGAACAATTTATAAAACAGAGGTTGATGTCTAATGTGGCAATGGCTATAGGAGCTTCTTCTATTGAAATGGTTCGTACTAATGTGTCCAACATTATGTATTATTTAAGTGGAATTAATCATGTATTCTGTACAGAACGTAGGAATATACGTATAAATTGTAATATAGTTATGAATTGGCCAGGGATAGTATATTTTTTTGAATTATATAATGGGACTAAGGTGGACTTCAGTTTGAGATTTGCATCAAAGGGTTTAATTACTTCGCTAGACATTTGTAAATAATAAAATAAGCAATTAGGACAAAACGCCCGGCTTATAGGTAATGGACCATTTTGGATGGTATTTAGGTTAATTGGCAATAGGTTGAAATATGGGTGAAACCAATATTTCAATGAATATAAGTGATGGTTTTTTCATACATTTAACTAACAGAAATTAACTATGAACGAATTTTTCTTTAATGAAATTAGAAACGGGAACTTCGATGAGGTAAGGGCCATGTTGCAGAAAAATCCCTTACTGCTGGACAGTAAGGACCAACGGGGATCTACACCGCTTATCTTATCTACGTATTATGACCAAGAGGAAATAACCGATCTTTTATTGGAAAATGGCGCCAAAATTGATGCCAAGGACGCCTCCGGTAATACGGCCCTGATGGGCGTCTGCTTTAAAGGTTATACGGATGTTGCCAAAAGGTTGATAGACATAGGAGCGAGTATAAACGAACGTAATACTATGGGTGCTACGTGTCTTATTTATGCGGCAACATTCAATAGGGAGGAGATTGCGAAAATGCTTTTGGCCAAGGGAGTGGATACAACGATCAAGGATGTTCGCGGTCTTTCTGCTCTGGATCATGCAAAAGAACAAGGGACACAATCACTTATTACTTTACTGGAAAATTCTTGAAATAAATTTATGGATTTGCAGGGAGCCGCTCTTTTTGATATTGACAATCTGCCGGAACTATCAAAGGACAGGATTTTGGATTCACAAATTGATCAACTGTACAAACTGGCCACCATGAATCATCCGGAAATGTATTTTGATTAGGGCAATAGGAAATTCAAATGGAACTCAAAATAGCAATTATTCAGTCCTCCCTTGTATGGGAGAATCCAGAAAAGAATAGAGAAAATTTTTCAAGTAAACTGGATTCAATTACTCCTGATGTTGATTTGATAGTGCTCCCGGAAATGTTTAGCACGGGCTTTACTATGTCTCCTCAAAATATAGCCAGGGAGGAAGGGGAAAAGACCGTTAAATGGATGCAACAGGAAGCAGAGAGAAAAAATGTGGCCTTAGTCGGAAGTGTAGTCTTTTTTGCTGATGGGAATTATTATAATAGACTTTGGTTTGTGGAGCCCGATGGAAAATTGAGTTACTATAACAAGAGACATACCTTTACCCTTGCAGGTGAGGATAAGGTATATAGCAGAGGGGAAAAAAAGATTATCATTGACTACAAAGGGTTTAAGATCTGTCCCCTTATTTGTTACGATCTTCGCTTTCCTGTATGGGCCAGAAACACTGAGAATTATGATGTTCTTATCTATGTTGCCAATTGGCCAGAACCAAGAATAAAAGCCTGGGACGTGCTACTTAAAGCACGTGCTATTGAAAATATGGCATACGTGATCGGGGTCAATAGGACAGGGACGGATAATGCCGGGAATAACTATCCTGGCCATTCCACAGTAAATGATGTTTTGGGCGACCCAGTTGTTTTTTCAGAGGAGGAAACGATACTTTATGCTACTTTGAGCAAGAAACATATTTCCAAGGCCAGAGAGAAATTGAAATTTTTGGACGATAGGGACTATTTTAGTTTGAAAGAGTAAAGGTTTGTTCAAGTTCCCAGTTGGCCCTTACCTCCAAGACATTTGGGTAATAGACTACTCTTTCTGGTTGAGTTTGTTGAATATAATTTCCCGTGTCCCACTTTTGGTTGCCATTACTATCAAATATTAACCGTATCAGATACTTGGAAGGCACAATATTGCTGAACTCGAAAACCGTGGGTTCCGTTGCGAACATTTCCTTTTTTGTAACCCCTTTCTCATCTGTTAATTGTACAATTAAAGGATAGCTGACAGGGCCTTCTAGGGTAAGGCTTAAATTCCCAAAATCAGCATAACTTTTGGTAGAAAGTTTGTACGAAATGGTATCGTTTTCAATGCCAAAAAAATCGGTTACACTTCCAGGGAGTAAATCCAAGGTATAATTTTCGTTGGGCTCTACTTCAAAATCAAAATCAATTTTATTGCCCAAGGTGTCCAATTCCATGGCAACTAGTACCAAAGTAGAATCCTTTCGCATCATACTTATTTTAGAACTATCAATTTTTGAAATGGGTGTATTGGCCCCGATATAAAATGGATTTCCAAATTCTAGTGATCCTCGCTGATTGGGTTGTAAAATCAGTGAGTCCATAGCTACTTTTTTTGTTTTTACGCTAAAGGTGTCTATAAGTCTTTCCTTTTCATTGGAGACCGTAAAAACCAGTGAATCCGCTTTAAAGGGGGTAAACCAGTAGTTTAGTGTGTCCTTATCCCGCTCTTTTGTGATTTTTGTTCTAACGGTATCCGGCAATGTGCTTAAATTTTTGATCGAGATATCCTTGACATTGCCCTGATAACCAAAAATAATTTTGTTTTTCGCCGCAAAATTTGGGACAGAAATACTATAATCCGGTAATTCCTTGAACAAAGTTAATAGATAAACAGAATCTGTAGGGAGGCTTAAGGTATCCTTTATAAATGCAATTTTATCTGTCTTTTGATTAAAAATGTTGTTTTTGGCCTCGTCTTTAACTCCGAACATAGCATATTTTCCCTCCTTTAAATTCTTTAAATGAAAGATGGGAGTACTGTCCAGCGTATTAGCAATATAATTTGGAGGTTGCCTATAAATAGTAGAATCGGTATAGGTGCTATCTATTTCGTAGAGCATAATACTTATAAACGTATCAGCCTTCTTATTGAAGGCATCTTTTACCACACCAGAGACGGTAAGGGAATCTATATAATCACCAGTTGAAAATACATATGTGAAAAAACGATTAGGGTTGCCTTCGTTATTGTCAATAATACTTAGGCCGAAATTGAAGGTATAAGTGGTATTCGCTTTTAGGGTATCTTTTAGGATGATTTCCACATATTTATTAGCTGATCCCTGCGGGGTGATTATAGGTGTGTATTTCAATGGTGGGGACACTATAAGCTGCTTGTCAATATCCTTGAGCTTAACATACTCGTCAAAATACAATCGAATTTTAGTGGCCTTAAAATTAATGGACATATTCTTTGGTTCTGCCTTTATCAACTTAGGTGGCGTAAGATCTTTATCGCCTCCACTGGGCGCACCTCTTCGGGCACATTGTACCAGGGCCGAGACCGTTAATAACAAAAATAAAAACCCTAAAATGCGTTGGATCATAGTAGTCATGAAAATGTTCAACAAAGAAACAACTAATTTGTAGAATTGTAAAATTAAGGTACAATAGCCATGGAGGCAATATATATATTTATCCCTTGCGTGTGTGATAATGCTGTGGCACAGGCTTCCATTGTTGCCCCTGTTGTAATAACATCGTCCAATAATAGTACGTTCTTATTCCTGAATATCTCATAATCCGTTAAAACATAAAGGGCTTGTTTATTTTGCCACCTAAGGATTCTGGACTTTTTGGTTTGCGTCTTTGTATTGGCAGTTTTAAGCAATACGCCATCTATGTATTGGGCATTGATATGAATGGCGATTGATTTTGCAAAAAGGGCTACTTGGTTAAAACCTCTTTTTCTTAATTTTTTTCGGTGTAGCGGAACGGGGATTACATAGTCAATTTTGTTGAGGAAGTTGTTTTCCTTTAAAATATGGCCATACCAATTCCCTAAAAATGAACCAATTTGTTCTTGGTTTCTATATTTTAAATAGTGGATAAGACTCTTTACAATTCCTTTTTCGGTAAAAAATAGAAATGCACTTGCCTTGATTATGTTAATTCTTCCGTAAAAAATACGGTCAACAGGGTTTTCTGCGTTAAATGTATATTCGGTGAGTGGTAATTGATTCCGACAAACGGTACAAACATGTTCTTCTCCTCTGTATAATGGTGCATTACATCCAAAACATAGCCTTGGCACAAGGACTGTGTTGATATCGTTTAGTATATTTGAAATCTTGGAATACACAAATCTAGATTACTATTAACCTACTTAATACGCATGCTTTTAGATGGATACTGAAGATAATAAATTTAATTATAAGATAATACTTGCCGCTTTGGCAGCTATTATATTAGGTATTCTAATTGCCTTCTACTATAGTTATGCCCAATCCAAAAGTCGCATTGGTTTTTTGGAGCAAGAGAAAGAATTGTTGGTCAAGGACCTTACTTTAATGAAATCTGACGTAGATCGGCTTTCGGCACTTAATGAGGTCAATGAAATTGAATTGCAAGATTCTAAATATAGAGTACAACAATTGTTGGATTCCGTGGGACGTTTGAACTTTACAGTTGAAAAATTAAAGGAATACAAAACCGAACTTAGGAAACTTGAAGCCAAAAATGATAGCCTTAAGCTAAAGAACAATTTCCTAAAATATAATAATATGCTCCTTGGTAATAAATATGAGGAAACCAGGAAGATGATCGAAGAGCTAAGGGGAAAGAGCAGTTCATTGGCAGAAGCAGAGGCTTTACTGCGGAGGAAGAACAAAGAGCTGAGTCAAGAGCTTAAGACCAAAAGCTATCTTAAATTGGAAAATTCCGAAGGTAGTGGATTTAGGTTTCGATCTGGGAAACATATTAAGACCAATAAGGCCAATATCATATCCAAGCTAAGAGGATGTGTCACTATTATGGGGAATCCCAATTCTAAAAATGAAGAAAGGGTGATTTACTTTCAGTTCATGGGACCTAATATGGGTGTAATCGAAGATAATGCCAACACTATTTCCGTAAATGGCAATGTTTATAGCAAACGTGTGGAGCTAGTTTTTATGGGCCAGGAGTTTAGTGTTTGCGATGCGATATCTGTACCGGAAGGGTCTTTGGGCGAAGGAACTTATACCCTTAATGTTTTCGAAAATGAAAAATTATTGGCGTCTTCGGAATTTCAATTAAAATAAAGCCCCACCTTTTATACTATTATTATATTTTTGCCAAATGGTGAAACAAGAAGACGATTTTAAAAAAGTAATCTCGCATGCAAAGGAGTATGGATACGTTTTCCAGTCCAGCGAAATTTACGACGGACTAAGTGCCGTATACGATTATGCCCAAAATGGGGCCGAGTTAAAAAAGAACATCCGTGAATATTGGTGGAAGGCCATGGTGCAGATGAACGATAATATTGTGGGACTTGATTCTGCTATATTAATGCACCCTACTGTATGGAAAGCCTCTGGACACGTAGATGCCTTTAATGACCCATTAATCGATAACAAAGATTCCAAAAAAAGATATCGTGCCGATGTTTTGGTGGAGGATTATACCGCTAAAATTGAAGCCAAAATAGACAAAGAAGTTGCCAAGGCGCAAAAGCGTTTTGGGGATACTTTTGATAAAAAACAATTTTTGGAAACCAATCCAAGAGTAGTAGGTTACCAAGAGCAGATAACCACTATTTTAAAGCGATTGGGAAAATCCTTGGAGAATGAGGATTTGGTCGATGTAAAAAATTTGATCGAAGAATTGGAAATTGCCTGTCCGCTATCCGGATCGAGGAATTGGACAGAGGTGAAGCAATTTAATCTCATGTTCGGCACCAAATTGGGCGCTTCTGCCGATAGTGCCATGGACCTTTATCTAAGGCCCGAGACGGCTCAAGGTATTTTTGTTAACTTCCTAAATGTCCAAAAGACCGGAAGAATGAAAATTCCGTTCGGGATTGCTCAGGTAGGAAAGGCCTTTAGGAACGAAATAGTTGCAAGACAGTTCATCTTTCGCCAAAGGGAGTTTGAACAAATGGAGATGCAATTTTTTATTCGTCCCGGATCGCAAAAAGAATGGTATGAAACTTGGAAAGAAAAGCGGATGGCCTGGCATTTGTCTTTGGGATTAGGGGCAGATAACTATAGATTCCACGACCATGAGAAATTAGCCCATTATGCTGATGCAGCTGCCGATATAGAATTTAAATTCCCGTTTGGATTTAAGGAGTTGGAAGGGATTCATTCCAGAACAGATTTCGATCTTAGCAGCCACGAAAAATTCTCAGGAAAAAAATTACAATATTTCGACCCAGAATTGAACGAAAGTTATGTGCCCTATGTGGTTGAAACTTCAATAGGTTTGGATCGTATGTTCTTGGCCGTATTTTCAAACTCCTTGGTGGAGGAGGAATTAGAGAACAATACTACTAGAACAGTACTTAAATTACCGTCTGTTTTAGCACCGAACAAGGCAGCAGTTTTTCCCTTGGTAAAAAAGGATGGTCTGCCGGAATTGGCCCAAGAAATCATTGAAGACCTTAAATGGGATTTTAATGTGGTATATGATGAAAAGGATGCTGTAGGGCGCCGTTACAGAAGACAGGATGCCAATGGTACCCCATTTTGCATTACGGTGGACCACCAATCCTTGGAGGATAATACAGTTACCATACGCCATAGGGATACCATGGAACAACAACGAGTGGCCATTACGGATCTAAAGGGGATTATTCATAAGGAAGTGGATATGAAAAGCTGGTTGAAAAGAATGGAGTAGTTCCGTAATCTATAAGAAATTAAAGGTCCAATAAACTAACGTATTGGGCCTTTTTTCATTTGGCTTAAAGTGAATACCCCAATCGTAAACTACCATAGTAGTTTCTGTCGTTTCCGGGATAGTAATACCTAGGCTCGGCCCCGCCAAACCCTGTTGTGTTTATAAGAACGGATTGAGCATAGTTGACATCGAAGATATTGTTGATGCCAAAAGCGATGTCCATTGATAGATTTTTCCCCAATTGTTTTTTATAACCCACCTTAGTATTAATTACATTAAATGCGGAACTGTAGAGACTATTGGCATCCGTTAATGGAATTTCTCCCACATATTGATGGGTAGTATACCAGTAAAACCTATTGTTAAGTTGGGCCTGTAGGCCAGAATTTAATCTGTGTTTGGGAACTCCGGTCAATGGATTTCCGGAATAATTGTTGTCCTCGTCCACAAAGGTCACAAAACTGTGGTTGTTTAAAGTATAGCTGATAAAGGGAGTAATCCTAAATTTTGAAGTAATATCCAAATTATATTCGGCTTCCAATTCTAGGCCCTGATGTTGGGTCTTACCAGCATTTTTACCCACATATTGATCCTCGCCAACCCTTTGTGCCACTAAAAGATTTTTGATATCCATTCTATAAATGGCAATGTTCATGTTTAATTTTCTGTCCAGCAAAAGTAATCTAGTGCCAATTTCATAATTCGTACCTGTCTCTTGGGCAATATCTGGGTTAATTACCCCATCTGGAGTAAGTGTTTCTTCCAAAGTAGGGTTGGAAAATCCTCGACTTATATTGGCGTAAAGTGAATTTACTTCCGAAAAACTGTAGTTGAGGTTTAAGCTGGGTAAAACAATGGCTTTAAAATTCCTTTCCGCACTCCTATTGCTAGGCCCTTGATTAAATTCATCCCTAAAATCGTAATAAGTCTTGTTAACGTTTAATCCAATTTGTGTGTAAAAGTCCTTAGCTAGGGGAATAAGTATATTCCCAAAAGCATTGAACTGCCGCCTAAATTCCTTGTTTTCGGCAAATTGATCGCCTTGTAGGCTTCCTTGCCCATTATTTTCTTGATATAGATTTTCGAATTCGCTCCACTGGTATTCATCTTTGTATAATTCTGCACCAAAATTATAATCGATCTTAGTTTTATTGGCAATCCATTCACCGGCAAATTTTGTCCTAAAGCCGTATCCATGAGTGTATTCATCCAAAATCCCAAAAGGTCTGGGTTCGTAGTGATCCAGATAGGAATAGAAAATACTACTTGTGTTTTTTAATTTATCTGAAATGGAGTGATTTAAGGTCAGCCCTGCCAGGCTATATTTGTTGTCCTCATAACCTTTGGACGATTTCCATGTAAAAGCGGCCTTCGATGGGTTTTCCTTAAAATCGGTTTCCCCCAAAGAACTAGGGATCTGCGCGTTATAATCTACATGGTTAAAGAGAAGCCCAATATTTGTTTTGGCGCTTATTTGGTAATTGGCATCCACGAGAACACCTTCACGTTGAAATCTATTATTTTCTCTGTAGCCATCTGTCTCCAAATAGCCATAATGCACATTTAGTGCAATCTTATTCTCCTTAAGGCTAAATTGGAGGTTATTTTTTAAAAGGTTGTAGGAACCAATGGTGAAGTTGTTTCTAAAGTAGGTAGCCCCATCATTGGGTTGTTTGGAATTCAGCAAAATGGCCCCTCCTAAATTGGCCCCAAAATTAGTGGCTTTTGGCCCTTTGATCACCTCTACCGAGCTCAGATTTTCCAGATCGAAGGATTCTATAGTGGAGAAGCCAGAACCATTTGTAATCGGAATATCATTGTAGTATAGTCGCAGTTTATCCGTCCCGAACAAGGTTCTTGCACCAACTCCTCGGATGGTAATCCTATTGGTGTTTAATGCTCCGGACAATATATACACGCCAGATACCTGATTTATAGCTGAAACCATATCAACGGGACTAAAGTTCTGAAATACCTTGGTGCCAATAATTTTGGTTGCAATTATACCATTGCCTGAAGAGGATTGTAGGGAGTCCAAAAGGATAATTTCATCCAATTCCGTGATGCTGTCTGTTTGTACAGGTACTTGAGCGGAGGTTGTCAAGATAAAAAGAAGGGTAAATAGTAAACTAAGGGAGAATTTCATCAAAATAATAATAAGCCCCAAACTTAAGTATTATTATCTAATTTTTTGATCATTTTTACTGAATCTAGAGAATGTACACCTTAAACGGCCGTAAAATTCTTAACTATATCGATAGACCTTTTTGGTTACAAAAAACATTAACTATTTTTAGCCCGATTTTGGTTTGTTTGAAGCTAAATTAAACTCTAGGTCCACCTTTAATGTCATTAAATGTCATTACAAGGGTTGGTTGGATGTAAAAAATATTTAAATGAAAATTGTTTCTTATAATGTAAATGGAATTAGGGCAGCAGTAAACAAAGGTTTTTTGGATTGGCTTGAAAGTGTAGATCCAGATGTGGTGTGTTTACAGGAGATCAAGGCCAATCGCGATCAATTGGACCTCGGCATTTTTGAGGCTTTGGGTTATCACTATCACTATTGGTACAGTGCGCAAAAGAAAGGCTACAGCGGTGTAGCCATACTAGCTAAGACACAGCCAGATCATGTAGAATTTGGTACCGGAATAGAATATATGGATTTTGAGGGGCGAAATATTAGGGCCGATTTTAACGGCGTTTCGGTCATGAGCCTTTACTTGCCATCGGGAACCAATATTGCTCGATTGGATCATAAACTACAGTATATGGCCGATTTTCAAGAATATATAGATAAATTGAAAATAGAAAAACCGAATCTTGTTATTTGCGGGGATTACAATATTTGTCATGAGGCAATAGATATTCATGACCCGGTTAGAAACAAAAATGTTTCTGGGTTTTTACCGGCGGAAAGGGCCTGGATCAGCAATTTTATGGAAAACGGATTTATTGATAGTTTTAGGCATTTTAACCAAGAACCCGATAATTACACTTGGTGGAGCTATAGGGCAAATTCTAGGGCAAACAATAAGGGTTGGCGACTGGATTACGGACTTGTCAGCAGCCCATTGTTGAGCAGGTTAAAACGTTCCGTTATTTTATCCAAGGCCGTTCATAGTGATCATTGTCCTATATTGGTAGAATTGGAATAGTCCACATGCCATTTTTAAAATTAAATAGATAATAAATAGTTATTGTACCAAATGAAATACACAAACCTCCCCCATACAGATGTTGAAGTTAGCAAAATATGCCTAGGCACTATGACCTGGGGGAATCAAAATACGGAGGAGGAAGGTCACCAACAAATGGACTATGCCCTGGAACAGGGGGTTAATTTTTTTGATACGGCCGAATTGTACCCCATACCGGCGGCCAAGGAACGCTATGCCGATACGGAGAGGATTATTGGCACTTGGTTTAAAAAGAAAAGAAACCGGGATAAGATTATTTTGGCTTCAAAAATCGTAGGTAAGGCGGAAATGACAAAGTTCATTAGAACAACAGGGATAAATCGTGAAACCATAAAATTGGCCGTGGAGGGAAGTCTCACGCGTTTGCAAACAGACTATCTGGATCTATATCAGTTGCACTGGCCTGATCGTACTACCAATTATTTTGGAAAAAGGGGATATAAACATAGTATCACTGACCATTGGGAAGACAATATCCATCAGATATTGGAAACCTTAAGAGACTTGGTTCGCGAGGGTAAAATTAGACATGTGGGTGTTTCCAATGAAACTCCATGGGGGGCCATGAGGTACTTGGAGGAAAGTAAGGTACATGCTAGTTTGCCCAGAATGATTACCATACAGAACCCGTATAACCTTTTAAACAGACTTTTTGAAGTTGGTTTGGCCGAAATATCCCATCGTGAAGATTTAGGACTATTAGCCTATTCACCTTTGGGTTTTGGGACTTTAAGCGGCAAATATTTGGGAAGTAGGAAACCGGAGAATGGCAGGATTACCCTTTTTCCAAATTACAATAGATATAGTAGTGATACAGCGGTTAAAGCAACCCAGAAATATTTTGAATTGGCCCAGGCGAACGGTTTGTCATTGACACAAATGGCACTTGCCTTTGTAAATTCAAGACCATTTCTAACGTCTAATATAATTGGAGCCACCACAATGAATCAGTTAACGGAAAATATTGGCAGCATAGATATACAATTAAACGAGGAAGTACTTAAGGGTATTGAGGCGATACATAATGAAATTCCAAATCCAGCTCCTTAACATTATGATGACGATTAATTTTTTAAAAGTAGGTTTCGGGCAACTGGGATTAATAGTTGTCGTTATTGTATTAATGCTCGTTTTGGCAAGGATTTTTAATTCAAAAAATTAGGGATCTGTTTAGGAGAACAGGCTACTGGCAACATCCTCTATCCTTGCCGCCAATTGAATTCGGATTTGGGTATTTTTTAATGTAATCTTATTGTTTTTGGAGACATAGATTGTACTGAAACCTAATTTTTCTGCTTCCAGGATGCGCTGATCTATTCTCTGAACGGGCCTTATTTCACCTGCCAGACCTACTTCTGCAGCAAAACACACGCCTTTTTCAATAGGAATGTCCTCGTTGCTAGAGAGTATGGCTGCAATTACTGCTAGATCAATTGCCGGATCATCCACGGATATTCCCCCCGTAATATTGAGAAAAACGTCTTTTGCCGCTAATTTAAATCCGGCTCTTTTTTCTAGGACTGCTAGAAGCATATTTAAGCGCTTTGCATTATAACCCGTGGTGGAACGTTGAGGTGTTCCATAAACGGCTGTACTTACCAAGGCCTGTATTTCAATCATTAGAGGGCGCATACCCTCTACAGTGGACGCAATGGACGTTCCGCTTAATCCTTCGTCGTTCTTGGAAATTAAAATTTCGGAGGGATTGTTTACTTCGCGCAACCCACTACCCTGCATTTCATAAATGCCCAATTCGGAAGTAGATCCAAATCTGTTTTTAAGGGACCTCAAGATCCGGTACACATAATTTCTATCACCTTCAAATTGCAATACGGTATCTACCATATGCTCCAATATTTTTGGTCCGGCTATGGTGCCGTCTTTTGTGATGTGCCCAATTAGGATAACCGGAGTGTTGGTTTCTTTGGCAAATTTTATAAGTTCAGCAGTGCATTCCTTAATTTGGGAAATGCTACCAGCTGAAGATTCAATATAATCGGTATGAAGGGTTTGTATGGAGTCTATAACCACGATATCGGGCTCTGTGGCCTCGATCTGGCGGAAAATATTTTGTGTTTTGGTCTCGGTCAGTATAAAACAAGTTTCACTATTGGGATGTATACGATCCGCCCGCATTTTAATCTGTTTTTGGCTTTCTTCCCCTGAAACGTATAAGGTTTTATACGGGAGTTTAAGCGCAATTTGTAACATTAAAGTGCTTTTTCCCACTCCCGGCTCTCCACCTAAAAGCGTTAATGAGCCAGGGACCAAGCCGCCACCAAGGACTCTGTTAAATTCTAAATCGAAGGTGTTGAGCCTAATTTCCTTGTCGGAGCTAATTTCGTTGACTCTTAATGGTGTTGCAACTTTTTTGGTGGGTTGGGAAGAACTTTTCCAGGAAACTTTTTCCTCTTTCTGAATAACTTCTTCTACTATGGTATTCCATTCTTTACAGGAGCCACATTGCCCCACCCACTTGGCATATTGCGTTCCGCAGTTCTGACAAAAAAATGCCGTTTTTGTTTTGGCCATTGTTTACTATAAGCTTTGTGCTAAGGTAGTAAGAAGTTTGAAAAATAAAATGGGATTTGCGGACTTAGATCAAAATGATGCTAACAACATTTTGGGTTATACCATAGGGATATTGATTATTTGCGCTCTAGGGATTTTCAAATTTATCCTTTTCAAAAAACCCAGGATTTCAGTTTTTGTTTTATTGGAATTGCACTTCTTTAGTATCCAAAATCAGCTTTTAGGGCATCAATTTTTTCTAATGCCATCTCTTTGGTGAGAAAATCTATTTCTTCCATACCAAAAGCTTTTTCAAAGGTTCTGAGCGCTTTTTTGGGTTCGCCCAATTGTTCATAATATTCCCCTTCAAAATAAAACCCCAACATAGTATTTGGATACTCTTTTTTACACAGATCGGACAATGGCTTAAGGGATTCAAAATCTTCCTTTTTCCGAGAAGCTGCGTAAATGGCCATAATGTCGTTGAGACTTGTAGTTTTTCTAAAGCCAAAAAGGTTTTCTATTGAAGATTGCTTGTCAGCCAAATAATCGAATACAGGTCCCACCGAAGTTAGAATCTTTTCTTTGTACTCTTTGGGACTTATTGGCTTGAACATTCCAAAAATATTGTCAAAGGCTTTCCCTATTCCGTAGGTGGCTACTGAAATTTGGTCTGCATTCTCGTATTTATCAAAGAAATAGTGCAAATTATCGCTGTCCATCGCTTTTAAATTTTTATCCAGTGTCAATACCCTATTGCTATTTTCACTTCTTTCACCCTCCAAAATCAATTGATAGAAAATTTTCTTTTTCATGACCGATAACCTGGATGGCACCCTTGTTTCCATTTCAGGGGCCAAATAAGGTGAAATGCTTATATAGGCATTGAATAGGGAATCGTCCTTAAATAGGTAGAAATTTCCAAAATTGGCGGTAATATCGTACCCCACGAACATTTTAAATGGAGCTGTGCTAAATTTGGTTTCCAAATAGGGAATAAGTTCCATTCCTAAAAATTCAAAAAATAATTTACCTTTTTCTGAGGGTAGGCCATTATCGGGCTCAAAGCCACAATCTTGATTCCTTAAATTAATTTTGGATTGATTTACGCCAACAATAATAGCTTCTGGCATACCGTGAAAATTGCTATAAAACTTGGCATTGGCCACCACTTGATCAAACAGGTATTCTCCATCGAGCACTACGATTAACGGATATTTTTTATCTGCTGTGTAGCTCTCAGGGAAGTAGTATTGCACATCCCTACGTTCCTGTAATTTGAAGGATTCGAATATTTCCTGTGTTACTTGAGCGTTGCTGCCAAAGTATATAAACAAGGCCAATAAAGTAAAAAAACGTTGCATAGAACAGTATTTGGGCAATAGAAGACTATTTGTTTCTGTTCCATAACGGTAAAATCAGAAAAGATATTGCGCCAAAAACCACTACCATTAAAGTTTGTGAAATCCACATTATCCATCCAAAAGCATCTCCAGACACCTTGCTTATGCCAAAAATTGCCAATGCACTGCTTACGGCGATGGGATAAATGCCTATTCCCCCATTGGTGGCAGACATGGCAAAGGCTCCGGCAACAAAGGCGACCAATAACTGGCTAATACTGAGATCTATGGTTTCCAAAACGGTATATTTTATCACCCAGAACATGGCAATATAGGCGAGCCATATAAATAGGGTATGAAAAACAAAACCCCATTTATTCTTCATTCTAAAGATACTAAGGATACCATCCAAAAGACCTTTTAAAAATAATCTCAATTTTACGGCCAATTTTGATTTGGATTTTTTTACCAGATATATCATTAAGGCCATGCCTAAAATTGCAGAACCCAACAATATGGATAGTAGTACAAGATTAATCCCCTTTTGCTCGAGGAAACCCCAGATAATTTCAGTTTGTAAAAACAGGGCAATACCAACTATCAAAAATAGCATAATCAGGTCTATAACCCTCTCCGTTACTATAGTTCCAAACCCTTTTTCAAAAGGGACATGCTCGTAAGTAGCCAATGCCGTGGCCCTTAGTATTTCTCCTGATCTTGGTATGCCCAAATTTGTAAAATAGGCAGTTAAAATGATCAATATATTGTTGAATAATTTTGGTCTAAAGCCTAGCGGTTCTAATAAATAATTCCATCTTATGGCTCTGGATAGGTGGGTAAGGATACCTAAAAAAATGGATATACCGACCCAAAATAGGTCGGCATTTTTTATATAATGTATTATTTCATCCCTATCCTCTTCAGAGGTGGAATTGTATGAATACCAAACTAAAAACACGCCCAATAATATAGGAAGAAATGTTTTTAAGGTTTTCTTTATGGAAGACTTCAAAACTAGGTCAGTAGATTGGTTTCCTCATTGGGGAAAACCAAGGAAGGGTTGAATTTCTTGGCCAATTCAATATCCATTGTGGCGTAGGTTATTAATATCAATACATCGCCCACGGCTACTTTTCTTGCGGCAGCACCATTCAAGGTTACCTCACCACTTCCTCTGGCTCCGGGTATAGCATAGGTCTCAAGTCTTTCTCCATTGTCGTTGTTGACAATTTGCACCTTCTCACCTCTAATAATATTGGCAGCATCCATCAAATCCTCATCAATGGTAATACTGCCTATATAGTTGAGGTCAGCACCCGTCACTTTTACGCGGTGTATTTTAGATTTTACTACTTCTATTTGCATGGGACAAAGTTAATAATTTATGCCAATTAGATTTCCAATTTTATTATTGGCGGCATTTTGGAATAAGAATGTAAAATTAAAGGGCAATATTATCAATAAGCCTTACCTCTCCGGCATAAACAGCAATAAAGGCCCTGTATTTTAAATTTTTGTTTTTTCTTATAACCGGCTTCAATTGATTTACATCGGCAATTTTAATATATTCCAGTTTTAAGTTTGGATAGGTCTTAAATTCATTTTCAACCCATTCCATTACAAAATTAGCACTTTTCGTGCCAAATTTTTGTTTGGCAGTTTTGAGGGTTTTGTAGATATGGGAGGCTTCTTGCCTTAGTTCCTTGGGCAATCGTTCATTTCTGGAACTCATAGCCAGTCCGTTGCTTTCCCTAACTATAGGGCAACCAATTATTTTTATGGGTAAATTGGTGATTTTTACTAATTTTTTGATAATCTGCAGTTGTTGAAAATCCTTTTCTCCAAAATATGCGCTTGTTGGTGTAGTCAAGCGCAGTAATTTTTCAACAATAGTGCCTACGCCGTCAAAATGCCCTTCTCTAAATTCGCCCTCCATAACATTTTCCAATCCTTCAAAATCATAGGTCTTGGTGATAATACCTCCAGCATACATTTCTGGGGCAGATGGCGCAAAGACTATAATCTCGTCGGAAACAGCTTTTAAAAGGGATTTATCTGCCTCCAAGGTGTCCGGGTACTTGTCAAGGTCCTCCTTGTTATTAAATTGGGTGGGGTTTACAAAAATGCTTACAATGGTGACATCGTTTTCGCTAACTGATTTTTTAACCAGGGAAATATGTCCTAAATGTAGAGCTCCCATAGTTGGTACCAAACCGATAGTTTTAGATTTGGCCAAGGACGATAGATAAGATTGAAGCTCCTTTTTAGTGTTAATTAACTGCATGTGTTTTACTTAAAAGTCAGCAAACTTACTATAATTACTGCTAATCTGCATAATTTTTGTAATTTTGCACTTTCGCTTACACTATAAATAAAATATTGCTTTTATGAATGGCAAAAAGATATTGTTTGTATCTTCAGAATTAGTACCCTATCTACCAGAGAACGAAGTTTCCTTAATGTCTTATGAAACCCCAAGAATGGTCAGCAGTAATGGTGGCCAAATAAGGATTTTTATGCCGAGATTTGGGAATATAAATGAGCGTAGACATCAGTTGCACGAGGTTATTAGATTATCAGGTATGAATCTGGTAATCAACGATATGGATATGCCGTTGATAATAAAAGTGGCATCCATTCCTAGAGAACGTATTCAGGTTTATTTCATTGATAATGACGAATATTTTAAAAGGAAGGCAACTTTTACTGATGAGGACGGAAACGCTTTTGCGGACAATGATGAAAGGGCGATTTTTTTCGCCAAGGGTGTTGTAGAGACAGTTAAGAAGTTAAATTGGTCCCCAGATATTATTCATGTACATGGTTGGATGGCGTCTTTGCTTCCCCTTTATTTGAAAAAGTTATATGCCGATGAGCCTCTGTTTTCTGAAAGCAAAATTGTCATGTCCGTCTATGGACAAGGCTTCGATGGCGCGTTAGATAAAGACCTCATCAAAAAGATTGCGTTCGACGGTGTTTCTGAAGATAGTATAGTGGCTTTGGCTGAGCCCAATTATAATAATTTGTTAAAAGTAGCTGTGGATTATGCCGATGCTGTTATTTTAGCGGCCGCAGATATTCCAGCTGATTTGGAAGACTACATATCCAAGCTCGAAAAACCTGTTTTGCCCTTTGTTCCCTTACAGGAATTTGAGGAGGCTTACATGAATTTTTATAACACCAAAGTATTAAAATAATCTAAATGAATTTACTGAACAGATTAAAATTACCTGCGGTTGCAGGTATATTGCTTGTTGTCATGGGGTCCTGTGAGGAGGATTTTACTACGATTGGTAGTGGTGTGGTTGGTGGTGAACCATTTACTGCCAATAAGGCGGTTTATGATGTTTTTGCGTACAATAAAAAAATAGAGGCCGTTAGGACCAATAAATTACCAGTTTATCAAATAGGTAATTTTAATGACCCGGTTTATGGAAAAACAGAAGCAAGTATAACTACTCAAGTGCAATTGTCGGCTACTTCCCCAATATTCGGAGGATATTCGGCCCAGGTAGAAGAAGCTGCAGATACAGATTCCAGTACTCTTACCATCAAAGAGAATGAGACGGTAACTGATGTAATTCTGTTTATTCCGTTTTTAACAAACCCCAAGGGAGATCGCGATTTGGACGGTGTTGCAGATATATTTGATGCGGATCCCGAAGATGCCAACAGCGATAGCGATGGGGATACCCTAACCGATATTCAGGAAAGATCCTTAGGTACCGATCCGCTAAACAAGGATACTGATGGCGATGGGATAAATGATAATTTGGATGATGATACGGCAGGGAATAGATTCCCCGTTAAATATGATCTGGATAGTATTTTTGATGCCGCGGGAAATATTCCGGAATCGTTTAATATTAAGGTGGAGAAGTCTACTTATTTCTTAAGGGATTTGGATCCCAATACCAATTTTCAGGAAGCACAGCAATATTATTCGTCCCAACAGTTCTCTCCTAGCTTTGTGTCGGACCTTATGTATGAAGGCCCAGTTGCAATTACGAATGTAGAACAATTGATTTTTCAGATAGATGACCCGGAAACGGAAGATGTGGATGAATCAGAGGAGGCTCCTACTCGAATTGCACCAGGTATAAGAGTTCAATTGAACTCTGCAATCTTTCAACAAAATATCCTTAATAAGGAAGGTTCCTCAGAGTTGTTGAGTCAGGCGAACTTTGTTGAGTTTTTTAGAGGTATTCATTTATCCGTTCCAGACGATGTTTTGGTGTTATTGGATTTGACCCGAGGCAATATTACCATAAATTATACGTATGATGCTGTAACTAGTTCAACTGATGCCACAGTTGTTCAAAGAGAAAGGGAATATGTCCTAAATTTAATAGGGAGAGATAGCAATACTGGGGCAACCATAGGCAATGCCGTGAATACCTTTATAAATGAGGCCTATCCTGCCGAAATCACAAATGCCTTGGACAATGGCAGCAATGCTTCAAAAATTTACCTAAAAGGAGGGGCAGGTAGTTTTGCCCAGATTAAACTTTTTGACGACGTCAACGGGTATGAACTAATTAATCAGATCAAGAACCAAAATTGGATCATAAATGAGGCTAATTTGGTATTTTATGTGGATCGCAATACTTTGGATGCTGCAGGGAGTATTATTGAACCTTCAAAATTGTATCTGTATAAAGATAATACCAATAGGCCTGTATACAATCAATTTCTAGAATCTGAAGCGGATTTTACCGCTGGTAACATTACCAACTATGGTGGTGGACTAAACAAGGTAAGCGGGAAAGGACAGAGTTATAAAATAAAGATTACCAACTATATTAATGATCTTATAGTAAGGGATTCTACCAATGCTACGCTAAATCTGACATTGACATCGGACATTAGGATTAGCGCCACCGGAAAAGCCATGTTGGCGAATAGTAAAGAGGGGGAAGTATCGGTCATGTCTTCTGTTAATCCTTTTGGGACAGTACTTTATGGAAGTAATAATGTGCCAAACGATCAGTTGGGTAAAAAATTAAAACTAGAGATTTTTTATACCAAGGCCAACTAAGGGCAAAAAAAGTACCATTCAAGGTAAATTTAGGTTAATTGTCTAAAAGATAAAAGGTTTTATATAACAAGGTGTTAACTTTGTTATATAAAACCTTTTTTAATTGCTAATCAATTAACGTTAAATTATGTGTGGAATTGTAGGATATATTGGGCATAGGGACGCTTATCCCATTATTATAAAAGGACTTCAACGTTTAGAATACAGAGGCTATGATAGTGCTGGAATAGCATTATATGATGGCAATGATATAAATTTATCAAAGACAAAAGGGAAAGTAGAGGATTTAAAAAAGAAGGCCAAAAGTACTATTTCTTTGGAAGGTAAACTGGGAATCGGCCATACCAGATGGGCTACCCATGGTATACCCAATGACGTTAACTCTCATCCACATTATTCCAATTCAGGGGATTTGGTAATTATCCACAATGGAATTATAGAAAATTATGATTCCATAAAAAAGGAATTAACTAAAAGGGGCTATACATTTTCTTCGGACACAGATACGGAAGTATTGGTCAACCTTATAGAGGAAGTGAAGCGTAAGGAAGGAGTTAAGCTTGGTAAAGCCGTTCAAATTGCTTTGAACCAAGTTGTAGGGGCGTATGCCATTGCAGTTTTCGACAAGCAAAAACCAGATGAAATCGTTGTTGCCAAATTGGGCAGTCCATTGGCTATAGGCGTAGGGGAAAACGAATTTTTTATAGCTTCCGATGCATCACCTTTTATAGAATTTACCAACAATGCCATTTACTTGGAGGATGAGGAAATGGCGGTACTTAGGTTGGGTAAGGAAATCAAATTGCGAAAAATAAAGGATGATGCTATTGCTTACCCATCAATTCAGGAATTAAAACTCAATCTTGAGGAGATTGAGAAGGGTGGTTTTGATCACTTTATGCTTAAAGAAATCTATGAACAACCAAGAGCTATTTTAGACACCTACCGGGGGCGCCTTTTGGCCAAGGAAGGAATTATTAAAATGGCGGGTATAGATGATAACCTGGAAAAATTTTTGAATGGCAATCGTATTATAATTGTAGCTTGTGGTACCTCCTGGCACGCAGGACTGGTTGCCGAGTATATTTTTGAGGATCTGGCCAGGATACCTGTAGAAGTGGAATATGCCTCTGAATTCAGATATAGAAACCCGGTTATTACGGATAAGGATGTGCTTATTGCCATTTCTCAATCCGGAGAAACGGCGGATACCTTGGCGGCTATTAAATTGGCCAAGGAAAAGGGAGCTTTTGTATTTGGGGTATGTAATGTGGTGGGTTCTTCCATTGCAAGGGAAACAGATGCAGGGGCATATACCCATGCAGGTCCGGAAATTGGAGTAGCTTCAACCAAGGCATTTACGACACAAATTACAGTATTAACCCTATTGGCATTAAAATTGGCCAAGGAAAAGGGAGTTTTCAATAATACCCGCTTCCATGAGCATTTGACCGAATTGGAGAATATTCCCGCCAAGGTAGAAAAGGCGCTGCTTTCTAATCCACTGGTTGAAATAATAGCTGAGGTTTATAAAAATTCTACTAACTGCCTTTATTTGGGAAGGGGCTATAACTTTCCAGTAGCTTTGGAAGGTGCTTTAAAATTAAAGGAAATAAGTTACATACATGCTGAGGGGTATCCTGCGGCAGAAATGAAACATGGGCCAATTGCTCTAATAGATGAGCATATGCCAGTTGTAGTAATTGCAACCAATAAGGGCCATTATGAAAAAGTAGTAAGTAATATACAGGAAATTAAATCTAGAAAAGGTAAAATTATTGCTGTGGTAACGGAAGGGGATGAGCAAGTAAGGGATTTGGCGGACCATGTTATTGAAATTCCTGAGACTTTGGAAAGTTTAACACCCTTATTGACTACTATTCCGTTGCAATTGTTGTCCTATCATATTGCGGTAATGAGAGGTTGTAATGTAGATCAGCCCCGTAATTTGGCAAAATCGGTTACGGTGGAGTAAATTCTTATTGTTTAAATTTATTTGACATCCATATATAGTGGTTCGTAAAGAATCAATATATATGGATGTCATTTTTTTTGGACCTATTTTTTGTCAATTTTTTACTAAAAACTGTTAAATTTTGAACAAAAAATACTATGCATGCATAATTTATTTGATTTTGGTATTGTTAATTTGAAAATTAGTGTATATTGGCAAATAGATGATATATTACCATTAACTAATACTAATTTAACTCAATTTTTTATGAGATCAATTCTTCTATTATTCTTTTTCATGTTTGGAATACTATCCTATTCACAGACGATTATAAAAGGAAATGTGGTGGACCAAAACAGCGTTCCCGTGCCTGGGACCAATATTGTAATTGCGGGCAAAGCAATTGGAACGGTAACGGATTTTGACGGGAATTTTGTATTGAACACTACTGAGAACCCCCCATTTACATTGAATATTACTAGTATCGGTTTTGAAGGTACTACCACCAATATTACACAAAATAATCAAACTATTTCGGTTACTTTAAACGAGGAACAGACAAGTTTGGACGAGGTGGTAATTTCTGCTTCAAGGACTCCGGAGCGTGTTTTTGAATCTCCGGTTACGGTGGAACGTTTTGGAACGCAAGATATTAAAAATACTACAGCGGCAGATTTTTACGGCGGATTGGAAAATTTAAAAGGTGTAGATGTAAACACTAACAGTTTAACTTTTAAATCAGTAAACACTAGGGGTTTTGCGTCTTTTGCCAATACTCGATTTATGCAATTGGTTGATGGTATGGATAATTCAACTCCGGCCTTAAACTTTCCTATTGGAAACTTAGTAGGGATGGTAGAGACAGATGTGCTAAGTGTTGAATTACTTCCTGGGGCATCCTCCGCATTATATGGTGCCAATGCCTTTAACGGGATACTTTTTATGCGCAGTAAAAGCCCTTTTGATCATGAAGGAATTAGTGTCTCTATAAAAAGAGGTGTCACCTCTCAAGAGTCGGCAGGAACAAATCCGTATACTGATTTTGGTATTCGTGCAGCACATAAATTCTCCGATAAATTTGCTGGAAAAGTAAACTTTGGATATTTAAAAGGGACAGATTGGGCCGCAACTAGTGAGGTTGATAAATTCGATCCAACTAGAACAAGAGCTAATTATAACTATGATGGAATTAATATATACGGAGATGAAGTTTCTACGAACATTAGATCTGCATCTGGTGTAGGAATTATTCCAGATGTAGAGGTAAGTAGAACGGGTTACAATGAGCGTGATTTAACCAACTATAACGCTGAAAGTATAAAAGCAGATTGGGGTTTATACTATCGTCCAATTGAAGACAACAGCCTAGAGCTTTCCTACGTGGGTAAAGTGGGTACTGGTTCTACTATTTATCAAGGAACAAACCGTTACAATATCAATGGTTTTTTTCAAGAGCAACATAAACTAGAAATTAAAAATGACAATTTCTTTTTAAGAGGATATGTTGTAGGTGATAAAGCAGGGAACTCTTATGACATGGTGTTTACAGGGATTAACATTAACAGATCTTGGAAATCTGATGAAGACTGGTTTGGAGATTATATAGCAACTTATGCTGGAATAGAATTGTCTGGTAATCCTTCTGGTTTAACAGATGATCAAAAGCATGATAAGGCGAGAGCCGTTGCAGATACGGGTCGTTACTTGCCAGGAACACCAGAATTCGAAGCTGCATTTAATAAAAGTATAAATGATCCTGATCTATCAACAGGTTCTAAATTTCAAGATGCCTCTAAATATTACCATGCTGATGGTAATTATAACTTTAGTCATTTGATTGATATTGCTGAAATTCAAATTGGAGGCTCCTATAGAAAATACAGTTTAAATTCTGGCGGTACAATATACACGGATACTGATGGTCCAATTGATTATTCTGAATATGGTATTTATACCCAAATTCAAAAAAAGATTGAACTTTCTGATGTGAAAAGCATAAAATTAACAGGATCAGCACGTTATGATAAATCAGAATTTTTTGATGGCTTCTTATCGCCACGTATTTCTGCTGGGTTCACACTTAATAGAAATCACAACATTAGGGCTTCCGTGCAAACTGGATTTAGAAACCCAACCACACAAGATTTATTTATTGGATTAGATGCAGGTAGAGCAATTTTAGTTGGTTCCGCACCTGATAATTTGAATCGTTATTCTGATACCTATGATGTAAGTTCAACTGGTCAATTGTCGGGCCAGCCTGAATCAGTAGTACAAACAGGAAGAGCAGCTTATGAAAATGCCTATTCAGCGCAGTCGGTAGAGACTTTTAAGCTTACTGATAACGTGGCTGATTTAAAGGTTGCAAATCCGGATTTGGTAAAACCCGAACAGGTTACCTCAATTGAGGTTGGGTATAGAGGAAAGATAGATAAACTAGTAGTTGATTTTAGTGCCTATTACAATAGTTATAAAGACTTCATTTCTCAAGAAGTTGTAGATGCACCTTATTATGGTGTTGCCGGTGATGGCAACCTCTCTGTAGACGCTATCAGAAACGATGATATACAACGTTATAGTGCATACACTAATACGGATGCCGATGTTAACTCTTACGGAGCTTCTATTGGTTTAGACATGAAGGTACTTGGTAATTTTGATTTAGGGGGTAGTTATACTTTTACAAAGTTGGATTTTGATCGAGAAGCAAATCCTGATGTTATGTTGAATTTTAATACTCCAGAACATAAGTTTAAAGCCTCTTTTGGGAATGAAGAATTATTCAAAAATTTCGGCTTTAATCTAGCATACAGATTTAGTGATGATTATTTTTGGGAAGCCACTTTTGGCGAAGGTGTTGTGCCGGAATTCCATACACTTGATGCTCAAATTAGCTACACTGTACCTAGCATCAAATCTTCCTTTAAGTTAGGTGGAACCAACATTACCGGAAAGGAGTATTTTACTGCCTTCGGAACAGGTTTTATTGGGTCTATGTACTACCTATCTTGGACAATTAATAACTAAACGAAAATCAAATCATAATTTGACATGAAAAATTTAAAATATATATTCTTAGCTTCTTCACTATTTTTATTTACGAATTGTAGCGATCCTGAAGATGTAGATTTGAACCCTATTGTTGAAGAGGAGGCAAAACCTGCATTGACTGCTGGTTCTGCTAATTTTTCCAAATATGTAGCTATAGGAAATTCATTTACTGCTGGTTTCACTGATAATGCATTATTTATTGCATCACAGCAAAATTCTTTTCCTAATCTATTGTCACAAAAATTTTCATTAGTTGGTGGCGGTAATTTTTCCCAACCATTAATGAATGATAATTTTGGAGGACTTTTATTAGGAGGAAGTCCTGTTTTACATCCATTAACTGGAAAAAATCTATTCGGTCCAAGACTCTATTTTTATAATGATTCCAATTCAGCATGCCCTGACTATACTGGGCCTGTTGTTCTTGGAATTGACCCTAATGATACCAATACACAGGTCTCTAGTTCTACAACAGATTTTTTATTAAATAATCCAACAGGGCCATTTAATAACATGGGTGTTCCTGGTGCAAAAAGTTTTCATTTATTAGCTCCAGGTTATGGAAGTTTGGCAAATGTTCCATTAGGGTTGGCAAATCCTTATTTTGTAAGAATGGCTTCAGAATCTAGCGCTAGCGTTTTAGGAGATGTTCTTGCACAATCACCAACCTTTTTTACACTTTGGGTTGGGATTAATGATGTTTTAGGTTATGCCCTTTCTGGCGGAGACGGATCTAGTGCGATCACCCCAATAGATGGAGCTCCGGGAGTTGGTTTCAATCAAACTTATGCTACCTTGATCGGAGCAGTAACGGCAGGTGGCGCACAAGGCGTTGTGGCAAATATTCCAGATGTAACAAGTATTCCACATTTTACGACGGTACCCTTTGATCCTTTAGACCCTAATGATGAATGTTTACAAGCATATACTAATCAAATACCAACTTTAAATGGGGTATTTGGTCAGTTGAATCAGGTGTTTGCTTTTTTGGAGAGTCAAGGAGTTCCAAACGCCACAGATCGACAAATTATTTTTTCAACAACTGAGGCAAGTGCGGTTGTGGTCAAAGATAAATCTTTAGATGATTTGTCGGCTCAAATTGCTGGAGTATTGAAGTTAAGTCCTGCGTTTCCTGCGTTTGTGCAATCATTTGGTTTGCCAGTTGAAGCCGCACCAGTGGTAGCTGATCTTTTTGGTTTTATTTACGGACAAGCAAGGCAAGCTACAGCTGGCGATTTGTTTGTATTGCCCAGTTCATCTATTATTGGTACTGTAAACACCAGTTCAGTAGCATTTTTAATGTCCCAAGGACTATCTCAAGCATTGGCTGGGCAATTTTCAGTAGAAGGGGTGTCTTTACCATTAGCAGATAAATGGGTTTTACTACCAAGTGAACAAGCAGAGATAGCAACAGCAACAAGTGTGTTTAATGCAACTATCGCAGCAAGTGCTACTCAGGCAGGTTTGGGTTTGGTAGACGCTAATAGTTTAATGAATAAATTAGCTAATGGAGGATTTACTAGTGGTAATTTTATCTTAACGTCTGCATTGGTTAGGGGTGGGGCATTTTCTTTAGATGGTGTTCATCCAACAGCTAGAGGATATGCTTTGATAGCTAATGAATTTATGAAAGCGATAGATGTTACTTATGGTTCAAATTTTGAAGCATCAGGTTCTTTATTGGATATAGGTGCCTATCCAACAAATTATTCTTCAACGCTTCAATAAAATGAAGTTAATTTAAACAGATATATAGCACCTTATTTAAGGTGCTTTTTAATGGAACTGATTTTAGTTTTTTATGTTTAAGTGAAAATTGGGCATTATTTGAAAGCTTTTATATGTTGTATAGCATAAGCTAAGAAAGGAGAAAAAGGTAATAAAGTGGTGGAATGGGAAGATTTTTTAGCAAATGGAAAAAGTATACATCAGTTCTTCTATAAAAATCAAAAAAAACAATTTCTTTTTAAAATGGAAAACATATCTTTGCAGCCTTAAAAACAAAGCGACAATTGCATTGTTTTTATTTTAAATGATAACAGTAAACCATAAATACTCAAGTAATGTCTAAAGTTACAGGTAAAGTTTCCCAAATCATCGGCCCGGTAGTTGATGTTGAATTTCAGTCCGGAGCGGACCTTCCCAGAATTTATGATTCTTTAGAAATCATCAACAAGGACGGTTCCAAATTAATCTTGGAAGTACAGTCCCACGTAGGTGAAAATACGGTAAGGACCATTTCTATGGATTCAACGGATGGATTAAGCAGAGGTGTTGCTGTTGAAGCAACAGGAAGCGCGATCCAGATGCCAATAGGTGATGCGGTTTACGGTCGTCTATTTAATGTAATTGGTGATGCTATAGATGGTCTTGGAGATTTGCCAAAAGCAGGAAAGGATGGACTTCCTATCCATAGAGATGCACCTAGATTTGAGGATTTATCTACTTCTACCGAAGTTTTGTTTACTGGGATTAAAGTAATCGATTTGATCGAGCCTTATGCAAAGGGTGGTAAAATTGGTTTGTTCGGTGGAGCGGGTGTTGGTAAAACAGTACTTATCCAGGAATTGATCAATAACATCGCAAAAGGACATGGTGGTCTTTCAGTATTCGCAGGAGTAGGTGAACGTACTCGTGAGGGTAACGATTTACTTCGTGAGATGTTGGAGTCCGGTATTATAAAATACGGAGATGATTTCTTGCATTCTATGGAAGAAGGCGGATGGGATTTATCCAAAGTTGATAAAAAAGTAATGAAAGATTCCAAAGCGACATTCGTTTTTGGACAAATGAACGAACCTCCTGGAGCACGTGCACGTGTTGCCTTGTCAGGATTAACTATTGCAGAATATTTCCGTGATGGTGCAGGTGAAGGTCAAGGAAAAGACGTTCTTTTCTTCGTAGATAACATTTTCCGTTTTACTCAGGCAGGTTCTGAGGTATCGGCATTATTGGGACGTATGCCATCAGCGGTAGGTTACCAACCAACTTTGGCAACAGAGATGGGTGCTATGCAAGAACGTATTACATCAACCAAAAGAGGTTCTATTACTTCTGTACAGGCGGTTTACGTACCTGCGGATGATTTAACGGATCCAGCACCGGCAACAACGTTTGCCCACTTGGATGCTACCACCGTATTGTCTCGTAAGATTGCGGAGTTGGGTATTTACCCAGCGGTGGATCCTTTGGATTCAACTTCAAGGATTTTGACAGCAGATATATTGGGGAAAGATCATTATGCTTGTGCTCAAAATGTAAAGGAGTTATTGCAACGCTATAAAGAACTTCAAGATATTATTGCCATCTTAGGTATGGAAGAATTATCTGAAGAGGATAAATTGGCAGTAGGTAGGGCTAGACGTGTACAACGTTTCCTTTCCCAGCCGTTCCACGTAGCAGAACAATTTACTGGTATCCCAGGAGTTTTGGTAGATATAAAGGAAACTATTAAAGGATTTAATATGATTATGGATGGGGAGTTAGATCACCTTCCAGAATCAGCCTTTAACCTTAAAGGCACCATTGAAGAAGCTATTGAAGCAGGAGAGAAAATGCTTGCCGAAGCCTAAACCAGTAAACAGTGGACAGTTTTAGTTGGTAAGAACAACTTAATTGAATATTGAAAACCGAATACTTGAAAAATATGTATCTAGAAATTGTATCACCAGAGGCTACTTTATTTGCCGGAGAAGTTACCGCAGTAACAGTTCCTGGAATTGATGGTGAATTTCAAATGTTGGACAATCACGCCCCTATTGTTTCCCTATTACAAGAAGGAAAGGTAAGGTTTAAAGGAAATATAGTGCTGGACGAAGCTTATGGAAATAAATTTTCCAAAGCTCCCAATGGCGATACTATCCTTGAAATTAGTAGTGGTACTGTTGAAATGAAGAAAAATAAAGTTATTGTATTGGCAGATTAACAAAGTTTAAAGCCTTTCACAAATAAACAAAAGCCATACAGAACGTATGGCTTTTGTCGTTTTATAGTAGATGTGTAAGAAGAAAATTATTATTTCAGAAGGAGTTAGGCCCATGTGGCAGACCATGGTGGCTGCAGGCTGCTTTACTTTAACCATTATTCTGATGGTCATGTTCTTTTTTGGTTATGAAATATTTCCTGAGGACGGAATGGATAACAGGTGGAATTTTGGGGTATTCTATATTGCCATTGCCTGTGCAGCCCAGGGAATTTTATTTTCAAGTGTAAAAAGTGTTTTCTTCGATTTGGAAAATCAAAAATATAAGGAAGAATATAAGGTGGGCCCAGTGGGCCTAGGTAGGTGGAAAGAACTTCCCAAAATAGAATACGTATCGGTTTTTAGACAATTAAAAGCAAATGGTTCCTATACCTATGAGGTAAATTTGTGGATGAAGGGGAATAGAAATTTTACCATTTATGAAACTGGGGAGTTGGCAACGACCTTTGCTATGGGCGAGAGCACCGCCAAGGCTTTAAAAGTGGATTTATTGGATGCTACGGTGCCCAATGATTTTAAGTGGGTAAATCTTTAGTATTCTTTATTCAATAATTATTTTTTTAGCTTCACAGTACGTTCTATTTTAGAACTTTGAACGGCAGCTTCCAGGATTTCCATGGTAATCATATTGTTTTCCAAGGAATAGGGGTCGTAAGAACCAAGGGTAGTTTCTCCTTTGATAATAGAGGCGAACAAGGCGAAGGGTTCGTCATAGGGCGCATCTCTTTCACCTAGCTTAAAGGCTTCTTCCTCAAAACCACCATAGCCTTCAGAAATTCTTACCTTCAAGTCATGTTTATTTTCGGCATAAATGGCTCCTTTTACGCCATAGATTTCCATATCCTTACGGCCAATGGGCCAATTCCATGAGGGTTCCAAAATGGCCATGGCAGTGTCATAGGTAAGTATTATGGTGGCATCATCATCAACTTTAAGGTTGTTTTCGGGCTGTAACTGCTGGGTGACAGCGGTCACCGAATTCGGTCTTTTGCCTTGTTGCAACCAGGTCATAAGGTTGGCCCCGTAACATCCAAAGTCCATTATGGCTCCACCGCCATTTAGTTTGGGGTCCGTTAGGAATTCCAAAAATTCTGCGCTTACTCCAATTTTTTTAGGTCCTTTATGTCCATCGCGTACAATCACCTTCCTAAGATCGCCAATAGCACCTTCATGGAGTAGTTCATAGGCTTTTACATTGGTAGGGTACCAGGAGGTTTCATAATTGGTGAGCAAATGAATTTTATGTTTTTTGGCCAGCGCCTCCATTTTTTTGGCGTGCTCCAAGCTTACCGCCAAGGGTTTTTCTACCATAACATGGATGCCTTTAGGGGCACAAGTTTCTACAATGGCCAGGTGATCGTATATATTGCCAAAGCCTGCCACTGCTTCAGGCTCAACGGCAGCAATCATTTCGTCCATGGTATTGAATACCATTGCCATAGGAAAACCGTGCTCGTCGGATAGGCGTTGTGCCAGATCACGATTGGTTTCCACTATTCCTACCATAACAATATCTCCCTTGGCTTCCCTACTTAAGATCCAGCCTACATGCCCATGGGTAAGGCCTACAACACCCAATTTTATTGGTTTTTCCTGTGCGAAGGTGCTCGTGAGCGTCAACAAAATAACACAAAGGGTTAGTATTAAGTAGTTTTTCATGGTTATATGTTTACATACAGACCACGGTAATATTGTTTACCGTGGTCTTTGAAAGATACTACATTTTTAAATATGAAATGTTTAACTGACAGAGGATAATTGACCGATAACCACCTCTACTACGGCCCCTTCGGTAGCCTTTTTGTGGGCTGCTATATGTGTACTGTTGTTATGTTTTTGCCAATGATCGTAACTAGTCCAATTTTCATAAAAGAAAAAACGATCGGGATTTTCATTGTCCTGGTGCAGATCGTAGTTTAGGCAGCCATCTTCTTTTAGCGTCGGTGGTATTAGTTTTAATAGGGCTTGTTTTACAAATTCCCTTTTATCTGGTTTGGCCAAAATACTGGCGGTGATGGTCAATTGCTTGTTGCTCATTTTTATTTTAAGTTTTATGCTTTAAATATACAAACTTCAGCTGGTCGTAGGATGGTGAATTCATGGTTGATTCTACTGCCCTTTAGAATTATTTAAATGGAAATTTAAGTGTTATGGTGTTATTGCTTATTCCAAGCAATTTTTATCGAATAGGCCCATGGTTAAAATTTCCCTTTTGCGTTATTCCTAGTGGCGTTCAACTTTTTACCTGGCATTTCTCCCCTTATGTTGTGAAACTCAGTTTTTATTAAACCGGCTTCTTTAAGATACCAATCTTTCGTGAGGTTTTCAGGGATGTTATCACCTGTATCCACCATCCATTCCGTCAATGTTTTTCTCAAAGCACTAAGGGTTTCCTTATATTCTGGTAATGATGCCACATTAAGCAATTGTAGGGGGTCTCTCTTGTAATCATAAAGCTCTTCATGTGGCCTGGGTACCATAAACACATCGGCTTGGATTGCTGAAAGCTCCCCTTTATCCCTTAATCCTTCCAATTCCCTAAATGAAGGACTGCCAACGGCATCTAAAGGACCGTTTTGTGGCTTCATGGGTCTAGAATTTAAAATGTACATATAATCTTTATTCCTTACCATGCGTTCGTGTGCTTCATAATCGTGCCAATTGTGTTCGGCATATATATAGTTGCGAAATGTATGTTCAGGTTCTATTAAAAGTAGATCGAAGCTAATTCCTTGAAATTGATCAGGATAGTCTATTCCTGCTATGGTCAATAGGGTTGGCGCAATATCCACGGCACTTACCAGACTATGGCTACTAAGACCTTTATTTTTTATTCCTTTCGGCCAATGCATGACAAATGGAGTTTTCATGCCCCGGTCATTAACCCTTGTTTTACTGTGGGGGAAGGGTCGTCCATTGTCCGACATAATAATTATCAGGGTATTGTCCAGCTCTTTTTGTGCTTTTAATTCCGTGACCACCTCTCCTATATAGAAGTCGAATCTTTTAATTTCGTCATAATATTTGGCCAAATCGGATTTGGTGCCAGTGCCATTGGACAAATAGAATGGAGGTTCCATTTCGTCGGGCCGGTGTGTTCCAGAAAATTTATTGGGTCCCCATTCCCTGTGGGCGTCATATGAGGCGAACCACATAAAAAATGATTTATTTTTTGGCCTTTCCTTTAGGGAAATTACCCAGCTTTCTTCACCCCCATCACCATTGTCCTTGTGCCCCTCGTACATCTTATCAAATCCACGTTTCGCATAAGGACCCATATGAAATTTTCCTGCTAGGACGGAATAGTAGTTGTTATTTCTTAATAATTCGGGAAAGGACATCATGTCCAAGGGGGGTGTGGTATGTAATTCGGCTGCTCCGGTATTATGGGGGTATCTACCCGTTATTATGGAATTTCTGCTGGGACTACATGAGCTTGCCGTTAAATAAAAATTATCAAATTTTAATCCGTCTTTTGCAAGTTGGTCAATATTCGGAGTTTTAACCTGTGTATTCCCGTAGCAGCCTAAATCGTCCCAGCTAACATCATCGGCAATAAAAACAATGATATTCAATTTTTCATTTTGGGAATGAACCGTGGAGTTGAAAGACAGATATAAAGTGACTAGAACAAATAATTGTTTCATATTTAGAAGTATGATTTAAACTCAACCTAAAAGAAGGGATTCAAGAGGTCTATTTTTGTGCATAGGGTTGTTAAAAATATATAAAAAGTATTAAATGGTTTAAAAGGTGTCAGGTTTTAGGGTTAATGTAAAGCCATTATACACTACTGTTGGACAATTGAGTCCGATTTTTTAAGTGTTTCCATTAAGCGGGTGCCAAGGTTATCTATATTCATACTATTTTTGTGCCCTGCTGAAATATTGGAGAGAATAATTACTCCATTTTTGTTTGCGATATCAAGTACTATATTGGATCTATAGCCCCCAGTTCCACCGCTATGCATAAACCTTATCCCGTGCTGGTTTCTAATAATGGCCCAGCCCAATCCCATGTCCGCTTTGTTGGCTTGCAGGTTAAAGGTAGGTTTTCTGGTCAATGCCAATACTGGGTTGGAATCAATGAATTGTGCTTGCGCAAATTGGGACAGGTCCGCTACAGAAGACAAAATTCCACCAGCCCCCATCAGTACATTTAAATCCCAGTTGGAAGTTTGGTTGCCATCGGCATCTAGCCCGCTAACCAATTTTTGCATAATACGGCTTCTGTCTGTTGTAGTACTGGCCATATCGTACTTCGTACATATTTTGGTCTGGAGTAGGCTTTCATAAGAGGTAGCATCTATTTCACTCAAAATAAAACCCAACAATCCAACGCCCAGATTTGAATATTCCGATTTTTCTCCTGGATTTTGGTTCAATTGAAGATCTTGGGTTAAATACTGTTTCAATTTATTCTCGTCATAATCTTTATATGGGTTCTCGTGATCTACGGAATCTGGAAGCAGGTTGGTGGGCAGTCTTGGTAGGCCAGAGGTATGATTGGACAACTGTTTAAATGTTATTTTCACATCACATTTAAGAGGCCATTCCAAATAATCGTTGATATTATCATCCAGGCCAAGTTGATTGTTCACTACCAAATCCGCCAATAAGGTCGCTGTAAATACTTTGGAAATAGAGCCAATTTCAAAAACCCCATCATGATTATCAACAGTGAAAATGGTATCGTTCTCACGCTTTACACCATAGAATTTAGTAGTCCCGTCCTTTATGATGGCAAAGGACAGTTGGGTATTGTTTGGGAAGTCTTTGGACTCTGCAAAAATGTTTTTGGATTGAATGTCCGATATGCTTTGATTGAAATCTTTTTGGCCATTTACTGCAACTTTTTCGTGGCTACATCCATAGGATATAATAAATAGCAATATGAGCGTAAGATACTTTATCATTATTTATATGGATTATCATAGTGGCCAATGATCTGAACGGTCATGGTCTATAATTTTTGGTTTTTATTGCTGATGGTACTTCGGCCCGCAGCTGTTTTACTTGTTCTTATAACCGTAAGATAGACCCACACTATAAAAAATACTTGCAAGGGTACTCTAAACCACAAATAGCTCAGGCTATTGCCGTTTTGTTCCCCGGTCTGATAGTTGATGTTTTCCATGGCTGCTTTAATATTGCCTGGAAGAATGAGGATAAAAAATATGAGGAGCAACCATGCCGTACGGACTTTTAGTTTTGGAATAAGCAATCCGATCGCAAATAGTATTTCTATGACTCCGGTGGCATATACCATTTCTTTTTTCATGGGGATAAAATCTGGCATCATGGCAATCATGCCTTCGGTATACATAAAATGCCCCAAGGAAGTAAACAATAACATAACGGCCATGGCAATTCGTCCGGCCAATGGCCATTGTATTTTTTTTGAGCGCAGATAAAGTACGAACAGTGCTATTAAAAACGAAACTAGGAGTACGATCAGAGGTTTCATCTCACTTGGTTTATGTTGGTTTAAATATTGAATCTAAAAACTGTAGATTAAAAAAAGGAACATTTATAAATGGCCAAATTTTCAAATTAAACATGTTGGTCAATTAGAATTTGGTTGCCATCGGGATCGGTGAGCATAATGCTTGCAGGTCCTGTCGTTTTTTCGTCAGCTTCTTGTTCCAACTTTAGGTTATTGTTTTTTAAATGGGTTTGAATCTTTCTAACATCATCAAAGGAGTTGAGGGCAGTGGCATTCTCGTCCCAACCCGGATTAAAGGCAAGAATGTTCTTAAGAAACATATCTTGGAACAATCCAACGAGGGCGTTGCCATTTTTCATGATCAGATAATTCATTTTTAGGTCTCCCGCAAATAAGGAGAATCCCAGTTTCTCGTAAAATTCTTTGGAAACGTTTAAATCCTTCATGGCTAAACTAATAGAAAAGGCCCCTAGTTTCATAATTGTTTTTATTGGCTATTTAAACTATACAACAATTCGTTTAAGATGTGTCCGGGGGAAGGTGGTAGGAAATTGCCGACTATACTAAGATAGTTATTTTTAGGGATTTCTCGTAGGACGATTTCGAAGGGAACAATTGTTAATCGAGGAGATTTTGAGCTAGTCTGCCCAAGTTCATTACTATCCTTAGAAATGTGCTGTTTTAACTTGGGGGCCCAGTGTGAACTTGAGAATTTAAGAGTTAAATTTTCAACAGTTAACAAGTTTTTTTAACAATATTTTCACTTATATTAACAAAACTTTAGTAAATTTTATATATTTGCAATGTAAGTGTTATTCTTACGGTTATTGATATGTTGAAATAGAATTAAAGTTGGACTAGGAGGATTTTAATTTTATTATTCGATTTGGAATAGAAAAATTTCCACAAACATTTTTGAAATATTACTCTGATTTAGGGAATCATTAAAAAGATTGTTTAGAAGTTCTACATGCCAAATTCTAAAAGTAACTATGTTGATGTACTGTAAAGTGCCGCTTATATTAACTAACTAACTTAACATTTGACATTATGGAGAAAAAAACTTGGTTTTCTGTCCAAACAGAAATCATTCAAAGAAGGAAGCTCACAATGAAGCTTTCGGTTTTGATGTTTGCCATGGCATTGTGCAGTGTACAGGCATTTGCAAATCTTAAAACCGAAGCGATTAATTCTGTATCGGTTCAACAAACCATTTCTGGAGTGGTATCCGACGCTAACGGACCATTGCCTGGAGCTAGTATTGTAGTCAAAGGGACCACTAATGGTACCCAAACCGATTTTGACGGTAACTATACCTTATCTGGTGTAGCCAACAATGCAGTACTGTTATTTAGCTACATTGGTTATAAAACGCAGGAAGTGCCTGTGAATGGTCAATCCACGGTAAGTATTACCTTGGAAGAAGATGCCAGTCAGCTGGAAGAAGTGGTTGTAGTGGGTTATGGTGTGCAGAAAAAGGCCACTTTAACTGGATCTGTAGCTACGGTAGACGGAGATGCACTTGAAAAATCTTCTTCACCCAACTTGGGGACGGCACTGGCCGGTAAGGTTGCCGGGTTGTATATAGATACTGGTAATGCGGCTCCCGGTGCAGAAAATACCGGAATAAGGGTACGTGGTACCAATACCTTTAATAACTCTTCCGCCTTGGTGGTGATTGATGGTATCCCTGATAGAGCCGGGGGTATTACGAGGATTAATCCTGCGGATATTGAAAGTATTTCGGTTCTTAAGGATGCTTCTGCGGCCATTTATGGAGCTAGGGCTGCGAACGGCGTTATCCTGGTAACTACCAAGCGTGGTAAGGTAGGTGCGCCAGAAGTAAAGATTACAAGTAATTACGGTTTACAAAACTTCACTACAACACCGGATATGTTGAAAGGTGCGGAATATATGGATTTAGTAAACCTTCTAAATGTATATAAGCTTCCTACAGCTGAGTGGGCAAATGCCAACGCAGTTAGGGGAACGCCTTTTACCCGTCCAAATGGAGAGGTTTTAAATCCAACCTATCCCACGGATAGAATCCAAAATACTGCTGCGGGTAATGACCCATGGTTATATCCGGATACGGATTGGATGAAGGAAGTAACCACTAGGGGGGCTCCTATTCAGCGCCAAAATTTACAAGTTTCAGGAGGTACGGAGCATGTTAGATATCTTGCATCTTTGGGCCACTTGAGGCAAGATGTAAACTTTAAGAATGCACCTAAAGGATACACCCAATACGACCTTAGACTTAATCTTGATGCAACTATCAATGATTATTTAAGTATGAATGTGGGGCTGTATTCTCGACAAGAAGAGAATTATACGTCTACCAATTCACCCAGTGGTGTGTTTAATGATTTGGTAAGGCAATATCCTTGGTTCCCGGCATACTGGCCTACTGGTGAATTTGGACCAGATATTGAAAACGGAAACAACCCGGCCATTAGGGTCACTGATCTACCTGGTTACACGAACAGAAGTACTAATTTTGTTCAGAGCAATATAGGGCTTACTTTTAAGGTTCCAGGAGTAGAAGGTCTGCAATTGATGACTACTATTTCTTATGACAAAATGAATTTTGATTATAAGCAATGGCAAAGACCATGGAAGTTATATACATGGGATGGGGTTAATAGAAATTCTTCTGGTCTTACAGCTGCCCAACGTGGTCCTGGTGACCCTAGTTTGAATCAACAGCATACCACATTAACGGATTTTACTGCTTCTTTAAATGCTTCCTATGAAAAAGAATTTGGGAATCATTACTTCAAATTGCTTGGAGGGGTTACCCGTGAGGAGTCAGAACAAAGTTTCTTTGGTGCATTTAGAAGGTTTTTCCTTTCCAGTGATCTTGCACAATTGGACCTAGGTGGTAATGAAGGGCAAAATAGCTTTGGTAGTGGTTATGAGACTGCTCGTTTAAACTATTATGGCCGTCTAAATTACACCTATAAGGATAAGTATTTATTGGAGGGTCTATTTAGATATGACGGTTCTTACCTATTTCCTAAAAACAATCGTTTTGGGTTTTTTCCAGGAGTATCCGCAGGTTGGGTAGTTTCGGAGGAATCCTTCTTTAAAGAGGGCTTGCCATTTATTAATTTCTTGAAGTTCAGAGGTTCTTGGGGTGAGTTGGGTAATGATAATGTGGAACCTTTTCAGTATATTGCATCATACGAGTTGTCAGCTACAGGTTTAGGGCCTGTATATACAACGGCGTATGAGAGCAAAGTAGCGAACCCGAATATTTCTTGGGAAACCGCCACATCAAGAAACGCAGGTTTCGATTTAAGAACGTTGAACAATAAGTTAACGATTGGTTTCGATATCTATAAAAACTCAAGAACGGACATTTTGACAACTCCTTTGAAAACGTTGCCAGAATATAGCGGTATTGCTGCACCGGCAATAAATATTGGGGAGTTTGAAAATACTGGTTATGAAATTACCATGGGCCTAAGAGGCGGGAATGATTCTGGTTTCGATTATAGCATGACGTTTAACTTCAGTGATTCTGATAACAAATTGATTTTCTTTGATGAACCGGATTTGGCGGACCGCCCTTGGCAACGTGAAACTGGTGGGGAGATTGGAAGGCCACTTCGTTATAAATTCGACGGAGTTTTTCGTTCCCAAGGTGAAATTGATTCTGAATCCTTGGATTATAGTGGGGTAACACCCGCCCTTAAACCGGGAGATGCCAGAGTATTGGATATAAGTGGTGACGGGAAAATTGGTCCCGAGGACAGAACTAGGGTAGGGGGAAGTGCTTTTGCAGATACCCAATTTGGATGGAATACTGCCATAAATTATAAAAACTTGGACTTTAATATGTATTGGACAGGTTCGGCAGGAGGTTATAATACCTACGAATGGAGTTTTATGTCGGGTACCCTTGCCAACGTGCAACGAGATGTTCGTGATCGTGCTTGGTCTATTGACAATCCTAATGCTTATGGCCCAAGATTGGCGGATCGTGGAGATCAATGGTATTCTGGTCAAACGGATGCCTTTCTTATAACTAGGGATTTCTTCAGGTTAAAAACCTTGGAGTTAGGTTATAGTTTGGATAAAGACCTTATAAGTCAAATTGGAGTAAAAAGTTTACGTATTTCTGTATCAGGTACCAACTTGATTACGATTACAGACTTTCCTTTTGATCCAGAGGTGACCCAAGGTGGTGTAAATGTAGGTAGTACTAGAGATGCCAGTGGTGGAGCGGTCAATAATGGTGGTGCATACCCCATGTTGAGAACAATAATGACTGGATTGCAAATAACTTTTTAAAAAAAATACTGAAATGAAGAAGAATATTTTAAAAATCACAGCCTTTTTGGCCTTCGGATTTCTGCTTGTAGGTTGTAACGAGGATTTCCTGGAAACTAGCCCACTAGGTGAAGTAGCAGAAAGCAGTGTATGGTCAGATTCAAAACTTGCCGAGGCAGCTGTTTTGGATTTGTACCAAGGAACATGGGCGGGTACGCTTACCCGTGAGGAAACTACTGATGCCTTTACCGACCAGGCTGTTTTTACACATCCAGGTAGGGGTGTAGATGGTTACACGGAAGGTAAAATGAACCCGGCAGGTAACTTTATGGACATGCAGTGGTTTAGTTGGCCACAATTATACCCATTTATTCGTAGTGCAAATGTCGCTATTCAAAAGCTTACCCTTAATGAGGCGGCGATGGATGCGGCTACGGTAAACCGTTTACTTGGGGATGCTTATTTTATGAGAGGGTATTATTACACCCAATTGATGAGACAATTCGGAGGCGTGGTATTGCTTACCGAGCCTTTAACGTTGGATAGTGAAGCCAATAACCCAAGAGGTACTTTTGCAGAAACGGTAAATCTGATTTTGTCGGATTTGGACCAGGCAATCGATTTGTTGGAAGATGCACCTAGAGATCCTGCAAGGGCGGATAAGATTACCGCTTTGGCAATGAAGTCTAGAGTTTTGACCCATGTTGCTAGTGACCTGTACGAGCCCTCTAAAAATTCAGGGGTTTCTACTATAGCAGCCTATAGCAATCCTGAATTGATCGGGTGGACAAGTGGTTCTCAATTACAACGTTGGGAGGCAGCTAAAGTGGCCTCCAAAGCATTGTTGGATGCAACTACAGGATATAAATTGGACTATACATCGCCAGCTTCACAAGCAGAGGCTATCCAAAATTATGAGGATATATGGCTTCAAGGAGATGAAAACCAAGATTTTATTTGGGGAAGATTGGTTGAGGAATTTGGATTTGGTTCCAGAACGTATCCTGGTGGAGACGGATGGTCCCAAGGACCTGGAATGGTAGCCTTATATCATGGTCCTAACGGATATCATGAATGGGCGGGAACGACCCCAACAGAGGCTTTGGTTTCTAAATATGATTTTGCCGATGGTACCAAGTTCGATTGGAACAATCCCGCACATGCAGCAGCACCCTATGAGAATCGTGAGGCTCGTTTTTATTCCACTTTCCTTTATGATGGTGGTGCATGGAAGCCTAGGACAGATGATGTGGTTAAATTTGATAAATTCAATGAAATCCAGACTGGTTATTATACTTTGTCCAATGGTACCATTATAAATGGAGTGGATACTCGTCAAGGGCCTATTGAGGATTGGAACGGTTCCAGGACAGGTTACTATTTTAGAAAATTTGCAGATCCAAGGCAACCAGCTTCATGGCCCAACGATCTTCAAAAAGTGGATGCTCCATACATTAGATATACCGAGGTATTGTTGAACTATGTGGAGGCCAATATAAATACGAATGCTGAAGGGGAAGCCATAACTTGGTTGAACAAGCTTCGATTTAGAAATGGTCTGCCGGCAGTAACTGCATCCGGTTCTACACTACTGGAACTTTATAAAAGGGAGCGTGATAAGGAATTGGTCAATGAAGATGCCAGGCTCTTTGATATGAAGCGATGGCTAGAAGGCCCCCAATCCTTGAACAAACAAGTACAGCAAATCCTAATTCAGGCTACACAAAAACCAGGCACTATTGTTACTGACTATAGAAAGGATACATCTTCTTTTAATTATCTTTATAGGCCAACAGATATTGTTTTTGAAAATAGACTTTGGCAAGACCATGTTTATTTTATGCCCATAAAACAAGAAGAGATCGACAAGGATCCTTCTATAATCCAGAATCCTGGATATAATTAATTACAAATATTAATTAACATTAAATTTGAATAACCCTTAGCACATATGTGCGGGGTTATTCTTATTTTAGGGATGTTATGTCAATACCGATTTATGATGCAAAGATTTAGTTATTTTATTTTTTTGGCACTGTCATTATTATCATGTGAACCAAAGTCAACGCAATTATTCACCAAGCTTGATGCCACCAAGACAGGAGTGGACTTTAAAAATAAACTCACAGAAACTCATACCTATAACTACTTTACTTATCCCTACATGTATCTTGGAGGAGGAGTTTCAATTGGAGATGTGAACAATGATGGTCTAGAGGATGTTTTTTTTACCGGTAATATGGTGGCCAATAGACTCTATTTGAACAAGGGCAATCTAAAATTCGAGGATATTTCGGAAAGTGCGGGAATAACCGGTGATGATCGCTGGTATTCCGGGACGACCTTTGTAGATATCAATCAAGATGGCTATTTGGATATCTATTGCTCCGTAGGCGGAAAAAATGGTCCCAACAATAATGTGCTCTACATTAATAACCAAGACAATACGTTTACCGAAAAAGCGGCAGAATACGGAATAGATTGTGACGGCATAAGCATGCAATCTACTTTTTTTGATTATGATAAAGATGGGGACCTAGATCTGTACGTAATTAATTATCCACCAACTAGTTTTACGGCTCCTGTGGAATACTACCAATATATGTTGGATAATCATGACATAAAGGATTCCGATAGGCTCTATCGAAACGATAATGGGCAATTTACCGATGTAACCGTAGCGGCAGGTTTAAGTTCCTTTGGTCTAAGTTTGGGAGTTGTGGCCTCTGATGTTAATGATGATGGTTACACTGATATTTTTGTTTCTAACGATTTTAATGCACCCGACTTTTTATTTATTAACAATCAGGACGGTACGTTCACCAACCAAATCAATACAAGTTTACAACAGACATCATTTTTTGGGATGGGCGTGGATATTGCCGATTTCAATAACGACGGGCTAATGGATATCTTTCAATTGGATATGTCCGCAGAGGATAACTTCCGCTCCAAGGCCAATATGTCATCCATGGATCCCGCTGCATTTTATAAATCCGTAAATGTTGGTCTACACCGTCAATACATGCAAAATTCACTTCAAATGAATAACGGAAATGAAACGGGTGAGCTTCCTTTATTCAGTAATGTCTCCCGCTTGGCAGGGGTTTCATCCACGGATTGGAGTTGGGGAGGTCTCATGGCGGATTTTGATAATGACGGGTGGAAGGATATCTTTGTTACCAATGGCATTCGCCGAGATGTGAACAACAAGGATTTTTATGCAAAATATAGGGAGTTTTTCAATAAAATGGAAAAAGACCCCAATTATAAAAACAAGGAGGAAGAGGTTGGGCTATTAAAATATTTGGAAGAATTGCCATCAGAAAAATTGAACAATTATATATTTCACAACAACAAGGACCTAACTTTTACTAAGAAAACAGAGGAATGGGGCTTTGAAGAAAAGACCTTTTCCAACGGAGTGGCCTATTCCGACCTGGATAATGATGGGGATTTGGACCTGGTAATCAATAATTTGGAAGATACGGCAAGTATCTATCGCAACAATTCTACTGGCAGTAACCAATTGACTTTGGAACTTAAAGGGCAAGGGAAGGTTTTACCCAATGGAAGTAAGGTTTTTCTATTTACATCAGAGGGGTTACAGGTTCAGGAGTACAATACGGTTAGAGGCTATTTGTCCTCCGTTTCGCCATTACTTCATTTTGGGCTTGGATCAGTGCAGCAGGTGGACAGTGTCGTGGTGGCATGGTCCAATGGATCAACTACCAAGCTTGATCAAATAAAGGCGAATCAAAGGCTTACCATAAACTATGACAATACTAAACTGGTAGGTTCCCATAAATCTCAGAATAGGACTATAAAGCTATTTGAAACCATTGATACCCCGGATATATTTAAGCACAATGAAAATATTTTCAACGATTTTGAGGTGGAAGTGTTATTGCCCCACAAGAATTCTACCTTGGGACCATCATTGGCTACTGGGGATTTAAATGGAGATGGACTGGACGATTATATTGTTGGGGGAGCTGTAGGGCAGCCTGTATCGGTGTTTTTACAAGGTAAAGATGGCAAATTTTCTGAATTGGTCGTTCCGGATTTGGCTAATGATAAATATTACGAAGACCTTGGAATATTAATTTTTGATGCTGATAAGGATGGGGACAATGATTTTTATATTGCCAGTGGTGGTAACGAGTTTAAGCCTAATTCTCAGGGATACGAGGATCGTTTTTATGAGAACATGGGGGATAATAAATTCAAACGTAATAAGGAGGCCATTCCGGACACCAAAATTAGTGGACTAAATGTTTCTGCCGCGGATTTTGATAAGGATGGTGATTTGGACCTATTCATTGGAGGTAGGCTTGTTCCTAAGAAATATCCCTACCCGGCGGATTCCTATATATTGGAAAATGTAAGTACGCCAGAGGGAGTAAAATTCGTTGATGCTACCGAAAAAGTACTTCCAGGCCTAAAATCTTTGGGACTAGTAACCTCTTCCAGTTGGGTTGATTTTGATAATGACGGTTGGGAAGATCTGGTAATTGTTGGCGAGTGGATGCCTATAAAATTCTTTAAGAATGTAAAAGGCATTTTCGAAGATGTATCGGACCAACTGCTACAAGGCAATACTTCTGGCTGGTGGTTCTCTGTTGAGAAGGGAGACTTTGACAATGATGGGGACCAAGATTTGGTAGTAGGCAACCTAGGAAAAAATTATAAGTACCAAGCCAGTGACAAATCGCCCTTTAAAGTGTATTTGAATGATTTTGACAGTAATGAAACCTCGGATATAGTACTTAGTTATAAAAAGGGAGAGAAAGAATTTCCATTGCGTGGACGCCAATGTTCTTCCCAACAAATGCCAGCAATTAAGGTAAAGTTCCAAGATTACAATTCGTTCGCAAGCGCAACATTGAATCAAATTTATACCGATAAATTATTGGAGGAATCATTGAGCTATGAAATTACCTCGTTTGCAAGTGTATATCTCGAGAACAATAATGGAAAGTTTACTGCAAAACAATTGCCCCAGATGGCACAAATTTCCAGTATAAACAAATTCATAGTGAACGACGTTAACAAAGATGGTAATTTGGACGTTGTTTTGGCGGGGAATTTATATAATTCCGAAGTAGAAACCCCTAGGAACGACTCCAGTTTTGGACTCTTCCTCCAAGGGGACGGTAGAGGAAATTTTGTGCCGAAAACAATGAAGGAGTCCGGTTTGAAAATTGTAGGGGATGTTCGCGGAATGGAACTGTTATCTGTAAAAGGACAAAAACATATTCTGGTAGCCAAAAATGATGATTTTATGCAAATGATAAAAGTGAATTAATTGGGTAACATTAAAATTAAAACCGGCACTATTAATTAGTGTTGGGCATTCAGGATACAAAAGAAAGGTATAGGGGTTCATATGGCTAAAATGGATAAGAAGTTCTTTGCGAATAGCGTAATGGTTATAATGCTATTGGGCCTTGCCACTTTTGTTCACTATTGTAAAAATGTGAAAACCGAATCTGATTATTACAACCCTGAAGTTTTGGCGACTCATGACAATGGGGAACATTTTGTAGGTTCTGAAACGTGTAAGGAGTGTCATGCCGATATTTATAAGACCCATTTGAAGACGGCCCATTATAACACCGGTGCTATGGCTGATTCTACCAATATTAAGGGTAGTTTCAAGCTTGGGTCTAACATATTGGATCTTAAGGATGTGGAGTTTATTATGTCGGCAGTAGGGGATGATTTTTATCAGCATACCAGAATTAAAAATAGGAGTACGGAAATTTCGCCATCAAAATTTGATATTGTAATTGGATCGGGTGTCAGGGGGCAGTCCTATCTTACTTGGGAAAATGACGATTTATATCAATTGCAAGCTTCGTATTATACACCAACGGACAATTGGGTTAACAGTCCTGGATATCCTACTTATTACGATGAACTAAGACCCATCCGTGATGCCTGTCTAAAATGCCATATTACCTTTTCCAAAGTCGTGGAACTCTCACCAAAGGGAAACCGCTATGACAAGACGGAAATGATTTATGGGATAGATTGCGAAAAATGCCATGGACCGTCTGCTAAGCATGTTATATACCATAGAGAGAATCCTGAGGCAATTGAGTCTGAATTTACCTTAATAATCGAGGGTCTTGCCCGCCAACAACGTTTAGATCTATGTGCCCAATGTCATTCTGGACCAAGAAATATCGTGGTTAAAGGCAATTCATTTTCCTATGCTACGGGTGAAGATCTTAATAAATATTCCAAAAATGTTGATAATGGCAACTCCGAGGTTAAATTGGACGTTCACGGAAACCAGTATGGGCTGCTAACCAGAAGTGAATGTTTCAAACAAACTACTACAATGGATTGTAGTACCTGTCACGACCCCCATAGCAATGAGAGAGGGAATACCTCCCATTTTAATAGTAAATGTATAAGCTGTCATAGTGATAGGGCAATGGTTTGTTCCAATGAAACCCAGGACACCCATATAATGGAAAATAATTGTATTACTTGTCATATGCCAACCACCCCTTCCCAAGCTATGATGGTACAATTAACTAAGGATAGTCTTGAAACCTCATTTAATATAAGGACTCATTTAATAGCCATCTATGACAAGGAGTTATGGCGTGATTGATCAATAAGAAGATTTTGTTTTCCAAATCAGTTAATATAAAGTTGTAAGTAGCTCTTTTATTTCAAGATGATTTTTCTCAAGGAATTGCCATAGGGGGTTTCCAGCAGTACGGCATATACGCCCGATGGCAGGCCAGAGATATCGAAGGGAATGGAATAAGATGATGCTCCCCTTTCCGTCATGCAACTAGCAAAAGCTTGGCGTTTTCTTTTTTCTTTATTATTTCAAAAGCAAAATCCCAAAGATTTTGCGGACTTCATAAAAATACACAAACCTTGTGATTAAGCCCGAAGCCCGTATTGTTTATAGGTTTTGTTATATGCTGCCCTTTTTTAGTTTCGATATTTCCGTCAATAGATTTATTGCCAGATTCCCTAAAATTAGAGTATCATTTGATTTAATTACAAGTCTCTCACCTTCTTGATATTGAGTATCCCCAGTTTTCTCTATGTACTTAGAATCTATAATTCCAGACCTATGTTCTAGTATGTGTCTTTTTTGCGTATAATTAGTAAGTTGTATTAATTCAGTTTCCGATAGCCAATCACTATATCCTAAGCCAACTAAACCAATCCAAAGTTTATTGCTTTTTTCTACATTTTGAAATGCATTAAAAGGGGCGTTACTACTAGATAAAGAGTTGTATTTGATTTCGCTATAACTTTGCAGGGTCCCAATAATCTCTGAAATCGACTTTTCTATTATTGATTTAGTGATTATTGTCGCTTCGTCTTTATTTAAACTATTTTCTAATGTCTCCTGAATCAATGATATTTTATTGGCATTAGAGATTATTTTCTTTACGGTTTTTTTAGCGTTTTTCTCAATATTATTGTCCCCGCAAGATGGGCAGAAATATGCCGAGCCAACTACCGAGTATCTGCATTCGCATTTGTTACACTTAATATTTAACTCAAATTCTTCTCTTGGATTAACAGATATGTTATCTCCAGTTACTGAATATCCGTAATCCCAAAATTCTCGAATGGATTTTCTTAAATCACCGACAATTTCATTATTCTGTTCAATAAGTAAATATTCTTTTGCTAAAGAATTGTTTCGGCAAAATGGACAAAACAATTCTTCATCACGTACAATACTTAGCCAATCTTCTTTATGTACTTTGAAAAATGATTCACATTCATTTTTAGGACATTGCCTATCAATCATTCCGTTTTTATCTGGTATAATTGGGATTTCCTTATTCGATATATCCTCGATATGATTTTTGAATTCATCGAATTTGTTAATCAAATCTTGAATAGTGCCCATTTTCTAAAAGTTATTTTTTTTTGGTTGCATATAACATTCGGATATAGATACTATATTCCTTATATAGACCTAATGTAGTAATTTTTTGTTATAGCAATGTATATTTAATGACTGTGGTAGCCCTTTACAACACATAGTATGTACTTATTGTAATGCGCTACATTTGTTGGCATGGACAAGCTCTACAAAAAATGTGATTAAGTGGACTAGTCTGGCGTAAAATCGCAGTGGTGATTTTTTTATGGGTGTTGGTAAGACATGGTAGGGCAAAGTCTGAAAGCAATGCGAAGCGCAATCAATTTACATTTATTTAAACCGGAAGGTTCATTTATATTTATTAGTCAAATAATTGGAGTATTCAGATTTATAATCAAAATCAGCAGGAATTCTAGTTCCTGTAGAAATGCTTTTTACAAAGGGTGAAATTTCAAAATCTAGGGAACTTTTTTCAGAGACCAGGGATTGAAGGTAAGCTTCTACTATTCGTGATAAACTCATTTTTTTGTCGGAGGCATATTCTTTTGCTCTTTTAATTGTCTTCTTATTAAGCCTCAAGGTTAATTTTGTGTCCATTATAAATTCATCCAACTTTATCATAATAAGAAATTATATGTTATTAGATATAAAAATAGCAAAAATTTTAAATTTATATTCTTTTGCATATAGTTTGACTATTGTTATCTGTAAATATCGAGATTGTACCCCTACCTCAAAACAATCAATTTCCAATCCTGTCCGCCTGCATTGTAGGTTTTTAGGTCCCTAAACCCTACCGTATAATGTGCCTCCAAGGAACGCAGGTTGGTGGCATCTACCTCTGTGATGATTTTGTTAAACCGAGGTTGAAGGTTATTTTTCATGGTCTCGTACCGTTTTCTAAAAATGCCCTGCCGCCGATACTCCTTGTCTATACAGCTTTGCCCCATTACCATATAAGATTCCGCTTTGGGCATTACTGTTGCTATCTTCTTGAACATGGGTTTTAACACCTCTATATCGTTCCTAAAACTGGGATGCATGCAAAGCGCATAGCCTACCACTTTCTCTTGGTCCTTGGCTATGATATGTGGACAAGCGGTATTCATCTTTGTTAGGAGTTCCAAAGTATGGGATACGGTTACAAAACCTTCTTTTTCTTCTTCGTCTAAAGGTGTTTGCCCATCATGATAGTTTAACTCTAATCCCATAATGATTTTCTTAACTCTCTTTTAATTTCAATAGCAAGGTCTTTTATTGTTTTATTGATTTTTTCATCTCCAATTCCTTGGTTCTCTAGTTTCATATTTTGATTGGTCCTCAATACTATTTTTTGAGCCAGTTTTTGAGATTTTAGGGTGATTAAATTGTCAATGGCTCCATCGTTCGGGACAAATCCATATACAAATTTCATGTCCAATGCATGGCCAACATCTCTTAATTTATTAATTGTAATTTGGCCTGAAGCTTCACGTTCTTCAATTTTTTGTATCGCTCCTTTTGTTAATTGTAGTTTGGCCCCTAGCTGTTCCCTTGTCATGTTAAGTGTAGTCCTAATTGCGTTTATCCATCCTTTTTCTGGGACCAAGACCATCTCAGCATCTTTAAATTTATCTAATTTTAGGTCTAGTTGTTCTATTAGTAGTTGTTTTTTATTTCTCATTTGTTCTCAATAATATACGTACGATTAAAAAATTAAAAGTATACTTATATGTATTCTTTTTTTAAAAAAGGTATACGGATAAGTATAAAATAAATGGTTTATAGAACGTCTGCCCCGCTAGTCCGAAGCCCCGCTGGCGCGAGCGTCACCCTAGTTCCCGAGTCTTACGATTATTCCATAAAATTCCGTTACCCCAAAACAATCAATTTCCAATCCTGCCCGCCTGCGCTATAGGTTTTTAGATCTTTAAACCCTACCGCATAATGGGCCTCCAGCGAACGTAGATTGCTGGCATCCACCTCCGTGATAATGCTGGTAAAATAAGGTTGAATGGTGTTTTTCATGGTCTCGTACAGCTTTCTAAAAATGCCCCGCCGCCGGTACTCCTTGTCTATACAGATTTGCCCCATTACCATATAGGGTTCCGCTTTGGGCACTACAGAAGCTATTTCCTTGAACATGGGTTTTAATACTTCTATATCGTTCCCAAATAGGGGATGCATGCAGAGCGCATAGCCCACCACCTTCTCTTGGTCCTTGGCTATTATATGTGGACAAGCGGTATTCATCTTTGTCAGGAGTTCCAAAGTATGGGATACGGTAACAAAACCTTCTTTTTCTTTTTCGCCAGGACCTAGGTTGGTAATCAGGTTCTTTTGTTGCAAGCTCAGTATTTGCTGTAATTCGCTGTCCTTGGTACAGCTTGTAACGACTACCTCCATCTTATTCCACTTTTAACCAATCCTTTCTATTTTTTAGTACCTGCTTGCTCGGTTTTTCGCCATCCTTTTCCATAAGTTCTATGGTATAGGTGGGATCTCCTGTTAAGACAACAGTGGTGGATTTTGGAATCCCGTAACGGGTGTAGGCTACTTGCACACTTTCCCCTACCTTAAATGATCCAATTAATTCCCCAAAACTCTGGTTAGAAGTGAGGGGGAAATTGTTTATTGAGGTAATCACATCCCCATAATCTAGCCCTGCGGTATAGGCTGGACTTCCCATGACGGTATTCCGTTGAATATTGCCCACCCCAAATTGGTTGATGTTTAAACTGGCCCCAAAATAAGGTTTGTCAGTGGCACGCTTTAGCACTATGCCAACAGATTTGAACAGCTCCTCATAATCGGGCATATCACTGTTATGGATATATTGATCAAAAAAGCGATTTCCAAATTCCTTTCCGGCGTATTGTACCAAGGTTAAACGCAGATCGGACAGCGTATAGGGAATTTCCTGTTTCCCATAGGTCTGCCAAACTAATTTCATGTAATCATCCAAGTTCAACTTGTTTTGTCGCAACGAAAGGTCTAGGGCCAATCCCAAAACACTGCCATAGGAATAATAGGAGATAAAGGTATTGTCCCTATTTACAGGATCTACGGAAGTTGAGGCGTCCACAAAGGGTGCCTGATAGCTCATTTCTATGGGATTAAAGAACTGTCGGGCGGGCGAGTTCCAAACATAGTTGAAAGTGCCCGCAAGGCCCTCTACATATTCCTTAGGAGTGATGATGCCTGCGCGACAAAGGATAAAATTGGTGTAATAACTGGTAAAACCTTCCGCAAACCAAAGCTCCCCGCTCATATTAGCTTCGGCAAAATTGAAGGGTTCCAAAGCCTGTGGCCGAATACGTTCTACATTCCAACAATGAAAAAATTCATGGGCAACGGTGCCTATATTATTTTTCATGCCACCTTCTGCGAATCCTTCCCTGTCCGTAAGAATGGTAGAATTTCTATGTTCCATACCATCACCGGAAGCATTGGGAATATAGCATGCCAAAAAGGTGTAGGTTCCATAATCATAGCTGGGAAGTTCCCCAAAAACGTCTTTTTCGGCCAATACCACTTTTTTCACCTGCTCAAAATAGGTGTCCAGCTCTGCTTCCGTACCGTTGTGGTGCAATACAAATTCTATGGTTTGTTGCTGGCCATTATGGTCCACTGTAAATTGGCGTAGTCCATAATTGCTGATTTCCGTGGGGCTATCCATAAAGTACTGTAGGTTGGGCGCGGTATAGGTATTGCCCATAACCTTGGGCATTTGGGTGGCCACTTTCCAGTTGAGGTCTTCCCGGACCTTAAAGTCCACTTCTATTTTCCGATTACTTAGATCGGTCACGTACATAAAGGTGGCCGGGATATTTAGATGGGCATGGGTCTCATCTATTTGTGCATAGGTGCCGTCCCCACGATTGGCAAAAAGGGTATAACTTATCTTCACCTCTCCATCATGACCGCTAATATCCCATTGGTAGGGATTGGGCCTATTAATTTCCAAGGCTTTTCCCTTGCTATCGGTGGCCCTAAAATTATATACGTTCTTGGCAAACTCGTGCAGGGCATAGCGCCCAGGGGAGGAGCGGCCCATACGTACCGATAGTACAGCTGCATCCAGCTCGGGAAAGGTCGCTGTGATTTCCGCTTCGTGATGTACGGCATTCTCAAAGGATATGGTGTAGTGGTTGGTCTGACCTTGCAAACTCATGGAAATGGCAAGGAATAAAAGGCTAAGGATTCTAAATTTCATCTATTTAAATTTTTTGTTTGAATCTATAAATGAACTTAATAAACATTTCTGCCTAGATTAATCGCTTCCCTGGCGCCTAAAACATTTAATTATTTAGGGGGGTAAGCAAAAAATCAATTCTGTTTATGCCCATTTCATAGAATTCAATCTCGATACGATTAGTTTTTTCGGGAACGAAGCCAATAGCCTGCCCCAATATTATTTTTCCAAGGCTTTGTATTAACGAATATACTATTTAAATACAGGATATGCTACATTTGTAATATGACGGAATTTCCAAAAAAATTAACGGCAAAGCTCACCGAAAGACAGGCCAATAACGCCCTTAGGAAGTTGCCCGTGCCCATTGGTTTGATCGATTTTTCTTCTAATGATTACTTGGGATTAGCCAGAAACCAGACCATTTTTAAAAATGCCGCCAATATCCTGAAAAAGAAAGGTAGTATTGCCAATGGGGCTACGGGATCTAGGTTGTTAACGGGAAATAGTGGACTATATAGTGAATTGGAAGATTTTTTGACAGATTTTTTTGGTTCAGAGTCATCCCTGGTCTTCAATTCGGGCTACGATGCCAATATCGGATTTTTTAGTGCCGTGCCCCAGCGTACAGACATTGTATTTTATGATGAACTGTCCCACGCCAGTATTCGTGACGGCATTGGAATGGGCCGGGCACAAAGCTATAAATTTAAACACAATGCTGTAGCCGATTTAAGCCGGCAGCTAGACCGTGTGCTGGAAAGCAAAACCGATAGTGATATCTACGTGGTTACGGAGTCTGTCTTTTCCATGGATGGGGATACACCGGATTTGGAAGCCTTGGTAGCGTTATGCGAATCCAAGGGAGCCTATTTGGTAATCGATGAAGCCCATGCCATAGGAGTATTTGGTAAGAAAGGAGAGGGATTGTTGAAAGAACTGCAATTGCAGGATAGGGTATTTGCCAGGATCGTCACCTTTGGGAAAGCTATGGGCTGCCATGGTGCGGCAATTTTGGGGAGTGATGCCCTTAAAAGTTATTTGGTGAATTTTGCGCGCAGTTTTATTTATACCACGGGTATGCCCCCGCATTCGTTGGCGACCATATTGGCAGCCTGCGAACAGGTAGCGGGCACAAAAGGGGAGCAAAATCAACTTAGGAATAATATTGATTTTTTTAAAAATGAATTGAAGACTAATAACCTTCAGACTAATTTTATTTCTAGCAATTCCGCCGTACATTGTTGTCTGGTGGAAGGCAATGAAAAGGTGAAAAAATGGGCTCAGCATTTACAGGAAAACGGATTTGATGTAAAGCCTATAATGTCGCCCACAGTACCAGAAGGAAAGGAACGTTTGCGGTTTTGTTTGCATAGTTTTAATACCGAAAAGGAAATTAGTGAGGTGCTTTTACAATTGTCCAATTTATTTTAGCAGTATGGAGAACCAAGAATTTTATACCCTGGCCGCTTTTGAATATGTGGCCGATGTTCAAATATTAAAAGGCCGCTTGGTGTCGGACGGTATCCCTGTTTTTCTCAGGGATGAGAACACCCTTAATTCAGATCCCCTAATCAGTAATGCCATAGGTGGAGTGAAGCTACAAGTGTATTATTCCGATAAGGAAAGAGCTACCGAAATATATAATGAAATAAGATCTTATACCATGGATGATCATGGCAATATTAGAACTTGCCCCAATTGTAGCGCGCAAAGAATGGAGATATATTTTAACAGGAAAGGCCTATTTTATAAACTTTTTCCTTTTTTTGAAAAAAGAAAGTATAAATGTCTAAATTGTGAGTTTATAACAGAACCAAATTAGAATGAAGCAGTTTTTTGTAACAGGAATATCCACAGATGTAGGAAAAACAATCACCTCTGCCGTTATGGTCGAGGCTTTGGAAGCAGATTATTGGAAACCCGTCCAAACAGGGGACGATTCCGATAGCGAAAAGATTTCCGAATTAATTTCAAATACCAAAACTGTAATACATAAAAGCAGCTACTCCTTAAAAGCACCTATTAGTCCACATGCCGCCGCTGCTCTGGAAGGTGTTTATATAGATCACAATAAAATAAACGAACCCAAAACCGAAAACCATATGGTAATCGAAGGAGCGGGTGGCGTATTAGTGCCCCTAAACGATTCCGATACCATGCTGGATATCATTATGCCTACCTATTACGTAATTGTAGTGGTGAAGCATTATTTGGGAAGTATTAATCATTCCCTCTTGACCATTAAATGGCTTTTGTTAAAAGGTTATGATGTGGCCGTACTTTTTAATGGGGAACCTAATTCCGCTTCCGAGGATATAATTACCAAGATTACAGGAGTCCCTGTTCTGGGAAGAATTGGTCAAGAAGCAAATTTGACCAAGGAAGTTGTTAAGAAATATGCAGAACAATTGCGTCCTGCGCTTATGGCTCTGTAATATTTTTAAATGGTGAACTAATTCCTTGGGATTTGTAGGGATTGTTGTTTCGTTATTCCGCTTAAATGAAATGGGATCAGGGTAGTGTTTTTAGTCATTATTCCCCATCTTTGCACCTCTATTTAAAAAGGATATTCAATTGAAAAATCTTTCGGAAAGGGATCAGAAGCACCTTTGGCACCCACTTACGCAACATAAGCTACACCCCAAAATGCTTGGCATAATTAAGGCTAAGGGAGCTGTGCTATATGATGAACAGGGCAAGGAATACATAGATGGGATATCCTCTTGGTATACCTGTATGTATGGGCATTGTAATGATGCCATAATTGAGAAAGTCTACGCTCAAATGCAGCAATTGGATCAAGTGGTCTTTAGTGGATTTACCCACGAGCCTGCCATTGCGCTTTCTGAGGCGTTGATCTCTTTGTTGCCTTCCAATCAAGAAAAATTATTTTTTTCGGACAACGGTTCCACTTCAACCGAAATCGGAATAAAGATGGCCTTGCAGTATCATCAGAACCAAGGGAAAAAGCGTTCTGTTTTGTTGGCTTTTGAGGATGGTTTTCATGGGGATACTTTCGGGGCGATGTCCGTCTCTAGCCTTTCCGTATATAACGGCCCTTTTGAGGATTATTTTATTGATGTAAAAAGGATTCCCGTTCCTACGGATGACAATATTGAGAGCCTGTTACATGAATTGGAAAATACCATAGCGCTTGATGCCATTGCCGGATTTATCTATGAACCTTTGGTACAGGGAGCGGCGGCCATGAAAATGCACAAGCCGGTACATCTGGAGAAAATTTTAAAGGTGATAAAATCCCATGGCGTATTGGCCATAGCCGATGAGGTTATGACGGGATTTGGAAAGACGGGAAAACACTTTGCTTCAGATTATATGGAAGTAAAGCCAGATATTATATGCATGTCCAAGGCTCTTACGGCTGGAATGTTGCCCATGGCGGTGACCAGTTGTACACAAGAAGTTTACGATGCTTTTTACAGTGATGATATTGCAAAGGGGCTATTCCATGGCCATACCTATACAGCAAATCCGTTGGCATGTGCTGCAGCCTTGGCGGGAATTGAATTGCTTACATCAGACGAAATTCAAAAAAATATTGGTCAAATAATCCAATGGCACCAGGAGTTTGATGCTGAAATAAAAGATCATCCCAAAGTAGGAGCCACTAGGCAAACGGGGATTATCTACGCGCTGGACCTTAATATTGTTATGGAACGCTATGGAAATGTGAGGGATAAATTGTTTAAGCATTTTATGGATTCCGGAGTTTTTCTTAGACCTCTTGGCAATACCATTTATATTTTGGCGCCCTATATTACAACTAAGGTGCAGATGCAAAAAATCTACAACAGTATAAAAGAAGTTCTTAATTCATTTTAATCTATGCAGCAGGAACCTATTTATATCACCGCATTATCGTCCATCTCCCCTTTAGGCACTTCTTTGAAGGAGACTTGGGAAAATTATAAGCGGCCAAAACATTTTTTACAGCAAAAAAATTATGGCAATGTAATCGCCTGGGGTTCTTCCCTAGCGGAGGAGGCACAACAGAAGATAGAGGAATTAAAAAATTCGGATTCCAAATATAAAAACCTTGACCCATCTGTGTTGTACGCCATTTATGCTTCTAGGGGAGCCATAGGTCAAGCGGGTTGGAAGGATGACGATTTTGGGGTAAACATTGGATCTTCAAGAGGTGCTACCGGCCTTTTTGAAAAGTACCATAGCGAATTTATCCAAAATGGAGAGGCCTCTACCTTATCTTCCCCTACCACCACTTTGGGGAATATTTCTTCTTGGGTGGCTCATGATCTGCAGACACAGGGCCCGGAAATATCACATTCTATTACTTGTTCCACGGCCCTTCACTCCTTGTTGAACGGTGTGGCATGGTTGAAAAGTGGTATGGCAAACAAATTTTTAGTGGGGGGTAGTGAGGCGCCATTAACGCCTTTTACCATTGCACAGATGAAGGCCTTAAAGGTGTATTCACGGTTTGAGACGAACGACCCCGAGGGGTATCCTTGTCGCGCCTTGGATTTGGATAAGAAACAGAATACCATGGTTTTGGGCGAAGCTGCTTCTATGGCGTGTTTGGAGAAAGGTAGGATAGAAAATGCCCTTGCCCGTATTGAAGGCCTGGGATACGCAACTGAAATATTGGAACACAATATTTCCATTTCCACCGATGCTGTCTGTTTTCAAAGATCCATGAAAATGGCTTTGGGTGGGATAAATCCCAAGGAGGTAGATGTGATAGTATTACATGCCCCTGGAACCATTAAAGGCGATTTGTCCGAAATAAGGGCCATTAAAAAAATATTTGGAGATCAGGAGCCAGCAATGACCACTAATAAATGGAAGCTAGGGCATTCTTTTGGGGCCTCTGGAATGTTGAGTTTGGAATTGGCAGTTTTAATGTTGCAGCACCAAGAGTTTATAGGCGTGCCTTATGTAAAGTACGATTCCGTTCCAAAACAGATTAACAAGGTAATGGTGAACGCAGTGGGTTTTGGGGGGAATGCTGTGAGTATACTTTTGGGTAGGGTTTAATTGTAGGAGCTATCAGAACGATGAAAGATCTATTGTGCCAAACGCTTAGGGGAAGTATTCATTATAAATTGTACTGATGATTATGAATTGGCGCGGAATTAGAATTATTTTTTCTTTTTCTTGGGATTTTGCCAAGTATTGAAAACGGAATAAACAATCACTTTGTTTTTACTGATTTCATATATAATCAAGAATGGAAAGCGTTTTAAAAATGCTTCTCTATAGGGTTTACGTTTTTGGGGAAAGCATTTAGGGTTGGCTACGATTCGGTCAAAATAAATTTCCAAATGTTCCAAAAATTCCTCACCTAATCCATTTCGTTTTCCTTCGTAATAAAGATAAGCCTCGATAATTTCTAGATTGGCATCGTTTTGAATCTCTAAATTATAGGCCATTACTGTCCAGCATTTCTGGCATTTTGTTTGACTTGTTCCCAAGAAAATGAATTACTTTCTCCATTTAAATGGGCTTCTTTACGCTCATCGATCATTTGATATTGTTCTTCGCTTAAAGTTAGCTCCTGCTCGTCATTTTGATAGCTTTCTGCCAATGCTTTTATCATTTTTAAAAGCCTTATATCTGCATTGTCTATGTACTCCCTGACCGTATTTCTTAAATCTATGCTTGCCATAATAATTTCTTATTTCTTAAAGTAAAGATACAATTTATGTTCCATAAGTGTTAATTATAGCTATATAGGTGGTTATAAAGTACTGTTGTTTTTTATAGGAGGTACCTTACCCCAAATTCAATCGTTTGTAAAATTGCTCTTTGAATTTAAGGCTGATAGGAATTTGATGTTTCGCTAGGTAGATATGATTGTCTTCAATTTTATCTACCTGCTCTAGATTTACCAGATAAGATTGATGTACCCTAATAAAAAGATTGGAAGGGAGAATATCCACTATACCGTTAAAAGTCATTCTGGGGGAATGTGTCTTTTCTTTGGTAACAATTTCCAAATAATTCCCTGAACCTTTTATAAACAGGATTTCATTAAACCATATTCTAACAGTTGCAAATCCGTCTTTAATAAAGAAAAAAGTGTTTTGCAATAATTGTGCATCCAATTGTGCTTTGGCTTTATCAACTGCCATTTTGAATCGCTCGAATTCAAAAGGCTTTAATAAATAATCAATTGCATTGTGGTCGTAGCTTTCCAATGCATATTCGGAATATGCGGTGGTGAAAATCAATACTGGCTTTATCTGTAGTTCATGTAGGAGATCTAATCCTGATAAATGGGGCATATTGATATCTAAAAAAACTAAATCGACCGGGTTTTCTTTTAAAAAAGAGAGTGCTTTTATGGGGTCGCAAAACCCATGCAATAAAGTAACCCCGTCCATTTTTGATATATGGGAGACAATGACACTAATTGCTTTTGGCTCGTCATCTATGGCAATTGCATTTATCATTTATTGCTAGTGATATTTAGTTTTACTGTAAATATGTGGTTTGCTTTTGAAATATCCAAGGTATAGTTTTTAGGATATACCAGGTCCAAGCGTTGTTTTGCATTTTTAATTCCCATTCCAAAACCTTGTTCTTTATAATAGGTATTAAAATTGTCGTCATAACTGTTTACACATTCAAAATTGATTTTACTGGCATCACAAATCACTGAAACCTTTAGTTTTGATGGTTTGGAGGGGTCAATACCATATTTAAAGGCATTTTCAACAAATGGAATTAATAAGCCTGGGCTCAATGTTTTGCCTTCACAATTTTTAAAGATAGTTTCCACCTGCGGTTTTACTTCACAACGTAATTTTTGTATGGTAATGTAGTCCTCTAAATATTTTATTTCGTTTTCCAAGGGGATAAAATCCTTGGTAATGTCATTTTGCATATATCGCAATAAATTGGCCAGTTTTGCGGTGCTCTCCGCAGTTTTGGGAGCATTTTCTTCCAAAGCGGTTGCGTATAACGTATTCAGGGTGTTGAATAAAAAATGTGGGTTTACTTGTGATTTTAAAAGTTGAAGTTCTGAGTCTTTTGCACCTAGTTTAAGATTGAAAATAAGTTGATCTTTTTTTAATTTAAGGCGCACATAGCAGTAGATAAGAGATAATAATGCCGTTAGCATAAAGTGGATAGCGAATACCAATAAATTTGGGGAATAACGAATACCATAAATTAATTTTGTTCCTATTCCGATAATAATTAGAGAAGTAATAATCAAAAACAAATATTTACCCAATTTTTTATCACTCAATAAAACTGGTCCAAAAAAAAGAACATTGAGGTAGAAAAATAGTAAGAACATAAGTAGTTCTAAGAAGATTTTAATGTGTTCTAAACCCGAACCTGAATTAAGAATGAACAATTGATAAATTAGCAGCAAAACAATTATATTTCCTGTGATTTCCAATTGTTTAGCAGTAAAATTGTTTTGTAGGCAAGTTTTATCCATTACTGAGATGCAGTACAAAAAAGAAATAAAAACAAAAGGTGTAAAGTCTAAAAAGCTATTAAAAAGGGTTTTAAAGTTTAAAAAAGTATCGAGAATTGTTTCTGGCTTATCTAAATTATAAATAATACTGTTTACGTTCAGGTGAGACCATGAGATAAATAACGTATATGTTGTGGCACAAATTACAACGTAAATTATACCTTTTTTTCTTTTTATGATTACTAGAGGAATAAGCCGCCAAGACAAAAGATAGAAGGTTAAAACTTGTATTGTAATATTAAATACATTGTAATATTTGAAATTTTCATGGTAGTTAAATAATTGGCTCATGTAGAGAGTTGATCTCATTGAATGAATAACTGCCCAAACTAATAAAGTAATAACTAAACCGTGAAATAAAAATTTGTATCTCGGAGTAAAAAATGCTGTAATAGACATATTTTTTATTTTAATTTTCAGCCAAGTTATTCTAGACTGTAAGTCTATAAAAAATAATGTGATGCTATGCCCATTTCTTGTTATGATTTACCGTCTTTTTGTGATTTGGGTTTTAGAAATTGGATTTTCTAATGAATAAGGTTTATTTTTGACCCTTAAATCGATGTTGGCTTAGGGATTGCAGCGGCATCCTTTTTCAGTTTACCGCGCCTGGCGAAGGTAAACTGAAAAAGATATAGCGAATAAGCCCGACCCTGACTTCCTTCTCCTGCAAGGAGGACCTGCAAGGTCTTGACGACCTTGTAGGTCTACACCTTGCAGGTGTCAAAGGAAGTTGGGGAAAGCCCCAAGAACTAAAATGTATGAGCGAAGTAAGACATAACTGGACCAAACAGGAAATACTGGATATTTACAACAAACCTTTTATGGAGCTGCTTTATGAGGCGGCTACCATACACAGGGAAAACCATGATCCCAATACTGTGCAGGTATCTACCTTGCTGTCCATTAAAACAGGTGGCTGCCCTGAGGATTGTGGATATTGTCCACAGGCCGCACGCTACCACACCAACCTTGAGGGCAATGATCTTATGTCCGTTCCCCAGGTTAAGGCCCAGGCCTTGCGTGCTAAAACGGCAGGGAGCTCTAGGGTGTGTATGGGAGCTGCATGGAGAAATGTAAAGGACGGACCCGAGTTTGACCAGGTGTTGGAAATGGTACGTACCATTAACAAGCTGGATATGGAAGTTTGTTGCACCCTGGGAATGATTACAGAAAATCAGGCGCATCGTTTGGCCGAGGCCGGACTTTATGCTTACAACCATAATTTGGATACTTCAGAAGACTACTATAAAGACGTAATATCTACCCGTGCATTTAAGGATCGTTTAGATACCATTGACAATGTACGTAAGAGTAATGTCACCGTTTGTAGCGGTGGAATTATTGGTATGGGCGAGGCGTTGGAGGATAGGGCGGGAATGTTGGTGGCCCTTTCTACATTGGACCCACAACCGGAATCCGTGCCCATTAATGCCTTGGTGGCAGTAGAAGGCACGCCTATGGCGGACCTACCCCCTATTCCAATTTGGGATATGGTACGTATGGTAGCTACTTCTAGAATTATTATGCCCGAAACCCAAGTCCGCCTATCTGCTGGACGTACTCAAATGAGTAGGGAAGGACAGGCCATGTGTTTCTTTGCCGGTGCTAATTCTATTTTTGCTGGGGATAAATTACTTACTACACCCAATCCTGATGTTAATGAGGATATGGCCATGTTTAAGCTTTTGGGGTTAAACCCACAAAAGGCCTTTACCAAGGTTTCCCAGCCCCAAACTGTAGAAGCGGAGAATTCCCAGTATCAGGGCAAGGGCGAAAAGCCAAGATGGACCAGACCAGGGCATACCATTGAACGTAATGAAGCTGCTAAAAAGAAGGCCAAACTAACGGAGTAATCCTGCGTTGGAATAAATTGCCAAGAAAATTATTTTTGGTTTTTTTAACTTTGCTAGATTAAACAATCAGGTTATTTTGAATTTAAAAGAGATTCCAAGGGTAGCGAATATTACCAAAGAAGAGTTTCTCAATAACTATTTTAGGCCACAGAAACCAGTGGTTATAGAAAAGTGTATTGAGCAATGGCCTGCCTATACCAAATGGAATTTTGATTATATGCGGCAAGTTACCGGCAAGAAGACAGTACCGCTTTATGATGATCGCCCGGTGCATTGCAAGGATGGCTTTAATGAGCCACATGCTACTATGAAAATGTCCGATTACCTGGACCTTTTGGAAAAGGAGCCTACAAAATATCGCATATTCTTGTGGAATATTCTTAAAGAGGTGCCAGAGTTGCAAAAGGATTATTCTTTTCCCGATTTTGGACTGAACTTAATGAAGGGCCTACCCATGCTTTTCTTTGGAGGGACCAATTCCCATACTTTTATGCATTATGATATTGATCTTGCCAATATCTTTCATTTTCATTTTGCAGGTAAAAAAGAGGTCATTCTTTTCTCCCAGTCACAAAATAAACACTTGTATAAAGTACCACATTCCTTGATTACCCATGAAAGCATAGATTTTTCTGATCCAGATTACGAGAAATGGCCCGCTTTAAAAAATGCCTCCGGATTTAGGACCCACTTGGAACATGGGGAAGTACTGTATATGCCGGAAGGGTATTGGCATTATATGAAGTACCTAAGTCCCGGTTTTTCGATGAGTTTACGTGCTATTGCCAGAAACCCTGCGAATTTGGGAAAAGCGTTTTACAATGTTTTGGTAATGCGTTATTACGATAGTATAATGCGAAAACTAAAAGGGCAGGAGTGGATCGATTGGAAGAATGAACAAGCCATTGAAAGAACAAATAAGCAGTTGTCTTAGGCTTTTTATTTGTGGAAAGGAATATCTTTGTCGCCTTAAATTAAAATTTTAAGCTAACTATGAGAAAATTATTAATTGCATTGGTATTTATTTTGGCCGTAGCATCTGTTAACGCACAGGCTTTTGGAGGTAAGGAAGATATGAAATTTCAGATAGGCGCCAATTTTCAGGAAAATGGTACTGGAATTGTTGTGACCTATGATTATGGTTTGGGAGAAAACTTCTCTCTTGGCCTGTCTTCTTCCTATATTTTGGGGGTAGAGGAATTGATCAATGCCGACTTTGGAGACAGAATAGATCTGAAGGCAAGGTTTAATGCCAATTTGGGCAGTGTTTTTCAATTGGGAAACAATGTGGATATTTATCCAGGATTGGATCTTGGACTCAAGAATTTTGGGGGTCATTTAGGTATTAGATACTTCTTTAGCGATGGCTTTGGTGTTTTTACTGAAGTTGCCACACCTCTTGCAAAATACAAGACGGAAACTTTGACTCCGGCCGAAGAATTGCACAATCAATTTGTCTTTAGTATAGGGGCTTCCTTCAATCTTAATTAAAACATACGGTCCTTCGCCCCTTTCTTGATGGAGGGGCGCTAAGGGCCATCATTTATTTGTTGGGAACTAGTTCGTATACTTTCTCATACACCATTGCACTTTCCCAACCCCTGTATAAGAGGTAATCTGCTAATTTTTTTCGACGTTTCTGAAGGTCCTTTTCTCTTATTTCGGCCAAGCGTTTTTTGGCAAGGGCGTTAAAGGATTCTAGGTATTCTGTGGGTTCTATTTCTTCCATGGCAAACCTAATATTGTATTTTGAGATTTCCCTGTACTTCAGCTCATTTAAAATTCTATTTTTTCCCCATTTTTTTATTTTGAATTTGCCCCTGGCAAAACTTCTGGCAAAGCGTTCTTCATTCAGGTAATTATCTTTAATTAGATGTCCCACAATAACGTCTATGGCCGCAGGAATCATATTCATGCTCCTGAGTTTGGAAATTACCTCTTTGTGGCAACGGTCCTGATAGGCACAGTATCCTTCCAATTTCTTGGTGGCTTCCGCTACGGAATAGGAGTTTTTGGGAGTCATCATTAGATTAATAAGGCGCTTGCTTGTTAATTGCTATCGTTGATTTTGTGGGGTAAGTCTGTAAATATACGGTGGTTTACGGTATTGATAAATATACCCTGTTAATTTATTTAAAGTCCTAAAGTTACTAGGTCATTAGTGTAGTTATTTTGGGTGGTTAAATTGGAGAACTAGGTAGAATGTAATTATATTTACGTTTCATAAAAAAACAATCATTGAAATGAGCTATGACAATTTTGGATACCTTCCGATTGTTTTCGGGACCAAATGATTATTGGCGAATTCTATCTGACAACTAAAAACAATTAATATAAACAGATGAAAATGAACAACAATTTTAAAATGTGTTTAATGGCATTTAGCCTGCTATTGGCCTTTACTACTTTCTCTTTTGCCCAACAAATAAACCCTATTGAGGGGCGTTGGGATATGGTTATTTCACAAGATGGGGAAGAACTTCCTTCCTGGTTGGAAATCCGTCACTCGGGTGGGCGAACTTTAGTAGGAAGGTTTGTGTACGCTATGGGTAGTGCCCGTCCTATAGCTGAGGTTAAAATGAACGACGGACAATTTAGTTTCGCCATTCCACCGCAATGGGAAGACGGAAATACTGATATGGAGTTTGAAGGAAGCATGCAAGGAGATGTATTAAAGGGCACTATGTTGTACACCAATGGCCAAACATACAATTGGGTGGCTACACGCGCCCCTAAATTGGGGTATACTAAAAATCCAAAGTGGGGCAAGGCTATTAAATTGTTCAACGGTAAGGATTTAAAGGGATGGCAAGCTATGGGTGAAAATCAGTGGATTGTAGAATCAGGAGTACTAAAAAGTCCTAAATCGGGCTCCAATTTGGTTTCTGAGCAAATATTCGACGACTTTAAATTGCATTTGGAATTCAAGTACCCCAAAGGGAGTAATAGTGGGGTTTATCTAAGGGGGCGCTATGAGGTGCAGATAACCGACAGCAAGGGAGCGGAACCTTCCGATGTTGAATATAGTGGCGTATATGGCTTCCTTACCCCTAGTGAGGTTGTGGCCAAAGCTGCCGGCGAATGGCAGGAATATGATATTACCTTGATAGGGAGAAGGGTTACTGTTGTGGCAAACGGAACTACGGTAATTAGCGATCAAATAATCCCTGGAATTACTGGAGGAGCTTTGGACAGCATGGAAGGTAAGCCGGGGCCATTGTATTTTCAGGGCGATCACGGTCCTGTAGAATTTAGGAATATAATTGTTACTCCAAGGGTAAAGTAATTTGAGCTTGTATTATAAGCAGGCTATAAGTTTTAGAAACAAAAAAAGCGACTCCGTTATGGAAGTCGCTTTTCTTTTAGTATATGGTTTTACCGTCTTTGTTCTTAAAACGATATTCAAGATATGTATAAGCATCCCAAGGTTGAATTTTAAGATTTGGAAACAACAACGCCTTTGAGTCTACTGAAAACTTTTGTCTATTATGTTTATAGCTCCTTGTGGGCTGATCTCCTTCTATAGTGTAGGAGGCGTGGCCGTGAAGAATTATTGAAGCCTTGGAGATAATTTAGGCCGGGCCACCGGTCACAAAAATCCCTAGATTTTTGGGGACACATAATGAAGGAGTGTCTTTTCTTTTGTTTCGTTTTCTTTGGACAAGCAAAGAAAATGACAGAATAATTTTATTGTGGGCAAATGGTTCTTGGCATATCAGTTTTACTCTTTTAGTATGGTGATATCGAAGCTTCAAAAAACCCTGTTCCAATGTTTTTTTATTGACACCTAAAAGGATAATCATAATCATTAAAACAAAAAAAGCGACTCCGTTATGGAAGTCGCTTTTCTTTTAGTATATGGTTTTACCGTCTTTGTTCTTAAAACGATATTCAAGATATGTATAAGCATCCCTGGGTTGAATTTTAACCCATCTTTTATGTTCCAAAAACCATTTGGAACGTATGGATGGAAAACCTTTGGTTAAATACGCGGCAATAAATGGATGTATGTTTAAAATAATTCCATCATCCTTAGCCGGACCTTTCAAGAGTTTTTCCAAATCTGAATTTATCTTGTCGATCAAAACTATTGGGGCTTCTACCTCTTGGCCGGAGCCATTGGGATTCTCCTCACTTGTTTTAATGTTCATTTCGGGCCTAACCCGTTGTCTTGTAATTTGTATAAGTCCAAACTTACTTGGGGGCAGTATTTTGTGTTTGGCCCTGTCGTCTTTCATCTCATCCCTAAGGTGATCAAAAAGGCGTCTTCTGTGTTCGCCTTTACCCATGTCGATAAAGTCCACGACGATGATTCCTCCCATATCGCGTAATCGCAATTGTCTTGCAATTTCTGAAGCAGCTAATAAATTTACTTCAAGGGCTGTGTCTTCCTGATTTTTGGCCTTATTGGAACGGTTACCGCTGTTGACGTCTATAACGTGCAGCGCTTCTGTATGTTCAATAATTAAATAAGCACCTTTGCTCATGGAAGCCGTACGGCCAAATGAGGTTTTTATTTGTCTTTCTATCCCAAATTTTTCAAATATGGGCACAGTAGAATTATACAACTTTACAATAGATTCTTTTTCTGGTGCAATTTCGTGCACATAATCTTTTACTTGTTCAAAAAGCGTTTCATCATCAACTTGGATTCCCGTATAAGAATCGTTGAAGACATCCCTAAGAATGGAGGAAGCTCTAGTGAGCTCAACCAATACTTTGGATGGATGTGGTGCTGTTTGAATTTTGTCGCACATTACTGACCATTTGTTCAGTAAATTCTGCAAGTCTTTGTCTAGTTCTGCAACTTTTTTACCTTCTGCTACTGTTCGGATAATAACGCCAAACCCTTTAGGTTTAATACTTCTTACGAGTCTTTTTAACCTATCTTTTTCTTCTTTGCTTTCTATTTTTTGAGAAACAGAAACACGGTCGGAAAAAGGGACCATGACCAAGTAACGGCCAGCTATGGAAAGTTCAGAGCTTATTCGAGGTCCTTTTGTGGAAATGGGTTCCTTTACTATTTGTACCAGTAAAGATTGATTGGCTTTAATAACATCATTGATGCTACCATTTTTGTCAATATCTTCTTCAAACTGAAAATTATTTAAGGAATAGTCCTTAAGTTTTCCAGTGCTAACTTTTTTAATGAATTTCAACATAGAAGCTAGTTGCGGCCCCAAATCGTGGTAATGTAGAAAGGCATCTTTCTCGTACCCTACATTTACGAAGGCTGCATTAAGTCCAGTAACAGGCTTTCTAACCTTGGCAATTAAAATATCGCCTACGGCAAAGTCGTTACTTTCTTCTTCTTTGTGTAATTCAGTGAGTTTTCCATCCTTTAGCAAGGCAAAATCAACGGCATTGGAACTAGATCTTACGATTAATTCTCTATTCACCTGAATTAATTTATATTCATCCCACTACTCAATAATTTTCAAGCGGGGACAAATGATTAAACAATGATTTGTACAGGTTGTGTAAACCCGTCGAAATTCTTTTACGAATTTCTATGTCAAGGAACGTATAAAAGGAAAAAGTAGTTGATACAACTACTTTTTCTTGTGTCGGTTAGCTCTCCGGCGCTTTTTACGCTTGTGGGTAGCTACCTTATGTCTTTTTCTTTTTTTACCGCTAGGCATAGAGGTCTATTTTTTAGATTAATAATATGTTATTTGACTTGTACATTACTTTTTACTCCTTCAACAAAAACCTTTGCCGGTTTAAAGGCAGGGATGTTGTGTGCGGGGATTTTGATGGTAGTATTTTTTGAAATATTCCTACCTGTTTTTTCAGCTCTTGTTTTAATGATAAAACTGCCGAAACCTCTTAAGTATACGTTGTCTCCGCTTTCTAAAGATGTTTTAACTTCATCCATGAAAGATTCCACAGTTGCTTGTACATCTCCTTTTTCAATTCCCAGTTTTTCTGAGATTTTCGTTACAATTTCCGCTTTCGTCATTTTAACTAAATAGATTTCTTAGTATTTTTTTTTCGGGATGCAAATATATGAATTAAATTGAATTTTTCATTGCTAAGGAACTTAATTTTAAGTTGGTAAACCATTACTTTTGTAAATCATTCCCTAGTAAATGAACTTTTCCAGAAAAATTTTAGAGTGGTACCAGGTAAATAAAAGACTTCTTCCGTGGCGAAATACCAATGAGGCCTATCTAATTTGGCTATCGGAAATTATGCTTCAACAGACCCGTGTGGCGCAGGGTATACCTTATTATTTAAAGTTTGTGGAGGCCTTTCCGGAAGTGCAGGATTTGGCAGGAGCATCAGAGGAAAGGGTCCTTAAATTGTGGCAGGGATTAGGGTATTATTCGAGGGCAAGAAATTTACATGCCACCGCAAAAATAATTACGGAAAAATATAATGGCAGGTTTCCAAATACCTATAAGGAGCTTTTAAAACTAAAGGGAATAGGGGATTATACGGCTAGTGCAATTGCTTCTATTTGTTTCAGCCAACCAGAGGCCGTTGTAGATGGAAATGTATATAGGGTTTTGTCTCGTTATTATGGAGTTGAACTTCCTATAAACAGTTCTGAGGGCGTTCTCTACTTTAAGGAATTGGCCTTAAAAGTTATGGATGTCAAAAATATTAGGGACTACAATCAGGGGATAATGGAATTTGGGGCCCTGCAATGTACGCCTAAGCGGCCAGATTGCAGTGTGTGTCCTTTGCAGAAAGACTGTGTGGCATTTTCTACGAACAACATTGACGGCCTACCCGTAAAAATTAAAAAGAATAAGGTGCGCAATCGTTATTTTAATTATTTGGTCGTGGTGGACGAAAAAAAGCAGACCTTGTTACAGCAACGAAAAGGGAGGGGTATTTGGCAAAACCTATATCAATTTCCATTATTTGAAACGGAAAAGTATATTGAACAAAATGAAGTTGAGGGAAATCTAAAGGAATATGTTGCGGTCGAAGAACCCTCCGAAATATACTTGTACAATGAAAATAAAATAGTGCATAAACTTTCACATCAACATTTGCATACCAGGTTTTGGATCATCACTATTGACTCTAATCTTAAAAATGGAATACAAATAGCTGAACTTCATAAATATCCTGTTCCAGTTTTAATTGCAGATTTCATAAAAACGTTTAAAATTTAGTACTTTTGGGGTATATTTTGAGTTATGAGCGGAACACTAAATAAGGTAATGCTGATCGGGCATTTGGGAGATGAGATTAAGGTCCACTATTTTGAAGGCGGTAATTGTATAGGGAGATTTCCATTGGCTACCAATGAAACATATACGAATAAGCAGACTGGAGAAAGGGTAACCAATACGGATTGGCATAATATTGTTATAAGGAACAAGGCCGCGGAAATATGTGAAAAATACCTTAGTAAAGGAGATAAAATATACGTCGAAGGCAGGCTTAAAAACCGTCAATGGCAAGGTGAAGATGGCAATACCAGGTATACTACCGAGGTGCATGTACAGGATTTTACTTTTTTGACCACCAAAAAAGAGAGTACGGCCAACGCCCAATCTAGTAGCCAGAATCAACCACAGCAGGGATCACCCGCTACAACAAACACAACAAACAAGGTTAATGAATCCTCAGGTGCCAACGCGCCCGAAGAGGAGGATGACCTACCATTTTAGACTAATTAAATTTAAAGACTGACTATTGGACCCAGACCCCCTTAGTTTATTATTGAATTTTATTGCAATCGATAGCGGTTTGGCCCTAAAAATCGCGATACTTTTTATATTGTTGTTTTGTTCTGCCCTTATATCAGGGGCTGAGGTTGCGTTTTTTGGCCTATCCCAAACAGATGTCAACGAAATAGAGGAAAAAAAGACGGCAAAAGGAAAGATTATTGTTCAGCTTTTGGACCGTCCAAAAAAACTATTGGCCACAATACTCATTGCAAATAATGCCATAAATATTGCCGTCGTATTGCTGTTCAATAACATCGGCGATACTATTTTTGCCGATATTACCTATATTATTTTTGGAATTGTACCTGTACGTTTTCTCTTGGAGGTGGTAGTGGTCACCTTTTTAATATTGATGTTCGGGGAGATTTTACCAAAAGTATATGCCAATAGAAATAGATTCACTTTTGCCTATTTTATGACCTTCCCATTAAAGGTGTTGGATTTTTTATTTTCCCCTTTAAGTTTACCTATGAGGTCTGCCACAATTTACCTCTACAATAAATTGGGCAAGCAGAAATCTAACCTGAATGTGGGACATTTGTCCCAAGCACTGGAACTTACTTCCGAAGGGGATACCACCATGGAGGAGCAAAAAATACTTGAAGGGATCGTATCCTTTGGAAATACGGATACCAAACAGGTGATGCGTCCAAGAATAGATATTTTTGCGCTTAATGAGGAAATGAAATTTTTGGAAGTATTGACCGAGATAAAAACTCATGGTTATTCTCGGATACCTGTTTTTACCCAAAATATGGACAATGTCTTGGGAGTTCTTTATGTCAAAGACCTTCTGCCTTACATAGATAGAAAGTCTTTTAATTGGATGTCCTTGATAAGGGAGCCCTATTTTGTTCCGGAAAATAAAAAATTGGATAACTTGCTGCTGGAATTCCAGACCAAGAAAAATCATTTGGCCATTGTAGTGGATGAGTACGGGGGCACTTCGGGGATAGTAACCCTAGAGGATATTATAGAGGAAATAGTTGGGGATATAAGTGATGAATTTGATGATGAGGATTTAATTTTCTCCAAGCTGGACGATTTTAACTATATTTTTGATGGTAAAACGGCTTTAAAGGATTTTTATAGGGTTGCCAAAATTGAGGATGAAGATGATTTTGAAGAGAAAAAAGGGGAATCGGAAACGGTGGCGGGTTTTGTTTTGGAGATTGCCGGTAGTTTCCCTAAAAGAGGAGAACTGGTGGTGTTCAAAGATTATCAATTTATCGTGGAGAGCTTGGATAAAAAGCGTTTGAAACAAATAAAAATCACATTGCCACATGAAGCTTAGTATCGGACTTTTAATTTTTATGGTTTGTTTTATATCGGCATGTGAAGACGATGTCCTGCCCAAGCCCAAGGCGATGCTTAGACTAGAATACCCATCCGGCAAGGAGGGTGTTTTGGAAACAGCGCACTTTTCTATAAAGTACAATGAAATGGCCAGACTAAAATCTGAATCCAATACTTCCTTTGTTTTGGATTATCCCCTAATGAGGGGTTCTATTTTTGTTAATTACAAGGAGGTAAACGGTAATTTGGACAAGCTTTTGACCGATGCACAGAAATTAAGCTATGAGCATGTATTAAAGGCCGACGGTATTTATGAGGAACCTGTAGAGAATGCCCCCCATAATGTCTATGGAATGTATTATGAGGTAAAGGGTGATGCCGCTTCCCAGTCCCAGTTTTATGTGACAGACAGTACAAAACATTTTGTAACCGGTTCGTTGTATTTTTATGCCAAACCTAATTATGATTCTATTTTGCCTGCAGCTGTTTACTTGCAGAAAGATATACGCAACCTTATTGAATCGTTACGTTGGAAAGAATAATAGTCTTATTTAATTGCCTTTGAGTAAGGCCTCTGCCTTTTCAATGCTGGAATTTATTTGATTTCTGAGCGTCTTAACTTTGGTCTCTTCTTCGTCCAACCACTTTTGCTTTGTTTCCGTCAATGCTTTTGCTTTCAATATTTCATCTCCGTCAAAGCGGTCTCCAAACCCTTTCATCCAATCCATCATAGCCTTGTGCGCTGCCTTTAACTCTTCCCTGGCCGTGGCATAGTTATCGGAAGATGCTTCGTTGGTTATTTTTTCATCCAATTGTGAGACTAATTTTCCAATGGTCCCCATTTTGGGCATTAGCTCATCATGAATGGCCATTACCTCCTTCATTTGGGAACCTTCATTGTTTTTATCCTTACAGGAGTAGGTGATTGCGGTTAAAATGCACAGTACAAGTGTTAGTTTTATTTTAGTCATCGGGTAAATTTTATTGCTTTTGGACAGGGCCAAAATAGCCAATTAATTTAAATTTCAAGTAAGGTCGTTTGTTTTTCCAGTGCTCGATACCACACTTTTTTACCTGATCAAAGATACTGAATTGGGGTTGTTAAATGCTGGATTTGAATTCCGTTTTTATAAAATTTGATAGATGTTATGTCATCGCTTTGGATTATTTCCTTGCGGATTGTCCAAGAAAATTGTTTTAATTTCTGAAATCCCAATGTCTTAAACAGTGCTCTAAGAAAAGAAGATTTGGTCTGCCTAATAAATTTTCAGTCTTTAAATTGATGTTTATGGATTTAAATGAAAAATAGACTTCAATATCAATTCCTTGTTAATTTGTATGCTTAAATCATTAAAATTCTGTAATTTAAATGCATAACCTATAAATTTAATACAATGAAAGAATTTGCGCTCCCTATTAGGTTTGGAATAGCTGTTAGCGGCTCATTAATTGCCTATTTCTTATTATTGTCTCTTTTTAATTTGCATACCAATATATTTTATAGCCTTTTTAATGGTGTAATAACCGGTTTCGGGATATATGAGGCTATAAAATACTTTAGGATGAAAGAAGGGCCTGCCTTTAATTATGGCAAAGGTTTTACTGCGGGACTTGTTACAGGCTTTGTAGGTACTTTGATATTCACATTGTTTTTCGCCTTTTATGCCACGGAGATTAATGTTGGATTTTTGGGGGAACTGTCCAAAGTATGGTTTAGGGACTATAATACTTCCGAGGGCATTGTGTTCTTTACCGTAGCCATTATGGGTTTTGCTACTAGCCTTGTGTTGACGCTCTCATTTATGCAATTGTTTAAGGCCTCCAACAACCTCAAAAGAAAATCAGCTTAAAAATCTTAAAAATCACTTGTGGATTAAGGATTTAGGAGTATATTTGCAGCCGCCTAAGTAAATATTAGGCTTGTTCTTAAATTTATAATAAATAACACAAGCTATGTACGCAATTGTAGAGATAGCAGGGCAGCAATTTAAAGTTGCGAAAGACCAAAAAGTGTATGTTCACCGTTTACAAGACGAAGAAGGTAGCAAAGTAACCTTTGATAACGTTCTTTTATTGGAAGATGGTAGTGACATTACGATTGGCGCCCCAGCTATAGACGGAGCCGCTGTTGAGGCAAAAGTCATTAAGCACCTTAAAGGTGACAAGGTAATTGTCTTTAAAAAGAAAAGACGTAAAGGTTACAAAAAGAAAAACGGTCACCGTCAATATTTGACAGAAATAGTAATAGAAGGTATCATTGCCTCTGGAGCTAAAAAATCTGAGAAAAAGGCGGAACCAAAAAAAGCAGCTAAACCTGCCGCTAAAAAAGCAGAGGTAAAAGCTGAAGCACCTAAGAAGGTAGAAGCTAAGGTTGCTGAAGATTTGAGTAAAAACACGGTTGCCGAGCTAAGAGAATTGGCAAAAGCTAAGGGCGTTGAAGGTTATTCTTCAATGAAGAAAGCTGAATTAATTGCCGCTTTAAGTTAATAACAAGAATTAAAAAAATATATCATGGCACATAAGAAAGGTGTAGGTAGTTCTAAAAACGGTAGGGAATCAGAATCGAAACGTTTGGGCGTTAAGATTTATGGTGGACAAGCTGCCATTGCAGGAAACATCATTGTAAGACAACGTGGTACTAAGCATAACCCAGGTGAGAATGTTTACGCTGGAAAAGATCATACCTTGCACGCAAGGATAGATGGTCTTGTTAAGTTCCAAAAGAAAGCTGGAGGTAAATCTTATGTTTCTATTGAACCATTTGAAGCTTAAAAAGCAAGTCTTTTAAAATATAAGAACCCTCTTTGGAAACAAAGAGGGTTTTTTGTTTTAGTTTATTAATGATTATTACGGATCAAGACCAATTGTTGTGTTTATGCAAAGATTGTAGTTAGTCTATAAAGGAAGAATTCTACATTTTTCACACCCCTGAACTGTGCCCTAAAAGCTTTTATTTTTGCATTGAACGATTCTGCC
>NZ_PHQQ01000060.1 GCF_002909235.1 Arenibacter catalasegens
TACAATAACGAAAGGCTACATTCTAGTTTAGGGTATCTCTCCCCATTAGAAATGGAAATGAAACTAAGAGGGTTTTCTAAAAAAGTGGCTTGAAAAAATTAGTCCCAAATTTTGTAGGTAATCCACCCCATTGTCAAGGGCCAACAATTCTTTAAGGGGACGGTCGCAGGCCCCGAACAGCCGCATATAACTATTTACGGTGTTACGGGAGATGCCCAAGGTCGTACCTATTTTGCGGTTGCTGAGACCGTCCAGGTGCAAAGTGATGATCTGTTTTAAGTCCATTGGATCAAGTGTATTGGCCATATCGCTAGTTTTTTAGCGACAAGGTAATTGTTACTTGATCTCTCAAAGTGGCACAAAACGAAACGCTATAAGTCCCGTTCCCGACAAAGGTGGCACAGATCGAACCGATATCACTGGCACAAAACGAACCGAAATGGATTGCGTTCCACACCTAAAGTGGCACAGATCAAACCGAAATGCCTGGCACTATAACACCGAAACGGGTGGCACAAAACGAACCGAAGTATCCAATGGTGGGAATTGCAATATCCTCAAACTGATGAAATATTTCTTCCTGCCCGGCTATAACGTAAATAAGTTGTGTTATGTAAATCATAGTATCAGGGGTGTATTTAGAATGAGTTAAAAATAACAGTAAGGCAAGTGGGTTACAGACGCAAGTCTATAATTGGTTTCACAAGTGGCAAGGATCTTATTTTCCAGATTGGCATATCCAAAACTTTGACATTCTTTTATGTTACCATCTTTTATGACAACGAAACTTGCGCTTGGCTTTTCTCCAATATATTCTTGGAACAGAAAATTTATTACATCCTGTTTGGACTCCTTCTTTTCTAGCAGTTGTTGGGAGGACTTACATCCGCAAATAGCGATTAAAAAGACTAAAGTTAAATAGGTGTACTTCATTTTTTTGAATAAATAAACCGTCTTATTATAAGATTAGTTGCGTGTTTAAGTACCTAATTTAGCAAATAAAACCAAATAGAAATCTGCCTGGCACGTTTTTGGGCGTGGGAGGATTATGGAAAGTAAGCCATAACTAGCAATTAATTTTATACTTATTAGATACTAGGCATATCCAAATGTTTATATTCATCAGGTACTTTTAATCCTTTCTTGAAATTTTCAATATTAGAGTAGCTTCTGTATTTTCCCACGAGTGTAGGTAACGATATTTTAGTAAAAATAAATCCGAATATTGTCATTACGATGCTTATCCAAAAATCTGCCTTAAACTTAACAATTGTATCAACTATTTCACTACCAATCCAATTTGATTGATGGCATAAATAAAGAAAAGGTATTACAACTAATAGAGTGGATAAGGCAACTTCTATCCAACTTCTTAAACGCCATCTACCAATTTTTTTTGCATAAAACTTTTCTCTTAAATCAGAACGTTTAGAATTCTGTTCATTTAAAAGTTTAGTTTTTAAATTCTCAATCTCGTTGGTTTGGTTTGTTGTTGTGGTTAGAAGTGATGTTATTTTAGAATCTTTCTCTTTCTCCTTAACTATAAATTCTTGTTCTACAACTTTTAAATTGGATGTTCGGTTATTCAATTCTTGTACCGCAGTTTCTAGCATTTTAAGCCTTTTGCTCTCTGTTTCTTTTTGTTTATTAGCTTCTTGTTGTAATCTGTTAACGAACTCTTTTTTATCATTTTCCGCCAGTTGATTTAATTCATCTACATCTTTGAGTTGCTTACTTGTAATACGAGTGGCAATTCTAATGATATCAGAATCGCTTATTTCCTTATCAGCGTATTTATGAATATTATCATCTAATTCTCGAATTATTGATGATTTAGGTAACGATTGATTTAATGTTAATGATATTAAGGATGACATTCCTATATCAACAATTTGTTCTGCTGAAATATCTACTTGTGATTGTGGATTACTTAGCCAAAGTATATTTAATAAATCATCTGCTCTTATGATTTCAGGTTGCTTTCCATTTGGATTGTATGAATATTGATTTTCTCTGAAAAACGCATTGTTTACAAACCAGCAATTTACTTTTTCAAATTCGTAAATATCTTTTTTCCGTTTTTCTTTTACATAAGTTATTGCCGCAGCATCGTGAAGAGCAGCTTTGTCTGTATTTCTTCTGTCTTTCAGTGCTTTATATTCGTCGCTGTATTTGGCTTTGTTTAATAAATTGCGAGTATCAAAAAGCGTAAATATTTTGTGCTTTGCTAATTCAGTCTCTAAGTTGTCAGAAATTCTTTCTAAATCTACGTTAGTTAGATTCCTTCTTTCACAAGCGTTATATATATCTTCTGGATTAATTTTTTTCTGAAGAAATGAATTATTGAAATGTATAGATTTTGCTTGCAATAAGGCTTTAGTTTCCTCAATAGTGTCCGATAAAATTTTGCAAGTATACCCTTGAGCAGCAGCAATTTTCAAAAGGGTTTTGCAAGTGTGTGTTGATTCTGAAGTATTCAAATCTAAAAGTCCAATAATAAAATTGGTGTCTAATAACAATTCAACATTCATTTTTGCACTTGTCGGTTCAAATTCAATGTAGCCAGCTAATATTGAACCCAGATATATTTCTTTTATTAATTCATATACAGGTGTTATGTTTTTAAAAAAATCAACGAATTGGGCTTCTTCAGAATAATCTTCTCCGTTTAAGTATGGTTTATTAGATAAATATTTGGAAAGAGAATGCTTATTCTTTTCTATAAAATTAAAAATGGATTTACCACTAATTTCATCATTTTCTGTAGTATTAATAAAATCATTAAAGAGTTTTTCAAGATTATCAATTTCAACCTTATGTTTTCTGACATCTTCTTCAAATTCAGTAAAAAAATAGCCTTTAATTGCAAAAGATTTATCTTGATACAATTCGAAAAAAGTGTTCTCTTGAGTATTAATTTCAGTTGCAATCTTCCTTAAAATTTTTTCAATTACTGGAATTGGAAAATCAAGACTGTATAATTTATCAGAATAAACTTTTATTTCGGAAATTGATTTACCACTAAAAATGTTTTGGTCATTCATTTTAGAAATGACTCTTTTAATTAATGGAACAAAAATATCTAAAGGTCCTTTTACTAAAGATGAAGTTGTTCTAATATGTGCTAAAAGACTATATGTTAAAGCTTTTTGTTTATTCATTCAGTTTTTTTAACCTATTACCTTATGTTGTTGTGTATGGAAAGTTGTGGTTTTGTATACGAAGATTTTCCGCAGGAAAATCAGACGAAGCAAACGTGCAACAACCTTTGTTTAAGCCAAAATCAGCAATTTTTTATATACTGTGTTGAACTAAACCTAAAGGTAGCTTCAAGCAAGTGTTACCTTACCGTTCACTACCTTTAGGATAGGTTTAATCATAAAATTTAAAGTTATGAAAAAAAAGTAGTACCCTCATTGAGAGGGCCTGTAATTCCGTATCCGGGTTCAACGAACTCTACCATAAATTAAAACGTTCCGTAGAACTGGCCGGCAAAAGCCAAAGTACCCTTACCAACTACGCCAGATGTCTGGCGCACATTGCTATTCACTTCAAATGCAGTCCGTTGGACCTTGACGAGGAACAGATCCTTGATTACCTTCATATCCTAAAATCGCAGCACAAGACCCCATCGGACAGTTTCTTCAAGCATACCGTCTATGGTCTGAGATATGCATACCGTATCTCGGGAATGAAGGAGATGGGTGTGGTGCTGCCTTCGATCGAACGGCCCAAGAAGCTACCGGTAGTATTGAGCCATAACGAGGTAAAGCAGTTGCTCAGGGGCCCTAAACTGTTGAAGCACCGTTTGGTCCTGGCCATGCTCTATGGCTGCGGCCTTCGCAACTTTGAACTCTGCAACCTACAGCTGAAGGATCTGGATCTAGAGAGGATGATGCTGCACATCCGCCAGGGGAAGGGGAGGAAGGACCGCTATGTCCCATTGTGCGCGATGCAGGTCCGGGGCCTAAGGAAATACATCTCGGCGGAAAGCCCTGTCACTTGGTGCTTTAACGGCAATGACAGCAAGGGCGGTCCGGTCGCGCTCTCCGCCAGGGGAGTGCAATGGATCGTTAAGGAAGCACGGAAGCACAGCGGTATCCAAAAAGAGGTCACCACCCATAGCCTGCGGCACAGCTATGCGACCCATCTATTGGAAATGGGGCTGGACATCATCAGTGTCAAGGACCTGTTGGGGCATGTGGATATCCAGACCACGCTTACCTACCTGCATGTGGCACGATTGGGCAGGCAAAGGCCGTTCAGCCCGTTGGAGCGGCTTTACGATAAATAGCCATGGAACGCGCCGCTTACGAAGTGGCCCAGGTATTGGAACGCAACAGGGAACACCTGGCCGGCCTTTGTGCCAATAGCTGGCAGCTAAGGACCCTGCACGCCCTGCGCAAATGCCGGACCGCAGCATTGGGCGGGCATATAGACCGTTGCGATAACCCGGACTGCTATAAGCTGCACCTTAGCTACAACAGTTGCCGGAACCGCCATTGCCCCAAGTGCCAGGGACATAAAAGGGAACAATGGATCAGGGCAAGGGAGGCCGAACTGCTGAACGTCCCTTACTTCCATGTGGTCTTTACCCTCCCGGCAGAACTTAACCGTCTGTGTCTTTACCGACCGGAGCAGGTGTATCGTTTATTGTTCAAAACGGCATGGTGGATTACCTACAAAATTTGAGACTAATTTTTTCAAGCCACTTTTTTAGAAAACCCTCTTAGTTTCATTTCCATTTCTAATGGGGAGAGATACCCTAAACTAGAATGTAGCCTTTCGTTATTGTACCATGTTATATATTGATTTAT
>NZ_PHQQ01000061.1 GCF_002909235.1 Arenibacter catalasegens
ATCTAGACCCAAAATTTGACTATCTTTTTTAATGTAGAGGGGTCAGCATCCGACAGAACGGCAGATGCATTCTCTGACCATTTTTAACCCCAGGTAGAGGGGTCAGCTTGCTCTAGCGTATCCAACTGGTAAAGGTGGCTCACTATAAGAACATGCGAAGTCCGAATTCGAACCTCGAAAGGGAAGTGCAAAAGGCCAGCGAGCTCATGCTCGAACTCATAGAAACCATCAACGCCAAAAACCAAGAATGATAGCCAGGATCCTATATCGGGAAAATGTACAGGGCGTACTGAACTATGTAACGGGCAAATCCCAAAGCACCGTACTCGGTTTCCAAAACACGTATTCCGATACCGATACCGACATGAAGTTTTTCGGTAGGGTACTTTATCATTTGGGCAATCGTCACGATTCCGAAAAACGGTATGCTCATATCTCATTGAACCTTCCCCGTGGCGAACATTTAAGCGACACCGACTTTTTCGAACTCTCCAAAAACTATATGAACCATATGGGCTATGGCGAACAGCCCTATGTTGTCATAAGACATCACGATACCAAACATGAGCACGTACATATCGTCTCGTCGACCATACAGGAAGATTGTTTGCAGATAAACCTTTCCAATGATATCAGAAGGAGTATTGCCATCCAGAAATACCTTGAAAAAGAATTCGGGCTTTCCCCGTCGCCCGATACGAAACAGACCAAGGAACTCCCGAAATACGAGATGCCTGAATTCAAGAACCGCGACATCAACGGGGTCAGGTTCTATATACAGGACATCACAAACATCGCTTTGCAAAAGTATAAGATTCGGAGTTTTACAGAACTGGCCGGATACCTCAAAGAACATCACATCGAGCTAAGGAAGGTCGAGCGAAACGGTAGGATAGGAGTGTCTTATGGAGTTGCCATAAAAGATGGCTACAAGTCAAGATTCATTAACGGCTATACCGTCCATCCACAATTGAGCGGCCCGAAACTGCAAAAGGTCTTCGAACAGAATCAAAGCTCTAAACTGTTGCCGATGGTCAAAAAGCGGCTGGAGAAACAATTGGATATCACCTATAACCTTTTCAAGACCATAGACCCCGAAGACCTTCCTGACATCCTGGAATCCTATCAAAAACTGGATTGCATGGCTGAATATGACGAGGAGGAAAAAGTCGTGGATTTTACCATCCATGACAAATCGGGCTATGTCCTGAAGGCCAAAGAAATCGCACCCCATATCGCAATCCGAAAGAACCCCGAAAAGTTCAAGACCGAAAATACCGAGATGGATGCAGAAAGTAAACAGCTAAAACTTGAACTTCAAAAGTGCATCAAGGAAACCTATGAAGAGACCTATCGAAATTCGGGGAGAAAACTACTTTTCTCCGAACATATCGATAGGCTAAGTGTAAAACCATTGGCCAAGGAAATAACAAGGTCGGAACGTTTTCTATTTCTAAAAAAGTACCTGCATATCGACAACAGAAGAATGGGCAATATGCTACAGGAACAGTTCGATATTATAAAGGACAAATTATATATATGGGAATCGGTCAGGGAAGAAAAAGAGCTTAACAAGAAAGCCGAACTGATAAAGCAGGCCATCGGCAAGCAGTTGTTCGAAACACCCAAACAAAAGGGAGTGCTTTTCGAACTTATGCACAGCCTTGGCACCAAACCGAACGGGGACAATCTATGCTATGCGAATTCCTATAAGCATCAGGTAAAATTGGATATTGGAAAGGTGCAATATCCTGAACAAATCGATTTTTACGCTTCCCCTAGTTTTATCCAAGAAAACGAAAAAGTATTGGACGGCCTTCTGAACGATAAACCTGAAAAAGAGATCCGCCCAAGCCCAACAGCGATATTCCTGCCTTTGATGTTCCCGAACCTTTATGCGGCCATGGCAAGAAAATATAGGGAACGATTAGAACGAATGAGCCTTAAATCCTATTGCCAATATGCAGCGCGCAAACAGGCGTCCTACGAGAAATCCCCGAAGGATTATATAGAGTTCTTCAATGCCAAAGGCTTCTATTTTGAAAGAAAGGAAGAGAGGCTTTGCGTTGGGTCGATATATTCGAAGTACCCGGTAAGTGTTCCGATCGCTCCGAAAATGCAGGCCTATCTGGAATCATCAAAAGACCTAAATATGGTTATGAAAGGACAAGCGGAAATCTTGGGGAACATCAAAACATCTGGGCGGGACAATTTGAAAAGTCTCTGGGCCACACATTTGATTGAGCGCGGGCAGTATAAAAAGGCGGCCTATCTCTTTGTGTTGGACGGGGTAAGGCCAAATCTCCCGGTGCAGCAATTGGAACACCACATGCAGAACGGGTTGAAGGAAGCGTTGGTTTCGGTTTCTCAAAAACAGGTTGCCAACAAACAGGCACGTATTCTACGTAAGGGTGTCTATGCCCTTGGAAATATACTGGGAGGTAAAGGCTATAAAGAAGAAGAACCGTTCAACGGGTTCAAGGATGAGTTTACGGATTTTTCGAAATATAAGGGGAATAGTTTAGGGTTTTGACATTATTGAAGGGTGCGGTCATTGAATTTTTGCGCCCTGACGGGCGCTTTTTTGTGGATAGGGAGAAGAAAGAAAAATAGTACCTGATCATTATTGTCCGAAAAGCAGGCGAATAGTAATTTTACTGCCTTAGAATATTTTAAACGATATGTTTTCAAACTTAAATTTCTAATCTTTCCTGATATTCATCCATGATATGCGTGGGTAGATTTTTGATGTATATTTCGGTTGTGCTAATATCCTTATGTCCGAGCATTTTGCTCAGCGCATTTATTGGAACATTATTGAGAATCAGATTTGTTGCCATGGAATGACGACTCACATAGCTAGTTAAATTCTCTTCAATTTCACAAAGTTGAGCAATGTCTTTTAGACGTTTATTATATCGCTTTCTTGCCCATCTTACATCTTTATATTGGTCTTGAATTTCATGGCGTTTTATTATTGGAAATATATAAGCCGTTTTAATTTTATCTTTCAAATAATGGTTCATTATTGATGACAGTTGCTCCGTTATCTTAATATCATAAGGTCTGGCGGTTTTTTGACGGCGATATTGAATGCGACCATCTACTATGTTATCAATTCTTAAAAATGCCATATCAATAAAGGAAATACCGTTCATGAGGTATGAGCAGAGAAAATAATTACGCGAATGGAATAAAGGAGAATCAGGTTCTAATTTCAAATCCAATATACGCTTGATTTTATCTTTACTGATTGCCCGCTTAGCTGTTGGTTGAGTTTTTATTTTATATTTCCTGAAAGGATAAGAATCGGCCGATACCAATTCTTGATGAATAGCTTTGTTGTAAATAGCTCTGAAAGTTCTCATGTATGTTGATAGGCCATTGATGCTGTTTCCTTTTTTTAAATGAGCTGTTTCAAACCTTTTGAGATAGGTATAGGTCATTTCCTCAAATCGGAGACGCTCTTTTTTGTGAAAGTTTTTCAAAACGCCCAAAGCACCTATGTAGGTTTGAGCATTTCCAAAACGATTGGCCTCTTTCATTTCATCGATCAACCTTCGGCCATATTCAAAAAAACAGATAGAATCTGATGTTTTGGTCAGAGTAGATTTCAGCTCCTTTATGCTTAACCCATCCAATTGACCGTTTTCCTCTAAGGCATTTATACCATCTCTTAACTCCGTCTTTTTTTTCATTAAGAGATTATTTAGGCGGGCAACTGAGGAAACACCTTTATAAGTCTTCTTTACATCACGACTCTTTTTATTCCAGAACTCGGGAGGGACAGCAAAGCCTGTAGAAATGGCTATCGTTTTACGATGATGGCTTAATCTAAAAATAATAGGACAAGTGCCATTTTTGCGTTTGCGCCTCGTGTCCATCGAGAGCGTGATGTTAGTTTTCATATTTTAAAGATACAAAATTTGCACTCAATTTGCACTCAAAACAATGTTTTATATGGTCTAATATGAATTGATTTGAAATTTATTATGTTGAAATACAATGTTTTACGTATTTTTAGAATTGTATAAATACAATAATCCTGTGCCTGGCAGGCAAGAGGTCACCGGTTCGACTCCGGTATTCTCCACGATCAATCGCAATTGGTTTTGCGTTTTAAAACTAAGGAAAGTCACTCAAGTTTATTTGAGTGACTTTCGTGTTTTAAAGGGTCCTTACCAATAGGCCTAACCATTTGCAGGATTGGATATCTTGCGGAGCAACACAGTTACTCCGGTATTCTCCACCAATAAATATTGGGCTTCAAGAGATTGGGAGCTTTTTTATTTTCCCATAAATCGAAATAAAACTCACTTTGGGCTCACTTTTTATTTTAAAACTTTAACGATTCATAAGTCTGTTTGATATCGTTTAATATTGCCTTCTAGCATTTTGCAAAAAGTAGACTTGCATATCTAATGTATTAATCAATATAGCAAACTGCAGCTCCGTTTCGTGCTATTGTCATCTAGAATATTCAGGGATCAAGACCAATTGTTGTGTTTATGCAAAGATTGTAGTTAGTCTATAAAGGAAGAATTCTACATTTTTCACACCCCTGAACTGTGCCCTAAAAGCTTTTATTTTTGCATTGAACGATTCTG
>NZ_PHQQ01000062.1 GCF_002909235.1 Arenibacter catalasegens
CGGAACGACTTTTGCTTTCGATGGCTCGTCCATAACTCCTGATTGGACCACTCTGATCAACGTACCGGCTGGATTTGCCGATGATACAGATGACGATACTACCTACTCCGCTGGGGCAGGGCTGACACTTACAGGAACGGTTTTTGCTTTCGATGGCTCGTCCATAACTCCTGATTGGACTACTTTTGTGAACGTACCGGCTGGATTTGCCGATGACACAGATGACGATACTACTTACTCCGCAGGGGCAGGGCTGACTCTCACCGGAACGACTTTTGCTTTCGATGGCTCGTCCATAACTCCTGATTGGACCACTCTGATCAACGTACCGGCTGGATTTGCCGATGATACAGATGACGATACTACCTACTCCGCTGGGGCAGGGCTGATACTTACGGGAACGGTTTTTGCTTTCGACGCTAGTTCTATTCCTGCCGGCTCTATAGATGGATCACAAATTGTAGCCAATTTTGGCGCACAAAATGTTACTACAACCGGCAGTTTTATAAGTGGTACAACTACCTATCCCGATTACGTTTTTCAAAAATATTTTTCAGGCCACTCCAGTTTAAAAGAAAGTTATGATTTTACAAGTTTGAAGGAAGTCGAAGCTTTTGTCAAACAAAACCACCATTTACCAGGTATTAAGTCAGCCTCAGAAGTAGAATCTGATGGACATTGGAACCTAACACAAGGAGCCATAAATAACCTCGAAAAAATAGAGGAATTGTTCCTCCATACCATAGAGCAGGAAAAGAAGATAGATCAACTTAAAAATGAAAACGAATCCCTGTCCACAGAACTGCAGTCGCTCCGCAAGGACATGGATGAAATAAAGGCATTATTACAAAATAAGCACTAAAAGTATTGGTTCCTAGAATATGAAAAACGTCATCTACATACTCGTATTGTTACTAAGCCCAAGCCTAGAGGCCCAAACGGCCCTGTACAATAGTGGTAACATCCGTATCCACGATGAAGGACAGATAGGGTTTCATACCGATCTGATCAACAATGCCGCCTTTGACCAAAATTTGGGCCTGGCAGGTTTTTATGGCAGTAGCATGATCAGTGTCTCAGGTGCCTTTATGCCCGTATTCTTCGATACCGAGATTGCCAATGACAACGGGGTGATGCTCAACACTGGCATGAGCGTTAGCTCCAATACCAATTTTGTGGCGGGCAACTTTATGACCCCAAGGGCACAACAGGATATTTATTTTAATTTTCTGCAAGATGCCTTTTATGTGGGAGAGGGCGATCTTTCCAAAGTAGACGGCTATGTGACCATCAATAACGAACAGAGTTTTATTTTTCCTGTGGGCGATGCCGTACAATTACGATCCCTGACCCTCAATAGCACAAGCGCCAATTCCTTTGCCAAATGTGCCTATTATTTGGAAAATGCCACCAACCCGGCCACCTTTCCCCAGAGTTTTGACCCTACTAAAAAACCCAGGACCATGGGCGCTATTAGTCAGGTGGAATTTTGGCATTTGGAAGGCAGCGTGTCTTCTTCGATCCAGATCAGCTGGAACCAACGCAGTAATATGGCCGCCCTTACCGAGGATGTGGCCAAGATCATCCCCGTAGGTTGGAGCATTGGGGGCAGATCATGGGTTAACCTAGGTGCAGCCTCTGTGGTGGGCGACCTAACACAAGGATTTTTAACTTCGGATAATTTTTTACCGGACAATTACGCAGTCATCACCTTCGCCTCCGAGGCCACGGCCAAAGAATTGCTTACGCTGGACAATTACTTGGTAACCCCCAATGGAGATGGCGTAAACGATGCCCTTTATATTGAAGAATTGGAATTATCCGATGACGATATCATCAGTATTTTTAACCGAAACGGTCAGAAAGTATATGAAGAAAGCAATTATACCACCGGTTTTACGGGCTACTCCAACATAAATAATATGGTCATTAACCGGGAAGCCGGCCTTCCCAATGGGATCTATTTTTATATTATTGAGATGAAAGACCTTAAACTTAATTATCAGGGTTTCTTGTACTTGGAACACTAAACAGGTTCAAGGTTCAAGGTTGGCAAGTTCAAGGTTCAAAGTTGAAAGTGCCTGTGACATCGGCAACGCTCAGTCACCGAAAGAAGTGAACGGAGATTGAGCGGAGTCGAAATCGTAGTGAACAGGGAGCACTAAAAAGGTTCAAAACGAGTGACTTCGGCTACGCTCAGTCACCGAAAAAAGTGAACGGCGATTGAGCGGAGTCGAAATCGTAGTGTACTTGGAACACTAAATCGAGGTTTTCAAGGTTGGCAAGTTCAAGGTTCAAAGTTGAAAGTGCCTGTGACATCGGCAACGCTCAGTCACCGAAAGAAGTGAACGGAGATTGAGCGGAGTCGAAATCGTAGTGAACAGTGAGCATTAAAAAGGTTCAAAACGAGTGACTTCGGCTACGCTCAGTCACCGAAAAAAGTGAACGGCGATTGAGCGGAGTCGAAATCGTATTGAACAGTGACCAGTTTTTAAGGTTAGTCGATCTTGTCGGTTTTAGCATCCCGATAGCTATTGGGAGAGAACTCTTAAAACATTAAATCCATAGTTTGGCAACATATGGCCAATTAAAAATCAAGGTCCTTTTTAAGTGCCTTTTAAAATTAATATTGCTTAATTCCCCCAAAACTTCCCATAAATAATAACGGCGAAAACCAGTGAATTCTAATATTTTGTAGGTTTATTCTTTCATTATTTCAGTCGACCAACTGCATATTGTATAGTCCAAAATTTCAATACTGCTAGTACACAACAAGTTTTATCTCGTTCACAACATTTCTTTAACATTAGGTAATTAGACAATTAATTTTGGGTTTATATAGGTCGTTGTACCCTAATTACCCCTGAATGGACTTTAAAAAATTACTTTTCTTATTTCTTTTAATTAGTAGTGCCTACTTATCTGCTCAAGTTAAAATTGGAGAAAATCCCAACAGCATAAATTCAGCTTCTATAGTTGAACTGGAAAGTACCACAAAAGCATTCGTACTCACAAGAGTTACCAGCGCTCAAATGCAAGGTATTAAACCGCTCAGCGGGGCAATGGTATTTAATACCAATGCACAATGTGTTTTCTTTTACAACGGGACTGTATGGAAGAACCTTTGTTCAGGCGGTTCAACTGCTACTGGAGGCGTTGGCATACAATCTACAGTCGACAACGGCAACGGAACATTTACTTTCAACTATACAGACGGTACAAAATTTACGACATCAAATCTAGTTGGGCCCCAAGGGGCTCCCGGTATTTCTGGTAAGGATGGTGTCGATGGGAATAATGGAGCTACAGGCGCCAAAGGAGATACTGGTGCTGACGGAAATGATGGAATTGATGGAGCTGCCGGACCTAAAGGGGATACTGGAGCAACGGGATCTACAGGTGCAGCCGGACCAAAAGGCGATACAGGAAACGACGGTACCACAGGAGCAACAGGTGCTGCAGGGCCAAAAGGTGATACTGGAGCAGCAGGAACTGACGGTGCAACTGGAGCTCAAGGTCCTATTGGACTTACCGGCGCAGACGGAGCAACTGGTCCAGCAGGAAATAACGGTTTAGATGGTGCAACTGGTGCCAAAGGAGATACTGGTGCAGCAGGTAATGATGGTGCAAAAGGAGATACTGGTGCTGACGGAAATAATGGAATTAACGGTGCAACCGGAGCTCAGGGTCCAATCGGACTTACTGGTCCGACAGGAAATAACGGTGCCGATGGAGCAACCGGTGCTCAAGGTCCGATCGGACTTACTGGCGCAGACGGAGCAACTGGTCCACAGGGACCAATAGGATTAACTGGTCCGACAGGAAACAATGGAAATGATGGTGCCACTGGTGCAACGGGTACAGCAGGAACCAACGGAATTGACGGAGCTACTGGTGCAACTGGAGCCGATGGAATAAATGGTGTTGATGGAGCAACAGGTGCTGCAGGAACCAACGGTATAGATGGAATTGATGGCGCTAAAGGTGATACTGGTGAAAAAGGAGACAAAGGTGATACAGGTGCCACAGGAGCAACGGGTACAGCAGGAACCAACGGAATTGACGGAATTGACGGAGCTACTGGAACCGATGGAATAAATGGTATTGATGGAAACGACGGTGCCACTGGTGCTACAGGAGCAACAGGAACCAACGGTATAGATGGAAATGATGGCGCTAAAGGTGATACTGGTGAAAAAGGAGACAAAGGTGATACCGGAGCACAGGGACCAATAGGTATTAGTATAACCGGTGCCCAAGGTCCTACTGGTGCTAATGGAGCTAAGGGAGACAAAGGAGATAAAGGGGATACAGGAGCCACAGGGGCAACAGGCGCTCAAGGACCAATAGGTATTAGTATAACTGGAGCGAAAGGCGACAAAGGAGATACTGGAGCAACAGGCACTAATGGTAATGACGGTGCCACAGGCGCCACAGGAGCAGCCGGAACCAATGGAATAGACGGAAATGATGGTGCCACTGGGGCAATCGGCGCTACAGGCGCAACAGGAACCAACGGTATAGATGGTAATGATGGTGCTAAAGGTGATACTGGTGCTGCAGGAACCAACGGAATAGACGGAGCAAA
>NZ_PHQQ01000063.1 GCF_002909235.1 Arenibacter catalasegens
ATTCCAAGGCTTCCTGACCATTTTTATCCGGCAAATCCAACCAAGGCCGGTTCTCCGAATGGCTCCGTAAAAACAACCTACTAGGGTCAATATCTTATACGTAGAGCACTTCTGCAACGGCCACGGCCGTTTTATGGGACTATTATATTTCACTAAAAAGCATTAATTAGGTTGTTTAGTATAATAGATATATAATCATTGATCATATATCTTCGTTGGCGGTAATTTGAGCATACCAAACATCAAGAAAGAAATGAACGAATATTTAAAATCATTTAATTTATTTACAGACATAGAGATTAATGATTTCTTGAAGTTATCTCAAACTATTTTATTAAAAAAAGGCGATTTATATATTAATAATAATGAAATTTGCGACTCTATAGCTTTTGTTAAAAGTGGAATTTTTCGTTCTTATTATTTTTCAAATAATGACGATGAAATTACATATTGTTTCACTTTTCCAAATAAACTATTAATGGCTTATTCGTCATTTATTTCGCAAAAAAAATCTGAAGAAAATATTCAAGCTCTGACAGATGCTGAAATAATTTCAATACCAAAAGCAACATTAGAAAATTTAGCGAAATCAAATAGTAATTGGTTGCTTTTTTTGAAAATTATTGCCGAAAAAGAATATGTAGAATTAGAAAAATGGATATTTAATCATCAAAAAGATAAAGCTCAACAACGCTATTTAGATTTAATTAGAACGCAACCTGAATACATCAAAGAGATTCCATTACATTATATAGCTTCTTACCTAGGCGTTACTCAACGTCACCTAAGTCGAATAAGGGCTAATATTACGTATTAGACAAATGTCCTCTTCTTAAAACTTTAGTGCTTCATAAATTTGCATATAATTTAAAAACAGATATTATATGAAAACAATAATTTTAATTGGAGCAAACGGAAAAATGGGACAAGCTGCTCTTACAGGTCTAGGAAAACACAAAGTTATAACTGCTGGACGTTCTGCAGATAGCTATGACTATCAAGTTGACATTACTAGCGAAGAATCCTTAAGAAAACTTTTCAAGGACGTAGGACATTTTGATGCTGTTGTAAATACTGTTGGTGTATGTGAATATGCAAATTTCACAGAAATGACAGAAAAACAATGGATGAGTACCATTTTAAGTAAAATGATGGGACAAATTAATATTGTTCGTATAGGACAAGAATACATTGCAGATAACGGTTCTTTCACATTAATTACGGGAATTCTAAATGTTAAACCGATTCCATTTGCTATTGCAGACGCAACTACAAGTGGAGCAATTGATACATTCGTTAAATGTGTTGCATTTGAAATGCCAAGAGGTATTCGTGTTAACTCTATAAACCCAACTGTTTTAGAAGAAGCTTGGGATGTTTATGGTGAAATGATGCCTGGTTTTGAGCCAGTTCCTGGAAAATTAGTTGGAAAAGCATTTGAACGTTCGGTTGATGGGTTTATTACTGGTCAAGTAATTTTTGTAGATGCTTAAATAAAAACTACCGCCAACACCGGCTATAAAAAATGCGGAGTTCTGTCCTATTTCAAAGGTTTGTGATTTATTTATTAAGTCACAAACCTTTTTTTGTTCGCTTTAAAAAAACAGTAAATTTATAACTCAAAAAAAAGCTTTGTTTAGTGCTAGGCTGACAGTTTTTTGATTGTCAAAATCCCGCACTTTTCATAGCCAAACACGTTGTGCTTCATTATGACAAGCCGAGGATTGTCGAATTAACTACCTCTTAACCCTATATCCATCCTAAAAACTCATTATTTGTAACTATAGATAGTTTTAAATCTATTTATTTTAAATATATTTGTTATATTAAGATGAAAATATGGCAAGGCTAAACCTTATTCCGACAGCAAAGATTATTGAACGTCTTCGTTATGAAAATCCATGGTGGATTACGAAAGAGATACCGAACACATATAGCTCAATGTCCAAGAGATTATACTTTGATCTCTTTTATCCATTCGTCCTTGAAAGGAGTATTAAAAGGGCTTTAGTTCTAATGGGGCCTAGAAGAGTTGGTAAAACTGTAATGTTATTTCATTGCATTGAAAATTTATTGAAACAAGGAACAAATCCTCATAAACTATTCTTTATTGGGATTGACAACCCAATTTATGTGAATTTAAGCCTGGAGGATGTTTTAACATTATGCAAAGATTCTTTAAACCTTGAAAACCTTAATGGTTGTTACGTCTTCTTTGATGAAATACAATACTTGAAAGATTGGGAAAGACATTTAAAAGTATTGGTTGACTCATATCCTGATACCAAATTCATCGTTTCTGGCTCGGCAGCCGCAGCCTTGAAATGGCACAGTACGGAAAGTGGAGCGGGTAGATTCACTGATTTCTTATTACCTCCATTAACATTTCAGGAATATATTCATTTGAAAAAATTAGACCATCTTATATTTACAGGTGATATTCAATATGGAGACAAGGATATAAAGTATTGCTTAACTCATGATCCCAAAGCATTAAATAAAGAATTTGTCCATTATTTAAATTTTGGAGGATACCCAGAGGTTGTGTTATCTGAAAAAATACAAGGCGATATGGGTAGATATGTGAAAAACGACATTGTAGACAAAGTTCTGCTCAGAGATCTGCCAAGCTTGTATGGAATCAAAGATGTCCAGGAGTTAAATAGATTTTTCACATACATAGCTTATAATACTGGTAATGAATTCTCATATGAGACAATGTCTAGGGAAAGTGGGATACAAAAGGATACATTAAAAAAATATCTAGAATATTTAGAAGCAGCATTCTTAATTAAGGTACTAAATAAGGTTGGGGTCAATGCAAAAAGATTAAAAAGAATAACAAGCTTCAAAGTATATCTTACCAACCCATCACTTCGCACTGCTTTATTTTCCCCGATAAGTGAAACAGACCAAGAAATGGGAAACATGGTTGAAACAGCAATTCTTTCACAATGGATGCATCGAGAGCAACTAGATTTAACATATGCTAGATGGAAGGACGGCAGGAATGAAGGGGAAGTAGATCTAGTTTTGGTAGATGATAAACATTATAAACCTGTTTGGGGAGTAGAAATTAAATGGAGTAACCGATATTTTGATAAACCCCAAGAATTGAAAAGCTTGATTAAATTTTGTGAAGCAAATAACCTTAAATCTGCAGTTGTGACTTCAATTGATCAAATAGGAACGAAAGAAATACAAGGTTTGAGATTTACTTTTCTTCCCGCTTCAATATATGCATACAATATAGGAGAGATTACACTAAAAATGAAAACTAATATTTAAAAAAACGAAAGCACAACAATATGTATAATGCATAGCACCCTACGGGATGCTTCGACACCATACATGGAACGTTGTGCTTAATGTTACAGAATTGAACCAAAATTGAAAATTTGAATAGAAAAGAAATCATTTGGCTAACTGGAACCTCAGGACTTTTTTTATTCTGGACTCTAATACTTTTTGGAATAGATGGATTTAATATTGACTCTACTTTCGATATAAATATTCACGATACTTATTTTGTCATTGCCAATGTCCATTTAATTTTACTGTTATTTGTATTCGTTTTTTTTACGGTTTATCTAATTAGAGTTGTTCGAAATCGATTTAAAAATAATACGGCAAATCTAATACTGATAATAGCAACGATTTTGCTCGTCGTAGTTCTTGGTAAAACAATTGGTATGCTAGACTTTTTTAGTGGACCTCCCAATAATGACTCTATTGCTGATGGAATAAATGTGGTTGGAAACGCATTGAAAATTATATCACGAATTCTGTTTACAGTTCAAATAGTAATTCTAGTATTACTAGCTTATCTTGGATTCAAAACTGGGCGGAATTACAACGTCGAAAAAAAAATCTAAGCACAACAAAACCTCCTATGAAAAGCGCTAGTCCAGTTCTTTTCAGTTAATAAACATCTAATTTTTGATAGTTCCTTAATAGGAACCTTTTTTGGCACTGCCCCCATTTCTAAATTGGTTTTATTTATCTGCCGTTTTATGGTACAATTATTATTGGCGAAAAAGCATTAATTTGGTAGTGGTAGTTTAATAGATAATTGATCAGCGATCATTCAGCTACCTTTGGCGGTAATTAGAAATGCAGTACATATGAAAAATTATCATCTATATTTCTACTTGCTGCTAATTCTTACAGCTTGCGCAAAGCCTAAAAATGTTCAAATTTCTGGTGCATTCTACCCAGATTCTACAGATCACATATACATTTGGTTATTTCGGAGTTATGACGCCACCTGTTTCGGTCAAACTGCGCCACTTTGAAAGATTCTACAATTATAAAAAAAATTAGGTTTATAAATTCTTTAATTTTCCTTTTCTTAAGGATTCTCCTT
>NZ_PHQQ01000064.1 GCF_002909235.1 Arenibacter catalasegens
CCTGACCATTTTTATCCGGCAAATCCAACCAAGGCCGGTTCTCCGAATGGCTCCGTAAAAACAACCTACTAGGGTCAATATCTTATACGTAGAGCACTTCTGCAACGGCCACGGCCGTTTTATGGAACCAGGCCTATTCACGAAAAAAAGTTAATTTGGCAGTGTTCGAATAATGTTGCACCCCATACCGAGAAAAATCTGCCAATGAATAAACAATTTAAAGTCATACTAATCTCAATGAGTGGTGTAAGAGTTTATAATAAACGATTGCTGGACTTGGGATTGACTTTACCCGGATTTGTAGAAAGAAGTGAAGTAATTGCAAGCCTTCCAAGTTTAGGTTTATTGACACTTGCAGCACACACGCCTGAAAACTGGGAAGTGATTTATAAAGAATTGGACTATTTTTCAGAAACTGAAATAATTGAAATAATCAATGAAAAGCCAGATATAATTGCACTTTCTTCATTAACTGCTAGGATAAATGAAACCTACAGATTAAGTCAAAGGTTCAGAAGTTTTGGAATAACGGTTGCTATTGGTGGCCTACATGTTTCCGCACTTCCAAATGAAGCACGGCAATATGCTGATATTGTAATTCAAGGGGAAGGAGAAATAATTTGGGAAACAATTCTTAATGACTATGAAAATGATGCTATAAAATCGTTTTATAGTTCGCTTTTAAATTCAAAATACACTTTCCACTTCAATTCTTGTAAAATACCAAAATATGAATTGCTTGACATTTCAAAATATAACAGGCTGACAATTCAAACTACTAGAGGTTGTCCATTAAATTGCAATTTTTGTGCAGCTTCTCGTACTATAAGCTCCTATAAAAAGAAATCAATTCAACAAATTGAAAAAGAATTGATCAAAATTAATGAGGTTTGGGATAGGCCTTTTATTGAATTAGCGGATGACAATACATTTATTGACAAAAAATGGTCAAAAGAGCTGTTGACTTTGTTTGGGAAATATAAAATGAAATGGTTTACTGAAACTGATATTTCTATCGCGTATAATGACGAACTATTGGAGCTATTGGCAAAATCTAATTGTGCCCAAATTTTAATTGGGTTTGAAACAGCCAATAAAAATGGCTTGAACGGAATTGATAGGGGGAATTGGAAATATAAGCAATTTGACAAATACCTGAAAGCGATTGACAAAATCCAGTCCTATGGTATTTCAGTTAATGGCTGTTTTATTCTTGGTTTTGACACGGACACGAAAGAAACATTTAAAGAAACTGAGCAGTTTATAGTTGATAGTAACTTATCCGAGGTTCAGATAACCTTGTTAACACCGTTTCCCGGAACAGAATTATATAACCAATTAAAAAGTGAAGGAAGATTATTGTCAGACAACTATTGGGACAAATGCACGTTATTTGATGTAAATTTTATTCCGAAAAACTTTTCAGTTTTGGAACTGGAAGCGGAGTTTGAAAATTTAATGAAAAATGTCTATTCAAAAAATCGAGTTGCAGATAGAAAAAAACAATTTAAGAAAACACTGTTGAACAAAAGAAAAACCAATATAAATGGGTCCATTTAGTACTTTAATTAAACTGTTGACTTTTAAGCTGACCAGAGAAGAAATGTTACAATTTAATATGAAACATTTCTATTTAGGGTTAATTGGCACTTGGTTAGTGGGTATTGGACGTTATTGGGATGATAGTGGGGCAAATCTATTACAACACTTAGGCTTAGGTTCTGTTATCTACATATTTGTATTGGCATTGTTCATTTGGATAATTCTGATCCCTTTCAAAATCGATAATTGGAACTATTTTATAGTGTTGACTTTTATTGGCCTTACTTCATTTCCAGCAATTTTTTACGCCATTCCTGTAGAGAAATTTTTATCGATTGAAACCTCAAATACAATAAATGTGTGGTTTCTTGCAATTGTTGCGGCTTGGAGATTAGCCTTGCTTTATTATTTTTTAAAGCATTTCACCAAATTAAGTATTCTCAATATTATTACCGTTACATTAATGCCAATTTGCATCATAATATCAATATTAACTTTATTGAATTTACATAGGGTAGTTTTTAATATTATGGGAGGAATGAGGAGCCCAACACCGCATGACGGCTCTTATATGGTATTAATGATATTAACTGGAATATCATTATTTTTATCAATTCCATTATTGATATCATACGTATTTGGAATTTATAAGAGGGGAAATGAAATAGAAAATAAATGAAGTATGAAAGCACAAAATAGGTGCCGTTGCATAGGCCTATAATTTTTAATATAGCGATATTGAAAACTGCGTTATAAGTCCATTTAGTTTTAAATGATATGGCGCCCCTCATTTTTAATGCCCCGCAACTGGATGGTTTTTATATGATAGTGCCAAATGAGGCTTCCCTCCCCGGATCTCACTGTTTTCCAGTAGACCACTATTCATTTTATTGGTTTTCTAGTCAAAAGATCTAAAATCTCGATTATTTGGACAGTTCCATAAAAAGAACCTTTTTTGGAACAGTCCCCTTTTTTAAAATTGTTTCGTTAATTGACCGTGGCCGTTGCAGAACTCCAATAAACATCAATTTTTGCTTTTATAAATGTGTGGAAATGCGTAAATTAAAGGTATGCAAGGCAGAAAGAACTATACCGAAAAACTGTTCCTCAGCTTCCAGTT
>NZ_PHQQ01000065.1 GCF_002909235.1 Arenibacter catalasegens
GTGGATACGCTAGAGCAAGCTGACCCCTCTACCTGGGGTTAAAAATGGTCAGAGAATGCATCTGCCGTTCTGTCGGATGCTGACCCCTCTACATTAAAAAAGATAGTCAAATTTTGGGTCTAGATTGCTTTTAAGCGATCCTTGTTATTAGTTATTCTAGAGCAAGCTGACCCCTTTGATTATTATATTTTGGTTTTACTTGATGGTTTATTAACCATCAAAAGATAGTCTATGGCTGGAAAACCAAAACGTATGAGTCAAGTAAAACAACTGTTACGAATGCACCATCAAGGTAAAGGCTATAAAACGATAGCTAGAACCCTTGGAATTAGCAAGAACACGGTAAAGAACTATGTAAGAAAGGTCAAGATCAGCCGTATCCCCATAGCCACGCTTCTTGCATTAGAAGACCCAGAGCTAGAATCCGCTTTATTATCGGGCAATCCAGCCTACAGGGATGAGCGGTACCTGCCTTTAAGGGATAAACTGGAGTATTACACCAAAGAACTGAAAAAGGTAGGCGTAAACCGAATGGTCCTATGGGAGGAATATAAAGCGCAGCATGTTTGCGATCATTATTGTTACAGCCAATTTTGCTCTATTTTACGTAGCCATCACCGAGCAGGCAAACCCTCTTTGGTATTGGAACATGCCCCTGGCGATAAGCTTTATATTGATTTTGCAGGCAAGCTTTTATCTTACATCGATAGGGAAACAGGGGAAGAGATTAGCGTGCAGGTTTTTGTAGCCTGTCTTCCTTATTCCGACTATGGTTTTGCCATGGCGCTGCCCAGCCAAAAGACAGATGATTTTATCCATGCACTCCAATGTTGTTTGAAAGATATAGGAGGGGCACCCCAAACCTTGGTTCCTGATAACTTAAAGGCGGCCATTGTAAAAGCTAGTAGATACGAGCCTAGTATCAATAGGGTATTGGAAGACTTCGCCAATCATTACGGAACTACCGTAACGCCGGCCAGAGTACGAAAACCTCAAGATAAAGCCTTGGTGGAGAACCATGTCAAACTGATCTACTCCCGTGTGTATGCCAAAATACGCAACCAACAATTCTTCGATATACTCTCACTCAATAAAGCAGTAGCACAAAAAATGCAGGCGCACAACCAAACCCGTATGCAACGTAAAGACTATTCTAGGGTAGAGAAGTTCATTGCCGATGAGAAACAAGTATTGTTACCCCTGCCTACTCAAGATTTTGAAGTAAAATATTATAAAAGCCTAAAAGTAGCGCATAACAACCATATCTATTTGAGTAACGACAAACACTATTACAGTGTGCCTTTTGCTCATATAGGAAAACAAACCAGGGTCATCTATACCAGAAGTACGGTAAGGATATTCGGGGATAATGGAAACCTTATCGCGATGCACCCCAGAGGGCTTAAGAAATCAGGATATACCACCCAAAAAGATCATTTATGCTCTACCCATCAATATTACAAGCAACGTAGCCCGACCTTCTATATGCAACGAGGCTACCTTCATTCAGAAACCCTTTACCAATATATCGAGGCACTATTCAAACAGAATAAATACCCAGAGCAGCTCTACAGAACTTGTGAAGGGATTTTAAAACTCTCCAAACAAACCAATCACCAGAAGTTTATCAAAGCTTGTCAGATCGCTATCAAATGCACCAATTATTCCTATGGTTTTTTAAAGCGAATCTTAGAAAACAAAATGGTAGAGGCCAACGATGATGGTCAAGTAGTCCAAAGTCCATTGCCAAAACACAATAATATCAGAGGAGCTAGCTCCTATAAATAACAATGAAAAATAGCTATTAATTTAAATCAATAACAAATGACGAACATTGAAACTCAACTAAAACAATTACGCTTAATGGGAATGTCTGATCGCTGGGACGCCTTTATCGAAACTAGAGAACAGCATCAACTATCGCTAAGCGAAGGACTGGAGATGCTACTACAAAGCGAACAAGAGGATCGTTCCAATAGACGCTTTGAGCGGCTAAAAAGAACCGCTAAGTTTAGATATAGTGCCACTATAGAAGAAATAGGTTTTACCCCTGTTAGAGGCCTGAACAAATCACAGATCAGCGAACTGGCTACCGGGCAGTACCTTGTCAAAGGGGAATCTGTACTTATTACAGGAGCTACAGGATGTGGCAAAAGCTTCATAGCCTCTGCTTTAGGGCACAGGGCATGCGCCCAAGGCTCCAAAGTACTTTACTTCAATGCGCAAAAATTACTGGCACAAACCAAAATGGCAAGAATCGATGGAAGCATATTTAAACTCTTTGGGCGTATTGCCAAAGTGGAGCTACTGATTCTTGATGATTTTGGATTAGCCAATCTAGACAAACAACAACAAATGGATCTTATGGAAATCATTGAAGATAGGCACGGGAGATCATCCACTATTATTGCCAGTCAACTTCCGGTAGCTTCTTGGTATGAAATCATAGGGGAAGCAACCATTGCAGATGCCATTTTAGATCGCTTGGTGCACTCATCACATCGCATTGAACTCAAAGGAAATAGTCTTAGAAAAAAACTGTAATATTGTCATGTCTTATCTTTTGTAAACCAAAATAGCAAGAGGGGTCAACATCACTAGAATGGGGGGTCAGTATCTATAGAATATCCA
>NZ_PHQQ01000066.1 GCF_002909235.1 Arenibacter catalasegens
AGCTGGAACCGGTTGAAGAGTTTCTCCTGATAATACTTTTTTCCCTGCATAACTAAAGTTACGATCCATCCGCCGATCCACAATGATCATGACCGACTTTTTTGCTAACTTGTGCAACAGGCACACCGTGTATAATTCATTGCTAGTACTCGCCTACTTACGAAAATCCTCGCGGATTTTCTATTCGGTTTGTATTTACTAAATTAGTTGTTGAAACACGCAACGAAATCATACACAAACACGTTGTGATTAATACAGATAAACTATATACCAACCTTTTAATCTTGTTTTTCGAAATAAGGATGAACTCCCTTTAAATCAATGTACTCTTTTATCTTATCCGTTTCACTCAAAGGAATATAGTCTACAATATTACTTTCGTATATATGTTTCCAAATTGAATGATTTTTTTGAGCTAAACTCTTTTTTGGTTCATTACCAACTAAGAAATAATGCCCCCCTCCTTTTTCGTAATCAACTGCCTTTGTAAACGAAATATATTTAGTTAAATCTCTTTCAAGGTCAACATATCTTTTAGAAAAATCTATTGTTTGACCTGCTACAATTTGTCCATTCTCTCCAATAAAATTAACATTTACAGGAGATATTAACTCTTTAAAGTCGCTAGGGTTGACATCAACATCTAAATTAACTTTAGACTTTATTTTCGAATATAATTTTGTCCTAACAATTTTTACTATATCCTCCTTAGGTTTCTTTGTTATAATTTCTTCGTCATTATTAAAAATATAGCTTTCGTATAATTTTAAAAATGTTGAATCATCAAAATTTATGTCTATTCCTCTAGGCTCTGAAAACTTTACAATATTATTAGAATATCTATGGAGATAGCTAAAATATTTTTCATTAATCCAATCGTTATTAGTGTCTTTTTTAAGATTTAACAAATCGTTATTATCAAACCCAATATTCAAATCGTTATTTAAATTTTTAAAATAGGACTTTAAAAAACTATAATTTTGAGTTGGAATTAGTTGCTTAACTATTCCTAATTTGGTGTCTGAAATCTTAAATTTAACATCTTCTCCATTAGCCATAATTATCCCTATACTAATCTTCTCTTTAAGACTTGCATTAAGGGTTAAGTACATTATGCTAAAAAAAGTTTTCATTACTTGATATTTTCTTGAATTAAAGTTCTAAAGTTAATTACACAACTATTAAGCCATTCTGCAGTAAACAAATTTTCTCTTAATTGTTTCTCTAAAGAAGCGCTGTCTACTCCCCATTCTATTGGGATTAACGAAATAATATCAGATATATTATCTTCACACGCTTTAGTACAAATGTAGAACTTCTTCACCAAGTTATCAACAACTTTAACAAGATTACGTCCTCTACTGAATAATATGTTAGCTAATTCGGTATTAATCAATGATTCAAAATCATTAATCTGATATACACCTCGATGTAATGCATTTGTATTAAAAATGGCGTCGTGGTCAAATACAGTAAAACATATTTCATTTTGAACTGTAAAATCAATTAATAAATTACTGTTATTATGATTTCTATCTTCATTTGAAAGCCAAATATCAAAAAAAGCAATCATTAAAAAATCTTCTTTATTTACAATTCTTCTTCGAAAGCTTGAATCTCTAAAAGAAGCCAAAACAGTATCATTAATCTCTTGACTTGATTGAATATATTTAGAGCCAAAACAAGGTTTATTAAAATTACCTCCTTGAACATTTTGCGGAATATGTTCCCTCTTAACATTAATCAAAGAAATTTCGGGCGTATTTAAATCCCAAATTGTCGCGAAACTAGAACCTAATATTTCATTTATTAATTTAGATGCATCTCTACTATGTTTACAAATCCAATATTGTAAATCATCACAAGTAACCAACATTGGGTTTCCAGCTGTTGGATAAACTTTATCTGGTTTATGAATTGTATTTAACAGTTGAAGCATTAACTAAATCTAAAAGTATATTCCAAATATATTACAATAGGCATAAAGAATAGCTAAACTTTAAATAAAGTACTAACCACAACAAAACCTATAAACAATACGGGCTTTGGGCTTAAACGAAAGGTTTGCGTATTTTTATAATGTCGCGAAATCTTTGGGATTTCGCTTTGGACAAAAAAAAAGAAAAAACAAAACCAAAAGATTTCGCTTTGTGAGTGGCGGAAAACAAACGTTAGTTTGCTCCCGTACTGTTCATAGCTAAAACGTTGTGCTTCATTAGGTACGTTAAAGGGACATCCTTTACAAAGTTATAGATACATCGATTACACTTTTTTACATTTACAAAGTTAAAGGCACATGGTTTACACTTTTGACATCCCGAAATAAAAATTAGTCATGGAGGTGAATTTAGCGTATTATCGAAAAAAGGGATCAATCCCAAAAGTTGTGTGCGAATTGAAATAGGAGTCCGATCTTTGCAAAAAAACGATCGGCATTGGAATTATCTTTGGACCTATTAAAGCTTATACTACCAGAACTATTAATAACGCACTTCGACCTGGCCTCCCATAAAACGGAAGATGGAACGCTCCATCTATATTTTGAAG
>NZ_PHQQ01000067.1 GCF_002909235.1 Arenibacter catalasegens
CCATCTGCTCCTGTAGCTCCGTCAATTCCGTTGGTTCCTGCAGTACCCGTTGCTCCGGTGTCACCTTTGTCGCCTTTCGCTCCAGTTATACTAATACCTATTGGTCCTTGAGCGCCTGTTGCCCCAGTGGCTCCTGTGTCGCCCTTGTCGCCTTTGTCTCCCTTAGCTCCATTAGCACCAGTAGGACCTTGGGCACCGGTTATACTAATACCTATTGGTCCCTGTGCTCCGGTATCACCTTTGTCTCCTTTTTCACCAGTATCACCTTTAGTGCCATCATTTCCATCTATACCGTTGGTTCCTGTTGCGCCTGTAGCACCAGTTGCTCCATCAATTCCGTTGGTTCCTGCAGCGCCTGTTGCTCCTGTAGCACCGGTTGCTCCATCAACACCATTTATTCCATCTGCTCCTGTAGCTCCGTCAATTCCGTTGGTTCCCGCTGTACCAGTTGCTCCTGTGGCACCTGTATTACCTGTTTCTCCTTTTTCACCAGTATCACCTTTAGCGCCATCAATTCCATCTATACCGTTGGTTCCTGTTGCGCCTGTAGCACCAGTTGCTCCATCTATACCGTTGGTTCCTGTTGCGCCTGTAGCACCAGTTGCTCCATCAATTCCGTTGGTTCCTGCAGCACCTGTTGCTCCATCAACACCATTTATTCCATCTGCTCCTGTAGCTCCGTCAATTCCGTTGGTTCCCGCTGTACCAGTCGCTCCAGTTGCACCAGTTAAACCGTCGTTTCCGTTTGCTCCTGCAGCACCGTCATTTCCTGCATCACCTTTTGGTCCGACAGCACCTGTGGCGCCTGTAGCACCGTCATTACCATTAGTGCCTGTTGCTCCAGTATCTCCTTTGTCGCCTTTCGCTCCAGTTATACTAATACCTATTGGTCCTTGAGCCCCAGTTGCCCCAGTGGCTCCAGTATCTCCTTTATCACCTTTGTCTCCTTTGTCTCCTTTTTCTCCATTGGCACCTGTAGGTCCTTGAGCACCGGTAACACTTATACCTATCGGTCCCTGTGCACCAGTAGCTCCGGTTATACCGTCGTTTCCGTCTATACCATTGGTTCCAGTTGCACCAGTTGCCCCAGTGGCACCATCATTTCCATTTGTCCCATTGGTACCTGTTGCTCCTGTAGCACCTTGAATACCTTGTGCTCCGGTTTCACCAGTTGCTCCAGTCGCACCTGTGGCACCATCATTTCCTGCATCACCTTTTGGTCCGACAGCACCTGTAGCACCGGTTGCTCCATCAACACCATTTATTCCATCGGCACCAGTTTCACCGGTATCACCTTTGGCTCCTTTTTCACCAGTATCACCTTTTGCTCCGTCTATTCCGTTGGTTCCTGCAGCACCAGTATCACCTGTGGCACCATCATTTCCATTTGTCCCATTGGTACCTGTTGCTCCTGTAGCACCTTGAATACCTTGTGCTCCGGTTTCACCAGTTGCTCCAGTCGCACCTGTGGCACCATCATTTCCTGCATCACCTTTTGGTCCGACAGCACCTGTAGCACCGGTTGCTCCATCAACACCATTTATTCCATCGGCACCAGTTTCACCGGTATCACCTTTGGCTCCTTTTTCACCAGTATCACCTTTTGCTCCGTCTATTCCGTTGGTTCCTGCAGCACCAGTATCACCTTTAGCACCATCATTACCATCTATACCGTTGGTTCCTGTTGCGCCTGTAGCGCCGATTGCCCCAGTGGCACCATCATTTCCATCTATTCCATTGGTTCCGGCTGCTCCTGTAGCACCAGTGGCACCTGTATTACCAGTTTCTCCTTTTTCACCAGTATCACCTTTAGCGCCATCAATTCCATCTATACCGTTGGTTCCTGTTGCGCCTGTAGCACCAGTTGCTCCATCAATTCCGTTGGTTCCTGCAGCACCTTTTTCACCAGTAGCACCAGTTGCTCCATCAACACCATTTATTCCATCTGCTCCTGTAGCTCCGTCAATTCCGTTGGTTCCTGCAGTACCCGTTGCTCCGGTGTCACCTTTGTCGCCTTTCGCTCCAGTTATACTAATACCTATTGGTCCTTGAGCGCCTGTTGCCCCTGTGGCACCATCATTTCCATCTATTCCATTGGTTCCGGCTGCTCCTGTAGCACCAGTGGCACCTGTATTACCAGTTTCTCCTTTTTCACCAGTATCACCTTTATCGCCATCAATTCCATCTATACCGTTGGTTCCTGTTGCGCCTGTAGCACCAGTTGCTCCATCAACACCATTTATTCCATCTGCTCCTGTAGCTCCGTCAATTCCGTTGGTTCCTGCAGTACCCGTTGCTCCGGTGTCACCTTTGTCGCCTTTCGCTCCAGTTATACTAATACCTATTGGTCCTTGAGCGCCTGTTGCCCC
>NZ_PHQQ01000068.1 GCF_002909235.1 Arenibacter catalasegens
GGTTTCTATGCCCTGCAAAAACAATGGTCTGTTCGGGTGCTTAAAAAACAAAACCACCTTAAAAAGCGGTTATCGAGGTCGTTGTTTTAATAATTACGGGGTTGTGCAACGGTTACCATTGTTGTGCGGCGTTTTTTATTCTAGTTTATATTTCTTTTTTTCAAGCACATTTACCCCTTTCATATACCCTAAATTAATTCTGAACCTCGTGATTGTTGAATCCCTTTTCACTTTGCCAAGTGTGTCAAACTCGCTTACATATTCGTCAATACGAGTACTTAGGAAAGTGGAGTCAGTATCCTGCTTGCTAGCTACTTTATATTTGAAATTCCAATCTGGGCTGCCTCCCATTCCGGCAACTGTGTAAAAACCAATAAGGCTGTCATTTTCGTCATATGTTAACATTCTCAAATCGGGAAAACGTCCAGTTGCTCCGTCAATAATGGTGATTATTTTTTGCTCATCGAGATTTTTTTGGATGGAGTAGAATAGGTAGTAGGTCGTATCAGATGTATCAGGCCTCAAGCGGTATTGATAATATTTTTCTACCTGGTTTTTGGTCAGAGCCTTTAACTTGACTTCTCCATCGTACCATTTATGGATATCAAATTCTTTTAGTCCGAAAAATTTAAAATCCGTAGAGTCGATAAAAGCAGATTCCGATTTATATTTTGGAGGGTCCTTTTTCTTGGTTGAACAACCGACTGTGAACAATAAAATTATGGAGAATCTTAGTATTCTGTTCATGGTTAATCAAATGATTCACAACGATTTAGATAAGCTTAGTGCGGGGGAAAGGAAACTTTTCGTTTCCGTCTGCCAAGCTTTTGGGCATGGTCCGCGCACGAAGCTAAAGCTTATTGCCCGCCCGAAAGTGCCTTTTTGGTACGAACGGGTTTTGATTTTTCTTTTTTCTGTCCAAAGCTAAAATTGAATATTTCACTAACACGTAATTTTCAATTTAGCGACCCCATAAATATACACAGACCTTTCGGTTTAGCTCTAAAAGTCCGTATTACGTTTAGGTTTTGTTTTAGCCAGTTTTTTCGCGTTCTGTTACCATTATTTTAATGGGCTCAACCATCTATTAAATATTCAACTTCAGTTAATTTATTTTTCTCTTTTCTGATTCATACCACAATTCAAACCTTGCAGGGTAATATTTTTGGAAAGTTCTTTCATGAATTATTGTATGTGAAGAATACATTTGATGTTTTTCCTTTGTTTGTCCTCCTCCATTAGCTCGATTTCTTTTTGCGATTCGAAACCTCTCATATAGATTTTACTCTTTTGTTTTGATTTATGCCATTTTAGATAGACTCATACACACAGCTTACAGAATAAATATCAAAGGGGAATCAATGCGTGAAACAAATAAATAAACAGTAAATTTAACTACAATGGAATCGATTTTGAGCATTTAGTTTGCTATGCTCACTTTCATTCATTTTAGGTGGTTTACTTTAACCGTCTTTTCCATTTTTAGGAGTTGTTTGGGTGGCTCCAATGGTTAGGTTTTCTAGGTAAAATAAAATATGAATTATGATAAAAAAAGCACTGTTTGTTTTGGTCTTCTTGATAATGGCCTCTTGCAATAACGAGAAGAAAAATATTGGTTATGAAATACATGGGACCGTTGAAGGTTTCAATGATAGTATCTGCGAGATTTTTCAATATGGGTATGAATCTGTCCATTTCAAGGATTCTGTCGTTATCAAAGATGGAAAGTTCAAATTCACGGGAACTATTGATCGGCCCAGAAGTACAATGCTCAGAATAAAAGGTATGCCGGGAAAGGCGTCTTTCTGGTTGGAGAACACCCAAACAACAGTTACAATCAACGATGACGGTTTGAAGAAAGCAATAATCGTAGGGGGCGAAGCTCAGAAAATGGCGAATTTGCACAAATTTAAAAAACGTCCAATTATAAATAAAATAGAAAGCCTAGATAGTATTATAGGGACGGGGAGAAATACAGGAAATTTGACGGATCAGGAAAAAGATACCCTTTACTCGAGAATGCGGGCATTAGAAGAAGAACTTTATGAAATTACCAACACCTTTCTAAGGGATTTTCCTAATTCCTTAGAAAGTGCAAGGACCTTAAATGAATCACGATTTAGATTGGACAAGGAATTGTTCACGGAACTTTTTGAATTGATGAACGATAAGACCCAGGCATCCATTTATGGAGAAGAAATAGCTCGATATCTGAAGCTGGTTATTTCGGAGTTATGACGCCACCTGTTTCGGTCAAACTGCGCCACTTTGAAAGATTCTACAATTATAAAAAAAATTAGGTTTATAAATTCTTTAATTTTCCTTTTCTTAAGGATTCTCCTT
>NZ_PHQQ01000069.1 GCF_002909235.1 Arenibacter catalasegens
GGAGCTACTGGTGCAACTGGAGACAAAGGCGATAAAGGTGATACAGGTACCGCTGGTACTAATGGAACAAACGGAAACGACGGTTTAACTGGTGCTACTGGTGAAACCGGAGCTCAAGGTATTCAGGGTGAAAAAGGAGATACAGGTGCCGCAGGTACCAATGGGACAAATGGAAATGATGGTGCCGCAGGTGCGACTGGAGCAACTGGTGCTACAGGGGAACAAGGAATACAAGGTGAAACTGGTGCCGCAGGTACCAATGGAATAGACGGAAACGACGGTGTAACCGGAGCTACTGGTGCAACTGGAGACAAAGGGGATACAGGTGCCGCTGGTACCAATGGAACAGACGGAAACGACGGAGCTACTGGAGCCACTGGCGCTCAGGGAATTCAAGGTGTAACCGGAGCTACTGGTGCAACTGGAGACAAAGGCGATAAAGGTGATACAGGTGCCGCTGGTACTGATGGAACAGACGGAAACGACGGTGCCACAGGTGCTACAGGTGACCAAGGAATACAGGGTATTCAGGGAATCCAAGGAGAAACTGGTGATACTGGAGCTACAGGTGCTGATGGTGCCCAAGGAATCCAAGGTGTAACCGGAGCTACTGGTGCAACTGGAGACAAAGGTGATACAGGTGTCGCAGGTACTGATGGAACAGACGGAAACGACGGTGCTACAGGAGACCAAGGAATACAAGGTATTCAGGGAATACAGGGTGAAACTGGTGATACTGGTGCTACAGGTGCTGATGGTGCTGATGGTGCCCAAGGAATCCAAGGTGTAACCGGAGCTACTGGTGCAACTGGAGACAAAGGCGATAAAGGTGATATAGGTGCCGCAGGTACTGATGGAACAAATGGAAATGATGGAGCCACTGGTGCTACAGGTGACCAAGGAATACAGGGTATTCAGGGAATCCAAGGAGAAACCGGCGACCAAGGTGAAAAAGGAGATAAAGGAGATAAAGGAGAAACTGGTGAACAAGGAATCCAAGGTGAGACCGGAGCCACTGGTGCTACAGGTGATCAAGGAATACAGGGTATCCAAGGGGTTAAGGGTGAAACCGGTGACCAGGGAATCCAAGGTATTCAAGGTGAAACTGGTGACCAAGGGATCCAAGGTGAAAAAGGAGATACGGGTAACACCGGAGCCACTGGTGCTACAGGCGATCAAGGAATACAAGGTGAAACTGGTGCCGCAGGTACCAATGGAATAGACGGAAACGACGGTGTAACCGGAGCTACTGGTGCAACTGGAGACAAAGGCGATAAAGGTGATATAGGTGCCGCAGGTACTGATGGAACAGACGGAAACGACGGTGCCACGGGTGCTACAGGAGCAACAGGTGCCGCAGGAACTAATGGAATAAACGGAGCTACAGGAGCAGATGGTGCAACTGGTGCAACTGGAACCAATGGTATAGACGGAAATGATGGAGCCACTGGTGATACTGGAGCCACTGGCGCAACAGGTGACCAAGGAATACAAGGTATCCAAGGGGTTAAGGGTGAGACTGGAGACCAGGGTATCCAAGGTATTCAAGGTGAAAAAGGAAATACTGGAGAAACCGGAGCCACTGGTGCTACAGGTGACCAGGGAATACAGGGAATTCAAGGTATTCAAGGTGAGACCGGAGACCAAGGAATCCAAGGTGAAAAAGGAGATACGGGTAACACCGGAGCTACTGGTTCTACAGGTGACCAGGGAATACAGGGGATCCAAGGGATCCAAGGAGAAACTGGTGACCAAGGTATTCAAGGTGTAACCGGAGCTACTGGTGCAACTGGAGACAAAGGCGATAAAGGTGATACAGGTGCCGCTGGTACTGATGGAACAGACGGAAACGACGGTGCCACAGGTGCTACAGGTGCAACTGGAGACAAAGGGGATACAGGTGCCGCTGGTACCAATGGAACAGACGGAAACGACGGAGCTACTGGTGCTACAGGTGACCAAGGAATACAGGGTATTCAGGGAATCCAAGGAGAAACTGGTGATACTGGAGCTACAGGTGCTGATGGTGCACAAGGAATCCAAGGTGTAACCGGAGCTACTGGTGC
>NZ_PHQQ01000007.1 GCF_002909235.1 Arenibacter catalasegens
TTGTCCTAAACTCTTCATAAAAGAGACCTCCATTAAATATATCGATCCGACAACCTGTCACTAAATTCTACCTGGAGTTACGGGCTGTCATGGAATGGCACGCCTAGGGCGTGATCAGTTCCTGCAACCACCGCTACTGCGTTTTAGGATAAAGGTCAATTGTCGTATTAATTCATTGGTACATTGAACAATGGCTACATTACTATAATGGTATATTCCCAAATTGACCCACTTCCAAATCATTTCTTCCCGGGCAATAGTTCCCCGGGCCATGACTTTTGGGTGTTATCCAGTTTTATTTATCAACCATATGTGGGTTTTCCCAACTTTAATCATTGGATAAATAGTGTTTGTAAATACATATAAATAAGATCTTTTTCCATTATGGGTTTAGGCTTACACTTGACTTTTGTAAATGACTTCATAAAGTTACGAAAACCTTTTCGTAGTTCAAATGGCCAGTGTTCGGGGACTTGGCAATAAAGTGTTTTTTGACATGTCGTCAGGGATATAGGAATTTTATAACTTATAGTTCTATATTTAAGGATTGGAACTACTGTTTCAAGTAACTTAAGCTTCAATTTTATGAAAACTCCATTGTTTTTAAGTGGATTATTGCTGTTCTTTATTTCGTGCGGTGATCGTCCTTCCAAAGAAACTGCGACTACAGCTACCGAATCCATCATAATTAATAATTATCTCCCATTCTCAGAGCTCCAACTAGATGACCTATCAAAGTTTAAGGTGGAAACCGATAATTGGAAGATTGTTGGAGATGTTTATGTGGATAGGTCACAGGAGAAGATATTAGAATCCTCCCCAGGAAGGGGGATTTTGGCTAATATTCCCAGTGAGCAGGCAAAAAATGGTCATATTTTCACAAATTTTGAACATGGGGATATAGAAATTGAGTTGGATGTGATGATGCCGGTCAACTCAAATTCTGGTCTCTATTTTCAGGGTAGGTATGAAGTTCAATTATTGGATAGTTGGGGTGTAAAGGAGCCTACATCAGGGGATATAGGAAGTATTTATAAGCGTTGGGACGATACTAGGGAGGAGGGTCATAAAGGTTTTGAGGGACATGCCCCAAAAATCAACGCTTCAAAATCACCAGGACTTTGGCAACATTTTAAAATTATATTTCACGCTCCGAAATTTGATGCTTCGGGTAATAAAATCAAAAATGCCGTATTTCAAGAGGTATGGTTGAATGGTGAGTTAGTTCAGGAAAATGTGGAGGTAACGGGACCTACAAGATCTTCTGCTTATGACGATGAAAAAGCTAGAGGGCCATTAATGATTCAAGGAGATCATGGACCTGTCGCGATTAGAAATTTAGAATATAAGCAATATGAGGATATAGAAGTATCCTTATTGGATATTCACATGACGGAATACGAAAGTAATTCTGATACAATTGCTGGATTGGACACTCTTACTGTGGTGAGGGAGATAAATACGGACAGTATTTCAGCCAAAATGATAACCGGGGATAGAGTGAAAAGAATATTGAAGTATGATGGACAGTTGGATATCCCAAATTCTGGTATTTATCTCTTCGATATAGGAGTTAACAATGGTGGCGCCTTATTAGTTATAGGCAAGGATACCGTAGTAGATTTAAATGGAGATTATAGCCTGGATTCCCCAGGGATTGGAAAATTGAAATTGGAAAAGGGTACAATACCTTTCACTTTTATTTACAATAAGCATAATCCTTGGAACACAGGGTTTAGTTTTGAGGTGGAAGGCCCTGAGATACAAAAGATGGCCTTGCATGCCAAGGCTTCCTTTGGTTCTTCAAGGAGAGGGCCCGTAGACAATATATTGGTTCAGGTGAAGGAGGAACCTATTGCACAGCGTGGCTATATGATGCATAATGGTGAAAAAAGGACCCATTGTATTGCTGTAGGAACCCCGGAACAATTACATTTTTCATACGATTTAAGTAGAGAGTCCATTTTGCAGGTATGGCAAGGTGATTTTCTTGATGTAACACAAATGTGGCATGCACGTGGTATTAATCAACTTGCGGAAGTAAAAGGATTTTCGGTATCCTTTCATGGTGATCCTGATTTTATGATTTTGGAAAAAGAGGACATGGTTTGGCCAGATAGTATCCCTTCCAATGTTAATTTTAAGCAACTGGGGTATGACATTGAGGACAATGGTCTCCCAGTATTTTTACTCCAAGTTAAGGAAACCGTGATTCGCAATTCATTTAAACCTTCTGAAAATGGTCGCGGACTAACCCGTACCATCTCCATTAAGGGCGATGAAGATATCTGGCATAAAATTGCCGAAGGGCAATCAATTAAAAAGCTTCAGGATGGTACCTTCATCATAAATGACGAAAGTTATTTTATAGATTTTTCAGGAAATGGAAATTTGGTTCCTCTGGTCCGAAATTCCAATGGAATGGATGAATTACTTCTAAAAATACCCGCGGGTAGTCAGAACATTAAGTACACTATTATTTGGTAACCCAAAATAACCAATTATGCAGATTTTAAGACAGGCAGTTTTCTTTATATTCCTTTTAGGTACGGTGCAATGTATGTTTGGTCAGGACAGTTCGGACTTGGCAAAAAAAGAATCGGAATATTATAAAATATTGGAGGTGCCAATTCCAAAGGAGGTTGTATTGGAAGTGGGAGGTTTGGCCTTTACAGATGATGATAAATTAGGAGTGTCTACAAGAAGGGGTGAGGTATGGCTAATAGATAAGCCATATAGTTTAAATCCAGAGTACAAACGATATGCCAATGGCTTGCATGAAGCCTTGGGCCTGGCATACAAGGATAATGGTTTTTATCTTGCACAAAGGGGAGAGCTTACCAGGTTGGATGATAGGAACGGGGACGGTAGGGCGGATAGTTATAAGACTGTTTATTCTTGGCCGCTGTCCGGGAATTACCACGATTATTCTTATGGGCCTAAAATTCTACCCAATGGGGATATGTTGGTAACCTTAAATTTATCCTGGATAGGTCATGGAGCCAGTTTGGTTAAATGGAGGGGTTGGATGTTAAAGATAACTCCAGAAGGTGATATGACGCCTATAGCAACGGGTTTAAGGTCGCCAGCTGGTTTCCAAATCAGTCCAGAGGGTGATTTTTTCTACACAGAAAACCAAGGGGATTGGGTAGGTTCAGGAAGGATGACTCATTTGGAAGTAGGTGATTTTGCAGGTAATCCTGAAGGTTTAAGATGGACAGATGACCCACAGTCGCCCTTAAAACTAAAACAGGAAGAAATCGAGGAACAATCAGGTTTAAGTCTTTATGAATATGCTAAAAAAGTACCAGCATTAAAGGCTCCTGCAATCTGGTTTCCCCATACCATACAGGGTATTTCCACTTCGGATATCCTATATGATACTACGAATGGAAAATTTGGTCCATTTGAAGGACAGATATTTGTTGGTGACCAAGGCCATAGCAAGATTATGCGGGTTTTTATGGAAAAGGTCAACGGGGTGTACCAAGGTGCTTCGTTTTTATTTCGTGAAGGTTTTTCCTCTGGTTTAATACGAATGTTATGGGGTAGCGATTCCAGTATGTTTGTGGGTATGACCAGTAGGGGATGGTCTTCTACAGGAAAAGCACCATATGGTTTGCAACGGCTTGTCTGGACTGGAAAAATACCTTTCGAAATTAAAACCATGAAGGCGCTTGATGATGGATTTAAATTGGAATTCACGGAACCGGTAAATAAAAAGTTGGCAGCTGATGTAACTAGTTATGAAATGAAAAGTTTTACTTACCAATATCACAATACTTACGGTAGTCCCATTGTGGAAGAACAGCCGGTAATGGTACACAAAGCAGCGGTTTCGGTAGATGGATTATCTGTTAAATTAACATTGCACGGTATGCGATTGGGTTTTATCCACGAGATAAAAATTCCAGGTCTTATCTCGGGTTCGGGAAAGAAACTACTGCATGACACAGGTTATTATACGCTGAACGAAGTTCCAGGGGGAGTATTGAAGTCTCCACAAATGATAGCTGCTGTCAAATCGGGTAAAAATATTGTCCAACCTAAAAGAATAACAAAAATGCCTAATGATTGGAATAATAAATCCGATCAGAAATTGATGATCGGTACCAAACCGGGATTGAAGTATGATGTCGAGGAAGTGCAGGTAAAAAGAGGAGCCAAGGTAGAGCTCACCTTTAATAATAACGACGATATGATGCACAACCTAGTAATCACCCAGAAAGGTAAGGAGTCGGTGGATAAGGTGGGGCAAATGGCTTTGATGTTGGGATTGGACGGACCGGACTATAATTATGTGCCGGATACCGATTTGGTGTTGTACCATACTGCTATCATGCAGCCAGAAACAGCAGAAACAATTTATATTAAAATGCCAGATGAGCCGGGTGAATATTGGATAGTATGTACCTTCCCGGGTCATTCCTCGATAATGCGGGCTAAACTAATTGTAGAGTAAATATTTGTTTCTACTCTTTGAGTATTGCATTGATAATGGAATATGTGACTTATTTTAATTTTTGGTCCCCAGATAAAAAATGATGGGTTCTGTGCAATTTAGGTAACGGAATATCGGTTATGATGGATTAAATGGAAGCATATGACTACTTTTAAAGAATGTTATCCAACGAGGAAAAACTAAACACCGTTTCACATGCTCTAGGAATATTCTTGGGGCTTATCGGCTTTGCGGTTTTAATTCAATATGCCGGGGAGCTAATCTCTTACGGTACCTTTTCCATAGTGCTGTACAGTTTTACCATTGTATTGTTGTTTACGGCATCAACCTTATATCATCGTGTTGGGGATCGTAATTTGAAAAACAAATTAAGGATACTGGATCACATCAGTATTTATTTTTTAATTGCGGGGACTTATACACCGGTTGCCTTGATCTTGTTGGAAAATGGCAATGGATGGTTCCTATTTTATACAGTTTGGGGAATAGCAGCCGTAGGTACGGTCATGAAATTATTCTATACTGGAAAGTTCGAATTTATTTCACTTTTTCTTTATTTGGTAATGGGCTGGTTGATCGTATTGGATTTGGATAATTTGCTTAGCCATACAACTACAATTGGACAGAGTGCCCTTTTTTTGGGAGGTGCTTTTTATACCCTTGGAATTGTATTTTATGCCACAGAAAGAATCCCCTATAATCACTTTATTTGGCATTTATTTGTATTGGCAGGTGCCATAAGCCATTGGGTTTTTATTCTAGTAGATGTGGTTTAAGGTTTAATAATGTCTTCATATTGATTATAGAATTCTTCAAAAGCAGCCATTTGGTCTTTAAAAAAGACCATGGTCTCCTGCCAAGTATTTTTATTGTGTATGGAAACATTCTCGAGACCAACTGAAATTCTGGAGATTTCCTTCCCGTTATCCAAGAAAACCGTATCCTCAGATAGGGCTTTCGGTAGATATTCCTCTAATAAAATCGATTTAAGTGACATCAATTTTTCCCATACTTCCAATCGTTTTTCTAGATCTTGAGTTTCTATATCGAAAGAGACCATTGCTCTCTTCAAATCAAAATGAAATTTAAAAGAGGAGTCCTTTATACCAGTGTTATACAGAATCCATTTTCTCGGAAAGGATTTCCCAAAGGAGATCCAAAAATCTTGGCGTAACTTTTTTGCTTCCTCCTTGCTGAACATTTATTGGTCTTGGTGCTATGTTAATTTTAGCAGTGGCTACTAATTTAAAGTAATTGACCTGTTGTGCCAATTATTCTTGTAATTGGAATTCGATTTTATAGCATATAAGCAATTGAAATTCCCAAAATAATAACCACCAGTTTGCGCAAGTTAAATTTATGCGCTTCCGAACTTTCGAATAAAATAACAGTTGAAATATGAAGAAAAACACCAATTACCAAGGCGTTTAACAATACAGCATAATCGTGGATAAATTCATAATTGGCAGCAATATAAGTACCTATAGGGGTCATAAGGGCAAAAAGCACTATAAAAAATATGGCGGACAGCAACTTGATCTTGGAGTTGAGTAAAAATATGCTAAGAATAATGGCAATTGGAATTTTATGAATTAGTATTCCATATAAAATGGTACTGTGATTTTCTATAGGCAATCCCTCAAGTAGTGAATGTATGCACAGGCTTATAAATAGCATCCAAGGGAAATCCGATTTTTCAGGATCTAAATGAACATGACCATGTTCTGCTCCTTTGGAAAAAAATTCGAGAAATATCTGGAGCAGAATCCCCAACATAATAAAAACTCCGACGGTTTTTGGTTCTGCACTACCATAAACTTCAGGGAACAATTCAAATACAGTAAGCGCTAATAAAAAAGCGCCACTGAAAGCCAGTAGTAGCTTAAAGACTTCCTTGTTTTTTGGTTTGGTGAAGTATACAAATAAGAAACTCAGCACTACAGCAAGAATAGGTAATAAATATTTCATTAAGGATTAATTCTGGTATTGTACAAAATTATCATATTGGCTAATAAGGGCTAAAATTAATGTATTTTTGCCGTAATCTTAAAGGTAGATATGAACAATAATTTTAAAATGGTGGCCAAGACCATGTTTGGTTTTGAGGAAATTTTGGCCAAGGAACTACGTAACCTAGGTGCGAGTAATGTTCAGGAAGCAGTTAGGAGCGTATATTTTGAAGGGGATACCGGTTTTATGTACAAGGCAAATCTGTGTTTGCGTACTGCAATTAAAATTGTTAAACCGATCCATTCGTTTCGGGTGCGGGATGAAAACGATCTTTATAAAAAAATATATGCCATGGATTGGTTCGATTATCTTTCGACCACCACGACTTTTGCAATAGATGCTACAGTAAATAGCGAAAATTTCACCCATTCCTTATATGTCTCCCAAAAGACAAAAGATGCCATAGTGGATAAATTTAGGGATACGGACGGTACTAGGCCAGATGTAGATATTAAATTTCCAGATGTTAGAATCAATATTCACATTCAAAATGATCAATGTAACGTGGCCCTAGATTCCTCAGGGAGATCTTTGCACCAAAGAGGGTATCGGACCGCCACCAACATAGCACCTATAAATGAGGTTTTGGCAGCTGGACTTTTGTTGTTAAGTGGATGGGATGGACAATGTGATTTCTTGGATCCCATGTGTGGAAGTGGTACCATGTTAACAGAAGCGGCCATGATTGCCTGTAATATTCCGGCCAATATTAATAGAAAGGAATTTGCCTTTGAGAAATGGCACGATTTTGATCCCGAGCTTTTTGAGAAAATTGTAGATAGCAGTCTAAATAGGACAAGGGAGTTTAACCATAAAATTATTGGATATGATAAAGCACCCTCTGCCGTTAGAAAAGCACAGGACAATGTGGTTAACGCCAATCTATCCGATTATATAACGATTGAAAGAAAGAACTTTTTTGATACGGAAAAATCAATTGAAGGGCATTTGCATATGGTTTTTAACCCTCCTTATGGTGAGCGCTTGGATATTGAAATGGAGGATTTTTATGGAGACATTGGAAATACCTTAAAGAGAAATTACCCTGGTACCGATGCATGGTTTATTACGTCCAACTTGGAGGCTTTAAAATTTGTAGGGTTACGTCCGTCAAGAAAAATAAAAGTATATAATAGTCATTTGGAGTCCCGATTAGTAAAATATGTGATGTATGAAGGGAGTAAGAAGGCCAAGTTTAATAAGGCAGAATAGCACCCTACCTACTATTTTACAGAATTGAAATTATGAAACCAAAACATAAAGTCCTAATCTATAATTTTCTAGGCTTTGCTATTTTATTTGTGGCTGGGCGGTTATTGCTTGGTATGTTCTTATCATTAGATACTCTTGTCCTGGCGATTATAGCAGCAGTAATAGCGAGTTTAATGGCGCCCAAATTTGCGGTTGTCAAATCCGGTAAAGGCAACAAAATAATGATGAAATGGATTTTGATTAAAGGGTTTCGGGAGTTTTAGGTTATTTCTGACCCTGTTTTTTTTCTACCGGTTTTTCTTCTTTTTCCTTTATTTTTTTGGCTTTCTTGTAGAGCGGTATAAAATAAGTAATGGAATAATTAAAGCCAGCCCCAAAATTGCTCCCGTCAGTAACTTTATTGAATCCCGGAATCCATAGATTTCTAAAACTATCAGGTTCCTTATTACTGACCAAAAAGCCAATGCGTACGCTTGCTCCCAAATAAATATTGGCAAAAAGCTCTGCTTTTAAGCCAATCACAGCTTCTAGCCAACTGGCACTTAATCCGCCAAATTCTTGAGGAACATCTGAGCCAAAGGGAAAATCGTTCACGGCATTGGGGTTAGGGTTGTTCTGATAATCCGGATCGTTCCAGTATCGGTTGGTATCATAAATTTGATAATTATTCAAGGTTTGACTAAAAGTACTGTATGCATAACGGCCTCCCACATGTACAGAGTTGTTCATTCCATACCAATTACCATACGTATTATAATCCACTCCAAGTTTTAAGTAACTCCCGGAGGTTGTAAAATTGTAAAGATCCTCTTGTTTTGTATTTTTTTCATTACCAAGTTCGGCCGCTACATAAAGTTTATCTGTAATCCTGTAATCGCCAACTATTTCCAGTCCAGTGTAATTATCATTTAAAATGGATATCAATGGGCGGCTAAGGTCTATCCCTACCCTAAGGCCATAAGGGTCTGTATGGGCTACTGTGTCTTTGGGCTGCAGGTCAATTGGCTTACTTTGTGAGTATCCCAAAACAAAGGCTAGAAATATAAAACTACTAATGAAATATTTTAACATGGGCCGTTGTTGAGTTTTCTACCATTGGGGTTACAATTTCTATTTCTTTTATCCAATTATCGGTTTCCGTTTTTAAATCGCTACTTAATGTCTCATAATTGGCAATATAACCACAGGCCCTCGAAACAAACTTATCCTTTCTCGTATAATTGAAGTATAAGGTGTCCAGATCTCCTACTTCTACGGAATCTACCTCGGAAGAATTGTTGATAAAATAAAAACCGCTACTTTCTTCGGCAACTCTTAATGGAATGGCAATAGAATCCAAATCGGTTCTGTCGGAAACCGTGGTTACGGTCGTATTCTGGCCAACTCCAACAATTCGTAATTTAGTTACCTTTTTTAATACGGTAGGGTTGTCAACATCATAAAACCTTATCACCATTAAAGGGGTATCCCCGTCCACACAGATATCATCCTTTTCGCAAGCTCCAAAGCTGATAAACGCAATTATGAAAAGTATTGGAATATAGACCTTCTTCATGCTTAGTTGGATTATTTAATCCGTTTTTTCAAAAGTACAACATTTTCAACATGATGGGTTTGCGGAAACATATCCACCGGTTGCACCTTCATTATTTCATAATCTTCCTTCATTAATTCCAAGTCCCTAGCCTGTGTAGCACTGTTACAACTAACATATACCACCTTTTCAGGTGCTATGGTCAAAATTTGTTGCACAACGGCTGCGTGCATACCATCTCTCGGCGGATCTGTTATAATGAGGTCGGGCCTTCCATGTGCCTTAATAAAACTCGGGTTAAAGACGTTCTTCATATCCCCAACAAAGAAATCTACATTGTCTATTTTGTTTCTCTCGGCATTGGTCTTAGCATCGGCAATGGCTTCAGGAACGGCCTCTATACCTATAACTTTTTTGGCTTTTTTGGCCACAAATTGGGCAATGGTACCTGTACCTGTGTAAAGGTCGTATACCAATTCATTTCCAGTAAGTCCGGCAAAATCACGTGTTACCTTATAAAGTTCATAGGCTTGGTCGGAATTGGTTTGATAAAAGGATTTGGCATTTATTTTAAATTGTAAGCCTTCCATTTCCTCAAATATATGATCGCGACCAGAATGGCATATGATTTCTTGGTCATATATAGTGTCATTTTGTTTTTGATTGATGACGTATAACAAGGAGGTTATCTCCGGAAAGGTCGTTTCTAAATGGGCCATCAACAATTCCCTCTTTTCCAAATGGTCCTCGTAAAATTGGACCATAACCATAATTTCACCTGTAGAGGATGTGCGTATCATTACGGTCCGAAGCATGCCCCATTGATTTCTTGGATTAAAGAAGGTAAGCCCGTTCGTGATAGCGAAATCCTTTATTTCCAACCTAATGGCATTGGAAGGGTCATCTTGTAAATGACATTTTTTAATGTCCAATATTTTATCCCACATACCAGGAATATGAAACCCCAAGGCATTTTTATCCTCAATCTCCTTACCCGAGTTTATTTCATCCAAGGTCAACCACCTACTGTCCGAAAAGGAAAATTCCATCTTATTTCTATAGAAATATTGTTTTTTAGAGCCCAAAATGGTATTGGTTGGTGGTAATTCCAAATGACCAATTCTACGAAGATTGTTTTCTACTTCTTTTTGTTTGTAGAATAGCTGATGCTCATAGCCCATATCCTGCCATTTACAGCCACCGCAAACTCCAAAATGCTCACAAACGGGAGTAGTCCTTTTGTCCGAAAAAGTATGGAATTTGGTAGCGACCCCTTCAAAATAGGCCTTTCGTTTTTTAGTGGTCTCAACGTCCACAACATCACCCGGTACCGTATTGGTCAGGAAAATTACCCTTCCGTCTGGTGCCTTGCCAATTGTTTTTCCTTTGGCTCCAGCATCTACGACTTCTACATTTTCAAAAACTTGTCTTGTATTCTTTCTGCGCATGGCGCAAAAATAGGAGAATTTTTTAGGATTTATGTAGCTTTTTAACAGAGTCTTATTTGTATTTATTAGATTCGTTTGCGCTGTGGTATAAATAAAATGGGAATTGCCTATTAAATGAGTTTTACCTACGGTGGATTGCAGGCAAATAAAAGCAGAAGTAATTGAGGTTATAGGCCCTAGGGAATTGATGAATATTGTTATTTTAAGTTTTGATAAATTAGTTACAATGAGAAAACTACTTCTATGTCTCTTAATGATGTGTTTTTTTTATGGACCCGCACAAAAAGGAAAATTGGGAAATAAAATTAAAAACAATAAACCCAATGTTCTATTTATAATTGCGGATGATCTAACGGCTACAGCGATTTCATCCTATGAAAATCAGGCGTCCAATACCCCGAATATTGATCAATTGGCAGCTAAAGGCACTAGGTATACAAGGGCCTATTCCCAATACCCAGTCTGTGGCCCATCAAGAGCTTCCCTTATGTTCGGCTACTATCCCAACGCTACCAATACTTATGGATATGTAAGTGGAAGGGAAAATGTTGGCCCTTCACGAAAGTCACTTTCACAACTGTTCAAGGATAATGGCTATTATACAGCTCGGGTAAGCAAGATATATCATATGGGAGTTCCTATAGATATTGAAACGGGTTCTAATGGTCAGGATGACGAGGCCTCGTGGACCGAACGGTTTAATAGTAAGGGTCCAGAATGGACTGCGGAAGGGGAGGCCGAATTGGTGCAGAATAATCCCTATGGGCTGAAACCAAGAAAAGGAGGTAATGTTATGACCATTGTTAAGGCAGATGGGGATGATTTGGTGCATTCCGATGGAAAAACTGCTGAAAAGGCTATAGAACTAATTAAAAAGCACAAAAATAATCCCTTCTTTTTAGCAGTAGGATTGGTAAGGCCCCACGTGCCCTTTGTTGCTCCCAGAAGGTATTTTGAACCTTATCCACATGAGCAAATAGTATTGCCGCCTAAAGTTGAAAACGATTGGGACGATATTCCCGCGCGTGGAATTAATTATGTAACCAGTGTAAATGGTGAAATGTCCGAGGAACAAGAAAAAAAGGCAGTAGCTGGGTATTATGCATCCGTATCTTATATGGATGCTCAAGTAGGAAAGATACTAAAGACATTAAAAGAAGAAGGGTTGGATGAAAATACCATTGTTGTATTTACTTCTGATCACGGTTTTCATCTAGGGGAACACCGTTTTTGGATGAAAGTAAGCCTTCATGAGGAATCGGTTAGGGTTCCCTTGGTGATAAAAGTGCCAGGCAAAGCACCGGCAGTATGTAATTCCTTTTCCGAACTTTTAGATTTATATCCTACACTCGCAGAATTGGCTGGGATAAAAGCTTCAGAACATTTACAAGGAAAGAGCCTTGTAAAAACATTGGATAATCCTAAAGCCAATGTGAGGGATTATGCATTTTCGGTGAGTCAGGGAGGTAAGACCTTTCTTTTGCGCAACCACAAATGGGCATACATACAGTACGATGAAGATGCAGGAGCTGGTATGGAACTTTTTGATATGGAGAACGATGCCAAACAGTATAATAATCTCGCGCATAACCCTAAATATGCTGTGATAGTGGAGGAAATGCAGAAGACTTTAAGGGAGAAACTGAAGGAACTTCGCACTAACGATTTGGGTATCCAGTATGGTTCCAAGTAGTTAAGCGTACACACTAGTGTGGGTAGGGTATATGGATCCGATCCCGAGTTGGAGCATCAAAATTTTTGCTTGTTTATAAATAACCATCATACTTTTACGGCCTTCTGACCAGATTTTTTTTGGGGGACAGAACTGTTGGCCATATTGTTAAAATAAATTTAGACCAATGAATTTTCGAAATATATTATTTATAATTATAATAATACCATTATCACTGGTATCCCAAGATAAGCAGGAGAATTTTAAAATTCTAACCTACAATATTTGGAATGGCTATGATTGGGGCAAGGATCTGGAAAGAAGGAAAAATATACAAGATTGGGTAGGAGCACAAACTCCAGATGTTGTTGCCTTACAAGAGTTATGTTCCTATTCTTCGGAAATGTTAGCGGAAGATGCCAAGGTCTGGGGTCATGATTACTCTGTTTTATTGAAAACAACTGGTTATTCTGTTGGCCTTACCTCTAAATATCCCATAGAGGTTGTAGAAAAAATAATGGAAGGTATGCATCACGGTGCGTTGCACTGCAAAACCAATGGAATTGATGTTTTGGTAGTTCACCTCCATCCTGGAAGCATTGAACGTAGGAGGGAAGAGGCCATTATAATATCCAATAAATTGAACGAAATAGTCAAAACCACTTCTAAATATGTGGTATTGGGAGATTTTAATGCCCATTCACCTTTTGATGCCGATTTGTACGACCCCAAGGGTAAATTATTAACTAGGTTACAGGAATCTAATAAGGGAAAGGGATTAAACGGCAATATTGTAAATGGAACATTGGATTATGCTGTAATGTCCAAATTTCTTTCATTCCCATTATATGATGTAGTTCAAAAATTTTCTGCTGGTTTAGCTGAAAGAGGCAGTTTTCCTGGGCAGGTTTTGGCAGAGGTGAATAAGGAAAGTGCTTTACAGCTGGTTTCTCGTCTGGAACGGATAGATTACATTTTGGTTTCTCCTGAGTTATCCATAAAATGTTTGGATGCAAAAGTCCACAATGGTTCGGAAAATTGGTTTTTATCCGATCACTATCCCGTTAGTGCCAATTTTGACCTAAAAGATTGAAAGCTAGGTGTTCTGTGAGGAAAATCAATTCATAAAATATTTTAGCATGCAAATTACAATTCGTAATTTGCATGCTCTACAATAGAAGGATGATTTCTCTCCCCAAGAAGGAATTGCTAAAGTTTTATTTAAAATTTAAAAATCATGTCAGTTTTAGAAAAATTAACTTCTAAGGATGCAATTGCGTTGGAAGAAAAATACGGGGCACATAATTATCATCCGTTACCAGTTGTTTTAAATAGGGGAGAGGGAGTCTTTGTTTGGGATGTTGAAGGAAAGAAATATTACGATTTTTTATCGGCCTATTCAGCAGTAAATCAGGGGCATTGTCATCCTAAAATTATCAGCGCAATGATGCGGCAAGCGCAAACGCTTACCTTGACATCTAGGGCATTCTATAATGATATGTTGGGTAAGTTTGAGAAGTTGGCAACCGAAACCTTTGGTTTTGATAAGTTGTTACCTATGAATACAGGTGCGGAAGCAGTGGAAACGGCGCTTAAAATATGCAGAAAATGGGCCTATGAGAAAAAGGGAATTCCGGAAAATCAAGCCCAAATTATCGTCTGTGAAAATAATTTTCACGGACGTACAACCACTATTATCTCATTTTCCAACGATTCCGTGGCGCACAAAAATTATGGTCCATATACTGAAGGTTTTATCAAAATTGAATATGACAATCTAAAGGCCCTACAGGAGGTTTTAGAGAACAATGTAAACATAGCTGGGTTCTTGGTAGAACCCATTCAAGGGGAAGCCGGAGTGTATGTGCCGGCGGAAGATTATTTGTCCGAAGCCAAGGAATTATGTAAGAAACATAACGTTCTTTTTATTGCCGATGAAGTACAGACCGGAATAGCCCGGACGGGAAAATTATTGGCAACATGTGGCAACTGTAATTGTCCGGATAGGCATTGTAGCGGAACACCTGAAGTGAAAGCGGATTTATTGATTTTAGGAAAAGCCCTTTCTGGAGGGGTTTACCCAATTTCTGGAGTTCTAGCCAATGATGAAATTATGGATGTTATAACACCTGGTAGCCATGGCAGTACTTTTGGGGGGAATCCAGTGGCTGCTGCTGTGGGTATAGCTGCCCTCGAGGTAGTAAAGGAAGAAGGGTTGGCAGAAAATGCCTATCTGTTGGGTGAAATTTTCAGGGATGAGCTCAATAAGTTTATTCCAACATGTAATATTGTGAATGCCGTTAGGGGCAAGGGTTTATTAAATGCCATATTGATAAATGATACAGAAGATAGTTCTACAGCTTGGGATATTTGTTTGGCTTTAAAGGAGAACGGTCTTTTGGCCAAGCCTACCCATGGAAATATTATAAGGTTTGCCCCTCCTTTGGTAATGGATAAGGAACAGCTCCTTGATTGTGTGGGGATAATTATAAAAACATTAAAGAAATTTGAAAAATAATTTCTTATAATTTTAGTAAATAGCCCGTTATTGTCTTTATAGCGGGCTTTAGTTTATCCTGGAGCCAGTAACGTAAAAGGGTAAATGTTTACATTCCTTAAAATTGTAAATAGCGTGATTATAATAAATAGTACTATTGGAGTTTTGGGATGATAGATAAGATCAGGTAAGGCTTTTTTGTTCTTTAAGGGGGTATAATTGCGAACCCAATGGTAGATGATCAATAAAAATGCGGGAATAAACAGGATATTATGCCGAGCAACACCTAATAAATTTAAGTGTAGCAAATCATGTAGGGCCCTTTGGCTACCGCAACCCGTGCAATAATAACCTGTGGCAGTTAAAAATGGACATTTGGGGAAGTAGTTGGAACTAACGGGGTTTATAAAAAAAAATAGGAGCAGTAGTCCAAGGAACACTGCTCCCAAAATCATTATTAATGGTATTTTTATTTTTTTAGAAATCACCCGAACTCATTAAACCACCTATTATGGCAAAGCCAAAAATAGCGATATATAAAAGCCACAATACACCTGCAATGGCAATACCAACAATGGCCCATGTTTTGGCGTTTTTAGAAGCTTTTTCAGCTTGGTCATAATTGCCCAGAGCATATGCCTCATTTACCTTGGCAGCATTTACAATACTGACGATGCCAGGAATCAAGCAACAAAATACAGTACTGATAATAGCTAAAACCAAATAGTTGTTCGGTTTGGGTCGGGTTTGATGGTTTTCCATAAAATAGTTTAATAAAATTGTTAGGTTGTAATTATATTTATTGAAGGTTCTGGAAATAATCTTCCATTCTTTCCCTCATAATTTCTTCGTTCTGTAATGCATCCCAGCCAATAATAGAGATAATCCAAATAAAGAAAATGACCACAAGTATATTTAGTACAATACCTATAATCGATAGCGTTTTTCCTAGCTTAACATTGTTATAGCCTTCATAAATAGTGGGGTCTAATGCATAGATGTTGGTTGCCTTGTTGGCTAAAATAAGTCCGATTATTCCAAATATCAAACCAATAATCCCATAGCAGCAGCAGGTTACTATAGAGATAATTCCAAATACTAAAATCAGCGTTGCGTTCGGTAGTTTTTGTTGTTCCATAATTCTATTTTAATGTATTAGATGGGTCATCTTGTATATATAACTTATAATGATGATTCCGGCGTTTAGGTATAAAAGATATATTTTAATCTTGAATGAATTTTTAAAATTGAACATTAGAGAGGCGCCAACAAAACCAACTAACAATATCAGTGTGTAAATGGCGGGATATATCTTTAGTGCGTCAATAAAATTGCCGTCCAATAAATAGGAAATGGAACGTTGAATGCCACAACCAGGGCATTCGATACCGAAAATTTGCTTGTTCATACAGGGCAGCATATAATTTTCAAGTTCCAAGAGAATCGCCATTAGGTTAATTTAAAGTGCTAATATAATTCTTTACCGAAAATTACTATTATTTTTGGGCAATGAAAACAAAACGGACTTTTTATTTAGTGCTCATCATAGTAGGAGCCGCAATCGCTGGGTTGGGAGACAATGTAATGGAAGAGGAGTATGCGTTAAGCCTTGGCATTGTCCTTCTAATGTTCGGATTGTACAAGACCACACAGTTATGGAGCAGTGATAAGTTTGGGCCAGAGGAAAATGACAAAGAGAATAAGTAATGGATTTTAAAGTTGGAGATCAAGTAGAGGCCATCGATGATATTATTCAAGGGGTCGTAGTAAAAATAAATGGCACTCAAATTACTGTAGAAAGTAACGACGGGTTCTTATTGAGTTATACGGCAGCCGAATTATTGAAAATAGCAAGCTCCAATGCTATTAAAGTAACCAATTTTGAAGTGGCTAAAATAAAGGCGGAAAAGGAAATACCAAAAAATAGACATCATAAGAAATTAAGACCAAAGGAGCGCAATATACCACAGATGGAAGTTGATCTGCATATAAATAAATTGACAGCTTCAACCAAAGGGATGACCAATTTTGAAATGTTGAACCTACAATTGGATACGGCAAAGCGCCAACTGGATTTCGCTATGCGAAAAAAGATACAAAAAGTTGTTTTTATTCATGGTGTGGGGGAAGGTATTTTAAAGGAAGAGCTATATTTTCTTTTTAAGCGATACGAAAATGCAAAGTTCTATGACGCTGATTATCAGAAATATGGTATGGGGGCAACAGAAGTATACTTTTTTCAGAATACCCCTTGATTATTCGGTTGTTACCGTTCCGAAATCATTGATGCTTAAATCGGTAATCCTCTGATTGTTGGAATTGTTAATTAAAGTAATCCCGCTCAACCTTATTGTATGTTCGTAAGAAGTGTTTTCTCCATCAACTACAGCCGTAGTGGTTATTAGTACAGATCCGCTTTCTGCCTCAATTTCTTCGAGTACCGTAGGTTCCGTTACGGGAATCACATCACAAAAATAGGTTTGGGTTACACTGGCGGAAAAAATGCGATACGTTAGAGTAGTATTGCTAGAAATGGGATATTCAACCTCCCCGGCAGATGCCTCATTCTTAAGGGTTCCACTGGCTAAGGTGAGTATTAAGGCTTCACTGTCAACAATTTTAAAGAATAAGGTGGAGCTTGTTGTAACCGTACTGCCACAATATTGAATATCGCTATCGTCAAAATTTATAGTTTCAATTTGTAAATCCCCGTCATCACAAGAAGTAAGGGCCAAACACAAAAGGAGAATCAAAAGATTTTTCATACCTCAAATTTAATTGAAATTTAAGTTATAAACCTAGAGGTTTATATGCATTTTGCAGGAAATTAACTTTATTTCAAGTAATTTTGGGGGACTTTCCTAGAGTTGGGAAAGCTTTTAAATGGATTTATAATTAAATGAAAAAGGTTTATTTGGATAATGCCGCCACCACTCAGGTTAGGCCGGAGGTTATCTTTAGAATGCAAGATGCTTTGGAAAGTTCCTACGGAAATCCTTCTTCTTCCCATGGTTTTGGAAGAACTGCCAAAACGGCAATCGAAAAAGCAAGGAAAACCATTGCCAAGTTATTAAATGCCCATCCGGCTGAGATAATTTTCACTTCAGGTGGTACGGAAGCGGACAATATGATTCTAAGATGTAGTGTTAGAGATCTTGGGGTTAAAACTATAATTACTTCTAAAATAGAACACCATGCGGTATTGCACACGGCTGAGGCATTGGCTACAGAATATGGTGTGGAACTATTATTTGTGAATTTGGATAGTTTTGGAAATCCGGACTTGGCCCATTTGGAATCACTTTTGAAAGGGGAGGGAAGTAAAAAATTGGTAAGCCTGATGCATGTGAACAACGAAATAGGAAACACCATAGATATTGTGGCTATTGGTGAGCTTTGTGAGGAATACAATGCCCTATTTCATTCCGATACCGTACAGTCTATAGGTCATTTTCCTTGGGATGTACAAAATACCAAGGCACATTTTTTAACAGCGGCGGCACATAAATTTCATGGGCCCAAAGGTGTTGGATTCGCGTACATTAAAAGAAACACTGGTTTAAAACCATTGATTTTAGGTGGATCTCAAGAACGCGGTTTTAGGGCGGGAACGGAACCTTTCCATAATATAGTAGGTCTAGAAGAGGCAATTATTGCCGCATATGACCATTTGGAAGTAGAAATGGATTTTGTTACTGAATTAAAAAGATATTTTATAGAGAAAATAGCCGTGGCCATACCCGAGGTAGGCTTTAATGGTCTTTCGGGAGATATGGAGAAAAGTACCTATACCCTAGTGAATGTACGCCTTCCATTTGATCCTGAAAAAGCACTCATGTTGTTGTTTCATTTAGATCTTAAAGGTATCGCATGCTCCAAAGGTAGCGCGTGTCAGGCCGGTAGTGATATCGGGTCACATGTACTTACGGAAATTCTTTCCCCTGAGGATCTGGAAAAACCGTCCCTACGGTTTTCTTTTTCAAAATATAATTCCAAAGAAGAATTGGATTACGTAATTGAGGTGTTAAAAGAGTTCGGCTCCCATTAGCCTTTCTTTCGGTCCCTAGGCCGTTCCCTGTCATATGGGAATTTTCTGGAGGCTAGTTTCATCATCAAATCGATTAGGTCCGTTGTGTTTTTACCTGATTTTTTATTGATCTGTTTTTCGTATTTCCACAGTAATTTTCCGGTGGTTCCATCACTTATTTTTACGCCTATTCTACCGTAATTGGCATTGCCTTTAATATAATCCAATAAACTGAACTCTGTAGGGACACCTTTGGATAAGAGTACGTTAAGGTCTAGGGTGCCGCTTATAATACCGTCAACTTCTAAAATTTCGGCCAGTTGCTTTACACTATAAACATCAATATTGTCGTAGGATATGCCATTCTGTTTAAGAATAGCATTAGTGTTTTTGGTATTTTGGAATTCTACCGAAAATTTCTTTTTCTTTTTTCTTTTCGAAAAATAGGTTTCCAGTGCATCCTGTACAGCATAACCCTCCTTCTTCTCAAGGTCCTTTAATTCCTTGTTGGATATTTCGTCCTTTAATTCCAAGTTGGTCAAGAAAGGGATAATGGCCAAATTATTATGATCACGACTTAGCTCATCAAATTTATCACTCTCATAAATGTTTTTTTGAGCATATATGCCTAGGCTTATGAGCATAAAAATGCTTGCAACGATATTTTTCATCTATTTATATTTCTTTTTTATATTGTGACCATTAAATAATTATAATCCAATGTCCTGGTCCAATTTGTTATCTTCTTATTCTCAATACTAAAACTGCATCTCTATTTTTATATTTAAAATACGCCCGGTCATAAAATTGGGTACGGCAAATTGCTGTTCATTGATCAAATCCCTAACCCAGGTGTTGGTTATGGAATTTTGATTGTTAAATAAATTAAATATTTCAACACCTCCACTTAATTCCTTAAAAAGCCGTAAGAACGAGTTTTTGTCGTAGGATTTATTTGCTCCCACAAAAATATAGGAAATTCCTAAATCTGCACGTTTATAATCCCTTAATCTATTTTGAAAGAGATAAGGATCCGCATAGCTTGGTGAACCACCCGGCAAACCTGTATTATATACTAGGTTTAAATACATTTTAATATCTGGGACCTCTGGCATATAATCCTGAAAAAGGATTCCAACTTTTAAGCGCTGGTCTGTAGGTCTTGAGATATAACCTTGGTCATTAATGTTTTCCTTGGTTTTTAAGTATCCTAAACTAAACCACGATTCTGTTCCGGGAACAAAAGCTCCGTTCAGTCTAAATTCTGCCCCATAAGCATAGGCTTTGGTATTGTTAAGTGCGGCATAACGTATACGAACGTCCTCCAAAGTATATGGGTTTACATTGGTCAATTTTTTCCAATATGCCTCCCCAGTTAATGTAAATGGCCTTTGCCACAATTTAAAACTGTACTGATTTCCCAAGACCACATGAAAAGATTTTTGGGCTTCAACTTCGGGATGGACCGTACCGGAGTTATCCCTTAATTCCCTATAGAAAGGAGGTTGTTGGTAGACGCCACCCGAGAGCCTGAATAACATATCTTTTTCCCAATCCGGTTTAATTGAAACTTGGGCTCGGGGACTAAATATGGTGTGTGTACTTTTCGTAAGATCTTTGCCTTTTACCACCCAATGACTGGCTCTGGCCCCTAGGTTATAATAAAGGTTATGGCCGTTCCATTGCGTTTGTTGGCTATATTGTACAAATCCGGATAGTTTATTGGTGTTTACCGAATTCTTTGCAATTATTCCTGCGAAAGGAACCAGCGGTGCCTCGAAGGGGATTTCAGGTTCATTTCGCTGAAATCCTGAATTAGGCGGGCGAATCATAAACCCTAAAGAATCTATGAATTCTGACTCTCTGATCTGGTCACGAATATCTGTATGTTCATATTTGAGGCCCCATGAGGTAACTTTTCCATCTTTGGAATGCGTTCCTTTATGTTCCAAATTAAAAATTTTAGCATCCAAATCATTTCTCGCAAGGTCGTATTGTGTTGCCAATCCATTGGATGGTGTAGGTTGGCCCAAATTATCATCCTCAATAGTTGCATTTAGCTCGCCAAGCTGGTATTGTGATATGACATCTGAATATTCTTGTTCCCTATTGAAATATAAAGAAGAAATTAGTTTAATAGTTGTTCTGTCGTTAATTCTATACTCTGCTTTCAGGGCATTGAGGTTGGTCCTGAATTGGCTTTTTTCACTTCCAGCATAGTATACCGTTAATATTTTTATATCGTCCAAGGTTCCAAAATTTGTCTGCCTTGTAAAGGGTTTGTTTCTGTAATTGTTGATCGAAAGATTACCTAAATAGCTAATCCGGAACTTTGGTGTAAAGATATAGGTAGTGTATTGTTGAATATCAAAAAATGCTGGATTATAGTTACTTTTGGTTGTACTGCTATTTACAAGTAGGCTGTTGTCCCTAGACCTAACACTTGTAATAGATGATAATTTTTTATTTTTTGATACACCTTCCAAAGTAACTGCTGTGCCTAGTAAGGTTGCATTTATTTTAAGGCCAAAGGCAACAGGAGTTTTATAGTTGATATCAAGAACCGAGGAAAGTTTATCACCGTATTTGGCTTGAAAGCCGCCAGCCGAAAATTGTAAATTTTCCACCATATCACTGTTTATAAAACTTAACCCTTCTTGTTGTCCTGAACGAATTAGAAATGGTCGATATATCTCAATGTCGTTTACATAAACTAGGTTTTCGTCATAATTGCCACCTCTTACCATGTACTGGGTACTGAGCTCATTGTTGACGGAAACACCTGGTAAAAGCTTTAAAATATTTTCGACCCCGGCATTGGATCCGGGAATATTTCGAACAATATCCGATGAAATGGTGGTAATTCCTTCGGCATATCTGGTTCCGGAAGGGGTTACAACGACTCCAGCAATTAGTATCGCTTCATTAGGTAGAACGGGATTAAATTCGTAATTCTCGTTAGTGTTTAGAATTAGGTCCCTAAGTATTAGCTTTTTGTTACCGAGATGGGAAAAAGTTATAGATGTTTCCTGGTCCGCTACAATTTCCAATATATAAAACCCATTTATATCGGAAAAAGTCCCTTTGTTTTCCGTGGTGATATTAACATTGGGCAAAGGGGTTTGGTTTTCATCAAAAACCACACCTGTTATGGTAGCCGTTTGTGCCTTTAAAAGGGGAGATGTCCCCATAAAAAAGACCAGAAAAAATAGTTTATAAAGTCTCAATGTTTTATTTTCTGTAAAACGTACTTGTGAAAGTACTGCTGTTGCCAACATTATCGGTAACCACGACTTTCAAATCACATTGCTTTTTGTCCAATATAAGATCATCAAAGTTGTAGGTAATGGTATTGGTTTTGGGCTCATATTCCAAAAGTATCCATTCTCCGTTTAGTGTTGCATTGTAGGAGCTTATTCCACTAAGATTATCAGAAATGTTTAAACTTAAATAACTAAAGTTGGTTAACCATTGTTTATGTTTAAAATTTTTCGGTCTAATCTGAGGAGCAATGGTATCTTTCGCCAAGGTATAAGTTCCCAAATTCCTAGTTCGTGTTGTAAAGGTCGTCCCGCGTTTGTAAGTGGAGGCGTAGCTTGCGGATCCATTGCTATCCAATCTTCCTATAAATAATTGTTTTCTTTCTTGGTCAGAATATTTTGTGACATCAAAGGTTATGGTAAAGTTTCTATGTGCTGGTACTTTACTGTTGTGTATGGTAACGGTGTCCTGCCCTTTTTTTAGGTCGATATAAAAATTATTGTAAAAGGTATTCGATGGGAAATATACTTTTGCACCACCCAAATCAAAATTATTCGGCTTTTTTGCTATAATATACTGGTCTGTTTTCTCTTCTATTTTAGGGATTACTATTTCCTGTTGTTTCCCTTCCACAGGGATTATCAATTTGGTGAGATTACCTGCAAGATCATTGATGTGAATCTCCACATTATAGGAGAGGCCTTCGCTTACCTCAATTTCACCATTGTTAAAAATAGTTTTGTAAATACCCAAGAGATTGCTTTCTTCCTTAAAACACTTTTGAATTCGTTCCCTATAAGTGCTAAAATGGTCATAGTCTATCAAGGTGTTTATATAGCGACTTTCAACAAAGGAGAAGGTTTCAAAATTGAATTCGGTATATGTTTTCCCGTTCACTATTTGTTTAACAGAATAAACTCCATTTTTATTGGCAGCCAAATCTTGCCGGTCAAACGCATTTATCCCAAATCCAATGGTTCCCATTGCCGTTACTTTGTCAGCAAGATAAGTCCCATCACTTTGTCTATGGTATTTTAGTTTTATTTTTTCCTGACTTTGGTTTACCTGTGAGTTTTCTGAAAGGGGATAAGCATAAGCATCCAGTAAGGTCGGGTCTGTAGCGTCCCTAACTTCCAATCCATGTAGGAGGGGGTTAGTTGGCATTTCTGAAGCACTGCTCCTAATTTCGAAATGTAGGTGGGGTCCGGCAGATCCACCTGTATTTCCAGTAAAGGCAATTAGTTCGCTTTTTTCGACATTAAGTTCCGAAAAGTCGGGAAAAATTTCCACTTCAAAAGATTTTTTCTGATACTGAACCTTCTTGATGTAGGCCTCTATATCGGGTGAGAACTTTTGAAGATGGCCATAGACGGAAGTGTACCCATTAGGATGGGCAATATATAGTGCTTTGCCATAACCCCATTCAGAAACTTTGATCCGCGTAATTGTACCATCGCCAATTGCATAAACGGGTAATCCCTGCCGCTGTTGCGTTTTTATATCAATCCCTGAATGAAAATGGTTGGAACGCAATTCGCCAAATGTTCCGGATAATATTATTGGAATATCTAAAGGGGCTCGGAAAAAATCCTGAGGATAAGGAGCTTGCCCATAAAATATTGATGTAAATAAAAAAAATCCTAAGATAAAGCCTTTCATAATTATTTAATAATTGGTACGAATGTAATTAATACCATTCTAATTGAAAAAAAGTCTGTGTTATATAATGAAGATGGGGTCATTTTTTTTTCTTAAATTGAGGGTGCAAATTTAACTTTAAGAATAATTGAAAAAAGAATTGCTAAGTATAAAGAGGTGTGTTAACTTTGTGTAAAATGCATTGATATTTGCAAATGGGTGAATTGGTAGATATTGTTGATTCTTTAGAAAATAAAATAAGTAAGTTGCTGCATAAGTTAGAGCTATTGCACCACACGAATATAAAATTGGAAGAAGAATTAGTTTCTGTAAAAAATGATCACGAAGCAACTAGGGTTTCTGTGAGTGAATGGCAGGAAAGATACAATTCACTAAAAATGGCAAGTTCTATGCTGGGCAGTGATACAAATAAGACCGAAGCTAAGCTTAAAATAAACACATTGATAAGAGAGTTGGACCATTGTATAGCCCAACTTTCAGAATAGTGTAAATGAATAATATGGCAGAGAAGCTCAAGATAAAGCTTTCTATAGCAGATAGGGTATATCCCTTGACCATAGATCCTCTGCAAGAGGAGGGGCTAAGAAAGGCAGCTAAAAACATAGAACAGCTGGCAAAGAAATTTGAGCAAAACTATGCCGTTAGGGATAAGCAAGATGTGTTGGCCATGTGCGCACTTCAGTTTGCTTCCAAGATTGAGCAAAAAGGAATAGATCAGACAGAAGGGGTGAAAGAAGCTGCAGAGCGACTTAAAGCACTTAATCTGTTGGTAGATTCCAAGCTAGGGATGAAATAACGTTCTTTAAAATAAATATAGTTACTGCCCACATTGGTAATTAATTTTTGACAAACTCAACACTAATTTGTTTGAAAAGGGTGAGTTTAGGTTGTAAAAGCATGCCTTACTAGTATAAGGATCCTTGAGCAGTCTGGTAGCCCTAAACCTGTTCATCGGGGTTTGTACAAAACTTCCATCAATGTGGGCTTTTTTTATAAATAATTTTCAAATTAAATATGGATAGTATAGCAATAATAATAGGATTGGTTGGATTGGCAATTGGTTTTGCCATTGCAAAATTTATGGAAAAGGGCAAGGCCTCCAAAACCATCGCCAGCGCAAAAAAAGAGGCGGCGAACTTAATAAAAGAAGCAAGTATTGAAGGGGAGAATATAAAGAAGGATAAAATATTTCAGGCCAAAGAAAAGTTTTTGGAACTTAAAGCCGAGCATGAGAAGGTAATTATCAATAAGGATAAGAAAATCTCGGAATCAGAAAAACGGACTAGGGATAAGGAGTCCCAAATAAGCAGTGAATTGGCCAAAGGTAAAAAATTGGGCGAGCAACTCGAGACGAAACTAAAAGAGGTAGATTACAAGAGCGAGTTTCTAGAAAAGAAACAATCCGAGTTGGAAAAGCTGCATAAGAGTCAAGTGCAACAATTGGAAGTTATTTCCGGGTTGTCCGCCGATGATGCCAAATCACAATTGATGGAATCTTTAAAGGATACCGCGAAATCAGATGCTATGGCTTATATACAAGCCACAGTGGAGGAAGCAAAGCTTACGGCACAACAAGAAGCTAAAAAAATAATTATCAACACCATACAGCGCATTGGTACGGAAGAGGCCGTCGAAAATTGTGTTTCCGTATTTAACCTGGAATCCGATGATGTGAAGGGGCGAATAATAGGTCGTGAAGGGCGAAATATTAGAGCGTTGGAAGCAGCTACAGGGGTTGAAATAATAGTAGACGACACTCCTGAGGCCATTATTCTTTCATGTTTCGATTCGGTTCGTAGAGAAGTGGCACGCCTGTCTTTGCACAAATTGGTGACGGACGGAAGAATACACCCTGCAAGAATTGAAGAGATCGTTAAAAAGACCGAAAAACAGATAGAGGAGGAAATTGTTGAAATAGGCAAACGTACGGTAATCGATTTGGGGATACATGGACTGCATCCTGAATTGATCAAAGCAGTGGGTAGAATGAAATATCGTTCTTCCTATGGCCAAAACTTATTACAACACTCCAGAGAGGTTGCAAAACTTTGTGGCGTAATGGCTGCCGAGTTGGGATTAAATCCAAAATTGGCCAAGCGTGCCGGTCTTTTACATGATATAGGAAAGGTGCCCAATACCGAGGCTGAGGTAGAAACGCCTCACGCAATTCTTGGTATGCAATGGGCGGAAAAATTTGGAGAGAAACCAGATATTTGTAATGCGATAGGTGCTCACCATGATGAGATTGAAATGAAAACCCTCATTGCCCCAATTGTACAGGTGTGTGATGCCATTAGCGGAGCAAGGCCAGGGGCAAGAAGACAGGTGTTGGATTCTTATATTCAGCGTCTGAAAGATTTAGAAGAGATAGCCTTTGGATTTGGTGGTGTGCAAAAGGCATATGCCATTCAGGCAGGTAGAGAATTAAGGGTTATCGTTGAAAGTGAGAAAGTGAGTGATGATAAGGCGGCCGAACTATCTTTTGAAATTTCGCAAAAAATCCAAACTGATATGACTTATCCTGGTCAGGTGAAAGTTACCGTAATTAGGGAAACTAGAGCGGTAAACGTGGCCAAGTAGAATATATAGATTTTTTTAGAAGCCTTCCTTAAAATGAATTAAACAATCATTGTAGCGAAGGCTTTTCTATGTAATATTGATTGTATATCTATCCCTGAAATCAGGTAAAAGGGAAGCCTTTATTAATCCTCCTTATAAGGCCTATTAATAGTCTTATTTTTGTAAATGGCCAGTTCCTCTAATGCGGCTTCGGTCCATTCGTTCCAAAGGGATTGTTGCGATAAATTACTATAGACCTCAGTGTCATAGGCCTCTTGTTTTAATTGAAGTTCCTGATCGACTTCATCTCCTATATGTTCCACTTTTTTTATTAAGTCCTTATAACTCTTAATCTCTTGCTGTAATCTTTGTATAAATTTCCTAGCGTAGATTTCGGTAATATCAAAGTGTAGTTGTTCGTGATTTAATACCAAGGATTGGTTCTCATTATTTTTAAAGTAGGAGGCTTCGCAGTCAAAATAGGTATCCACTTCTACGATAACTAAGTTCTTCTTGGTTTTTACACTGGTAGTATAGCCAAAATAGGCATTTGTGGCCGCAATAAAGGGCTTGCCCTCTACAGTTCCTTTAAAGTCCGTGACTTTTAGTTTCCTGTTAGGCTTCCAAAGAATTTCTTTTTCAAAGTCTTCTGGATTGGGAACTGCGTATATATTACCTTGTATTCTATGGCATGGATTTAAAAGCAGATTTGGGCGCTTATGTTCCGTTATAAATATTAAATTACCACCAATTGCCATGGCTTTATTTTTGGCCGTTTGTTTAACTTGTCGCAGGTTGCAATCTCCTGTAAAGGCATTATGTTTGGTGGCAATGGTGCCGATTAAAAGAGAGTCATTTAGATTTGGATTTTCTTTTGTTATAACAAAAATGAAATCGTGTTGCAATATCGATTTGGCAAGGCTATTCCCTGTTTCCTTTACAATTACTCTAGGAGTACCGCAGCTTGTTAATAAAATAACAAGACACACTGCTATAATAAAACTAAACTTTCTTATCCCAATAGGCTTATGCTTTAATTTATATAGGTTGATCTCTATTCTTCGTCAGTAGTTGTGTTTTCCTCACTTTCCATATCCTCGGCCTCTTTCATCAAATTATTTTCCAGAATGTTCAACTTTTTAAGTTTAGCTTTCCATGTGGCCAATGAATCTTTGTGATTGTTTATGTTTTTAATTACATCCTTTACTAGAGGATTGTCCTCGGAGGCATTCGAAAAGAATTGAAGGTTGTTCTCCAATTGTCTAATTTCATTTTTACTTTCGTCAATTTTTCTTCTAATAAAAGTACGCTCGTTGGAGATCGCATAGTCGTTGTCATTATTGGCCAACTGCTGAATCTTATTCCCGTATTTCAATAGCTCGGCTTCTTGTCTATTGATATTTAATTTCTTGAAAAGTGCATCTAGAATTTTATTGAACTTGGCATTTATACTCTTTTTGTTAAAGGGTACCCTCCCGGCCTCTTTCCATTCTGAAATAAAGTCTTTAATGGTGGCCATATCCTTGGCCTTATCCCCACTTAGTTCAAAATTCTTTAAATTTTCTAGGCAGGCATTTTTTAGTTCAAAATTCTCAGCCTCTTCCTTATGAGCTTCATTTTTTAAAGCATGGAAACGGTCAAAATAGTGGTTACATGCGCTTTTGAATTCCTTCCAGATTTTGTCGGAGTATTTTCGGGGAACATGCCCGATTTTCTTCCATTCGTTCTGAATTCTTTTTAGCTCCTGAGTGGTGGCTTCCCAGTCTTCACTATCCTTTAAAGTAGTGGCAAGCTCTAATAAGGCCCTTTTTTTATCAAGGTTAACTTGCTGGTCTTTCTTTAAGTTTTTGTAATAGTTATTCTTGTTTCTGTTGAATTCACGTACTGCATCCTTGAAACTTCCCCAAGTTTTCTCATTGACTTTCTGAGGTACTTTCCCGGCTTTAAAGAAGAAATCACGTAATTTTTCGACCTCACTTATTTGTTGTTGTAGTTCTTTGTGACTAGATGCAATATGTGAGGCTATTGTACTTATGGATTGGATAATCTCGGTTTTCCTTTCCAAGTTTTGTTCGTAAACCTTTTCTAGGTCTTTATAATATTCCTGTCTTCTTTGATGTAGTAATTTGGTAGCATTGCTAAAGCGGTCCCAAATCTCTTCCCTGTGATCTTTGCCGACAGGACCAATATCTTCTTTCCATATTTTATGAAGTGTCTGTAGTTCCTGAAAGGCTTTGCTTAAATCTTCCATTTGGACCAATTCTTCTGCCCGCTCAACAATTTTAAGCTTTTCCTCGAAGTTGTGCTTGAAATCCAAATCTCTGAGCTCCCTATTTAAATGAAGAAAGTCATAGAATATTTCAATATGATGGTGGTAAGTTCTCCAAACATCATTATAATTTGTACGGGGTATTGGGCCCGCATTTTTCCAGCGTTCCTGTAGGTCCTTGAAGTTCTTATAAGTAGTGTTGATGTCTTCCTCTACATTTACCAAAGACTTGAGTTCATTGATTATTTCCAATCTCTGGGAAAGATTGGATTTAAGTCCCTGTTCGAGGCTTTTGTAATAACTATTTCTTTTTTCCCGGTAATCGGAATAAACCTCGTTAAACTGTCTTTTTGTAACAGAATTGTATCTGAAATCTATTTCGTTGCCACCGCTATTAACAAAATCCTCCTTCTTTTCATCTATGAATTCTTGAAATTTTAGATCAAATTCATATTTAATTCCATCCACATGCTTTTTAATAGCCTGGACTTTTTCATTTCTTACCAAACGCTGAAGCTCCCCTACCAAATTCTCCATAGACATGGCATGGTAATCGGGCATAGGAATCTGGTGTCTTTGGTGATTGTCAGAATCTTCCGCATCTTCTGCGTTTGATTCATCTATTTCCTCCAAAACATCCTCGTCTTTTGCTACAGTTTCCCCATCAGCTGACTGTTGGTCCGTTGTAGTATCTTCCACATTATCGTTATTGGATACTAGATTTTCCGTTGTTTCCATAACAGAAGAATTGGCAGGTATGATACTTTCTGGAGCAGGTTCTCCGGATTTTTCTATAATTATCTCCTTTTTTTCTTCAGTATTAGCTTCGTTGGCCGCACTTACCTTTGGGTTAACTTCATCCGTATCATCTCCGGAATTGGTATCCGTTGTCTCAGGGTCGGGAGCGGATTTGGCTTCAGTTTCGGTGTCCGAAATTTTTATGGGTTCGGTGGTTTCCGAAGTTTCCTCTGTACCTACATTATGCTGCAGGTTGTCTTCTTTATCTTCTAACATTTTATGAATGTTTATAGCTTTCTATATGTAATGTACGGAAATATAATTACATCCGTTTTAATATCAAAGGTAATGAAACTTCTTTTTAAGGATTCTAGAAGTGGGGTAAACGTATATTTTTTTGGTTTTCAGAAACTTAGTAATCTTTTATGCTATGAATTCCATATTTCCCAGGATTTTTCTGCCTGAAATTGAAGCATGTTGGCACCATTGCAAATTTCGGCACCTTCTTGCTCCCCAGCCAATAAAAAAGCTGTTTTTTCTGGATTGTAAATAAGATCGAAAAGCAAATGTTGGTTAGATAAAAAGTTATAAGGAATGTCCGGCTTGTCATTAATATTGGGGTAGGTTCCCAAAGGCGTACAATTAACTATTACCGTATGGTCCAACAATACCTCCTTGCTAAGGTCTGAATAGTTAAGCTGTTGGGCCGCTGGACTTCTGGAAACAAATTTATGTGTTATCCCTAATTTATTGAGTACAAAGGCCACGGCTTTTGAAGCACCTCCCGTTCCAAGTATAAGCGCCTTTGTATGGTGGTTTCTTAAATAGGGCTCAATGGATTTTTGAAAGCCATATACATCCGTGTTATAGCCTACTGTTTCATTCTCTACAATTTTAATAGTGTTCACAGCGCCTATAGCCAGAGCTTCTTTGTCTATTTTAGATAAAAAGGGCATTATCTGTTCCTTGTACGGAATGGTAACGTTAAAACCTTTGATATCGCTATTGTGGTCCATCAGTTCCTTGAATAAATCTATTTGCTCAAGGTCAAAATTCACATAAGTATATTGGTCCAGCCCTAGCTCGGAAAATTTCTTGGTAAAGTAACCTCTTGAAAATGAATATGAAATATTCTTTCCAATTAGACCAAATCTATATTTATCCCTTTCTATTCTTCCCATACCAGTCTAAACCTAATAAAATTAAAATTCCAAAAATTATAAAAAAAATAGCCCACCAAGTCTCATAAGATACCAAATCAGGTAAATACCTTTCGTAATTTTTTATTATTGGATTTTGATTGGTATCCAATAGTAAGTTTCCTGTATTGTCCGTTTTAAATAACGTTCGCTTCCATGGCCAAACCACTCCGAGAGAACCTGTAATAAAACCTATAATTACGGCAGTAGTAATAGGCTTATAATGTTTTAGTACGTAGCTTAAAAGATGGGAAAGTGTCACTAACCCGGCAGCGGATCCAGTGGTAAATACAGCAAGTATCTTTAAGGTATTCAACCTTGTTGGATTATCGATAAAACTGAAGTCGCCCCCGAAAATTTCAGAGAAGGTATCATAAAGTGCATTAACGGAATCTACCAAGAGGAGTACATAATTGCCCAAAAGAATTAGAATAAACGACCCGGATAGTCCAGGTAACGTCATTCCCGAAACACTGATAATGCCACAAAAGAATATAAAGACCAAATTTTCATTCTGTGTTGCCGGATTTAAGAAACTTATAGATATTCCAATGGTAAGTCCAACAATACCTGCGGTGATGGTTCTTTTTTTCCAATGTCCAAAGTCCTTGCCTATGAAGTAAATCGAGCCCAATATCATTCCAAAAAAGGCAGCCCATACATAGAGCTCATTCCGTTCCAAGAAATAATCCAAAATTCTGGAGACACTGAAATAGCTTACCAGCATACCAAAAATAAGTAGTATTAAAAACTGGCCATTTGTATAGCGATAGAAGCTTTTCAACCTTCCGCTGATCAAGAGTTTAAAGGCTTTACCGTTTACTTTTTGGAGCGAATAGATAAACTCCTCGTAGAAACCACCTACAAAAGCCACAATTCCACCGGAAACGCCCGGAACTTTGTTGGCAGCACCCATAAACAAGCCTTTTATTACAAGGAAGAATTTATCCGTAACGGTTCTGGGGTTTTTCATTTGAGGTATGCGTTATTTTTTTGATGCCAATTTTTCCAGTATAAAAATAACGGAAAAACCAAGTAAAGCTAAAATAACTGCACTTGTTAATTGGGAGTCACCATCAAAGGAAAAGGGGGATACGTTCTGTTCTTTAATGGTAATTATTTTTTCTCCAAACATCTTGGTTTCCAAGACTTCTTTCCAAGGCCAGATTTTATTCAAAGAGCCCACTATAAATCCAGTGAGCAGGGCCAATGTTAGGTTTTTGTAATGGGTAAACATCCATTTTAGAAGTTTTGCGAAGCTTAGCAGTCCAAAAATGGCCCCTAAGCCAACGGTTGCTATGATTTTTAGATCGCGTTCGTGCACTGCGTCCAGAACCGTTTTATAAGAGCCTAAAAGCACTAGAATAAAGGCCCCGGATATTCCTGGTAAAATCATGGCACATATGGCCAATGCCCCGGAAAAAAACAAATAGGGGAGGGAAGCCGAATTTTCAGAAGGTGGCAATTGGGTAATATAATAAGCTACAGCTGCGCCTACAATCATTATAATTATAGTACTCAACTCCCATTTTTTAATTTCCTTGCCCACAAGCAATATACTGGCCAAGACCAGTCCAAAGAAAAAAGACCATAATGGAATAGGTTCATTCTCCATTAACCAGCTAATCAGTTTGGCCAAGGATAGCACGCTAATACCGATACCTAGAAGTAGTGCAAGAAGGAAGTTACCATTTAATTTGATCCAGAAAGATTTAATTCCTTCCTTTCTCAAAGTGTTTAAAAGGGCAATGTTTACATTATTTATGCTGGTAATAAGTTCTTCATAAATACCCGATATAAAAGCAATTGTGCCTCCAGAGACACCGGGTACAACATCAGCAGCACCCATGGCCATTCCTTTTAATAAAATAACAATGTAATTTAAAAGATTGCGATTTTCCATAAATGATAAAAAAACAAAAATAGCTTATTTATCTGGAAGCATTTTTCACATCTTCAATTAAGTTTTGGGCCCAATTGGTATTGAAGAACTGAGGAAATTCGTCCTCGAATAAATGAAGTTGTTCAAGGTCTATCTTTAAGGCGTTTAACAATCGATATTGCGCTCTCGGGAAATCGCTAATTAGCAGATAGAATCCTGCCATTTTATACTGCATTTCACATCGTTGCGGATAAAACTCATGGCCTTGGAGCAATATTTCTATCGCGGCATGAACATCTAGGTTTTGCACAGCTACATCGGCCCAATGAAACCAGGTGTCAAATTCGTAGTTCCCTAAGTCCACTGCTTGTTGATAGGCATAATAGGCTTCATCATTGTTTTTTAAGGCAGCATGTATCTTGGCACATTTTTTCCAATACTTGGAATTTTCTCCATCAATATTTATAGCCTTATTTATATAGTGCAATGCTTTTTTATAATCCTCCTGCCTTATGTAATAATCCGTGATGGACAACCATCCTTTATCCAATAAAGGGTCTTCATGAACCGTCCTGTAATAATAGGATTTTGCCAATTCATCATTTTTTAATTTTTCGTGGCATCTTCCAATTCGTAAATAGGCATGGGAGGTTGGATCCTCAATAGTAATAGTGGTCTCATAGTTTTCAATGGCCTCATTGTATCTGCCCATTTTTTCCAATACTTTTCCTTTTTCAAAGTAGGCACCTATAAAAGTGTCATCGGAAATTATGGCAAAGTCAAAAGCAGTCAAGGCTTCTTTGTGCATCTTTTTGGTAAAATACATTTTACCTAATTGGTGCCATGCCACTTCGCTATAGGGGTTTCGTTCCAGATAGTCGTTTAGGTATACGATGGCTCCGTCAAAATCCTCAAGGAATTCAAAACAATAGATTACATTATAAAGAGAGGAATAATCTTCCTCATCAAAGGAAACGCACATCATGAAATTTCGTTTGGCGTCCTCAAAATTATCCATGAACAAATACTCCATCCCTAGAAGTGAATGTATATCAAAACTGTCATCGGTTAAATCCAGGGCATGGTTTAAGAGCGATACAGCCGCTTCGTGATTATCTTTTTTGGAATAAATATTGGCCCTTTGGATGTATATTTCCTCGTTGCTACTATCTAATATCTGTAGCTCATCCAACATTTTTTCTGCCAACTCCAGATTGTTTTCAAAGACAAGGACCTCTATAGACAATAACTTAAGTTCAATGCTGTCCGGGTGCTGTTGCAACCCTATTTTAATGGCTTTTTTAGCCAATGCAATTTTGCCGTTATTGAGATAGTGATGAATAATATCTTGAAAATCTTCCGCATCAAAGAAGTAGACATCGTCTGTTTTGAGCATGGATTCAAACTTAGCAATTGGTTGCCCTGGTCTCTCGTTTGGTTCTAACGCCATAGGAACTTCTAATTATTCATTGGAACTAAAGTAGTCTATTGAAACCCTTAATTCCGACAGATTTGGTCTATAATATTAACAAATTAGTTAACAATTTATTGTTTCATGCCGTCCAATACCTCCAAAATCAGCTCACAACCTATTGTGATTTCTTCAGTGGTAATGGTCAATGGCGGGGAAATTCGAACCGCATTTGGTTCAAAAAGCAACCAGAATAAAATCAGGTTTTTTGCAGCACATTTAAGTATAACTTCATTAGCTATTTCCGGTTTTTCCATCATTAAGGCCAACATTAGGCCTTTTCCTCGAATTTCTTTTATTAGTCGGTGTTGTAAAAGTTTCCTTAATAGAATTTCTTTTTCCAGGGATTCCTGGATAAGTGTGCCCTCCGTTAATTCTTGCAAGGTAGCTAGACAGGCAGCAGCAATTACAGGATTACCGCCAAAGGTGGTAATATGACCCAGTTTTGGATTTCCTGTTAATGTCTGCATCATTTTGTGCGAAGCTACAAAGGCTCCTACAGGCATTCCGCCACCCATGCCCTTTCCAATTACAAGTATGTCCGGAACGCAATTAAAATATTCAAAGGCGAACAATTTTCCAGTACGCCCAAATCCAGGTTGTATCTCATCCAGAATGAGCATGGCGCCCATTGCTGTACATCTTTCCCTGACCTTCTTTAAATATCCATTTTCCGGTACTATAAAACCGGCACCCCCTTGAATGGTCTCCAGAACTACGGCAGCAGTTTTCCCCGTTATTTTTAATATATCCTCTTCATTATTAAAACGAATAAATCCTATGTCTGGAATTAGAGGTCTAAAAGCACTTTTGCGCTCTTCATAGCCCATAATGCTCAAACTTCCCATGGTATTTCCATGGTAAGCATTCTTGGCGGCTAGAATTTGGCTTCTTCCTGTATACCTTCTTGCCAGTTTCAATGCTCCTTCAATGGCTTCAGTTCCAGAATTAACCAGATAAGTGGTCTCCAAAGGAGCGGGGAGGTGATTAGCCAAAAGCTTGGTATAGGCAACAGCGGGTTCCTGAATGTATTCGCCATATACCATTACGTGCATGTACTTTTGTACTTGGTCCTGTATGGCATTTACCACTCTTGGGTGGCAGTGACCCAGGCTACAAGCGGAAACACCAGCAACAAAATCGAGATGTGCATTTCCTTTGGAATCATAAATATAACTGCCTTTGGCATGTGAGATTTCCAGGGCTAAGGGATGCTCAGAAGTCTGTGCCTGGTATTTATAATAATCCTCAATCATGTATCATTCGATCTATTTGTCCAATACTCTAAAAATCCAGGTTTCGTCCATGTATTTACCGTTGAAATTACTGTCACGGGAATTAAGTGCCTCTTGCCATGAATTAAATCGTTCTAAATATACGTAGTGAAATTGGTTGAAATTCCGAAAGAAATATTTAGGTTCCAAGCCTTTTTTGGTAAGGTTTTTTGAGAATTTCTCATAATTTTTCTTGAGTTCAAACACGTTGGCAATTAAATAGTAACCAGGAGCCAAGCCGTCTTCTTTGTTGCCCTCCTCATAGCGTTCTTTAGTTTTCTGATCTGTAAGTGTAGGCTTTGACTCTTTTTTCTGTTGGTCGATTTTTTTTGTTTCCAATTTTTTCTTCACTGGACTTGGCCCCGGTAATTTGGAGGAATTTATAGAATCGCGTATCCTTTGATCTTCTTCCGCCTCATCTGGATTTACGTCTATATCAATAGGGTTTTCCACACCTTTAATGGTGGCCAATTTAATATTATTATCGTTTTCGTCAAAAATATCGTCTTTAGTAAGAATACGCTCATCCCCACGCCAGATAAAACCTTTTAGTAGTCTGCTGTTGTCAGGGATGTCCTTCTCTGGGAAAATATCGCCATCAGGATTGGTTATAAAAGTAATATCCTCTATCTCGTTATTGGCAAGGGTCATTTTAATGGCACTACATATGGTTTTGTTGATCCCTATAAATTCTTGGTCATCATTGTACATGTAATAGATGACCTCAGTGTTTTTTACCAGATCTATAAGACTCAGTTTATTGTCTATAAACTTTCCAAAGAGGTCCTTGCCCTTGGCCTGGTTGTAGCCTACTTTGCTTACAGTGTCTATTGATATAACAAAGGCATTGTTGATTACCTTCAATGAGTCCAATTTTTCGGTTGCCAAATTGGAGAGTAAATGAATGCTATCGCCGGTCATTTGATTTTCGCCATTCCAAATAATAGGCTTGGTAATGAGTTCTGTAATTCCGGTCTTTTGGTTAAAATGTATGGAATCGCATTTACCACTTAAATCGGTCTTATAGAATTTTGCATTCCTAAAGGCCCTTAGTATACGCTGTTCGGGCTTTCCAGTGATCATTAGTGTATCACCGTGCATATAAAGGGAATCCTGCTCTACGAGATTAATGGATACGGCTCTTTTGGTAGCAAATACAGAATCTTGGGCCTTGTATACTTCAGCGTAGTGAGCCCTGATCAATCCATTATTTATAGTGTCCCTAATTGTAATATTGTTGGTAGCGGAGGCAAATTCGGTCTTCTTGTCAAAATACAGGCTGTCCCCCGTAATAATACGGTTATTATAGTCGATCCGGGTATTTTTAATTCCGTACCCATTTTCTATTTTGGTATCATAAAACCCACGTTCACAATACATTTTATAGGTTTCTCCAGTAATGGTAGACGGTCCGTATAAATAGGCATTTTTTGAAACCGTATAATAATCCAATTGTTTGGAGACCAATTTGAATTCTGGATTGACGAGGTTTACACTATCTAAAAATTGTGATTTTTTAAGTTGGGTAAAATAGCGTCCAATTCTACTAGTAAGGGTGTTGGACGAATCTACAACGGTTCCGTAATCTTTGTAATAAGCCTCTTGTTTTTCCCTGTCAAATCGTAAAGTATCCGTGGTAAGGGTCATGCTGGTATGATTCAAAACCACATTTTCCCAGGCTTTCGCTAGATTCAGATTGCCGTCATAGTCTATCTTCCCACTGGTTAATTGTACTGAATCTCCTTGTTGAAGTTTAATATTCCCTATGGCCTTAAGTCTATTCTCCTTTTGGTAATAAATGGCTATATCGCACCATAAATCGGCTCCTTCATGCTCAAATTGCACCTGCCGATCATCTTTGCTAAAGATGGCCGCACCGGGATATTGTTTTTCATCTTTGGTGAAGTTGGCTCCATAAACAATGTTTATTTGTTTAACCTCTGTCTTCGGTTCCTGGGCCCAACCGTTCCAACAAATGAATACGGTAAATAATAAGAATATGGACTTAAGCAATGTTTAAAATTTTGGTCAAAAATAGTATATTTTGAGGGAGGAAGTTATAGTTTGGGATAGTTTTAATAAAATGCCATTATCAAAAAAGCCATCTTAAAAGATGGCTTTTGTTTATCGATATATCGTCTGAGTCCTATCGGGTCCTACCGAAACAATCTTGATGGGGACTTCCAGTTCTTTTTCCAAGAACTTTATATAATCCATTAAGGTGTCCGGAAGTTCATCAGCCTTGCTCATTTTGGTCAAGTCTTTTGCCCAACCCTTCATTTCCGTATACACCGGAGTTACATATTCCGGTTCAATGCTATAAGGTAAATGTTTTATCTGTTTTCCTTTATAGTTGTATGCAGTACACACTTTTAGGGTTTTAAACCCGCTAAGTACATCTGCTTTCATCATCATTAATTCCGTTACTCCATTAATCTCAACAGCATATTTAAGGGCAATTAAGTCTAACCATCCGCAACGTCTGGGTCTTCCTGTGGTTGCGCCAAATTCGTTACCGACACGGCCCATGGTGGCACCGTCCTCATCAAAAAGCTCTGTAGGGAACGGTCCACTACCTACACGGGTAGTGTAAGCCTTGAAAATACCTATGACGTTGCCAATTTTATTTGGTGCCACGCCCAATCCAGTACAGGCACCTGCCGCTGTAGTGTTGGATGAGGTTACAAATGGATAGGTTCCAAAATCGATGTCCAACAAAGATCCTTGTGCACCTTCCGCCAATATTTTTTTGCCTTCCCTTTGTGCATTAAAAATGTACTCTTCACTATCTATGAAGGTCAATTTTTTTAATTCTTCAACAGCCATAAAGAAATCGGCTTCCAATTCCTTTAGGTCATATTGGATCTCTACATTGTAAAAGTTGATCATAGCCTCATGTTTGTTGGCCAATGATCTGTATTTTTCTTTCCAGTCCGAGAATTCCAAATCCCCAACCCTCATTCCGTTTCTTCCCGTTTTGTCCATATATGTTGGACCAATACCCTTGAGGGTAGATCCAATTTTGGCCTTGCCTTTGGCAGTTTCAGAGGCTGCATCCAATAGGCGGTGGGTAGGCAAAATTAAATGGGCCTTTCTAGAGATAAATAATATAGACTTAATATCTAAATTGAATTTCTTAAGGTTATCGAGCTCTTTTTTAAAGATAACGGGGTCTATTACCACACCGTTTCCGACAATGTTGACCGCAGTCTTGTGAAAAATTCCAGAGGGAATAGTGTGCAAAACATGTTTTATACCATCAAATTCCAGAGTGTGGCCAGCATTGGGTCCGCCTTGGAAACGTGCTATAATGTCATAGTTTTTTGTTAAAACATCAACTATTTTCCCTTTTCCTTCATCTCCCCATTGGAGTCCTAGTAGTAAGTCTACTGCCATTCTATATGTAATTGGATTAATTATTCGTGTTCTCTTCCTTGATTTTTGTCCCGTAAAAATAGAGTGAGTGAGTATTGATCTTAATTTTGAAAACTTCCTCAATAGTCTTTTTTATACTTTGGATTCGGGGGTCGCAAAATTCCATGACTTCACCAGTATCCGTTAGGATAACATGATCGTGCTGTCTGTCAAAATAGGATTTTTCGTATTGGGCCTGGTTTTTTCCAAACTGGTGTTTTCTAACTAATTTGCATTCCAATAGAAGCTCAATAGTATTGTAAAGTGTAGCCCTGCTAACCCGATAATTTTTGTTTTTCATAGTGATATAAAGTGATTCTATATCAAAATGTTCTTCACTATCGTATATTTCCTGTAAAATTGCGTAGCGCTCAGGTGTTTTTCTGTGCCCATTTCCCTCTAGAAAAGTGGTGAAGACATTTTTAACTATTTCTTGGTTCTTATTTTCGGCCATAGCATTTACCCAGCTTTAGGGTACAAATGTACAGTTAAAATTTAAATTCTGGACACTTTATCGATACCGTTAATACGCTTTAGATTATCTATAACTTTTTTAAGGATAGCATTATTTTTTACAACAAGTGTAATTTTTCCGGAAAAGGTGCCTCCGTCGTTACCGAAATTAATATTCCGCATATTTACATGTAAATTGCCAGAGATTACTTCTGTAATTTCACTGATCAAACCTAGGTTGTCTATACCTGTCAGCATTATTTCTACTGTAAATTCCTCTTGGGAAGAATCGATCCATTTGGCAGAAATAATCCTATAGGCGTAGTTGGACTGGAGAGATATGGCATTGGGACAGTTTTTCTTGTGTACCTTAATTCCATCATTTACACTAACGAATCCAAAAACTTCGTCTCCAGGAATGGGATTGCAGCATTGGGATAATTTATATTCCAGCTTATCCTCTTCCTTGCCAAAAACAAGCGTATCAAATTTAGTAGTTATTTCCTCTCTATGAATATCTTCAGGAACTGGGTTTCTCCTTATTCTATTCTTAAAGAAACTAATAAAAGCATTACTATAAGATGCCGCAAAATCCTTTAACATCTGATTGTCAATAACTCCTATGCCCACTCTATAGAACAAGTCCAAACTGGTTTTGAGTTTAAAGAATATGACCAATTTGTTTATGGTATCCTCGTTAAGGGTAATTTTTTGTGATTTTAGTTTGCGTCTAAGAATTTCCTTACCGTCCATTGCGGTGGACTTCTTTTCTTCCCTTAATGAAGATTTTATCTTGGCCCTGGCCCTTGCTGTAGTGGCGTAATCTAACCAGCTTTGGCTGGGGCTGGCGGTGTCTGAGGTTAATATATCTACTTGGTCTCCACTGTTTAGGGTGGTGTTCAATGGGACTAATTTACCATTCACCTTGGCTCCTCTGGTGTGCATGCCCACTTCCGTATGTATATTAAAGGCGAAATCCAAAGGTGTAGCGCCTTTTGGGAGGGATTTTAATTCTCCTTTAGGTGTAAATACAAAAATCTCCTTGGAATAAAGGTTAAGCTTAAATTCTTCTACAAAATCAACTGCGTTCGTATTGGCATTTTCCAATGCTTCCTGTAGTTTGTTAAGCCATTCTTCAATTCCTTGTTCTTTTTGATTGCCGTGTTTGTATTTAAAATGGGCCGCATAGCCTTTTTCGGCAATCTCGTGCATCCTTTCACTTCTTATCTGTACTTCTACCCATTTGCCCTTTGGTCCCATTACCGTTATGTGTAGGGCCTCATATCCGGTAGATTTTGGAGAGGAAATCCAATCACGTAACCGAACAGGGTTGGGAGTGAAGTGGTCAGTAACGATGGAATAAATTTTCCAGGCTATAAACTTTTCGTTCTGCCGGTCAGACTTGTAAATGATCCTTATGGCAAATTTGTCATAAATCTCATCAAAGGCCACATTCTGAACCTTCATTTTTCGGCGGATAGAGAATATGGATTTCATCCGTCCTTTTATATAATAATCTAACTGCTCTTTATCCAAAGATTCGCTGATAACTCCCGAAAAAGCATCAATATAGGACTGTTGGTCTTCCTTGGATTCTTCAATTTTACCCAAAATATCTTCGTAGACATCCCGTTCCGTATATTTAAGGCTAAGGTCTTCCAGTTCTGTCTTTATGTTGTACAGACCTATTCTATGCGCCAATGGAGCATATATGTACAAGGTTTCCGATGCTATCTTCACTTGTTTATGCTCTGGCATGGAATCCATAGTGAGCATGTTGTGATACCTGTCTGCAATTTTTATAATAATGACCCGGACGTCATCATTTAACGTTAAAAGCATCTTTCTAAAATTCTCAGCCTGTTGGGATATGTTCATATCCTTTTTTAGGTGGGCAATTTTAGTGAGTCCATCCACGATACGTGCTACGGTTTCCCCGAACATACGTTCTATGTCGGCCAAAGTATACTCCGTGTCCTCAACAACATCGTGTAATAGTGCGGAGGCAATGGACACGGCATCCAAACCTATTTCGGAGCTTATTATTTTAGCCACTGCTATAGGGTGAAAAATGTAGGCTTCTCCTGATTTTCTTCTTTGATTTTTATGTGCATCTACGGCAATATCAAAGGCGGAGCGTATCAATTTCTTATCCTCATCGGTAAGATTCTGATAGCTTATGCGGAGCAATTCCTTGTATTGCTTGGCAATCTCCTTGTTTTCTTTCTCTATTGCTGCTTCGGTCATCATAAATTAAAAATAGCACAAACTATACTAGTAGGCAACAAAAATTATGCCTTTAAATTTTGAATTCTGGACATTAGGGTTGGGTGTGAATAGTGCATAAAAACATAGGCCGGATGGGGAGTGAGGTTGCTTAGACTATTTTTTGATAATTTTTTTAATGAGGTGATCAGAGGTTTGGAGGCAAAAGTGTTTTTGGCATAATCATCTGCCTGATACTCAAATTTTCTAGACATAACGTTCATTATCAAGCCAGTAATTTCAGATATAGGACTGTAAAGTATTCCAAAACCGATAAGCGCGGCATGAAAACTTGGCTGTGAAACGCCTATGGCCAAAGATACCTCTGGGGTGTTTATGAATATTGATAAAATAAATAGGGTAAGGCCAGTTAGTAAAATGGAGGCAGATAAATTAAAGATAATGTGTTTCCTTTTATAATGTCCAACTTCATGGGCCAGTACCGCTACAATTTCATCCTCTTCAAGATCATTGATCAAGGTGTCGTATAAGGTTATTCTTTTTTCTTTACCGAAACCCGAAAAATAGGCATTGGCCTTGGTAGATCGTTTTGATCCGTCTATGACAAAGATATTTTTTAGCTCAAAGCCCACATTTTTTGCATACGCTTCAATTTTACTTTTTAAACTACCTTCTGCTAAGGGAGTCTGTTTATTAAAAAGGGGTACTATAAGTTTACTGTAAAAAAGGTTCATGAAAAGCGAAAATACAGCAACGAGTGCCCAAGCATAAATCCAAAAGTTGGTGCCAGCCCATTGAAAGAACCAAATGACCAAGGACAGTATCCCTCCGCCAAGAATTATCATCATCATCCATCCTTTAAGCTTATCTGTCCAGAACAACTTTTTGGTACTCTTGTTAAACCCAAATTTTTCCTCGATAACAAAGGTATGGTAATATGAAAAAGGAGTGGTTACTATATCATTCCCGATCATGATTATGCCAAAAAACATCAGGGCAATAAGGATGGGGCTTTGACTAAGGCTTCTCGCTACTGAATCGATCCATTCAAATCCTCCAAAAGTCAGAAATAACAATGTTAATAAGAGGGAAAAGACAGAACTGATTAGTCCAAAGCGATATTTGATTTTCTTGTACTCTTGGGATTTTCTATATTCCTCTTGGTCAAACACATCACTCAATTCGTTTGGTACCACATCGGAATAACGTTTGGCATTTAAGTATTCCAAAAAAGTTTCAATACAAAATTGAATAACTAATATGGCTATTATTATATAAAATAGGATGTTACTGTTCATGTAAATATTAATGGATTTCAATATTAATTTAAGCTGTAGTTCTTTTATTCTGATTCTTTTGTTAAAACCCTCTCTGCCTTCTAGCCTCAAAGATAAGTATTGCAGCGGATACGGAAACATTCATGGAGTCTATTTCTCCGTGCATGGGAATTATAATATTTTGAGAGGACTTGTTCAGCCATTCCTCGGATAGTCCAGTAGCTTCTGTACCCACTACTATGGCTGTTGGCTTAGTGAAATCCACTTCCGTGTAGGGTTTGGACGCACTTAAGGCTGCACAGTTGATGGCTATATTTCTATTTATTAAGTATTGAATTATCTCTTGTGTGGAGCCTAGGGCCAAATTGGTCGTAAATACACAACCAACGCTAGACCGGATTATATTGGGATTATAGAGGTCGCTTTTCGGATTGGCAATAATTACGGCATCTAGATCAGCGGCATCCGCAGTGCGAAGAAGTGCACCTATATTGCCCGGTTTTTCAGGTGCTTCTGCTATTAAAATCAACGGGGAGTCGTTTCTGAAATTTAATGATTCCAGTGAATGTTCCTTTGTTGCGGCGATGGCCAAAATACCCTCTGTGGTACCCCTATAGGCCAATTTTTGAAAAATTTCTTTCGAAACGGCTATAATTTCTGGTTTAGGTGAAACACTTTGAGTTACTTCCAAAACCATCTCAAAGCTAATAAGACCAGGATAAAAAAGCAGGATCTTTAGGTTGTATTTGCCTTTCAGGGCAAGTTGAAGTTCCTTGACTCCTTCAATAACAAAGAGGCCATTTTTTTTTCGCTCCCGGGATTTTTCTTTTAGTAATAAGATACTCTTTATTAGAGGGTTGTGGGTGCTGGTGATTTCTTTTGGGTGGCTCATTGATGCAAAAATAATATAATATTGTTAACTTAATTAAAGTTATGCGACGAATGGAGCAACTAAAGATAGGCACGATGAAATATATGATTGTAGTGTTGGTGTTGGCCAGCGTGTTATCCTGCAAGCAGGAAAATAAAACAAAGGAAGTTAATGTGGAAATAACTGAACCTAAAACGGAATCAAATATAAACCTTGACCGATATCCAGAACCATTGTTAAAGGTTTTTGAAGCCCATGGTGGAATTGCGAATTGGAAGAACAAAAAGAGTTTGTTTTTTAAACTAGGGGAGGAGCTACATACGATCGATCTACAGTCTAGAAAAGATAGGATAGACGGTCCGGGATACGCCATTGGATTTGATGGGGAAAAGGTATGGCTGCAGAGCGAAGAAAATGCCTATAAAGGTGACCCCGTTTTTTATCACAACTTAATGTCTTATTTTTTTAATATGCCATTTATGTTGGGCGATAAGGGAATAATTTATGACGATACGGAAGATTTGGTGTATCAAGGGGTAAATTATCCTGGTATAGCCATTCGCTTTAAGTCTGGGGTAGGCACCTCCTATAAAGATGAATATTTTCTGCACTATGACCCGAAGACTTATGAAATGGCTTGGCTGGGATATTCAGTGAGCTACCGTAGTGGTGAGCGTTCCGATAATGTAAATTGGATTGAGTATCAGGATTGGGCGGAAGTAAATGGACTAATGGTTCCAAGCTCATTGATGTGGTACAGTTCCGAAGGGCGCACCATTAAAGAACCTAGAAAACCGGTTGTTTTTGAACAGGTAGCGTTCAGTGAGCAGTCCAAGCCGGAAAGTTTTTTTTCGAAGCCCGAAAATGGGGTATTTGTTGAAGGAAAAGTGCAAGAGTAACCATTAAGGGTATTCCCCAAAATGAACAATAGTATTTAGTGCTACATTAGGAGTGTTCTTTGATTGTTTATAGGGGTTTATCCAATAATTTATTTGCTTTGGGTAATTGATGCTGTTTTAATTTTACATGACTTTTGCGGCGCTATGTATTTCTTTATAAGGGATTTTCCTGATAATAGTTTACCAAGAGTGAAACAACGGCGTTGTAACTTTTTATACCCCCTTTCTGATTGTTGGCTTTTAAAAAGGTGTTAAATATAGATTTAAAAACAGGCTCTAGCGGATTTTCATGTGCCTGCCAGAAGTTGGCCTCTTCCCTATAATTCTTTTTAACGCCAGGGTTAAGTTTGCTGTATTGGCTTTTAAAGACATCATGATCCCGTCTAGCAAGCTCGTTCAGGCAATAACTTAGGGCGTAGGAATAAGCGGCATATTTAAAATAAATATCTTCATTGTTGGCCGTAACCAGATAGCCTATAAAATTGGTTTCATTTTCGGCGGAAAAACCCAATTGATGGCCAATCTCATGGCCACATATGACCGGAAATCTAAAATTGGGTAACTTACTATTGGCCTGGGCTTCATTGGTAAACGGATTTAAATAGCCGCCATAACCCATATAGGTCAAAGCCGTACTAAATATCGACTTCTTTAGGCTGGGTCTGTTGTAAGTGAAGAAAGGTATTTGTTTTTCAAGGGATTCATAACCTTTTAAGGTGAGTTCGAAAATTTCTTTTTTGGTATAGGGGACTTCAACTATTTTACTTGTGTCCTTGGTAATTTGAAAATGGATCTCATTGGTTTTACGAATAAGTTGCTCCACAAAATTTACCAAGTCCTGTTGACTGTGTTTATCCCCTAACTCCATAGTTTTAGCAAGGGGTTCACGGTAATAATTTAATCCCCATAAGATATAGAATGTAAAGTAAGCTACAGATAAGACCATGGCAATATCCCTTAAAAATCCGAGGAGGTTTTTTTTAATGGACATTCTATTCACAATGATATAACCTACTCCCAAGATAATTAGAAGTGCGTATATGATATCACCGACGGAAAAAGGAATCCAGCCCAATATTGTTCGCCAAAATCCTGAAATAAACGGATATATTCCTTTACTGTAATAGGTTTCTATAAATTCAGGGTAATTCCCCAGCCACTTCACTATGATAACCTGCGGGATAATTAGCAGGGCAATCAGATTTTTAATTTTGCTGTTCATCGTTTCAAAAATAACCATTAATCTAGCATGGTTGTTTTTTCTATCTGTATTTTTGAACTTATAATTTATACACATGAACAAAGAAATAAGGAATTTAGAGCCTAGGAATATCTGGAATAAGTTTGCCGATTTAAATGAAGTGCCTAGACCTTCCAAACATGAGGAGTGCGTTATAGCATTTATGATGGAATTTGGGAAATCTCTTGGCTTGGAGACTTCAATAGATGAGGTAGGAAATGTGATCATAAAAAAAGTAGCAACCAAGGGAATGGAAAATAGGAAGACAATCATTCTCCAATCCCATTTAGATATGGTACATCAGAAAAACGCAGATACCGATTTTGATTTCAGTACCCAAGGAATAGAAATGTACGCAGACGGTGATTGGGTTAGGGCTAAAGGCACAACCTTGGGAGCCGACAACGGTTTGGGAGTAGCTACTATTATGGCAATCTTGGAAAGTAAAGAAATTCCCCATCCTTCCCTGGAAGCCTTATTTACTATTGATGAAGAAACGGGAATGACGGGGGCAAAAGGCCTAAAAGGCGGATTGTTGGAAGGTGACATTTTATTAAATCTTGACACGGAAGATGATGATGAGATAGATATTGGTTGTGCCGGTGGAATAGATATTACGGCCAATGGAAATTATAAGGAAGAATCTTTGCCTAAAGGGACCCTTGCTTATAAAATAGTAGTAAAGGGGCTTTCTGGAGGTCATAGCGGTATGGATATCCATAAAGGTCTAGGCAATGCCAATAAGATTATGAATGCTTTTTTAATGTTAGGGCAAAAGCATCTGAATTTGAGAGTTGCGAAAGTAGAAGGAGGCGGATTAAGAAATGCAATTCCCAGGGAAAGTACAGCATTGGTGGTGGTAAATGAATCGGATTCCAAGGAACTCAATGAATTGGCAGAAGATTGGGTCAATAGTATATCGAAGGAATTTGTAGCTATAGAGCCTAAGCTTAAAATTGTATTAGAGCCAACCCTTACTCCCCTAAAGGTAATGGAAACTCTGGCCCAGAGTGCTTTGTTAAAGGCTATAAAGAATGCCCATAATGGTGTGTACGCTATGAGCAGGTCCATGGAGGGTTTAGTGGAGACCTCCAATAATATTGCCAGGGTTGAAGTTCAAAATGGCACTATAAAAATAGCATGTTTAACAAGGTCCTCCGTTGAGGCCGGTAAAACGGAATTGGCCCAAAAACTTAAAAATAATTTTGAAGAAGCGCAATATGAAGTGACTTTAAGTGGAGATTACCCCGGTTGGAATCCTAATCCTGATTCTGATATTCTAAAGCTTTTGCAATCCAAGTATGTAGAATTGTTTAAGGAACAGCCCAATGTAGTGGCATGTCATGCAGGGCTGGAGTGTGGGATACTTGGGCAGAATTATCCTGATGTGGATATGATAAGTTTTGGACCCACCATTAAAGGGGCCCATTCTCCTGATGAGCGCGCCAGTATTACGTCATTGCAAAAATTTTGGAAGTTTATTTTAAAAATTTTGGAGGAAATTCCAAAAAAATAGAAGGGAGCCAAAGTCGAGTTGTTTAACGTTCCTAAATCTTAAAGACGGTATGAAATCACAGTCTATATAGTTTATAGGGATGTCTGACTTTAGTAATAACGGAATGATTTTTCTAGGTTGGCATCCTAAAATTCCTTATTTTTAAAAGAAACAAAGTTATATCCGTAATGGGAATTAAAAGTTTTCAAGGGCGAAGAATTCAACAACCTAGCGAGGAGCCACCTCTAAGGGTGTGTGATTATATGACCAGAAAACTGATTACTTTTAAGCCTGAACAATCTGTTGAAGAAGTTATTGTTTCACTTTTGAAATATAAAATTTCAGGAGGTCCGGTGGTAAATGACAAAAACGAATTGATCGGGATGATTTCTGAAGGTGATTGTATAAAGCATATTAGCGAAAACAGATATCACAATTTGCCAAGCTCCAATCTAACAGTGGAAGGGCACATGATTAAAAATGTGGAAACCATTGATGGCAATATGAATATTTTTGATGCGGCAAATAAGTTTTTAAATGAAAAACGCAGACGTTTTCCAATAGTGGAAAATGGAAAATTGGTCGGACAAATTTCACAGAAAGATATATTAAAAGCCACTTTGAAGCTTAAATCGACAAACTGGAAATAATCTTTCTTCCTATTTGTCGTTTTAGACCTATTTCAGGATATTTTTTATTACAATCATAACGATTATTAATTAAAAAGTCCCTTATTGGTTTTCATTAATTTGAAACCAGCAAGGGACTTTTTTCCGTTGTGCAAGGTAATTACTGCGCTATTTCCGTAATTTCTAGGTCAAAGACCAACTTTGCATCCGGTGGGATTGGCCCGTATCCGGCTTCTCCGTATCCTAAATGGGATGGTATAAACAAGCGAACCTTGTCTCCAACCTTCATTTCCATTAGACCTTCCTTGAAACCAGGGATTATCCTAGCCTCAGGGCTATAGTCCATAGGAATGGCTTCATAGCCACGGCCTTGTTTTCTAGCTTCGTCGTAGACTCCATATTTTTTTGCAACCTCTTCGTAATTACTATCAAAAAGTGATCCGTCAGATAAATACCCGGCATATAGTACACTCACCTTTTGACCCACTTTAGGCTTTTCTCCATTGCCCTCGGTTAAGGTAAGAATTTTAAGTCCAGAAGGAAGTTCCTTAGCCGTATTTTCCTCGGTAGTAAGCTGGGCTACGAAATCGGTTTTCATTTTCTCCATTGCCTTGACTTTTTCTTCTGCCTCGGCAAAGTAATTGCTCATTACTTCTACAGCGTCAAATTTCCTGGCTTCCTTACCATTTCTTATAATTTGAACGGTGTTCATGACGACATCCGTCACAGGTCTGTCTCCTTCTGCTGTTTTAACATTGGCAATGGAATCAATAACATCCATTCCTTCAACAACCTCACCAAATACAGTATGTCTGCCATTTAAAAAAGGGGTTTCCTTGTGGGTAATGAAAAATTGACTACCGTTGGTAGTAGGTCCGGAATTGGCCATAGATAGGATACCTGCCTTATGGTGGGTAAGTGAATCGTTAAACTCATCCTTGAATTTATAGCCAGGATTTCCCATACCAGTTCCAGTTGGATCTCCACCTTGAATCATAAAGTCTTTAATTATTCTATGGAAGACAATACCGTCATAGTATTTTTTTCCTTTAAGACTATCGCTAACAAAGGGATTTTTGCCTTCTGCTAGGGAAATAAAATTGGCAACGGTCAAAGGCGTCTTTTGGTACTCCAATTTAAGCACAATTTCTCCTTTAGTTGTGGTGATATCTGCAAAAATACCATCTCCCAAATCGGCATGCTTGCTAGACTTACAGCTCGAAAATGCTATGGATACGATTGCCAATAATAAATAAATTTTCTTCATTTTAATTAATTTTAATTGTTCTCTTTTTGTTTATCGATCTTTAAAATGGTAATAGTGGATTTAATGGGTGCGTTTACCCCAATTTTATTACTGTCCCCGTGATACCCATATGCTAACGAGGAGGGGAATAAAAATGTAGCACTTTCATTCTCCTTTAATAGTTTTATGCTGTTTCTTAGGCCTGGAAAAAGGTCTTGTTTATCTACTTTATAAGTTAAAATCCCAACATGTTCCTTGGAATAAATGGTGTCCTTGTTAAAACTGATCACATTGTATTCCAGGGTTACCAAGTCGTCTGTTTGTGGGCGATAATCAGAGTTGTCGTTCTTTTGTATATAATGGTACCATGAACCAATGCCGCTTGAGAAATAGGTGTTCAGGGAATCATTTTTAATAATTTCCATTATTTGTTTTTCCTCCATGGCCAATAGCTCTTTATTGCGTTCCACGGATTTCCGTATAATACTTCCCGTTTTAACTTTAATCGGTTTTCTGGGTTCTGGGCCACCACAACTAACAAGGGCAGTAATCAGGAAAATGTATAAGAATTGCTTCATGAGTTTAAATCGGCTTTGTACTTGGGTAACAGAGATTTAAAAAAGGTTGTGGTATCTTCCAAAGAAATATCACTTCGGCCCCCTGCGGCATTAGTATGTCCGCCTCCGTTGAAATGGGCCCTGGCGAATTCATTGACTGAAAAGTCACCTTCAGACCTAAAAGAAATCTTAATAATTCCTTCTTCCTTGTTTTCGATAAAAATGACAGCGAAGACTATTCCTTCCAAGGTTAGGCCGTAATTCACAAAACCTTCTGTATCCCCTTTTTTATATTCGTAGGCGTCCAATTCTGCTTGTGATAGGGTGATAAATGCAGTGTTGAACTCCTCTAAGATTACCATGTTTTTTAATGCACAACCAAGTAGATGCAATCTACTTGGTGTATTGGTGTCATATACTTTGTTGTGTGCCTCCGTATTTTTTGCGCCTTTTTCAATTAATTTGGAAACAACAGTATGGGTGCGGCTAGTGGTGGAAGAATATTTAAAAGATCCGGTATCGGTCATGATACCCGTATATAATGAAATAGCAAGCTCCGGGGTAATGCACTCAACGTCCTTTAAGCCTTCGATTACATTGTAAACCATTTCACAAGTGGAACTCATACTAACATCAGAGTAAGTGATTTTAGCGTAATCATCGGGTTCTTGATGGTGGTCTATCATCACAAATGTTGCTGACGCCCCTTCTAGTAATGGTTGCAATTGCCCAATCCTACCCAAGTGATTAAAATCTAAAGTAAATATAACCGAGGCATTGTTAATGAGCAGCTTGGCCGTTGAAGAGTCTTTCTCGAAATTTAATATATGCTCGGTTCCCGGCATCCATTTCAAGAATTTAGGAAAATCGTTGGGTACTATGATGGTAGCGTCCTGGCCTTTATCCTTTAAATAATGCCATAGCCCTAAGGTAGAGCCAATTGCATCACCATCAGGGTTTTTATGCGGTATAATTACAATTTTTTGTGGTACGTTCAGTAACGTCTTAATTGCCTTTGTAATTTCTAAATTCATGCGCGCAAAGATACAATTTAATAATATATGCCATTATTCCACGAATCTATTTTTTACAATATGTGAACTAATGTATGTATTATAAAAAGGAGGTTCCTTAAGGTAAGGAAAAATAAAGTAACAAATTGTGTTATTCGTAATTTAGCTAAAACGGGGAGGGAATTCAATGTTCCAGCATAATAGCGTCCCTGCCATATCGGTACAGAGACGTTAATGATGTATATAGGCATATAAAACCTTTCCTTATTTCGAAAGAATTATTGAAATTATTACAAACAACAGAATCTTGGTTAGTGTAATCATAAGTCATGTTTTAATGGTTAGCGAATTGTATAATAATCGATTATCCATTCAAGATATACAATAGAAAGGTAGATTTCCAAAACTTAAAGACGGAAATATTACATTTGAATACAATTTTATAATCAAAAGAATCACTTGAGTTGTAAATTATAATATAACCCCTTGTAGTGAGTTGTTTTATTGAATTGAAATTGCTATTTAATGTTCTAAAGTGCAATCAAGTAATGCATGTATTATGAATTTTTTTGAATTGCAAGGAGGTTTTAATTCGGAAAAGACCATTTTTTATACATTTCATTGGGGGCCATAGTTCTTTGGGGCCGCTAAATTCTGTTTCTATGATTTTCTTGAAAGCTAAGGTTGGAAGAAAAAAAAGTCAGATTCTTGGTTATATTTGCGGGAAAACCTTTTGATGCCAGATTTACTTTATATTGTTTTAGGACTTGCTTTATTGATTGCTGGGGGAAATTGGCTTTTGAAAGCGGCAGTTGCCTTATCCTTAAAGCTCAATATTCCGAAAATCGTTATTGGGATGACTGTAGTTTCCTTTGCAACTTCTGCTCCAGAACTTATTGTAAGTGTCAATGCCGCTTTGGACGGCTTTCCCGATTTGGCGCTAGGCAACGTTGTGGGTTCCAATATTGCCAATCTAGGTTTGGTACTGGCAATAACTGTTATTTTGGGTAGTATAGACGTAAAAAAGAGCTTCTATACTACCGATTGGCCGGTTATGATGCTGGCTTCATTATTATTTTTTGGGTTTATTTATTTTGATGGTGAAATTCAAAGATATGAGGGCCTTGTAATGGTGGTAGTACTCTTCATCTTTCTGGTATATTTATTGCGATTTCAGAAAACTGCGGTTGTTGATGAATTACCTGAGGATGATGTTCCGTTGCCGTTGTATAAAACGGTATTATTTTTAGGCCTTGGTGGTCTAGCGCTCTGGGGTGGGTCCGAATTATTGATAAAGGGTGCCGTGGGATTGGCTACCTTTTACGGTGTTAGTGAGCGTGTAATCGCTGTAACCGTAGTGTCTATTGGAACTAGTATACCTGAACTAGCGGCCTCCATAATTGCGGTGCTTAAAAAGGAAAAAGCCATTTCTCTGGGAAATCTTATTGGGTCCAATATTTTTAATCTTCTGGCGGTTTTGGGAATTACAGCAATGATTACACCAATCAAATTAGTAGATCAACGTCTGTTGACTAACGATATTTTTTGGATGTTGGGGGTGTCTTTTATGATACTTCCCTTGGTGTTTCTGCCAAGAGGACTCAGGTTAGGCTGGCGAGATGGATTAATACTTCTTGCTGTATACATTGCATTTGTATATTTAACTATAACCTAAAAGGCGGTATCAAATTTGGCTTATGGGAAGTTTAAAATGGAACTTTATTGCTTTCTTAATTTTGTCATATGCAGTTGGTTATAGCCAGCAAAGCGAATTTGTAAGCGGAATGCTTATCGATGCGGAAACAGTAGAGCCTATATCCTTTGCGAGTATTAGGGTCAAGAATAGGGCTGTGGGGGTAATTTCCAACAATGACGGTAGTTTTAGGGTCCCTCTTAAATTTAGGGAGCTTAATGACACTTTGGAAATCACTTCTATGGGTTATGATTCCAGGGAAATTGTAATGGGCGAGTTATTATCTGATAAAATCAATCGGATATATCTAAAACCTATGCTTATCCAATTGGATGAGGTTACATTAGCGGCTTCCAAAAAAAGAGGAAAAGGAAGAATTGCTGGAAATAAGAATGATAAGCCCACTTCTGCAGAGGAGATTATTGATCATTCGATCAAAAATATTCCGTTGAATTATCCCTTTAATCCACAGTCCTATGTAGGATACTACAGGGATTACCAATGGAAATCAGGAGGATATACCAATTTGAATGAGGCAATTGTTGAGGTGTTCGACAAGGGTTTCGGGACTTCTGATTATGAGGATTCCAATACTAGGATATACGAATATTTTAGAAACACGAACTTTCCAATTGATTCTTTAAGTGAAAGGCTATATGACTATGGTGAATACAAGACCAAGACGATTCCTAAAGCCTTTTTGAACAGCTATGGTGGCAATGAGTTTGTTATTTTACGTATAATGGATGCCATCAGGAATTATAACACTTTTTCCTATTCCTTTGTTGATCATTTGGATGCCGATTTTTTAAAAAACCATGATTTTTCTCTGGAAAAAGATACGTATTTGGACGGGAAATCATTGTATGTGATTGACATATATAAGCATAATTGGAAGTATATGGTCCGGGGCAAGATTTATATTTCACAGGACAACTTTGAAATCCATAAATTGGAATACGCTACCTATGATGCTTTGTTGGGGACTAGAAAAATAAGTAAGACCAGTAAAAAAATAGAGGATAGGTTACTTTACCGAACTGTAGTGGAGTATAAGAAGCAGGATGACAAAATGTTTCCCAGTTATATTTCCTTCAGCAATAAATTTCAGGTAAAAGTGCTACCGGTTTTTACCGTCAAGGATGTTGTTATCAATTTTGAAAACAAGCGATTTGAAATTATATTTAATAGGAAGCCCTTGCATTTCAAGGTGCTCAAGGATAAAAATTACAATATCAGTTATAAAGGTAAGAGCATTGAAATAGAGAACATTGTTCTTAAAGATAATGTAACCGTAGCGTTGTATCCTAAGTTGAACCTTGGAGATCAGGCCTTGGAGATTTTTTATGCGGATCCTGCAGATATTAAAAAGGAAGATTTTAGTGTGGTAATGGATAATATTATCGATTTGGAGGGCAACAAGTTGGATTACTCGGAGACTTATTCCCTAATGCAATTCAGGGAATTTTTTGTTCAGCAACAAAAACCAATAAATCAATATCCGGAGGACCGCCTTTTTATGGATAAAAATTGGCCTATATTCCAGGATCAGCCCATTGTTAAACCTGATAATTACAATGACTATTGGATGAATACCCCACTTCTTAAAGAAGGTGCCATTGTAAAATAGGGAGAAATAAAAAACCGCCCCTCTTTTTCAAAAGGAACGGTCGGTAAAAATAATCAACAATTATTTTTATTCTCTTTATATTTTAACGGATTTAACCGTTTTAACGATTCTACCTGCAATTTTGTACGGATCACCGTTAGAAGCTGGTCTTCTATCTTCTAACCAACCTTTCCAGCCTTTTTGAACTGTAATGATCGGAATTCTAATTGAAGCTCCCCTGTCAGAAATACCATAACTAAAGTCATGTATAGATGCTGTTTCATGCTTTCCTGTTAAACGTTGGTCGTTGAACTCACCGTAAACTGCAATGTGCTCTTTAACAACTGGACGGAAGGCTTCGCATATTTTTTCGTAAACTTCTCTAGAACCACAAGTTCTCAAGGTAGTGTTGGAGAAATTTGCGTGCATACCTGAACCATTCCAATCGGTGTCACCAAGAGGTTTTGGGTGGTATTCAATATAGTAACCATGTTGCTCAGTTAATCTGTCCAATAAATATCTGGCAATCCAAATTTCATCACCGGCTTTTTTTGCACCTTTTGCAAACAATTGAAATTCCCATTGCCCACAAGCTACTTCTTGGTTGATACCCTCAAAGTTTAGTCCTGCATCAATACATGCATCAGCATGCTCCTCGACTAAATCACGACCATGGGTATTTAGACCACCAACAGAACAGTAGTACATACCCTGTGGTTTTGGATATCCTCCTCTTGGAAATCCTAACGGAAGTTCTGTTTTTGTATCCATTATGAAATATTCTTGCTCAAATCCAAACCAGAAGTCGTTGTCTTCATCTTCAATTGTAGCCCTACCGTTAGATATGTGCGGAGTACCATCGGCATTCATAACCTCGGTCATTACTAAAAAACCATCGATGCGATGTGGATCAGGATAAATGGCTACTGGCTTTAACACACAGTCAGAAGATCCTCCTTCGGCCTGGCGGGTTGAACTTCCATCAAAGGACCAGATTGGGCAATCTTCCAATTTACCGCTGAAATTTTCCTCAACCTTAGTTTTACTCCTCATGTTCTGTGTGGGCTCGTACCCATCCAACCAAATGTATTCTAATTTAGACTTGCTCATAATATTTCTTGTTGATTTTTATTATTAACGCAGACAAAAATAATAATTTTCGTCATATACGCCATTTTTTAGCGGGTTAAATGATTATAACGATGTTATTTTTTTTGAACCCCCTAAAAATTAGGGGGTAAATTATTAAATAATTATTTTTTGTGGATTATTTTAATGAATTGTTATTTTTGTCAAAAATGTATTTATGTCAAATCAAAGGTTTAAGGCTATAGCTAACAGTCATACTAGGAGTAAATTGGAAATTGAAGAAACTGGTAGGCGTTCGGAATATTTTGGGGCGAACGTGTTCAATGAGGAGCGTATGTTGCAATACTTGACCAAAGATGCGTATGACAGGGTGAAGGCTGCTGTAGTGTCCGGTGCCAAAATAGATAGAAAAGTAGCCGATCAGGTGGCCGAAGGAATGAAGACTTGGGCCATATCTATGGGGGCTACCCACTATACGCATTGGTTTCAGCCACTCACCGGAGCAACTGCAGAAAAGCACGATGCTTTTTTTGACTTTTCAACGGAGGGTAGGGTAATGGAGAAGTTTGGAGGTGGCCAATTGGTTCAGCAAGAGTCCGATGCATCCAGTTTCCCCAATGGGGGAATTCGCAACACCTTTGAAGCCAGGGGCTATACGGCATGGGATCCAACATCTCCTGCATTTTTATATGGTAGCACCCTTTGTATACCAACTGTTTTTGTGGCTTATACCGGTGAGGCCCTTGATAACAAGGCGCCACTCTTAAGGGCATTGAACGCCATGGATGAGGCCGCTACTGCCGTTGCAAAGTTCTTTGATAAAAACGTAACCAAAGTTTATGCTACCTTGGGTTGGGAACAGGAATATTTCCTAATAGATAAATCCTTGGCATTTTCCCGCCCGGATATAAGTTTGGCCGGCCGAACATTGGTAGGGCATTCTGCAGCAAAAGGTCAGCAATTGGATGATCATTATTTCGGGGTTATTCCAAATCGGGTGTTGAATTTCATGAAAGATTTGGAAATGGAATGTACCAAATTGGGTATTCCTGTAAAAACAAGACATAATGAAGTAGCACCGAACCAGTTTGAATTGGCACCAATTTTTGAGGAAACCAATTTGGCGGTAGATCACAATCTTTTGCTTATGGATGTCATGGAAAAGATTGCTGATAAGCACTTTTTTAAAGTACTTTTTCACGAAAAACCTTTTAAGGATATAAACGGTTCTGGGAAACATAACAATTGGTCCTTGGCAACAGACACCGGTGTTAATTTGCTTAGTCCAGGGTCCACCCCAATGAAAAATTTGCAGTTTCTGACTTTTTTCGTGAATACTATAAAGGCCGTAGATAATTATGAGGAATTATTGCGTTCTTCCATAGCTTCCGCAAGTAACGACCATAGGTTGGGTGCCAACGAGGCACCACCTGCCATTATGTCGATATTTATAGGCGAACAATTAAATGAGGTCCTAAATGAATTGGAAGGGGTTACCAAAGGAAAATTATCTCCGGAAGAAAAAACGGAATTAAAGCTTAACGTGGTCGGTAAGATCCCTGAAATATTATTGGACAATACGGATCGTAATCGTACCTCTCCATTTGCATTTACTGGAAATAAATTTGAAATGCGAGGTGTAGGGTCCAAATCCAATTGCGCTAAGCCAATGACGGTTCTGAACACCATTGTGGCCAAACAACTTATTGCCTTTAAAAAAGAGGTGGATCAATTGGTGGACAAGAAGGGACTTAAAAAGGATGAGGCTATCTTTAATGTTCTAAGGGAATATATTAAAACCTCCAAAAGGATTAGGTTCGAGGGCGATGGTTATAGTGCAGCATGGGAAAATGAAGCCAAATCCAGAGGGTTGAGCAATAATAAAAACACACCTCAGGCATTACAGGTACTTACCTCCAAGGAAAGCTTGGCATTGTTCAAGTCTATGAACGTCATGAGCGAAATAGAGGTAAGGGTAAGGCAAGAAGTGGAATTGGAGGAATATATTCTTCATATTCAAATAGAAGGAAGGGTTTTTAATGAGCTTGCTTATGGATATGTAATTCCGGCTGCGGTAGAATATCAGAATAAATTGATAAAAAACGTCGTAGGCCTAAAGGAGATATATGGTGCTGCCCATAAAAAAATGTCCGAAAGTCAATTGGATATTGTGGAGCGAATTTCTGAACATATCCGTGCCATAAAAATTAAGACCGATGCTATGGTAGACGAAAGAAAAAAAGCCAACAATATGTCGGATATAAACAAGAAGGCCTTTGCCTATTGTGAGAATGTGCGACCCTATTTTGATGAAATACGCTACCATTGCGATAAATTGGAGCAATTGGTAGGAGATGAATACTGGCCCCTAACCAAATATAGGGAACTGTTGTTCATTAAATAATTTGGACGTTTATAAATAATTGGATTAAAAGCCCACAATTAGTGGGCTTTTTTTATGGATTCCACTATTTTTGTCGCAAACTTTTATTCATGAGCTCATCCAACAGCAAAAGATACGATCAAAGAGGAGTTTCTGCTTCTAAAGAAGACGTGCACAATGCCATAAAAAATATTGATAAGGGCTTGTTTCCTCAGGCCTTTTGCAAAATTGTACCCGATTACCTTACCAATGATGAGGATTACTGTTTGGTGATGCATGCCGATGGGGCAGGTACAAAATCTTCTCTAGCCTATATGTATTGGAAAGAGACTGGGGACATCTCCGTTTGGAAGGGAATAGCCCAGGATGCCTTGATCATGAATGTGGACGATCTAATTTGCGTTGGGGCTACGGACAACATTATGTTGTCCTCAACCATAGGGAGAAATAAAAATTTAATCCCAGGAGAGGTTATTTCTGCCATAATAAATGGTACGGAAGAGTTGATCTCGGATTTGGAAAAACACGGAATTACCATTAGGTCTACGGGTGGGGAAACAGCTGATGTAGGGGATTTGGTGCGTACCATAATTGTGGATTCCACGGTGACCGCAAGATTGAAAAGAAGTGAAGTAATCAACAATGCCAATATTAAGGCGGGAGATGTTATTGTTGGATTGTCTTCTTATGGACAAGCCAGTTACGAAAAGCAATATAACGGAGGTATGGGAAGCAACGGTCTTACCTCTGCCAGACATGATGTTTTTGCAAAATACTTAGGAGAGAAATATCCTGAAAGCTATGATGCAGCAGTGCCTGAGGATTTGGTGTATTCCGGGAATGTGAAATTGACGGATGAGGTTCCTAACGCTCCTTTGGATGCAGGGAAATTAGTTTTGTCGCCAACCCGGACCTATGCGCCAATAGTCAAAAAAATACTCAAGAAATACGATTCGAGTGCTATTCATGGAATGGTACACTGTAGTGGTGGTGCGCAGACCAAAATTCTTCATTTTGTGGAAAACCTCCATATTATAAAAGATAACCTATTTCCGGTCCCTCCATTGTTTAAATTAATACAGGAACAATCCGGGACAGATTGGAAGGAGATGTACCAAGTTTTTAATTGTGGCCACAGGTTGGAATTGTATGTTGACCCATCTATTGCAAGTGATCTTATTGCTATTTCGGAAAGCTTTGGCGTGTCAGCTCAAATTGTTGGCAAAGTGGAAGCTAATTCTGTTAAAAAACTCACAATTGAAAGCGAGTACGGCACCTTTGAGTATTAGGGTATACGAATACCTTTTTTTTAGCGTTGTTTTATAAAGAAATTACGCTATGGAAAGAAAGCAGTTTTTAAGGACTTTAGGAACGGGTGCAGCATTTGCGCTCACATTTCCATGTTTAAATGGTTGCTCTAAAGATAATGACAACGGCGATATTGTGGAAGTCCCGACTGGTGTAGACTTCACTATTGATTTGAATTCTTCCGAGGGAGCCAAGTTGACGAACAATGGCAGTTTTATTTTAAAAAATTTGGTGGTGGTCGTTAAAGATTTGGATGGTAACTTTGTGGCTGCTAGTCAGGTTTGTAGTCATGAATCTTATGACCAAGTGCGTTTTACGACTAGTAATGGAGGTATTTTTCACTGTGATGTACACGGGTCACGATTTGAACTGGACGGCACACCTTTAAATCAAGTGGATAGTAATCCAGCAAAGCAACTAAAAATATTTAATACGGAGTTGAACGGGCAGATCCTTCGTGTATTTGAATAGTCAAATCTGATTTATAACCTACATTTTTTCATGAGTTTTTCACCAATATTGTTCTACATCCGTTTATTTTATGCCTTTTGGATATTTCCTTTTTTAGATAATGGAATTATGCGAGCTATTAATGATATGGGATTTCTGATCAGGGAAAAAGTTAATTTTTATTGGGCCCCTATTTATGAACTAAAATTCTTCAATGGAAATTCAATTTCTATTTTTAAGAAGGAAAATAGTTCAATCTTTAACTTTGTTTAAGGTGAGGATCTTATTTTCTCTTATTTTATTTTGGATGGCGCTAATGTGCCATGCCCAAGTACAAAAGTTCGTTACGGTACAGCGAACCGTGACCTTAATGGGGGAAAAATTTGATATTACCATTGTGGCCGATAACGAGGAAATAGGATATATAAATATCGAAGAGGCCGTATCTGAAATTAAAAGAATAGAAAAGCTGATGTCTTCTTGGGACGAGGAATCGGAAACCTCAGAAATCAATAGAAATGCCGGCATAAAACCGGTTAAGGTTAGTGTTGAACTATTTAAGCTAATAGAAAGGGCAAATCAAATTTCAGAAATTACCGATGGCGCTTTTGATATTTCATTTGCCGGGTTGGACAAAGTTTGGAAATTTGATGGCACTATGAAATACAAGCCCACCAATGATCAGATTAGGCAGTCTGTGAGTAAGGTAGGTTATGGTAAAATTGTTCTCAATGAGGATAATCATACGGTATTCCTAAAAATGAAAGGGATGAAGATTGGCTTGGGGGCTATAGCCAAGGGTTATGCTGTTGATAAGGCCAAAGAACTGATGGTGGAAAAACAAGTACGTGCAGGAGTTATTAATGCATCAGGAGATCTTACATCTTGGGGTACCAAGGCAACAGGGGAGAAGTGGTTGATCGGTATTGCCAATCCACTTAGTAAGGATAAGATATTTTCTTGGTTGCCTGTCCTGGAATCTTCCGTTGCTACTTCAGAAAGCTATGACAAATATATTTCCTTTGAAGGAAAAAAATATTCCCATATTATTGATCCGCGGTCAGGACTTCCTACTACTGGAATAAATAGTGTATCTGTCTTTTCAAAAACAGCTGAATGGTCAGATGCTATGGCCACGGCTATTTTTGTACTTGGGGTTGATTCGGGAATGGCCTTGATAAACCAATTAAAGGGAACTGAGGTGATTATTGTGGATAGTAATAACAAGATGCACAAAAGCAGTGGTATTTTATTCGATTAGACCCTTATACAAATAGCCTTCACTAATCAGTTCTTCTTTTCTTGTTATTTTTTTTGAACAGCCATTTTTAAGTAGATATATAGTGTCACTTACCTCTACGATATCCTTGTAGAAGTGATCGGTTAAAATAATAATACTGGTCTTTTTTATTTCGTTGATCAAAGCTTTAAATTTTTCCACATATAGTGGTGCTATAAAGGAGAATGGCTCATCTAGAAGTATTATTTTTTTCCCCGACATAAGTATTAAATAGGCTTCAATAACCCTGACCTCGCCAGAGGATAAATATTTGATTTTTGTATTGCCGTATTTTTTAAAACTTTCAAAATGGTAGATAAAGGTCTCCCACGAAACATTAAATAACTTAAATACCAGATTGATCTTTAAATTCTTTGGTAAAAGTGGATATTGGGGCAGATAACCAATTATACTTGTTTGGTACAAAGGTTTTGAAAAGCATTTTTCATTACTGCGAATGTTCTTGTATTTTGGTTGTAAATCTCCGAACAAAATTCTCAATAAACATGTTTTTCCACTTCCATTTCGTCCAAGGATTCCGGTGACTTTTCCAATTTCCGACTTTATGTAAATTCCGTATAGGATCTTTTTGCCATCAAACTCCAGGTCAACACTGTCTATTTCCAATATCAAAATACAAGGATGAGGTTTACAATTGTGAAGGTAATGATAGTGTCGAACAATAGTGCCAAGACAAAAAGGACGGTTTTTGAGATGCCAAAATTTTGATAAAACGTCAAACGTTTTCTGAGGCCAATTTCAAAATAAAATAGAAAAAGGCCTAAGTAGAATAATATTTTGGAGGTCAGGATCATGGTGTTTAGATGGGGCATATTAAAGATAGCCCTACCGCTAAACAGCATAAAAAGGGTAATAAGAAAGGATATCCATAGATACGGCTTGGCAAAGAGAAAACCTAATTGATAGGTTCTAAACTTGAAAATTGAATTCATCTATTATTAGGATATGCTTAAATGTACAAATTTATCGTAAATTCGCAATCCAAGTGTAGATTGTATATGATAGATAAATTAAACATAGTAAAGCAACGTTTCGATGAGGTTTCGGACCTTATAATTCAGCCAGGAATTATCGCCGACCAGAAGCGTTATGTGGCGCTAAACAAGGAATATAAGGATTTAAAACGGCTAGTGGATAAGAGAACTCTTTATTTGGAGTTCACCAATAATATTTCCGAAGCAGAGGAGATTTTGTCCGATGGTAGTGATCCCGAAATGGTAGATATGGCTAAAATGCAGTTGGAAGAGGCCAAGGCAAAATTGCCCAAATTGGAGGATGAAATTAAATTTATGCTGATACCAAGGGATCTGGAAGATTCCAAAAACGTAGTGGTTGAGGTACGGGCAGGTACAGGAGGTGACGAAGCAAGTATTTTTGCCGGTGACCTTTTTAGAATGTATACCAAATATTGTGAATCCAAGGGATGGAAAACGAATGTTATTGACCTAAGTGAAGGTACCAGTGGGGGCTATAAGGAAATCCAGTTCGAGGTTACGGGCGAGGATGTTTATGGCACCCTTAAGTTTGAAGCTGGAGTACATCGTGTTCAACGCGTTCCACAAACTGAAACACAAGGTAGGGTGCATACCAGTGCCGCTACCGTAATGGTGCTTCCTGAGGCGGAAGACTTTGATGTACAGATCGACCCCAAGGAGGTTCGAATAGATTTTTTCTGTTCCTCTGGACCTGGAGGTCAATCGGTGAACACAACTTATAGCGCCGTACGTTTAACCCACTTACCTACAGGCTTGGTGGCCCAGTGCCAAGATCAGAAATCACAGCACAAAAACAAGGAAAAGGCATTCAAGGTGTTGCGCTCGCGTTTGTATGATATGGAACTGGCAAAAAAGCAGGAGGAAGATTCTGCCAAGAGAAATTCCCAAGTGAGCAGTGGTGACCGTTCCGCTAAAATTAGAACCTATAATTATCCACAAGGCAGGGTAACCGACCATAGAATCGGTTTAACTCTTTATGACTTGCAAAACATTATTAATGGGGATATTCAACGTATCATAGACGAACTAAGTTTAGTCGAGAATACGGAGAAATTAAAAGAAGCCTCTGAGATTTTTTAATTCCTATGACCACTCAGTTTTTAGTTGAACAGATCCGAAAAAAGGAATCCTTTCTTTGTATAGGATTGGATACAGACTTGGATAAAATTCCAAAGCACTTACTAAATGAGAATGATCCCATTTTTGCATTTAATAAGGGCATTATAGATGCCACACACCATTTGTGTGTTGCCTACAAACCCAATATTGCCTTTTATGAGGCATACGGAATAAAAGGTTGGCAGGCTTTGGAAAAAACGATTAACTATTTAAATAGCAATTATCCTGAAATATTTACTATTGCGGATGCCAAACGCGGCGATATAGGCAATACTTCCTCGAGATATGCCAAGGCATTTTTTGAAGATCTGGGCTTTGACTCGATTACCATTGCACCATATATGGGAAGAGATTCTGTGGAGCCGTTTTTAACTTTTAAGGATAAGCATACTATACTATTGGCACTTACTTCCAATATGGGGGCATTTGATTTTCAGACGAAGATAGTAGAGGGTCAGGAGCTGTATAAGGAGGTTTTGGAAATTTCAAAAACCTATGCAAATTCAGGAAATTTAATGTATGTCGTAGGAGCAACAAAAGCTACTTTTTTGACTGAAATAAGAAAAATTGTCCCTGAGAGTTTTTTGCTGGTACCAGGGGTAGGGGCACAGGGCGGCAGTTTATCCGAAGTCTGTAAATATGGTATGAACGATAATGTGGGACTTTTGGTGAATTCCTCAAGAGGAATTATTTACGCCTCGGACCAAAAAGATTTTGCGCAGGTATCGGCTGAAAAGGCTAGAGAACTGCAATTGGAAATGAGTTTGGAGCTAAAAAAACGCTAAAGCTTTTATTGAACCAAGTTTTGGATTATTTTTTGGATTTTCATGGCTTTCAATTCAAAAAACTCAGCAAGTTTTAAATCTGAATGTTTAATACTTGAAGCCTTATCCATGAAATTTTGATACTGGTACTCCAATAAGTTAATTTCATGGGTACCGTTCTCCATAGGTGTAACTGAGCCGACTTTGCAATATTGATTTTCCATAAATATTTTTTTAACAAATATAAATAGAAACAAGGTTCAAACAGACTCTGTTAGGGGGTATTGGTCTAATAATCAGGTAATTTATCTATTTTTTAACCTAGCGGTAATGTCAGTGGTATAATTTGATATTTTTGAACCTTATCACGGCTATTATATTTAATGCTACTTTTATAAAAAATGCATATTGATCAGTTATAATACACATATTCATAATACTTCCATTAAATGGGTGACTTTTGTACACGGTGCGGGAGGTAGCTCCACTATTTGGTATAAGCAGCTCAGGGAATTTAAAAAACATTTTAATGTACTTCTTTTAGATCTTAGGGGGCATGGAAACTCCAAGCCTAATCTTAAGGACGCCTTTAAGGATAAGTATACATTTGATAATATAACCGAGGATATATTGGAGGTTATCAATTACGAAAAAATTGAAAGATCTCATTTTATAGGGATTTCTCTGGGTACCATTCTAATTCGAAATTTGGCCGAAAAGCATCCACATAGGGTGGAAAGCATGATTATGGGCGGGGCTATTATGAAATTGAATCTAAGGTCCCAGATATTGATGAAGCTCGGTGTTATATTAAAATCAATAGTTCCTTATTTATGGCTGTATAAATTTTTTGCATTTGTGATTATGCCAAATAAGAATCATAAGGAGTCCCGTTTGCTTTTTGTTAGAGAAGCCAAGAAATTATACCAAAAGGAATTCATACGCTGGTTTAAATTAACATCGGAAATTAATCCTTTACTCCATTTTTTCAGAACGGTTGATATTAAAATCCCAACACTCTATGTGATGGGTGCCGAGGATTATTTGTTTTTACCTACCATTAAACAAATTGTTCAGGATCATAAAAGTTCAGAGTTGATTGTAGTCCAAAACTGTGGGCATGTGGTGAATGTAGAGCAACCACAATTTTTTAATGATACGGTAATAGAATATCTATTAGTGAAATAGTCCATAGACCTTTCTCAGGATATTTTATGAAATTGGGTCCATCTTAACGGTCGCAATTATAGCAATACTTCGTGATAATAAATTAACACTAGGTCATAAAAAAAACCGGTGCTCCCACCGGTTTTAAACTAACTAACTCAAAAAATACTAACTCAAACTTTTATTTTATAGTTGTATTGCCATTTTGGCAATTAATAGGCTGTAGCGTATACTTGTAATTGTAACGGATAGAAATTAGATTTATTGTGCAAATTTCATATAAATTTTAAACCTTTAATCCTGCATGGCAAAAACCTTTTTTAATACAGTTGTGGTTCTAGAAGATACCTTGGTTCTAATTTCTTTTTCTTCCACGGCAATCATCGTAAATACACCTTTCAAAGCTTCTTGGGTAACATAATCCGTTAGGTCCGGATTTACATTATTGGTAAGGGGTATGTTGTTGTATCTCGTGATAAGATTATTCCATATTTTATCTGCCCCCACTTTTTCAAAGGAAGTTTTAATAACTGGATTAAACTTATTGTAGAGTTCTGTTTGTGTAGTATTGGTAAGGTAGACAGTAGCTGCATTGTCCGATCCCAATAGAATATTTTTAGCGTCGTTAAAGTTGATTCCTTTAACGGCGTTCACAAATATGGGAGTTGCTTCTTTAACGGCATCCTCAGCTGCCCTGTTCAGAATTTTAAGTCCTTCATCGGCTAAATTGGACAAACCTATATCCCTTAGGGTCTTGTCTACTTTTTGCAGTTCCTCCGGGAGTATAATTTTTACAAGTTCGTTATTTAAAAACCCATCGGTTTGGGTTAGTTTACTTACTTGTTTATCAATGCCCATAGTAAGGGCCTCTCTAAGTCCATTTGCAATTTCGTCATTGCCGATGGCGCCTCCTTGTGGTAATTGATTCACCACCTGTTGTAATTCTGAACAACCTAAAAATTGGAATAGGATTACGGCTAATAATATTTTTTTCATTTCTAAATTTTAATGTTATTACTATAACTTAAGCTATTGGGATTTAGTACATGGATTACGAGAAAATTACCGTCTTGTTATTATAGACCATGGTTTTTCTTCTAATATGAAGTTTTACGGCTCTGGAAAGAACAATTTTCTCCAAATCTCGCCCCTTGGTTATAAAGTCACTAATGCTATGTGCGTGGGTTACAGTAGTAACATCCTGCTCTATTATAGGACCAGCATCCAGTTCCTCGGTAACATAATGGCTTGTGGCCCCAATAATTTTAACCCCTCTTTCAAAGGCAGCGTGGTAAGGCTTAGCGCCAGCGAATGCAGGAAGAAACGAATGGTGTATGTTAATAATTTTATTGGGATACTGGTCAATGACTTTGCCACTCACTATTTGCATATATCGGGCCAATACAATAAAATCTATTTGGTACTCCTTTAAAAGGGCCAATTGACGGTTTTCCGCTTCACTTTTTGTGCTTTTTGTTATCGGAATATGGAAAAAAGGAATTTCGAATTGTTTGGCTACATATTCTAATTCACTGTGATTGCTAAGGATAAAGGGTATCTCAACCTCCAATTCGCCTATATTGTATCTGCTTAATAAATCATATAAACAATGATTGTATTTAGAAACGAATAGGGCCATTTTTGGTTTAAAGGATCCCAAATGCAAACTCCACTCCATTTGGTAGGGTTGGGCCAATTCGCTTTCAAATTCTTGTTTCAAATTCTTCACTGCCGGAATGTTCTTTTCAAAATCACTTTCCAGTCTCATGAAAAACACACCAGCTTCTTTATCTACGTGTTGATCAATGTAAATTATATTGCCGCCTTTTTTATGTATAAATCCAGTTACGGTACTTATTATTCCAGATTGGTCTGGGCAATTAATGAGGATGGTTGTCTTCAAAGTATACTTGTTTTAAGCTGTAAAATTAGGATTTTAGGAATGAAGTACTCTTACTAGGGACTATTTTTATAATATTCTAATTTTATGACTGTATATTTTGCGATTTCGCTAAATTGCACCCAAATAATTGTCTTTTATTTGACTTTTAAAATGTGGAAACCTAGGTATTTCAATATCTCCAATAACAGCAGTGCGGAACTACTCCGCAATAGGTGATTTTAATGAGATCAATTAAAGTGTAATAGTATTGTTAATATGAAGCAGCAGCTCCCGTATATTCCAAAAAATAAGGTTCGTATCGTCACCGCTGCATCCCTTTTTGATGGTCATGATGCTGCTATTAATATGATGCGACGCATTATTCAGTCCACAGGGGTGGAAGTTATTCATTTAGGTCATGATCGAAGTGTATGGGAGGTTGTGGAATGTGCCATTCAGGAAGATGTGAATGCCATAGCCATAACTTCATATCAGGGAGGGCATAATGAGTATTTTAAATATATGTACGACCTTTTATTGGAGAGGGGTGCAGGCCACATTAAAATTTTTGGTGGGGGTGGAGGGGTAATCTTGCCCGAGGAAATTAAGGATTTAATGGATTACGGCGTAACCCGAATATATTCCCCAGATGCAGGTAGGACTATGGGGCTGCAGGGTATGATCAATGATCTGGTCCGGCAAAGCGATTTTCCTATTCCATCTTTCAAAGAGCCTAAGGGTAAAAAAATTGGTCAATATTTAAAAGAAAGGAATGCGAATGCCATAGCTAGGCTCATAACTTTGGCCGAAAACAGGCACGAGGAATTTACAAAGATATTTTCGGGTTTAACACGCTCTAAAAGTACCGTGCCGGTACTTGGAGTTACAGGAACGGGAGGTGCTGGGAAGTCTAGTTTGGTAGATGAATTGGTCCGAAGGTTTTTAGTGGACTTTCAAAGTAAATCTATTGGAATAATTTCCGTGGACCCCTCAAAAAGAAAAACCGGTGGTGCCTTGTTGGGAGATCGTATTCGCATGAATGCTATTAACGATTCCCGAGTCTATATGCGTTCATTGGCTACCCGGCAATCCAATTTGGCGTTATCCCAACATGTTGATGAGGCAATTCAAGTACTAAAAGCTGCGGAATTCGACTTAATTATTTTGGAAACTTCGGGAATAGGACAATCGGATACCGAGATAATAGAACACTGTGATGTTTCTCTCTACGTCATGACGCCCGAATTTGGTGCGGCAACACAGTTGGAGAAAATAGATATGTTGGATTTTGCAGATATAGTGGCCATTAACAAGTTCGATAAAAGAGGGGCTCTTGATGCACTTCGGGATGTGAAAAAACAATATGTGCGTAATCATGGACTTTGGGAGGCTGATCCAGATGAGCTACCTATTTTCGGTACCGTGGCCTCACAGTTTAATGATCCAGGAATGAATCGTTTGTATAAGTCGGTCATGGACAAGTTGGTTACAAAAACCGGAACGGCTTTCAATTCTCAATTCGAAATTACCATTACCGATGCACAAAAGATTTTTATAATACCTCCTTCCCGAACTCGTTACCTATCGGAAATAGCCGAAAACAATAGGTCTTTTGATAAAAGGGCCCGTTCTCAAGCGGACCTGGCCCAAAGATTATATGGTATTTTTATTACTATTAAATCTATTTCTGGAGTAGACACCAATATAGATTTTAATTCATTTCTGAAGAAAAGCGGGTTAGATATCGACGGAATACTAAAGTTGTCCGTGCCTGAGGATAAAAAACTGTTATTGGAGCTATTGTCGAAGGAATTCGACCATATAAAAATGAATTTGGATCGCAATAACTGGGAACTTATCTTGAATTGGGAAAACAGGGTTCAACAGTACGGATTGCCAGTCTTCAAATTCAACGTAAGGGGAAAGGAAATTAAAATTGAAACACATACAAAATCCTTAGCCCACACGAAAATTCCTAAAATAGCGCTTCCAAAATATCAGGCTTGGGGAGACATTCTAAGCTGGATTCTTCAGGAAAACACGCCAGGTGAGTTTCCTTATACTGCTGGACTTTATCCATTTAAGCGAACAGAGGAAGATCCAGCCCGGATGTTTGCCGGAGAGGGTGGTCCGGAACGTACAAATAGGCGATTCCATTATGTTAGCTTGGGGTTATCGGCCAAGCGATTATCAACAGCCTTTGATTCGGTAACCCTTTATGGCCATGATCCTGATAACAGGCCGGATATCTATGGCAAAATAGGCAATGCGGGCGTTTCTGTTTGTTGTTTGGACGACGCGAAGAAATTGTATTCCGGTTTCGATCTGTGTAGTCCCACAACCTCTGTGAGTATGACCATTAATGGTCCTGCACCTATGTTGTTGGGGTATTTTTTGAATGCAGCTATTGATCAAAATTGTGAGAAGTATATTATTAAAAATGGATTGGAAAAAGAGGTTGAAAATAAAATAGCGACAATTTATAAGGGCCAGGGCCTGATGAGACCTAAATATATAGGTGGGCTGCCCGAGGGCAATAATGGTCTAGGGCTAATGCTTTTAGGAATTACTGGAGATCAAATCTTGCCCAGTGATGTATATGCGGAAATTAAAAAGAAAACACTGAATAAGGTAAGGGGTACTGTGCAAGCAGATATCTTAAAGGAGGATCAGGCTCAAAATACCTGTATTTTTTCTACGGAATTTGCCCTGCGTCTAATGGGTGATGTTCAGGATTACTTTATAAAGAACGACGTCCGTAATTTTTATTCGGTTTCTATTTCAGGTTATCACATTGCAGAGGCAGGAGCCAACCCTATTACTCAATTAGCCTTTACGCTTTCTAACGGTTTTACTTATGTGGAGTATTATTTAAGCCGTGGGATGGATATCAATAAATTTGGTCCTAATCTGTCTTTTTTCTTTTCCAATGGGACTGATCCCGAATATGCGGTGATAGGGAGGGTTGCCCGTAGGATTTGGGCAAAAGCTATGAATTTTAAATACGATGCCGGTCCAAGGGCACAGATGTTAAAGTATCATATTCAAACTTCGGGCCGCAGCTTGCATGCCCAGGAAATTGATTTTAACGACATCCGAACTACTTTACAAGCGCTCTACGCTATCTATGATAATTGTAATTCTTTACATACCAACGCTTATGATGAGGCAATAACCACCCCCACAGAGGAGTCGGTTCGTAGGGCCATGGCCATTCAATTAATAATAAACAAGGAATTGGGCCTCACTAAAAATGAAAATCCATTACAGGGGTCATTTATAATAGAAGAATTGACAGACTTGGTAGAGGAGGCCGTATTGTTGGAATTTGACCGTATTACGGAACGTGGGGGAGTTCTTGGGGCCATGGAAACAATGTATCAGAGGTCTAAGATTCAGGAGGAGAGCCTATATTATGAAACGCTAAAGCACAATGGGGACTTACCTATTATTGGGGTCAATACGTTTTTAAACTCCAAAGGTTCACCTACAATTTTGCCGGCAGAGGTTATCCGGGCCACAGAGGCTGAAAAACAGGCTCAAATTGATACATTGGAAAAATTACACACTAGAATGGGCGATTCGGCAAGGCAACAATTAGAGGATTTGAAGTTGGCAGTCATTAAAGGTGATAATATTTTTGAAAGACTAATGGAGGTTACAAAGTTCTGTTCCTTAGGACAAATTACCAAAGCATTATTTGGAGTAGGAGGGCAGTATAGGAGGAATATGTAATGTAGATAAAGCACTTAGACTACCTTAAGATTCAATTAGTTCCACTAATTGCTTTCAGTTTCCGAAACATCCTTAATTTATAGGTAATTAGGAGGTTGTAGTACTAATAACCCTAACTCCGAATGGATCGTCTCCAAACTTTGTACATTCTTCTGAAACTTTTTATTTCGCTTCTAAGAAGGTTTAAGTATTCCTTTTCTTTGACGCCATCTTTTTCTAAACCGGTACAATAAGAGTTTATGTTTCTAATTATAACATTGATGAAGGTGGCACTTCTCATTCTAGCTGCGTGACATTCAGAGCGCTCCGCTGCTGCTATTTGTTGAGGAATTAAAATGGAATCCGTTAAAAGGGAATCTACCATAATATCCCGTAGGCTGTTGGATTGATAAAGCTTTAGCAAATCCTTATTGTAAGATAGGTACGATGCAATTTCCCTGCTCATCTGTAAAAGATCCAAGGATTTGCGATAAATAGGAATCGTACTTAAGTTTTTATAGGGCATTTTTTATGGCAACTTTTGATATATAAAATTACGTAGAAATTAAGGAATATTAGTTTATATAATAAGGTAAAATTGTACATTAGCTATTGAAAGTTAATAATTTTAATCATTTACGTGTTGAATACAAAGATTGATGTCCTTAATTGGAAGATTTTAAAATTGCTACAGGAAAATGCCCGGGAATCTTTTGCGAATATTGGCAGGAAAGTAGGGTTAACTCCTCCTGCGGTTGCAGAAAGGGTGAAAAAAATGGAGGATTTGGGTGTTATTACAGGGTATAAAGCTGTGGTGTCCCATTCCCATACGGGATATCAATTAAAAGCTATAATTACGTTGCGTGCCTTTATGGGAAAATTACGACCATTTTTAGAAATTGTAAACACCTATGAGGAAGTCGTTAATTGTTATCGGATTACAGGAAATGAAAATATTATTATGTTGGTGGTCCTAAAGGATCAATTTCATTTAGAAAAATTTATAGATAAGCTTATACAATATGGAGAGACCCGTACCCATATTATCTTGTCGGATGTAGTTTCTAACGCTCCCATTAGAAAGAGGGAGGTATAAGTGCGATGTTAAATTGATTTTGCAAACGGAATTTTCAATTAAAAGAGGTTAACCTCTTTGGTGCTAATGTATTTATTATTTAATTTAATGTATTATAAAGGGCTAGTTAAAAAGTTGGCCGTGTTTAACTTTGCTTAAACTATAGTTTTCCGAATCTCTGAGATATCTTAGAATGAAGGAAAGGAGTATTAATTTGGCTAGATATTTGATGACAATAAGTCTATGAAGAAATTTATATTATTTCTGTTCCTTGGGGCGGTTTTTTTTGGTAATTCGCAGATAACCTTGAAGAAAGGTATCGTAATCGATTCGATCATAGTAAAGGATTCAATATCGGAAAGTTTTTCACTATACCTTCCTACTAGTTTTGAAATGGACAAGAATTGGCCCATCCTTTTTGTTTTTGATATGGCGGGCAGGGGTAAACAGGCCATTCGTATGTTCAAGGATGCGGCTGAAAACCAAGGGTATATCCTAGCGGCCTCAAACAATGTTAACGACTCTTTGACCACCTCCCAAAATATTTTGATAACGGGGAGAATGTTCAATGAAATTATAACGCTATTACCTATCCAAAAGGACAGGACCTATAGTGCCGGATTTGATAGTGGGGCCAGATTTGCATCTGTTTTACCCATTTTTGTAAAAGGTATAGCTGGGGTAATATCCAGTGGTGCAGTATATCCTAATTTAGAGATATTGGATGTTAATAATTTATTTCAGTTCATAGGAATCGTAGGCAAGGAAGATTATGCATATCCCGAAATGTTGATAGGAAAATCGCTATTGAGTAAATTGAAATTTCCAAATCAATTAATAGTATTTAACGGGGGTCATGAATGGCCCCAAGCCCAATATCTGGAAAAAGCTCTGGAAATTTTCACTTTATCTGCAATGGCTAAGGGAAAAATTGTGAAAGATGAAGCTTATGTAAATAGTACTTTTACTCAAAATCTGAAGGAAATAGATCGTTTAATTAATTCCAAAGGCTTAATTGAAGCTAATAACTTATTGGAGGAAGTTATGTCTGTATATAGAGCGTTCAAGGACACAGATTCCTTAAAAAAAATAAAACGTGAATTGAAAAAAGACAAAGTTTTCAAGACTATGACCCGTAATGAAAATAATACCTTGTTGAAGGAGTCTTTTATAAAGGAAGATTATGTTTATTATTTGGAGGAGGATTTGGCTACCTATAATTACAATAACTTGGGTTGGTGGATATACCAAATGGGGGAGTTAAAAAGGTATGATAAAAGTAAAATTGCGGCCGAACGGGAAATGGGAAAACGACTTTTGGGGTATGTAAATGCATTAATCGAGGATAATATGGATATTGTTCAAGGAGGGGGTCAGGTAGACCAAGAGGTCTTGAGTCTACTTTGGATGCTAAAGACAGTTACGGATCCTGATGATTATAGTTATTACTTGAAGATAATAGCTAACAGTGCCAATATGGAAGACTATGGAACCTCACTGTTTTATTTGGAGGAATTATTGAAAAACGGGTATACCGATAAAGCAGAATTATATAGTTTGGAAGGTACCGCCCTGCTGCGTATAACGCCAGAATTCAATGAGATTGTGGCAAAATATTTAAAAGATGCCCGTTACGATGTCATTGAGGAGAGATAGGTGCCTCTTGTGAATTATCATGCTGTTGCAATCCTTGGTATTATTCAATGTCCATCTTCTCTAATTGGTTATTGGAGAATAAAAAAATTCTTGTTTTCCTGGATTTTGTATAAGAATTTGCACTGCGAATCCGTCTTGCCAACCGTTAGATTTTAAGAATTTTTTTATTCAGAAATAGGGATGTTGTATTTTTATGCCAAAAGCAGGAAAATGAAGCAGTTATTTTTGATTTTAGTGATATTAACATGGGGTTGTAAGGAGAAAAGATATCACGATCAGGAGCAAAAGAAAATCGCGTCACTAGACACCGATGCTCTGGAGGAAATTGTGCAATTTCAAAATAAAATGAATGCGGAATTCAAAGATCCTGAAACGTCCCCCTTACCGGATAGGTTTAGAAAGGATTTTACTACCTTGGATTTCTATAAACCGGACACTACTTATAGGGTAATTGCAAATTTTATCAGAACGCCTGGGGCCTTACCTTTTCTAATGCCTACGACAACAGAAAGACAGACGGAGGAGGTTGTATATGGGGTAGTGACTTTTACTCTTAAAGGCCGCTCCCATAAGCTGGAAGTATATCAAAATCAGGAATTAATGCAGCAGGAGAAGTATACAGATTATTTATTCTTGCCCTTTGCCGACCTTACCAATGGGGAGGAAACCTATGGTGGCGGTAGATATCTGGACTTATCCATTCCTGACGGTGAAACCATTATTCTCGATTTTAACAAGGCTTATAACCCTTATTGCGCATATAACCCAAAATATTCCTGTCCATTGGTGCCCAAACAAAATAGACTGAATCTGGAGATTTTAGCAGGAGTGAAGGCATTTAAAAAGTGATAAAAATATAAAAGCCCAGCAATTATATTGCTGGGCTATAAATAATAAACTCAATTTTTTTTAGAAAGAATACACTGCGGCAAGAACAAATGAAGATAAACTCTTTTGTGGAGCCAAATCAGTATCTAGAAAGCTAAAGGAATCATCCGATGCGCTATCCAATCGCAATTCTGGTTTGATTATTAAATTTCCTATTGTAGCACTTCCAGTAAGTGTTACTGCAAAAACACTGGAATCTTCAACACCTGTTCCAATTGCACCATAGTCTCCTGTTTCAGTGAAATATTCACCTCTTAACCCTAGGGTGAAGTTCTCAGAAGTAGCGTATTGTGGATAAAGAGCTACTCCGGCGAAACCAATATCATCATTATCGTAAATGGCTGCATTGAGTCCCAAGAAGAATTCATCCGATAGGTCAAACCCACCTGTAAAGTCAATCTCAAATGCCCCGTCATCGGCTAGGAAGTTTAAGAATTGTCCGCTATAGCCTAATTGAGCACCAAAAGCATATTTTTCGGTGGGATTCAATTCGGTTTGATCCGTAGGATTCATGATGGCCAACATTAAGCTAAAGTCATCAGATAAGGTAAAGTCTGCTTTTAAGCCTGTATGGGAAAAAGGACCGTATGAAAATAAGTAAGAAGTGCTATAGTTAAAGTTAGCTACAGGAGAAATTACTTCATAACCTAAAAAGGTATTGAAATTTCCAAAGGTCAATTTTACAGATTCACTTACATTCCAGTATACATATAACTGGTTTACAATGTTTCCGGTAGCGGAATACAATGGTGAGGCAAAAATGGCATCGGTTCCTCTAGGTCCAAAAACAAGATCGGCAACAAATCCTACATCCTCGCCTTCGTAACCGGCTATTACATTGGCCATACCCAATGCAAAACCTGGTAGATTGGCAAAAGAAGATCCAGGAGCCGCATTGGGGGCACCCGAAGTCTCGTCAAAACCGTTGTCACCATTTAGGTTTGTCCTGTAATAAGCATCCACACTACCACTAATCGTGAATTTTTTATCTTCTTTTTCCTCCTCTTGAGCGAAGGTTACTGTTGAAGCAAGAACAAATGCAAGTAATAGTAAATTTTTTACGTATTTTGTGTAAATAATCGTTTTCATAATTCAATGGTTTGTATCCTATATCAGGATGTTAATTATATATTGAGTTGCTATATTGAAAAGGTTATTAACGGAGCGTTCTGCAAAACGCTCCGTTACCTTTTAGGTGTTATTAGTGTTGGTTCATCCTGAAATCGGCATAAGCATCCATTCCGTGCTCATGTAAATCTAGGCCTTCCAATTCTTCATCTTTGGAAACTCTGATTCCTGAAGTTTTCTTAATTGTATAGAGGATGATAAATGCTGTAAGGCAGCAGAATACGCCAGTAGCGGCTACTCCTGTTAATTGGTATAAAAGTTGGGATAGACCGGCCTTAACTCCGAAGATACCTACTGCTAAAGTACCCCAGATACCACAAATAAGATGCACCGCAACGGCTCCAACAGGGTCATCCAATTTTAATTTGTCTACCAATGCAACACCAAGGACAATAATTACCCCGGCCAATAGACCAATAATAATGGCTTCCATAGGAGACATTAAATCCGCTCCGGCAGTTATTCCTACCAAACCACCCAAGATACCATTTAACATCATGGTAAGGTCATAGTTCTTGTAAAGAATTGTTGAGAAAATAAAAGCCCCGATACCACCTGCAGCTGCTGCTAAGCAAGTTGTAACCAATACTATTGAAGTACCTGCTGGATCTGCGGATAAAACTGATCCACCATTAAATCCAAACCATCCCAACCAAAGAATAAGAACGCCTGCTGCTGCCAAAGGTATGTTGTGGCCAGGAATCGCATTTGGTTTTCCATCTTCGCCGAACTTACCAATTCTAGGTCCTAATATATAGATAGCGATCAAAGCTGCCCATCCTCCAACGGAGTGAACCAATGTAGATCCTGCAAAATCATGGAAACCACCAGCATCACCGCCAAGTGTGGACAAGAATCCACCGCCCCATTGCCAAGATCCTACTATAGGATAAACCAATCCTACATAGATAACGGTGAATATCATAAAACCACCAAGTTTAATACGTTCTGCTACTGCTCCAGAAACTATAGTAGCCGCTGTTGCGGCAAACATCGCCTGAAAAAGAAAATCTGTCCAATACGTATACCCTTCATTATAGCTTAGGTCTAAACTTCCGTCAGCTAGGATTGGAGCTTCTATACCAAATCCTGCAAAACCTAGAAAACCGTTGAAATCACCAGGATACATTAGGTTAAAGCCGCCTATATAGTAAAGGAGTAACCCTATACATATAATGAATACGTTCTTAAATAAAATATTGATTGTGTTTTTTTGTCTGGTTAGTCCGATTTCCAAAAGTGAAAATCCTAAATGCATGAAGAATACGAGAGCCGTACATATCATCATCCAAACGTTATTTGCTGTAAATAATCCTACGTCCATGTTGTTAATTGTTTGTTGGTTCTTAATTTTTTTAGTTGATTCCTGCTTTTCCGCTTTCTTTTGTTCTGATGCGATAGGCTTCTAAAACTTCCGAAACGAAAATTTTACCGTCACCTACATTACCAGAATATGCGGTTTCCAGAATCGTATTAACGGTACGTTCTAAGAACTCATCCGATATCACAATGGAAAGATACCTGCGTTGAATGTCGGATGTACTATAGGAAATGCCTCTATAGACATGACCTTCTTTTTCATTGCCGACACCAGTTACGTCCCAGTAACTAAAAAAGTTTACTTCGATTAGATGTAACGCTTTTTTTACGTCATCAAATTTTGACTTCCTAATAATTGCCTCGATTTTTTTCATAATTGATTTATTATTTATGAGGCAAAAATATATATTAAAATGATACCCCCCTATTTTTTAGGGGGTATATGCTTCATAATTACATATTAAATAAAAACTACCCATATATTTTAAGGGTAGTGTGATTCGAAAATGTTATTTATGATAATATGTTAATATAATTAACACTTGTTTAGGTGAAAACCTGAAATATTCGTGCCTTTTTCAGCTTTTTGCTATTGATAATGCAGGAAATTGCATAAAATCGCTAGAAAAACGGAAATGACAAGAATTACTTACAATCGTGTATATGGAAAATTGTTACTTGGAAAACCAGAATCCGGCAGCCACGGCAAGGACTCCTATGATTAGACTGGCAAGAGTGTAGCCGGTGAAATAAATAAAATCGCCGGTTTTTAAAAAAGAGTGTTGTTCCAGGGCAAAGGTTGAAAAAGTAGTGAAGCCACCGCAGAAGCCAGTGGTTAATAATAAGGTCTGATTTGAGGAAAGTAAATTATTTTTAAAAGAAAGCCCGATGATAAAACCAATCAGCAAGCATCCTATAATATTTACAATAAATGTTCCGAGAAAGAAATTGTGAAAAGTGTTATTGAAGGATTTACTTAATAGAAAGCGCAATCCACTTCCTAAGCCCCCTCCTAAAAAGACCAATAGAAATTGCTTCATTGCATTTTAATTTTTATTCCTTGTATAAAGTAAATAAAAATTACCATACCCATAAGGTTCTTAAAAATTTGCATTGGATTGTCATCAATACTATATAAGGTAGTATTTATACAAAGATGCACATATTTCTTTTTAGACTAGATTTAAACTGCCTTTTTATATTTCGAGTTAATTAAATCTAGGGGGAAGATTACTGTTGTAGATTCTGAAATATTTTTGACGGACTTTTCTTTCTTTTTCGGACTACTGTTAAAACTAACTAAAAAAAGCAATGTGTTTATACCAATAAGAACTAATAGAATACTGAAAAAAGTTACCATACAACTAAACGATTTAGTTACCAAACGCAAAATTACGCCTTTTCGTATATTTTACGCTGTAAAAATTCAGAATGTTCTTAGTGGCTGTGCTTTTTATTATGAAGCGATATAATTTGTTAATTTTTAAGGAAAAACTTAATAAGAAATAATATTATTATGAATAATGTGAAGAAAAGTCCTACCCATTTAACTCCTTTGTAATTTTTTTTATGGAGTTTCATGTCTTTTTGATAGGCAATTATGGTAATTACTACAAATGCGACAAAAAAAAGACCTGCAAAAATTAATTGTCCGGTACTGAACATATTTCTATTTTTACGCAAATCTAACTTAAATAATTACAATTATGAAAAGTAAACTGAGTGCGGTAGAATTGTTCCATAATTCTTTTGGGTTGGGTGTTTCCAAAGAGATTAAGGCAGATTTGGGAAAGGATAAGAATTTACTTCGCTTTAATTTAATGGATGAGGAGAACAATGAATATTTAGAGGCTGCTACCAATAATGATGTGGTAGAAGTGGCTGATGCCCTTGGAGATATGCTTTATATATTGTGTGGGACCATACTGGAGCACGGAATGCAATACAAAATAGAAGAGGTTTTTGAGGAAATTCAGAGAAGTAATATGAGTAAATTGGGGAAAGATGGCAAACCAATTTACAGGGAAGATGGGAAAGTCCTAAAGGGGCCAAATTATTTTAAACCCAATATAGTTGATATTTTGGATAAAAAATAGCCTTAGAAAATAAAGAATTCATCTGTGAGTTTAAAAAAAAAGGCCCCTCATCCTTTAAAGAAGAGGGGCCTTGTCATAATGAAAATGGTATATAATTATTATACCTCCACTTGATATCTCCAACCAAATTTATCTTCGGCCTTATTGTATTGTATATCTGTAATGCGTTTCTTTAACAAGGAGGCATAACTATCTTTTAATTCTGGCAGATCATAATCCTTGTTCTGGAATCCAAAAGTAGCAATAGGTGAAATTACAGCCGCAGTACCTGCTCCGAACATTTCTTTCAGAGAACCGTTCTTAGAGGCTTCAACAACCTCTTTTACAGTAATTTTTCTAACCTCCACATTTATATTTTCGTCTTTGGCAATGTCTATGATGCTCTTTCTGGTAATACCGTCCAATATCCTATCACTAGTAGGGCTGGTAATTAAAGTGTCATTTATCCTTATGAAAATATTCATGGCTCCGGCCTCCTCAATATATTCGTGGTTGTTATCATCAGTCCAAATTACCTGATTATAGCCTTTCTCAACTGCCAATTGGGTAGGGTAAAATTGTCCAGCGTAATTACCGCCGGCCTTGGCAAAGCCTACACCGCCATTTGCAGATCGGGAATATTTTTCTTCTATCAAGACTTTAACTTTCCCGGCAAAATAAGAGTCAGATGGAGAACAAGCAATTATAAACTTATACTCGCTAGAAGGTGAGGCGTGGAATCCATTGCCACTGGCAAACACAAAAGGTCTAATGTACAAGGAACTTCCTTCCTTAGTCGGAATCCATTTATGGTCCAACTTTAAAAGTGCCTTTAAGCCCTCCATAAAGTAATCTTCAGGGAATTCTGGCATAGCCAGTCTCTTGGACGAAATGTTAATTCGTTTTTGGTTTTCCAATGGACGAAAAAGCCAAACATTTTTGTCTTCATCCTTGTAGGCTTTCATTCCTTCAAAAACAGATTGCCCATAATGGAAAATTTTAGCGGATGGGTCCAGTGTAATCGGTTGATATGGAACTATTGTAGGGAGTTCCCAAGCCCCGTTCTTATAATTACAGATCATCATATGATCTGTAAAATATTTCCCAAACGATAAATTATCAAAATCTACTTTATCAATTTTTGAACCTTTAACTTTCTCAACTATTATTGAATTTAAAACAGTTTGCATAGAGATTTAATTTAAAGCAATAAAATTAAGCAAATATCATTAGTAGTACTTCTTTTTTCGTCTAAAAATACCCAGTTTTGTAAAGTGATATAAATTCTGGCTATTATGAAATAATTTAACATTTTGATTGCCATTTTTTTGACGTTTACCGCTTGTAAGCCACAAAATAAACCCAAGGAACCGTTGGGAAAGGAAAACTATGAGTACTTTGGAGACCAAATTGCTGAAATTAACGCAGTGACATGTAAGATAATGCTGAAAAATTATCAAAAAATGGCCACGTCCGATACACTTGTTTGCCAATTTTATGGTCGGGTTACAGAGGTTTGCAGCCTAAAAGGCTGTTGAATGAAATTGGAATTGGTAAACGGGGTAGAAAGTTTGGTGAAATACAAGGATTATTGATTTTTTATGCCAAGGGATATTTTGGGTAAACAAGTCATCGTAAATGGTTTGGCCTATATTGAGGAAAGTAGCGTTGAAGCCCAAAGGCATATTGCTGATGATGGCGGAAAATCCAAAGAAGAAATTGCCGAAATAACTGAAATTAAAGAAAACCTACGCCTTTGAAGCAGATGGTGTATTGATAAGAAAATAATTTGAAAAGGAAAATTATTACCACAGCAGACGGATCTAAAACAATTCAAATTGAAGATTGGAACGAACAGTACCATTCTATTCATGGCGCTGTCCAGGAGGCCTACCATGTCTTTATAAAGAATGGCTTATCCCTTTTCCATGATCGGTCGATATCTATTTTGGAAATTGGTTTCGGAACTGGATTAAACACGCTTATAACTTTATTGGAATCGGATAAGCAAGGTTTGGAAGTTACTTATAAGGGTGTTGAAGCTTATCCCGTGCTTCCGGAGGAATTAGACCAGTTGGGCTATAGCGGAGCTCTGAAAGCAAAGGAGTTTGAACAGTATTTTTTAAAGATGCACCAAACTTCATGGGGAGAATTGCATCAAATTAGATCCAATTTTTCTTTGATAAAACAGCAATTGGATTTTAGGGAAATATCGGACATTAATACTATTGATCTAATTTATTTTGATGCTTTTGGTGCCCGGGTACAGCCAGAGCTTTGGACGGAGGATGTTTTTGCTATAATGTTCAAAGCATTGAAAAAAGATGGTGTGCTGGTAACTTATTCAGCAAAGGGAAGTGTAAGGAGAGCTATGCAGGCTGTAGGGTTTGTTGTGGAACGATTGCCAGGCCCTCCTGGAAAAAGAGAAATGCTCCGAGCCTTAAAGGTATCATAAATAGTAATCTTGTATTATGGATTATTTAACGATCTACAACCGTAGATTGTTAAACCTAAACTAAATACAAGTGCTTCAATATTAAAAACCCATATATTTATATCTAAGTTGATGGAAAGATAGAAAAGATAGAAAGGATATGAAGGTTCTAGTAACGGGTGCAACAGGTTTGGTGGGGAGTGAAATTGTAAATTTGTGTAAACAAAATAATATTTCGGTTAATTACTTGACCACCAGTAGAAACAAAATTGTTTCTCAAACGGACTATAATGGCTATTATTGGAATCCCAGCAAGAATGAAATAGATGTTGATTGTTTTGAAGGGGTTACTGCAATAATCAATCTGGCTGGAACAAGTATTTCCAAAAGATGGACCAAGAATAATAAAAAAAAGATACTAAACAGTAGGGTTGATTCCTTAAGGACTTTATTGGGTGCTATACCAGAAGATGGTATGCACGGTATTAAAATAATTGTGTCCGCTTCTGCCATAGGTATCTACCCTAATTCCTTGTCCCAATATTATAAGGAAGATGAGGTAAATATTGATAACAGTTTTTTAGGGGAGGTAGTATCCACTTGGGAGAAGGAGGTTGATGCGTTTGAAAAAGTTAATATTAAAACCGCCAAAATTAGGATAGGATTGGTGGTCTCTAATAAGGGGGGGGCTTTGCCTGAAATAGCTAAGCCTATAAAATGTTACTTAGGCGCGTCATTAGGGTCTGGTAACCAATGGCAATCTTGGATTCATCTCCATGATTTGGGTAGAATATTTCTACACGTTATGACCAAAGAGCTGACGGGAATATTTAACGGGGTAGCTCCAAATCCGGTTACTAACGTAAAGCTTACAAAAGAATTGGCAGGAGTTTTAGAAAAACCGCTTTTCTTACCCAATATTCCTAAAACCGTGATGCGATTGGTTTTGGGTGAAATGTCATATTTGCTATTTGTCAGTCAGCGCGTAAGTTGTAAAAAAATTGAAAATTCAGGATTCGATTTTATCTATCCAAATATATGTAGGGCCTTAGAAAACATTTATAAGGAGAAGGGCGAACATAGGACTCAGGATACACTTTATCAGAACGAGTTCATTTCCTAGGGATACATGGAGATTGTAAGAATTGTGAACATCCGTCATTGGCGGATGTTTTTTTATAAAGTTTAATGACATTATGACATTTTTAAAGAATTGGCAGTACTTTTGCCATCTCAAATCGGAAGTATATAAATGTATTTTAAATGAGCAACGAAAATAAAACAGAAGAAATGGAAGATGATGTTCTAAATAATTTAGAAAATCAAGACGTAGAACAAGACGGTTCATCTGTTGGGAACGAGGATTTAGAAAATGGAGAGGAGCTTAGTCTTGAAGAGCAATTACAGGAAGACCTTAAAAAGGAAAAAGACAAATTTTTGCGTCTTTTTGCAGAGTTCGAGAATTACAAAAGACGGACTTCAAAGGAAAGGATAGATTTGTTTAAAACGGCAGGTCAAGAAGTTATAGTATCCTTATTACCGGTAATCGATGATTTTGAGCGTGCAATAAGAGAAATTTCCAAATCAGAGGATCAGGAAATGTTTAAAGGAGTTGAATTAATAAGCAACAAGTTCAAGGAAACTTTAAAAAATAAGGGTCTTCAGGAATTGGAGGTAAAAGAAGGTGATGCCTTCGATGCAGAGATTCACGATGCCATCACACAGATTCCAGCTCCAAGCAAAAAGTTGAAAGGTAAAATTATAGATGTAGTTGAAAAGGGTTTTAAACTGGGGGATAAAATTATACGCCATCCAAAAGTGGTTGTTGGAAATTAAAAATATTTTATGAAGGAGGACTATTATGAAATCTTGGGCATTGGAAAGAATGCTACAGCGGCAGAAGTAAAGAAGGCTTATCGTAAAAAAGCAATAGAGTATCATCCTGACAAAAACCAGGGTGACGTAAAGGCCGAGGAAATGTTTAAAAAGGCAGCTGAAGCTTATGAAGTTCTCAGTGACCCCAATAAGAAGGCACGTTATGATCAATACGGACATGCAGCCTTTGAGGGCGGCGGCGGATTTGGCGGCGGCGGAATGAACATGGATGACATTTTTAGTCAGTTCGGCGATATATTTGGTGGCGCTTTCGGTGGCGGTGGTGGCGGCTTTAGTGGTTTCTCAGGATTTAGCGGCGGCGGCGGTGGTCAAAGACGTGTTAAGGGAAGTAACCTAAGAATAAGGGTTAAACTAACCTTGGAGGAAATTGCCAATGGTGTAGAAAAGAAAATTAAGGTAAGGAGAAAGATTCAGGCAGAAGGGGTTACCTACCAAACCTGTGGCACCTGTGGGGGTCGTGGGCAAGTAACCAAAATCACCAATACAATTCTGGGTAGAATGCAGACGGCAGCTACCTGTAGCACTTGTGGGGGTAGTGGACAAATGATCGATAAGAAACCTACCGATGCGGATGCCAATGGTTTAACAGTTTCCGAGGAAACTGTAAGTGTTAATATTCCCGCAGGAGTTGAGGACGGTATGCAGTTAAAAGTGCCCAATAAAGGAAACGATGCTCCGGGAAATGGGGTTCCGGGCGATTTGTTGGTGGCTATTGAGACGGAAGAGCATGAAACCCTAAAGAGGGAAGGCGATAATCTACATTACGACCTTTATATCAGTATTTCCGAAGCTGTATTGGGTACCTCAAAAGAGATCGACGCTGTTGGTGGTAAGGTGAGGATCAAATTGGAGGCAGGGATACAATCTGGCAAAATTCTTAGGTTAAGAGGTAAAGGTATTTCTAGCCTTAATGGATATGGCAGTGGTGATCTATTGGTACATGTCAATGTCTGGACGCCCAAGGAGTTGAATAAAGAGCAAAAAGACTTTTTTGAACGTATGCAGAATAACGAAAATTTTGAACCCAGACCAGAGAAATCGGATAAATCATTCTTTGAAAAGGTCAAGGATATGTTCTCATAATAGTAGTAATTTAAGGTTTAAATAAAAAACGTATATTTGAGTTAATGTTGGGAAACCAATATTATTTTCTTTTTCATAGCAATTTTTTTTCCCATCCTTGATTCGTTAAGGGTGGGTTTTGTTTTTTAGTTCAACCCCATTTTTATAAGCTCCAAAGGAGCGAAATAAAGATGGATGGTTGAACTAATCCCGCCCTTTGGCGGGATCTTCACGTTACCCCTGGTGGGTTATGTTAGTGAAACCCCGTTTTTATAAGCCCCGAAAGGGGTGCAATAAACGCGGCAGGTTGAACTAATCCCGCTCCTTGGCGGGATCTCTTTGTTGTAGTGTCCGCAAGCCCTAAAGGGGTGCAATAAAGATGGATGGTTGAACTAATCCCGCCCTTTGGCGGGATCTTCACGTTACCCCGGGTGGGTTATGTTAGTGAAACCCCGTTTTTATAAGCCCCGAAAGGGGTGTAATAAACGCGGCAGGTTGAACTAATCCCGCCCCTTGGCGGGATCTCTTTGTTGTAGTGTCCGCAAGCCCCGAAAGGGGTGCAATAAACGCGGCAGGTTGAACTAATCCCGCCCCTTGGCGGGATCTCTTTGTTGTAGTGTCCGCAAGCCCTAAAGGAGCGAAATAAAGATGGATGGTTGAACTAATCCCGCCCTTTGGCGGGATCTTCACGTTACCCCGGGTGGGTTTTGTTAGTGAAACCCTGGCTTTAAGAGCTTCAAGGAAGCGAATTAGAAATGGATGGTTCCCCTTGGGGATCTCAACGTTTTACACGGTATTTTTTTTTGCTGTAATTTGAATAGTTAGTTGTTTTTAGGAGGGATATGAGTCATTATCGCTTCATTTATCTTCTTTTTTATGGATTTTTTATTTCAAAATTTCACTTGGGCCTAAGCTTATAATATCCTTCTAGTATAATATATAAAAAAGCTTTAAAAGGAATAATTTATAATATTCCAGCCTATCTCTTAAATAGCAATTATATATCTTTGAGGAAATTGCGTGCATGAATAATATATTGGTCGCTAAAGAGGTTTCTAAGCAGTTTGGGAGCCATATAGCTCTCAACAAAGTTTCATTAGAAATTCCCAAGAACAGTATCTATGGCTTGCTTGGTCCTAACGGAGCAGGGAAGACTACTTTAATACGGATAATCAATCAAATAATCTATCCGGATCAAGGGGAAATTTTATTTGATGGAAAGCCCTTGCAGCCCAATCACATATCCATGATCGGGTATTTGCCGGAGGAAAGGGGACTTTATAAAAGTATGAAAGTAGGCGAGCAGGTCCTATATCTTGCCCAATTAAAGGGACTCTCCAAGGCAGATGCAAAAAGCAGATTAAAATATTGGTTTGATCGTTTTGAAATAGGGGATTGGTGGAACAAGAAAATTCAGGAACTTTCAAAAGGAATGGCGCAAAAGATCCAGTTTATCGTCACAGTTTTGCACGAACCAAAGCTTTTAATTTTCGATGAGCCATTTAGTGGGTTCGACCCTATAAATGCCAATCTTATAAAGGATGAAATTCTTCTGCTTAGGGAAAAGGGCACATCCATTATATTTTCCACACATAGAATGGAATCTGTAGAGGAATTATGTGACTATATCGCGCTAATACACCAGTCGGAAAAATTATTGGATGGAAAGCTTAGTGATATAAAAAAAGCATATAAGAACAACATTTATAAGGTAGGTTTGGGGGTGCAAAGCCCCAATGGACTTTTGGAAGACTTAAAGGATAAATTTCAAATTCTTTCCTCGGAATATGTAGATGGCGGGCTACAGTTAAACTTCACCGTGCAACTGCCCACAGATGAAACAGGCCCCTTTTTATCACATTTATCGGGCAAGGCAAATGTCAATAATTTCTCGGAAAAAATTCCATCGGCCAACGATATATTTATTAGAACCGTTCAATCCAAATAATATATATGGGCAAGTTGTCACTCATCATAAAACGAGAGTATTTAGCAAAGGTTAGGAATAAGTCCTTTGTGATCATGACATTTTTGAGTCCAATCCTAATGGTGGGGATGGTTGTTCTTATTGTTTACCTAACTAAGGTTAATGATAATGAAGTAAGGACTATTGGAGTACTGAATGAGAGTAATTATTTTTCAACAGATTTTCAGGGTACCGAAAGTACCTCTTTTGTAAGACTTAAGGATATAGATTTGGAGGCTGCCAAGGATTCTGTTCAAAATATGGGATTTTATGGATTGCTTTATATCCCAAACGAATTGGACTTGGAAAAGGTGGCTAGTAGGTCCTTCTTTTATACTAAGGAGCCTCCTGGTACTAATGTTTTGGACAATTTGGAAAATGTATTTGAAGACCGTCTACGATTGCGAAGATTACAGGAATTAGGGGTTTCGGTATCCGATTTTGAAAGTGTCGACAACAATTTTCAAATTAATACAGCTACCTATTCCGGAGATCAGAACCTGAAAGGTATAACCGAATTAAAGGCCTTTATAGGAGGGGGATTTGGGTACCTAATAATGATGTTCATCATTATATATGGTGGATTTGTTATGCGCAGTGTAATTGAGGAAAAAACATCTAGGATAATAGAGGTTATTATTTCTTCTGTAAAACCTTTTCAGCTTATGCTAGGGAAAATAATAGGGACTTCTTTGGCTGGAGTTACCCAGTTTGCTATTTGGATCATTTCGGCCTTTCTAATGTTTGGAGTGTTGATTCTGGTTTTCGATATTGATCCTTCAGGCTTTAATTCGGAAGCTGCTAACGCCCCAGGCCTGATGGGGGGAGCAGCGTATATGGCAACATCGGATTCCGCAATTCAATTGTATGCAAATGAACTTTTTAGGATACCATGGATTATGCTTATTTGTTTTTTTGTAATCTATTTTATCCTGGGTTATTTAATTTATAGTTCAATATATGCTGCAATAGGGGCTGCTGTGGATAATGAAACAGACACACAACAGTTTATATTTCCTATTATTCTACCATTAATGTTGGCCATTTATGTGGGGTTCTTTTCTGTTTTTAATAACCCACATGGTCCTATAGCCGTGGCGTTTTCTTTATTTCCTTTGACCTCGCCCATTGTGATGATGATGCGTTTGCCAGGTGGCATAGGGGAAGGAGGTGTCCCTATTTGGGAGGTGGTAGCATCTATTTCACTATTGATTATTACTTTTATCGGTATCGTATGGTTGGCTGCAAAAATTTATAGGGTCGGAATATTGATGTACGGTAAAAAACCATCCTATAAAGACCTATTTAAATGGCTGAAATATTAGAATGGAAGAAATAAAGAATATTGTTAAAGTTGTAAATGAATTCCTTGCTTACAAAATTTGGCCTGGAGATAAGGTGGTCATAACGGCCGGTACCTTATTAATTATTATTATTTCTGTAATTGTAGTAACCTATGCCTTAAAATTGGTTCACAGATTGGTTACGGCAAAGTTACCAGAGGAGGATAAGAATAAGTTTATAAGCATTTTTGGGTTTTTAAGATACCTGTTCTATATAATGGTGGTATTGGTTATTCTTCATACCTCCGGGGTTAATCTCACTGTCCTGTTGACTGCATCTGCCGCGTTGTTTGTAGGTTTGGGATTTGCACTTCAATATTTGTTCCAGGATATTATTTCGGGAATCTTAATCATTTTGGATCAGTCTTTGCGTGTAGGCGATATTATTGAGGTAAATCAAAAAGTTGGCCAGGTCTTTGAAATTCGCTTAAGGACAACAAGGGCACTCACTAGGGATGACAAGGTAATCATAATTCCTAACCACCAATTTTTAACAGATAGTATTTATAATTATACCCAAAATCATAAAAGTACCAGAGAGAGCGTTAAGATTGGGGTTGCTTATGGGAGCGATGTTAATTTAGTGACCAAAATATTGGAAAATATAACAAGTGATCAAAAAGGGGTTTTAAAAAATCCTAAGCCTTTTGTGCTATTTGAAGACTTTGGGGATTCTGCGTTATTGTTTTCCATCAATTTTTATATTAGCGACAGTTATGGAGATCCAAAAATTAAAAGTGCTATGCGGTATAGGATAGATGCGAAATTCAGGGAACATAATATAAGTATACCCTTTCCACAAAGGGATATTCATTTGTTTCAATCCCGACCATTAAAAACTTCACAGGTCGATAATAATAGTGCTGGGTATGGGAATTAAAATAGGAAGGCTTGGATTTCTTTTTGGATTCATTTTGCTAGTGAATTTCTGTCCTGCCCAGACACCTGATGTTTTTAGGTTGGAGTATATGCTAATGCCAAGGAATACGGCTGAGGCAAAATTATCTAGAATAAAATTGGTAGCCAACTTGCCAATTAAAGTGGGAAAGAACGATAATATTATTGTTGGTGGCGAGTACAATCGGATAGCCTTTGATCTTAATCGTGGAGCACCATATGACGATGTTATAACGGAAACGTTTCATGTAGCCGATTTTAATATGGCCTACATATTGCAATACAATCAAGATTGGCGTTTTGTGGGAGTCGTTACTCCTCGATTATCTTCGACATTGACCAACGATATAGGTGATGGTGATGTATCTTTAAATGTCACGATCGGGGCACTTCGGGATAGGCCGAATATTGAAAAACCAACGCGATTGGTATTGGGAGTGGCTTATAATTCAACGGTGGCGGTAAGAATACCATTGCCTTTGGTTTATTTTGAAAAGAGGTTTCATCCTAATTGGGCATATGTTATTGGAGCGCCCAAGAGTGGTATGAAATACTTTTTTAATGACAAACATATGCTTCAAACAGAATTTATAGTGGACGGATATTATGTAAACTTACAGAATACGGTGATTAGCTCGGATTCTGGGATTGCTTCTTCCATTTCAACATCTGTTGCATTATTTACATTGGGATATCAATATGCTGTGGCCAAAAATATTTTCTTTTATGGTTATGCAGGGCATACCTTGTTTCAAGCTGGGGTGTTGAGGGATGATGATCGAAATAATATATTTACGTTGAACGATCAACCTAGTTTCTATTTTAGAACAGGTTTTAGAATTGGAATTTAAAATACTTAGTTATGTCTAGAATATTAGTTATTGAAGATGAATCGGCTATTAGAAGGGTTTTGGTGAAAATTCTTTCTGAAGAGAATGAAAACTATAAAGTAGAGGAGGCTGAAGATGGTTTGATAGGGTTGGAAACCATAAAAAAAGATGATTTTGATCTTGTTTTATGTGATATAAAGATGCCAAAAATGGATGGTGTTGAGGTGCTGGAAGCTGTTCGTAAAATAAAACCTGAAATCCCTTTTATCATGATTTCCGGACATGGGGATCTGGATACGGCCGTTAATACCATGAGAATAGGGGCCTTTGATTATATATCCAAGCCGCCAGATTTAAATAGGTTGTTGACTACGGTTCGCAATGCTTTGGATAGAAAGGAATTGGTGGTGGAGAACAAAATTTTAAAGAAAAAAGTCAGTAAAAATTATGAGATGATCGGAGAGAGTAAAGAGATTTCCGTAATCAAAGAAATGATCGAGAAGGTAGCTCCTACCGATGCCAGAGTACTTATTACGGGTTCTAATGGTACGGGAAAGGAACTTGTGGCACATTGGATTCATGAAAAGAGTGAGAGAAATGGAAATCCTATGATAGAGGTAAACTGTGCGGCCATCCCATCCGAATTGATCGAAAGTGAGCTTTTTGGACATGTCAAGGGGGCTTTTACTTCAGCCGTCAAGGATAGGGCCGGTAAGTTCGAAGCAGCCAATAGTGGTACCATATTTTTAGACGAGATAGGAGATATGAGCCTGTCGGCACAGGCAAAAGTTCTTCGTGCACTCCAAGAAAATAAAATAAGCAGGGTAGGATCTGATAAGGACATTAAAGTAGATGTTAGGGTGGTTGCTGCGACCAACAAGGATCTAAAGACGGAAATAGAAAGTGGAAGGTTTCGGGAGGATTTGTACCACAGGCTGGCAGTGATATTGATAAAGGTACCCTCATTAAATGATAGACGAGAAGATATTCCGTTACTCATAAAGCATTTCTCCGAGAAAATTGCTTCAGAACATGGAAGCGCACCTAAATCATTTTCTTCAAAGGCAATTTCCTTGTTAAAGGGGTATGATTGGACGGGAAATATTAGGGAATTAAGGAACGTTGTAGAACGTCTTATAATTCTTGGTAGCAACGAAGTAACTGAAGAGGATGTGAAATCCTTTGCCAGTAAATAAGGTGATACTTTTTGTTGCCCTAATTTAGGTTTGGGGCAAGCACCAGGCGATTGTGAATTCTAGAAGGAATATTTGATTTAGGGCCCTATCGTCAGGCGACCACTATGCCCATAGGAAATTTGGCCTTTAGGAATGGGTTTCTAAGCCATAATTCCTATTTTTTGCAGTCTCCAAGGCGCTCAAGGGCTTTTGATGCAATTTCCTTGGTTCTTAAGTTATAGTATTTTTTGCCTTCGGAAAGGCGAGGATTTAAAAGTTGCTGTTCGCAAATATTAAATATGTTTTGTGTATATGCCAAAGCCTCCGCACAATCCACGGACTCTACTACCTTGTCCAAGGATACTTTAAACTTCGCCAAGGCAATATCAACCTTATTCTCAAGGGTTTTATTGTCCATAAGTTTTTCGGATTTTTTCGCTGCTATGGCTGTCTTGGTATTCATTGCCAAAACGTCATTGTTATACCTACTGTCATGGGAGTCGTGCTCATCTAAGGCCTCGAGGCTTCCTGTGGCGTTGTCCAACGCTTTTTCAAGTAATATTTTAGCACTTGGCATGGAAATGGCCTTAGTGGCATTGGTTAAATTAAGAGAGCTTTCATGGATAAGTTCCATAGCATGTTCACAGCCACAATCCTCTAATTGGGATTTTGATTTAACTATGGCATTCAAAGCCTTATAAGCAAAATACTTGGACATATTAATGTCTTCGGTGGATATGGCTTTTTCAGTTTGTGATTGTATGTAGGCTAAATTGGAACCAGCATATTCACAGGCTTTGTTATTCTTGAAAGATGAGAAAATAAACATTGCCAAGGAGCAAACAGTTATAACGTAAAGTCTCATAAAGTAGGATTTAGTTTCTTGTTATACTGGGAAATATAACCTTGTAAAGATAATCCTACGGCCGTATTCCTCCATGTTTTTTTCGACGAAGTACAGTTGTTGGATTTGTTTTTAGACGAACAGAGGCTTTCTTCGGACAAATGGTGATTCTTTTATAGGGTTTTTAATAGGAATAATCGATGAAGTTCCTTGTCAGATTTCAATGTTCTATTAATAATTACCTCAATTCCTTAGAATTGGGTTAGGCATTGTTCCCGTGTTTACCGTGAGGTCTGGATTGGATTGTATACTGCGTTCAAATACCATAGAAATTCGGTTTCTTATAAATTCGGGCCTTAACTTTTAGGTAGTTTGAATAATTTCATATATTTTTTGTTTCTAATTGCTCTATATAGGAGCGCTAAGCATTATCCATGAAAAACATAGAGGCAGCTACATATAGAGTTGATAGCGAAATTGAATTGGCAGACTTAAATACTAGGGAAGATTTTGAATCGTCAGATAAAAAATTAAGAAAAGCACTGGAAAATATTAGAATAGAGCTGGGAGAGTTTCAGGATACCTTGTATGCCCATTCCAAATACAGTGTACTAATTTGTTTGCAGGGTACGGATACCGCTGGTAAGGATAGCCTAATTAGGGAAGTGTTCAAAGATTTTAATGCGAGGGGCGTTGTAGTCCATAGTTTTAAGGTGCCGACAGAATTAGAGTTAAAGCACGACTATATTTGGCGACACTATATAGCCCTTCCGGCAAAAGGAAAATTTGGTGTTTTTAATCGCACACATTATGAAAACGTTTTGGTGACCAGGGTGCATCCGGAATACATTATGAACGAACATATCCCAGGTATCCATAGTGTATCGGATATAGACCAAAGTTTTTGGGACAAGCGTTTTGAACAAATAAACAATTTTGAACGGCACATTGCGGAAAACGGAACTATAATATTTAAATTCTTCCTGCATTTGTCAAAAGAGGAACAACGGCAACGCTTGTTGCGCAGATTGGACTTAAAGAAGAAAAATTGGAAGTTTTCTCCCGGCGATTTAAAGGAAAGGTTAATATGGGATGAATACCAAAACTGTTACCAAGATGCCTTAAATAACACCTCAAAACCTCATGCCCCGTGGTTTGTAATTCCATCCGACAATAAAAAGGCGGCCCGCGTAATTGTGGCCTCTATTTTGTTTGAAGAGTTAAAAAAATACAAAGATATAAGGGAACCAGAACTGAATGATAAAATAAAGGCTAATTTAGAAGATTATAAAAAGCAACTGGAAAACGAATGAGATATATATTAGTAGTATTTCTACTCATAGCAACACAAGTCAAGGCTCAAAATAGTGATCAAAAACAGATTAAGGAAATTTATAATTCGGCACTAACCAATGGTAACGGCTATGCTTGGCTAAATTATCTATCGAACCAAATAGGAGGTCGACTTTCAGGGTCACTACAGGCGCAGCAGGCAGTCGAATACACCAAAAAGGTTTTGGATTCCATGGGTCTAGATCGGGTATGGCTCCAGCCGGTTAAGGTGCCCAAATGGGTGCGAGGTACTCCGGAATTTGCCTATATAGAAAGTGACCCGGGATTAACCAATAATGTTCCCATTTGTGCATTGGGAGGGTCTGTCGCAACTCCTTTTGGAGGTATAAAGGCAGGGGTGGTTGAGGTAAACGGTATTGAGGGATTAAAAGCATTGGGGAAAGAAAAAATTCAAGGCAAGATCGTGTTTTTTAATAAACCTATGGATCCTGCCAACATAAACACCTTTCAGTCTTATAGAGGTTGCTCGGACCAACGGTATTCCGGTGCGGCCGAAGCGGCTAAATATGGTGCCGTAGGGGTAATTGTTAGATCCTTAAATCTACGGTTGGATGATTTTCCCCATACTGGGGCAATGAGTTATGGGGATACTAAAATAGACGACAGGATTCCAGCAGCAGCAATAAGTACTAATGGTGCAGAACTTCTCAGTACTACCCTCAAGCTTAATCCTAGTATAAATTTTTTCTTTAGACAAAATTGTAAAATATTACCGGACGCGGATTCTTTTAATGTAATTGGGGAAATAAAAGGGAGTACTTATCCTAATGAAGTTATAATAGTGGGCGGCCATTTGGATTCGTGGGATTTGGGAGATGGTTCCCATGATGACGGTGCCGGATGTGTACAGAGTATGGAAGTACTAAGATTGCTAAAGAATACAGGGTATAAGCCTAAACGCACAATCCGGGTGGTGCTCTTTATGAACGAGGAAAACGGACTAAGAGGCGGTACCACTTATGCAGAGCAAGCCTCCAAGGGAAATGAAAAACACATTTTTGCCCTTGAAAGTGATTCAGGGGGATTTACGCCCCGTGGATTTTCCTTCGATTGCAGTGAGGCCAATTTTACTCAGGTAGAGGGTTGGAAAAGTATGTTTGAACCCTATTTGGTTCATCTCTTCATTAAAGGAGGGAGTGGGTCAGATATAGGACCTTTAAAAAGCGATAACAATGTTTTGGCAGGACTGAGACCTGATTCCCAACGTTATTTTGATCACCACCATTCTGAAAACGACACCTTTGCACATGTCAATAGACGTGAATTGGAACTTGGGGCGGCTGCTATGACCAGTTTGATCTATCTCTTTGACCAATATGGAATTAAGTAATTGCTGTCTGCGACCCACTTAATTAGGTTACACACATAGAAACAGTGCTTTTTATTAAGTTTAGATAGGGCTTCAATAGGTACCTTCTATGCTCCCAAGTTTTTCTAAAAAGAAAACTTATCCTTACCTTTGCAGACTAATAAAAAAACAGTGATATGCAAGACGGAATTTACGCAAAATTCAATACTTCGAAAGGAGAAATAGTGGTAAAACTTACCCATGATAAAACACCTGGGACCGTAGGAAACTTTGTAGCCTTGGCAGAAGGTAATTTGGAAAATAGTGTCAAAGCACAAGGTAAGCCATATTATGACGGTTTAAAATTTCATAGGGTTATTCCAGATTTCATGGTACAAGGTGGATGTCCACTTGGTACAGGAACCGGAGATGGGGGTTATAAATTTGATGATGAATTCCATCCAGATCTTACACATGATGCCCCTGGAGTACTATCTATGGCCAATGCTGGCCCAGGAACCAACGGGACTCAATTTTTCATTACCCATGTGGCTACTCCATGGTTGGATAACAAACATACCGTTTTTGGTCATGTAGTAGAAGGCCAAGATATAGTGGACGCCATTAAGCAAGGTGATAAAATTGAAAGTTTAACCATTGAAAGAATTGGTACCGAAGCTGATGCATGGAATGCGGTTGAGGCATTTAGAACTTTTGAGGGCTCAAGGGAAAAGAGATTGGCAGAAGAAAAGAATAAATTAGCTGGCGAACTGGATAAGGTAGCTGCTGGTTTTGATGAAACGGCAAGTGGACTTAGGTATAAAATTGTTCAAGAAGGAAAAGGAGCCAAAGCTGTGAGCGGAAAAAATGTTTCCGTTCATTATGAGGGATCTTTGTTAGACGGTCAGGTTTTTGATTCTTCTTATAAGAGAAAAGAGCCTATTAGCTTTCAGTTAGGTGTTGGGCAGGTAATCCCAGGATGGGACGAAGGAGTAGGTCTATTGAAAGTAGGGGATAAAGCCAGGTTTGTTATTCCATCTAATTTGGGCTACGGTAGCGCTGGTGCAGGAGGAGTAATTCCACCAAATGCTACCCTTATATTTGACGTTGAATTAATGGGGGTAGGTTAATAGCCCGAACATTTTAAAATTATAAGGTTCTAAGAAATTAGAACCTTTTTTTTGCCCAAGGGTCAATATTTATAAGTCTATATGGCATATTGAGCCCCAAGAGATAATTAATGGGTAAAGCACTAATCGATTTTTGTGAAAATCGATTTTATCTTTTGGTCCTATTAAGACTTAATACCAGTAGCGCTATATTTATTACCAATAAAGTTAAAAGAATGGTGAAAAAGGTGGTCATGTAATTATTATTTATAATGGTGTAAACTCAGTGTTTGTAGCTAAGATGATAAAAGTGGTAAAAGGTTGCGTTTAAAATATAATAGTTACCTATGAAGATGTAAAAGCTGAAGGGGGTGTAGTTGAAATGAGGAAAAGTGAAGTGCTGTGGTTTTCCTATTTGTTTTTTGGTTAGGGCCAATAAAAAACCCATCCTAGTGGATGGGCTCTATTTTCTAAAAAAAAATTGTACCGTAATTATTAAATCACTTTTACATTTACTGCGTTCAATCCTTTTTTACCTTGTTGTAGTTCAAATTCTACAACATCACCTTCGCGAATTTCGTCGATTAAACCAGAAATGTGTACAAAGTGATCTTCGCTTGAGCCATCTTCAGTGATAAATCCGAAACCTTTGGAATCATTGAAGAATTTTACTGTTCCTTTATTCATTATAAAAAATTAAATTAGGTGCGAATATAAGGTTTAATTATTTAACTATATGATTTTTTGATAGTTATATTTTTTTAGACAGGGTCGCAATTTATCAAGGTATCAAAATTAAACCGCTAATTCTCTGTGAGTTAATGGTCTTGGTCCGTTATCCTTTTTCCTTAAACCAATCAAATTTCATTGTTGTGGCCTATATGCTCTAAATAAAAAAAAGTAAGATTATAGCTCTAGGGTGGGGGGTATGGCGTTCCCCAGTAGTTTAAAACAAGATGGCGAAGGTATGGGCTTTTAAACAATAAAGTCCTCCTAGAAATAGAAAGACTTTAAAGTTTGACGAGTGTTTTTTAGATAAAAAATATTAAATATTAGGCTGCGGTGTCATCCTTAAATAAGGCTTAATTTCTTCTACCCCTTTGGTAAATATTTTTTTAGCATCTTCAGTGTTTATGGCTGGACTAATAACAACCCTATCTCCATTTTCCCAGTTTGCGGGAGTAGCTACCTTGTGATAAGCAGTTAATTGAAGCGAATCAATAACCCTTAGCAATTCGTGAAAATTACGCCCTGTAGATGCCGGATAAGTGATAATAAGTTTAACCGTTTTGTCCGGTGCTATAATATAAACGGAACGCACTGTTAAGCTGTCATTTGCGTTAGGATGTATCATATCATATAAGGTGGAAACCTTTTTGTCCTCATCAGCAATAATGGGAAAGTTAACAGTGGTGTGCTGTGTTTCATTTATATCCTTGATCCATTCTCCGTGCGATGCCACACCGTCAACGCTAAGTGCCAGCATTTTTACATTACGTTTGTCAAACTCTGGTTTAAATTTTGCAGCAGTTCCCAACTCAGTGGTACAAACAGGAGTAAAATCCGCTGGGTGCGAAAACAAAATGCCCCATCCCTCGCCTAAATAATCATATAAATTGATCATTCCCATTGAACTGTCTGCTGTAAAATCAGGGGCCGCGTCGCCCAATCGTATAGTTGCCATATTATAGTGATTTAGATAAAAATTAATATCCTATAAAATTAGTAGATTACATTGTAATCGACTTTTTTAAAAGGTTAAAAAAGTATTAAAATTTAATAAAAATAAATAACCTTTTAATTAATTATTTCAATTCCATTTTCTTTGTTTTTTTACTTATAACCCTTTGAAAAGCAATATGTAGACTATTTTTTTTAAAAGATTTACGGTAGGAATAATGCTTCAAAATTTTAGTTTAAATCAATTTCAAGGATTATTATTAATTACCATAATAAGATGGCTTATTTTGATAGTGGAAATTCATGGCATCAACAAAATAATTTAATCGGATATCTACTAAATTAAATTAAACTTTTTTAATTTTAGTCTATGGAAGAAAGAACCCTAGAAGAATTAAAATATCCCATTGGCCATTTTGTTTTTACTGAAAATGTAGGCGATATAATTTTGTCCGATTGGATCTCTGAACTGGAAGCGTTGCCTACTCGTTTGGAAGACTTGGTGGTTAATCTGAATGAGGAGCAGTTGAATACTCCTTACCGTCCAGGTGGGTGGACTATTAGACAAGTGGTACATCATATTGCGGATAGTCATCATCATAGTTATACCAGGTTTAAATGGGCCTTGACAGAAGATAGCCCTATTATAAAAGCATATAACGAGAAGGAATGGAGCAATTTATTTGATGCCAATAATGCACCAATTTCCTTTTCATTGAATTATCTTAAGGCACTACATGCAAAATTGGTATATCTATTAAAGGGCTTGTCCAAGGAGGATCTGCAAAGAGTATTTATTCATCCCGATGGCAATGTAGCCGTAAGCCTTATGGAAAATATTGGAAAATATGCCTGGCACGGGAATCATCATTTAGCACATATTGAAGGTTTAATAGACCGCAAGGGCTGGAATTGTTCATAATAATTGTACAGTTTTGCTAGTACTAAACTTATCTTCACTGTATGTTTTTAAAATGTAGGACCCTTAAGGTGGTTGTTATTTTTTCCACTTAATATTGCATCCCATGCTGGGTTTTTGATTGGTATTTACTTCTGCTCCAGCAAGTAGGGCGTCCATGGCGCCTTTTAGATCTGCTCCATTCACCTGGGTTCCATTGCCAGGGCGGGAGTTGTCAAACTGACCTCGATACACTAATTTTAAATCATCGTCGAATAAGTAGAAATCCGGGGTACAGGCTGCATCGTAGGCTTTGGCGACCTCTTGCGACTCATCGTACAAATATGGGAAAGTATACTTTTGCTCTACACTGATTAATTTCATTAAATGAGGCGCATCCTGCGGATAGTTTTCCACGTCGTTACTGGAAATTGCAATAAATAAAATATCTTTATGTTGGTATTCCATAGCTGTTTTAACTATTTCGGTATTAAGATGCTTTACAAATGGGCAGTGGTTGCAAATAAACATGATTACGGTGCCCTTGGAGCCTTTTAATTCATGAAGGCTTTTGCGTTTATCCGATGTGGTGTCGAGCAATTTAAAGTTTGGGGCTACGGTCCCTAAGGGTAACATTTTACTAAGTGTATTGGCCATGACTTTAATATTTAGAGGATAGGTCCTTTACAAAGTTAAATCAAATTGAAGTTACTTGTATAAGGATCGGACATTTGTTGTTTATAGGTTAGCCTTTAGATTATTGGTAATGAGAAATTCTTATACAAACTTATTGGAAGTGATATTCGACGTGAAAAAAGCGGGTTTCACAGAGGATTTAAATTTATGTGAAGTGGGAATAGAAACTAAAAAATTAAAACGGATTCATTCCTCAAAGGAATTGAATGTAGTTCAATACTATAGATTTGAGGGAATGAGCGATCCGGATGATAATATGATTCTATATGCTATAGAAACTTCAAGTGGTGACAAGGGCCTTTTGGTTGATGCCTACGGAGTGTATTCCGGTAATGTCCCTAGAGCAATTATTGATAAATTGAGAATTGTTAGATGAACGAAACGATTACTTGGCCTGATTTCTCCAAAATAGATATGAGGGTAGGCACGATTATAGAAATAAAAGATTTTCCTGAAGCCAAAAATCCTGCCTATCAGATTTACGTGGATTTTGGCCTGGATATTGGGATAAAGAAATCCTCGGCCCAAATTACGGAAAGGTACTCCAAGGTGGAACTTTTGGGGAAACAGGTAATTGCGGTGGTAAATTTCCCTAAAAAACAAATTGCAAATTTTATGAGCGAATGTCTTATATTAGGTGCTGTTGACGGTTCCGACGTAATATTGTTGCAACCGGAAACAAAAGTATACAACGGACTTAAAATTTCTTAATATTTGATTTCTACCCCCCTGGACAAGATCCATATAGACTTTAATGAACAATCGCTTTGGGTGCTGAACATCGCATTGGCCATGGTTATGTTCGGGATTGCTTTGGATATTTCCTTGGATGATTTTAGAAGATTGGTCAGAAAACCAAAACCCCTTTTTATAGGTGTTTTGAGTCAGTTTATTTTATTGCCTGCAGTCACCTTTGTTTTAGTACTGCTGGTAGAACCGTTACCGAGTATTGCATTGGGTATGTTTATGGTTGCCGCTTGTCCGGGGGGCAATATTTCCAATTTTATTTCGCATTTAGCACAAGGGAATACGGCCCTATCCGTTAGTCTAACGGCTGTAGCTACCTTATTGGCTGTGGTTATGACCCCTTTAAACCTTCAATTTTGGGGTTCCTTTTATGGCCCAACGGCGGACTTGTTGCAAGAAGTTGCCATTTCACCAATTTCAATGATCAAATTAGTAGCATTGATTTTGGGGTTGCCACTAATTTTGGGGATGTCGCTTAATTATATAAGGCCTAACTGGGCAATGAAAACAGCCAAGGTATTGAAAGCACTATCCCTAATATTTTTTATAGTGCTAATTTTTGTAGCCTTATATGATAATAGGGATATTTTTATGGATTACGTACTCTACGTATTTTGGATCGTGGTTTTACATAACCTTTTGGCATTTGTTACCGGATATTCGGTGGCGAGTGTTCTAGGCCTTTCACAGAAGAATAAAAGAACCATAGCCATAGAAACTGGAATCCAGAATTCAGGATTAGGCCTTCTCCTTATATTTACTTTTTTTGACGGAATGGGTGGGATGGCACTTTTGGCGGCTTTTTGGGGAATATGGCACTTGGTGTCCGGATTAACCTTGGCCACTTTATGGGGATACAAACCAATTGATAAAAAAGAACTTGTTTGAAGAAAATTGGATATCTTTTTTTTGGGGTATGGATCCGTACGGCACTAACTTGTTATTTTTCCAAGATAAAGGTTGATGGTCTGCACCATGTGCCTTCAGGAAAGCCTTTAATGTTTTTGGCAAATCATCAAAATGCTTTGCTAGACGCCCTTCTAATTGCAACTCATTGCAATCGGAAGCCTTATTTTTTAACAAGGTCGGATGTGTTTAAAACATCAATATTAAAAATGCTTTTCGAATTTTTGCGGATGATCCCAGTGTATAGAATCAGGGATGGTAAGGATTCCTTGAAAGGGAATACTGCTATTTTTGAACGTTGTTCGAGTCTTTTGCTAGAAGGAGAGGCCATTCTTATTTTTCCGGAAGGGAACCATTCCTTGCAACGTAGGGTCCGGCCTCTGAGCAAAGGCTTTACGCGTATTTTGTTTTTGGCTTTGGAAAACAACCCTTCAATGGAGATAGGCATTATACCTATTGGTGTGAATTACGCAAGTGCAGCACATTTTCCCGACAAAGCAGCCTTGTATTATGGCAGGGAAATAATAGTTCAGGATTTTTTTGATAAGGACGATTTATCCGGATCTACAAACCGATTGAAGCAGGAAGTGTATCATCAATTAAAAAAACTAACCGCGCATATAGAGGTACAGGCCAATTACGATAGTATAGCACAAAAATTAGATAACTCCGATGTGGATTATTTAGATCCCAAAGCGGTTAATCTAGTTTTGGAGAAAGAGGAAATAATAATAATACCTAAATCCAACGGAAAAGCTTCGATAATCAAATACTTATTTAAAGGCTTATTTATTGTACTGAATTTCCCTATGATAATTTTATGGTCCATGTTCATTAGGCCTAAAGTAAAAGAACTGGAATTTCTGAGTACTACTCGATTTATGTTTGTCTTATTGTTTTACCCATTCCAAATTCTTTTTATTGGGTTAGGAGCGTTTATGCTCTATAATGGGCAGATGGTATTGGCTATTTGCTTGTTACACCTCATACTAAATGTCGTTCTAGTAAAGTTGCAATGAGGAGGTTAGTCTAAAAGTTTTGATATGTGATACACTTCCCATTTCGGGACATAATGGTAATGGGACACTGTCTTGAGGTACCGGGAGAATAATTTGGGGGAAATGTGTAAATAAAAACGGCCCCATATTCAAGGGCCGTTATGTTTTATAAAAAGATAAATGGATTAAATATCGTCAAAGCTTACGTCTGTAAAACTGTCGGTAGAGTTTATGGATCCATTTTCCTCAGAATCTTCCTTCTTAAAATCTTTTTGATGACGTTCTGATATTACTTCTGAACCCTTTTCATCAATAATATAGTCCATCATCTCATCTAAATTCTCCTTGAAGGCGGTAAAGTCTTCTTTATATAAATAAATCTTGTGTTTCTTATAATGAAAAGAGCCATCATCATGAGTAAATTTTTTGCTTTCAGTAACAGTTAAATAATAATCACCTGCTTTTGTGCTTCTAACATCGAAAAAATAAGTTCTTCTTCCTGCCCGTAAAACTTTTGAATAAATTTCTTCTTGGTCCATTAAATCTTTATCGCTCATTTCGTCTAGTGTATAGTTAATTTTTCATAGGTATATATCTGTCAAAAGTGGAAAAAAAAACCTAATCTAACAACATTTTTCTATTTTTCTTTTTCAGAAAGTTGGTGCCTATACAGCTCTTTGTAGTATCCTTCAACAGAATTTAATTCTTCATGTGTCCCTTGCTGCATTAATTTTCCGTTCTCGAGAACTATTATTTTATCCGCGTTTTTGGCAGAAGAAACCCTATGACTAACTATAAGAGTGGTCTTGTTTTTGGATTCATTTTTCAGTTGATTTAAAATTTCCTCTTCGGTTTCCGTGTCAACAGCAGAAAGACAATCGTCAAACAGATATATTTGCGGATCCTTGAGGAGTGCACGCGCAATGGAAACACGTTGTTTTTGACCTCCACTTAGGGTAATGCCCCTTTCTCCCAAGATGGTTTCATACTGTTTGGTAAAGCCCATAATGTTTTCGTGTACAACCGCTTTCTTGGCTACGGCGATAATTTCCTCATCTGTGGATTTTTCCTTGCCAAATTTTATGTTGTTTTTGATAGAGTCCGAGAAAAGAAATGCATCTTGAGGAACGGCACCAATCGATTTTCGTAAGCTTTGTAGATTTAATTCCTTAATTGGAATCTCATCAATAAGAATTTCTCCAGAGTCGATGTCGTACAATCTGGCAATAAGGTCTAAAATGGTCGATTTTCCAGATCCTGTTTTTCCAAGGATGGCAACGGTCTCTCCTTTATTTATGGTAAATGATATATTGTTTAAGGCTGTAATGTTGGTGTCTTCATAAGTGAAGGTGACATTTTTAAACTCCACTTTTCCTGATATTGGGGTATCCTTGTCTACGGTACTTACTATATTGGGCTCTTCCTGCAAAAATTGATTTATCCTTTTTTGCGATGCTTCTGCCCTTTGCACAATAGATGTTACCCAACCTACGACCGCTACTGGCCATGTTAGCATGTTTACATATAAAATAAATTCGGCAATGATACCTATTGAGGCTATTTCGCCGTCTATATATTGTTTACCACCAACGTAGATGACAAAAATATTACTTATCCCGATCAACAAGATCATCAATGGAAAAAACCAGGCATTCACCTTGGCCAGATCCATACTTTTGTCTTTCCCATCCAGAGCCAAATGTTTTAGTTCCGCGTTTACCTTGGGTTCCAAAGCATACGCCTTTATAACAGAAATTCCGGAAAAAGATTCCTGGGTAAAAGTAGATAGCGTGGATAAAAATTCTTGAACAACAGTACTGCGCTTATGAATGATCTTACTGATCTGATAAATTAGTACAGACAATATAGGTAAGGGCAACAAGGCGTATAGCGCCAATACAGGCGCTTTTATAAACATAAGGGGAACAAGGCAAACGAAAAGTGTTAGTGTTTGAATACCATACATTATGGCAGGGCCACCGTAAAGCCTAACCTGGTTGACATCCTCACTAATTCTATTCATTAAATCTCCAGTTCTGTTCTTTTTGTAGAAATTAAGGCTTAAAAGCTGATAGTGGTCAAACACTTCATTTTTTAGATCGTACTCTATGTATCTGGAAACATTAATGATTGTCTGCCTCATTAGAAAGGTAAAAAAGCCAGATAGTAATGCCGCTCCCACGATAATTAGGATGTATTCCAGAAGCATTTCCTTGGCTTCGGACTTTACAATATCATTGCCAATATAACCCTCTACGACTTCAATGGATTTTTTTACATAAGAAGGCATAACCAGTTGAAAAATACGGGCTATCATTGTGATTACAATACCGACAAGGAGTTTAAATCGATACTTTTTAAAATATTTATTTAGATGTTTAAGTTCTTTCATCCGATAGTAAACAGAAATTGCAGCATTTATGGATTACAATTCGGCAAAGATAGTTTTTTGAATCTTAAACAAATGTTATAAAACACATAAGATAATACCGAAAAACGTAGCTAGGATTAAAAAATATAATCCTACTTTTGTACCCGAAAGTTTTATTTATTTTACTAAAGTTCTTTAAAAATGCTTACAAGAAGGCACATTAGGGTTAAAGTTATGCAATGTATTTATGCATTGACACAATCGAAGGATGATTCGCTTGAAAAACAGGAAAAATTTTTGAGAGTAAGCATAGAAAACATGTACACCCTTTACTTGTTAATGCTGAGTCTTTTCATAGAATTGCACGAAAGGGCACAGAATCAGGTAAACCTTTCTTCCAAAAAATATCTAACAAACACCTCGGATTCCTTTCCAAACAAGGAAAAGTTTCTGGGTAATAAATTACTTCTTCAAATTTCTGGTAACAAGTCTTTAAAGGATGAGTTGTCTAAAAGAAAACTGAACAATTGGTATTTAAACGAGGAGTATATTAAGATTATATATAAGGAGATAATGGAAAGCGATGTATATGCTACTTATATGTCCACTGCCACTAGTACATACGATGAGGATAAAAAGCTGGTTTTAGATCTGTTTCGAGAGATCATTGCTCCTAACGAAAAGATTTATGATTATTTTGAAGATGATAAATTAACCTGGGTAGATGATATTCCTATCGTAAATACTTATCTCTTAAAGCAGTTTAAAAAAGTAAAGGAAAGTAGTGTTCCATCTTATTTTTTACCACCCCTTTTTAAGGATGAGGATGATATGGTGTATGCCAATAGACTTTTGACGAAAACGCTACTGAACAATGCGAAATTGGAAAATGAGATCGAAGGTAAAACCCCGAATTGGGATAAAGATAGGATTGCTGATATTGATGCCATATTATTAAAAATGGCAATTTGTGAGTTACTTAACTTTCCATCGATACCGGAGAGAGTTACCATAAACGAGTTTTTAGAAATTGCCAAGGAATATTCAACACCTAAAAGTAGCATATTCATCAATGGAATATTGGATAAGTTGGTAAGGGAGTATAAGGAGGCCGGCAAACTAAAAAAAGTGGGTAGAGGTTTATTGTAAGTAAATATTCCTTAATTTTGCGCAAAATAAAAATTAAAACAGTTGAAATGAGCTACAGGAATTCTTGAAATCGATCAAGATGTTTAATGGCGAATTACTTCTGACTTTTAAAAACAATTAAATATAAACAGATGAAAAGATTATTCTTAACCTTAAGTGTTTTTTCTGTACTTGTGCTTTTTTCGTGTAAAGAAAAAGCCTCCAGTAAAATCGAAGCCTCCAATGTAGAAGTTGCTGCTGAAAGAGATGCAGCCTCAAAAAGTCTTCCAGTAATGGAGTTCGATAAAGTAGAACATGATTTTGGATCGATCGATCAAAACGCACCACAAGAAACTATTTTTACTTTTACAAATACTGGTGATGCTCCATTGATTATTACCGACGCAAAAAGTAGCTGTGGATGTACTATTCCAGAATTTCCAAAGAATACTCCAATTGCACCAGGTGAAAAAGGTGAAATGTTGGTTAAGTTCAATGGCTCTGGGCAAAATCAGATTACCAAAAATATTACCGTTACTGCCAACACTAGCAAAGGAACGGAAACTCTTACAATTAAAGCATTTGTAACTCCTAAAGGAGCAGGTCCTGTAGGTCCTGTTAAATAATTAGATTAAATTATGTTAGAACAATATCCATATCTTCCGCTTATATTGATGTTTGTAGTGGTTTATTTTTTTATGATAGCCCCGCAAAGAAAACGTCAAAAGCAAGAGAAGAAATTTACAGAGGAGTTAAAAAGAGGAGATAAAGTGGTTACCAAAAGTGGTATGCACGGAAAAATATTCGAATTAAGTGACAATGATTTTTCCTGCATAATCGAAACTATGGCCGGAAAAATAAAATTTGATCGTTCCTCTATTTCCATGGAAATGAGTAAAAAATTGAACGAACCCGAAAAGAAATAATTTCTTCTTGAATAGTATTAGGAGCACCAACCAAAAGTTGGTGCTTTTTTGTTATAATATTTTGTACATTAAGGGTTTATATACTTCATATTACCATGATACAGAATAGACGCAAATTCATAAAAAAGAGTTCCCTATTGGCAATGGGCACTGGAGCAGCATTTTTAATTCCAATGGACTTATTGGCCGCTATTAGAAGGAATATAAGTCCAAACGACAAAATAGGGGTGGGATTGATCGGTTGCAATGGGATGGGCTTTCACGATTTAAGTTCCATGCTTAAGATGAGTGAAATTCAGGTTGTAGCTCTATGCGACGTGGATGATGGAGTGTTAAGAAAGAGAACTGCCGATTTAGAAAAGGCCGGAATAAAAAAGCCGAAGTTATATAAGGACTATAGGGAATTATTGGGAGATAAAGATGTTGATGTGGTAATTATAGGTACACCAGATCATTGGCATTGTCTACAGCTTTCAGATGCGGTAAAGGCGGATAAAGACGTGTATTGTGAAAAACCCTTGGCCAATTCCATTGAGGAATGTAACCTTATGCTAAATTCCGTGCAGGCAAGTGATCGAATGGTGCAAATAGGGCAGTGGCAAAGGAGTCAGCCCCATTTTGTAGATGCCATAGATTTTGTCCATTCCGGAAAATTGGGGGAAATTCGCCTAGCAAAAGCATGGGCCTATCAGGGTTGGATGGGAGCTATTCCTGTTTTGCCAGATACCGCTACACCTGCTGGTGTGGATTATGATATGTGGTTGGGACCTGCTCCCAAGAAACCTTTTAATGCCAATAGGTTCCATTTTAATTTCAGGTGGTATTGGGATTATGCAGGGGGATTAATGACGGATTGGGGAGTGCATCTTATGGATTATGCCCTATATGGAATGAAGGCCAATACGCCAAAATCGGTAATGGCGTTGGGCGGTAAGTTCGCTTATCCCAATGATGCTTCAGAAACACCGGATACATTGCAGACCGTCTATGAGTATGATGGTTTTTCCATCTTATGGGAACATGCTACAGGGATAGATAATGGTAATTACGGCCGAGATCATGGTATTTCCTTTATCGGTAATAATGGCACCCTGGTTTTGGACCGTAAGGGATGGGAAGTAATCGCCGAAAAGGATAAAATGCAAAGTATACCTTTGCAACAAAACCAAGGAAACGGTCTGGACAATCACACATTAAATTTTATTGAGGCAGTAAAATCCCGTGACGCTTCCAAACTAAAAGCGCCTTTAAAAGTTGGGTATGATGCTGCTTTGGTTTGCCATATGGGAAACATAGCTTTTAAAACGGGCAACAGAATTTATTGGGACAATTCTTTGGGCCAATTTTCTGATGATAGTTCCAATGCATTCATAAATGCGCATTACCATAATGGTTGGGAGTTGCCAAAAGGTTAGTAAAAACATCAAAATTATCATTTTCAGTAGCTTAGTGATGTGAGTTGGGTTTTGAATTGCTAAGTAGTTTATGTTGCAACATTTTGTTATATCGAGCAAATAGCGCATTTCAATTTGGTTTTTGTTCCCATCAATTTTCTAGTTCACTTTTAAGTGAGTTCTAATAGGGTTTCTCCATTATAAACAGAAAGGCGTCCGCAAGGTTAGAGAATAAGTAAAATAATGTATATTTTGCGGAGATAATATAATTGAGTTCTTAATTTAAATTCCACATCAACCAAACCTTTGTTTTAAAAACTTAATAAAATAAATACTTATGAAATATTTGATTGTGATTTTATGCTTCTTTAGTTTGAATATAGCTAAATCACAGGAGTTGTTGCTGGAAGCGGAAAGTTTTGATGATAAAGGGGGGTGGGTCGTGGATCCCCAATTTATTGAACAAATGGGGTCTTCCTATCTTCAAGCTCACGGTATGGGCGTAGCTGTAGAAAATGCACGAACCCAGGTAATTTTCAAAAAAAATGGTGACTATAAAGTTTGGGTACGAACCAAAAATTGGGTACCGGGAGATTGGGAAGCACCGGGAAAATTTCAGATAAAAGTAAATGATTTGGTGTTGGGAAATACCCTTGGCCTCCGTTCTGGCTGGGGTTGGGAATATGCTGGAGCTGTTCAGATAAAGAATGTAAAGAATACTTTGGAACTTGTAGATCTTACAGGTTTTAATGGCCGTTGTGATGCCATCTATTTTACTACTTCTGACGTTGAACCGCCTTCATCTATGAAAAAGTTGGCTACTTGGAGGAAAACTGTAGTTATGGAGCCCTTGGCACCCAAAGTTACCAAGAAGTATGACCTAGTTGTTGTAGGAGGAGGAATTGCTGGTTGCGCAGCGGCTATAGCGGCCGCAGAACAAGGGCTTCAGGTTGCGTTAATTCATGACCGACCTGTTTTGGGAGGTAATGCCAGTAGCGAAATTAGGGTACATACCTTGGGTATATACGGAAATTTTGAAAGGATTCTTAAAAAGTTGGATACCGAACATTATCCCAATGGATCTCCCGAAGCACATAAAGACCAAATAAAAAGGGATAACAATGTGAAAAGTTATGAGAATATTTCCCTCTTTTTAAATTGGAGGGCGTATGATGCAAAAGCTGTTGAAAATAAGATCAGCTATGTAGATGCGCGACAAACTGCAACCTCCGAGCGCATTCGTTTTGAGGCGCCACTTTTTGTAGATTCAACCGGTGATGGTTGGATAGGTTTTTGGGCCGGTGCAGAATTTTCTTATGGACGGGAAAGTGTAGATCAATATGGGGAAGAATGGAAAGAGCATGGGGAATTATGGAGTCCAAAGCAACCCGACAATGCTGTAATGGGATCTTCGGTGCTGTGGCGTTCCTTTGAAGCGGACCATAAGGAAGACTTTCCTGAAGTGCCTTGGGCAATGCCAGTGGCTAGAGATTATGCCAAAGTCAAGGGAGAATGGCAGTGGGAGTTTAGCCGTAATGATCTTAATCAAATAGACGATGCCGAGGAAATTCGCGATCATATGCTAAGGGCTATTTATGGTTCATTCGGTAATGCAAAAAAGATACCGGAAAATGCCAATCGAAAATTGGAATGGGTATCTTATCTAGTTGGTAAACGGGAATCCAGAAGATTGGTCGGGGATTATATATTTACCTTGAATGATGCTAAATCTGGCCGCACTTTTCCCGATGGCGTAGTTGAGGAAACTAGGGAAGTGGATGTTCATTATCAGACGGTGTTGGAGGATGAGAAAAATCCTGACTTTATTTCTGAGGCACTTTTTTACAAGACGCCTAAATATTATATCCCTTACCGAAGTTTGTATTCAAAAAATATTAGCAATTTATTTATGGCCGGCAGGAACTTCAGTACCTCACATGTTGGTCTGGGCGGACCAAGGGTAATGAGAACTACGGGGCAAATGGGGGCGGCTGTAGGCTTTGCGGCCTCACTTTGTAAAAAGTACGATGTTGACCCCAGAGATATTTATTCTGGGTATTTGGAGGAATATATGAATCTTATCGAAAAACAAAAATATACACCTATTCCAGATTCCAAGAAATAGTTTGTTGGGTATTCATCCATCTAGGAAGTCTCTAAATCTAGTTTAGATATATGAAAGGAGTAAGTAAATCTTCATGAAAATAATAATTGCGACAATACTATTTTGTGGATTTGGATTGGTATGGACTCAGAAAATAGAGTTGATCAATACTAGTGTTTCCCAAAATAAAACGTTGAGCAAAAAACCGGAGTTCTTTGCATTGGAATGGCAAGAAGGATTGGTATTAAAAAATAAAACAACACCATTTTTTATAAAGGTAGAGACTATAGGCAATCAAAATGTTGATCTCCTTGTTAACGAGCAGAATAGACCTGTACTTTATACAGCTGATATTTGTACTCCGGTCTGTGCAGATGGCGAATGTAGGCTAATGTACCTTACACTTTATTGGAATTTATTGGGTGCATATGTTGGTTATGATAAGGTGGAGGGCCAGACATTGACGAAACATGATCATGAGGAATTCTTGGGCCAGGATTATGAGAAATTACACTATTTATTAATGGATGATAATTCGATCCTGAAAAGAAAAAAAATTAATGAGTTGGTGGAGAAACCAGAGGAGTCTGAGCTTGATGGTGCAGACGCCAAAGCGGGAGCCACCATAACCGAGGTAAAGGAATCTGTGGTAGACGGGGCGCTCTATTCTTGTTATGTAGCTTGGCATATTGCCCACGGTCCCATTAATGGTGAACTGCAGGAATATACTACCTCCATGTATGACAATAAATTGAAACGGTTTATGTTAATGAGTAATGTACAGGATTATCAAATGTATGCGCTAAAGACTCTTAACGATGAGGAGTATATTGACTACAAGGACCGGATAGTTCAGATTTTCAAAGAAGGTATTCCCTTGGTACGTACCTATATTGTCCAAAATCTTCCTAAATTGTTCTGGGAAACCGATAGCCTACAAATCCTATTTTGGGATAATTTTGCTACTGTGGATATCAACAACAGAAGTTTATTGCTAAATCATGTTCAGCAGGCGCCGGTTGAGGTATTGGTCTTATTGAGCGGTAATTTGGAGATAATGACTAAAAATCAACTCAAATTATTCCTAGCGGCCATTAAAAATAAGGTGAAGACCAATTCTGAAATTAATGCCAATTTATTGATTTTTGTAAATTCGGGTAAGCATACATACGCTTATATTGTAGCCGAATTTTTGGAGACCTTGTAATAAATAGAAAAGTGTAAGTAGAGTTAAAAAAGAATCAAAATTATAACATTATTTAAATGATATCATTCTTATTATCGATTGGAGCTTTAATACTAGGCTATTTTACTTACGGAAAATTTGTGGAACGGATTTTTGGTGTGGATAAGGATAGGGAAACCCCGGCAGTACGCCTTAGGGATAATGTAGATTTTATGACATTGCCCACCTGGAAGGTATTTTTGATTCAATTTTTAAACATAGCGGGATTGGGACCAATTTTTGGTGCAATAGCTGGAGCGATGTTTGGACCGGCCGCCTTTTTATGGATTGTATTGGGAAGTATTTTTGCAGGTGCTGTGCACGACTATTTTTCCGGAATGTTATCTATAAGGCATGATGGGTTGAGCATCAGTGAAGTGGTGGGAATATATCTTGGAACCACCGCAAAACAATTTATGCGCTTTTTTTCGGTAGTCCTTTTGATATTTGTTGGAACTGTTTTTTTGGTAGGACCCGCAAAAATAATTGATGGTATGACGGGGAATATCTGGAGTGTGTGGATTTGGGTGGCCATTATTTTGGTTTACTACATTCTTTCCACATTACTGCCTATAGATAAATTAATAAGTAAGCTCTACCCAATATTTGGGGTAGCTATGCTGCTTATGGCCATTGGGTTGCTTATTGCTCTCTTTTTTGGAGATTATAATATTCCTGAATTGGTACCGAGTAATTTAAGAAATATGACCAATGACCCCGAGGCAACACCATTGTTTCCAATTTTATTTATAACTATTGCATGTGGTGCCATTTCAGGATTCCATGCTACCCAGTCTCCATTAATGGCACGCTGTATGAAAAACGAAACCCTTGGAAGAAAGATATTTTACGGAACCATGGTAACGGAGGGAATCGTGGCCTTAATTTGGGCTGCTGCTGCCATGACCTTTTTTGGAAATGTGGAAGAATTAAATGGAGCAATGTTAGCTAATAACAATAACGCTGCCTGGGCAGCCAATGAAATATCGCTTAATATGTTGGGTAAGTTCGGCGGCATACTGGCCTTATTGGGAATAGTTGCTGCCCCAATTACTTCGGGAGATACCGCATTTAGGTCGGCACGCCTAATATTATCGGATATCTTTAAGTCGAACCAAAAAAAAATAATCAATAGGCTTCTTATTAGCCTACCCTTGTTCATCATCGCCTTCGCACTAACACAGATAGACTTTGGAATTATATGGCGCTATTTTGCATGGAGTAACCAAACCTTGGCCATGATCGTGCTTTGGACCATAACGGCATATTTAATCTATGAAAACAAGGCCTACTGGGTAACCCTATTGCCAGCCATTTTTATGACCATGGTATGTAGTACCTATATTTTAATAGCCCCGGAAGGATTCCAACTATCCAATGAAATCTCCTATATAGGTGGAACTCTAATAACATTGACCATCACTATCGCATTTTGGGTTTATACCTCCCAAAAGAAAAAAGTCTTTGTAGGGATATAAGAATTATTTCTCATATACTTCTTTTGAAGACGGGCAATAAATACTCCTTACAAATAACTCAGCCACCATTTATCACGATTATTAAGCTTATAGATCATGTACTTTTTGTATAAGGGATATAGTGCAAGTATTAATCCGATCCATATTAAATAAACAATCCAAAGGGCATATCCACATCTGTGGGGTCAATAAAAAATGAACCATAATTAAAATAGTCCCTAACATGGTCTAGGGCCATAATAACCATGACCAAACCTCTTAATATATCAATGGATTCTATTCGGTTGGTTTTTGGTTGCATAAATATAATGTTGTTTTTGGTTGATTATTAGAGCACATTATAACTGGGTAATAATTGCAGATGTAGTTTTAACTTGCTTAAATATACCAACTACCTCCGGATTCTTTATAGAGTTGGGCCATACGCCTGGAATATTATTAGGATTTAAAAATCACGTTTTGGTCAGCTTCAAACCATGTTTTGTACAAGGGCTGGAATACCCTTTCCAAACTATTTCTCTTTATTTTTAATGTTGGAGTGGAAAATCCATTGGCAACGTTCCATTCCTCTTCCATAACTACAACTTTGGATATTTTCTCATGTTTTTGCAGACTTGGATTAATGTCTAAAATGGTTTGATGTAAACTTTTACTTAGATCATCTTTGGATTTGGACTTTCCTAAAGATGAGACGGTAACTAGCGCAATAGGCTGAGGTATACCTGTGCCAACGACGCAGATCTGTTCAATATCGGTATTCTTTGAAATTTGAAGTTCTATAGGAGCTGGGGATATGTATTTTCCTTTATCGGTTTTAAATTGATCTTTCACTCTTCCTGTGATTGTTAAATAACCTTCATGATCGTATTCGCCGATATCCCCGGTTTTAAAATATCCATACACATCAAAAACTTCCGCTGTTATTTCCGGTGCTTTGTAATAACCCTTAAAAAGACAATTGTTTAAAATTAAAATTTCACCTTCCTCAGAGAATTTAATTTTCACCCCTTCCAGTGCTTTGCCTACAGTACCTATTTTACTTTGACCGGATAAATTGGTATGTGAAATACAACAATCCTCCGTCATACCATAGGCTTGTTGAATAGTGATGCCAATAGTATTATACCATTTAACCAAACTACTAGCAATGGGTGCAGCCGCCGAGGCAATGAATGATGCGTTGGACAATCCCAATTTGGTCTGGATTTTTTTCTTTATTGATTTGTTTACGAATGGGATGGATAATAGTAAGGATAATTTCCTTTGTGGAAGACTTTCCAAAATTTTTTCTTGAAATTTGGTCCAAATTCTAGGTACGCCAAAGAAAATATCCGGTTGTAATTTTTCTAAATTCTCGGCGAATGTTTCCAAAGAATAAGGAAAGGTTATCTGGCCGCCATAAAAAAGTATTCCATTGCAAAAAGCACGTTCCGCAACATGTGCCAAAGGCAAATAAGAAAAAAATTTGGGATTCTTTGGGAGGTTTATGACCTGGGTAAATGTACTTGAACTATTGGTGAAATTCCCTGAAGTATGCATTACTCCTTTTGGTTGTCCCGTAGTTCCAGAGGTATATATAATTGTCCGTAGATCATCGCTTTTCGGTATACACAAATCCATCAACTCCAATTCCTGGTTCAAAATGTCTTCCCAATATAATCCGGTATTAGCTCCAAATGCTTTTACACTAATTATGGGGATATTGGGAATGCCTGTTTTTTGGGATGCAAAATCGTCCAGTTTCCCAATAATAATGGCTTTGGATTCACTATGTGTTAATATTTGATTTATCCCTTCGGAGGTCAATGTTGGGTAGATGGGAATGGAAATAAATCCTGCCATGGATATGGCCAAATCCGCCATAATCCAGTGGGGGCAATTTTTGGAAAGCAAGGCAATATGACTTTTGTTAGGTAGTCCTAGTTTCAATAAATACGAAGCCAATTTTCTCATTTCAATCCCAGCATCGGAATATGAAATGCTCTTTTGATGGCTCTCAAAATTCTGAATCAAGAACGGCTTACTTGGTGTTTCCTTTTCCCAATAAAGAAAAGCCTCTATTGAAGAACTGAAATTATTCATGACGGTATTTTTTTAGATTAAAAATTATTGTCGTCAACGTCTTTAATGAATTTGATCAATCCAGTGAAATAGGTCTTTTGGTCATCGTATTGCGATAAATGGCTGCCATTTGGGCATAATAAAAATCTGCCCTTTGGTAGTTCTTGGGACATCCATTCCATGTATTTCGGATCCATGGTATCATGTGTGGCACCGATAACCAAGGTAGGAACTGTAATGGTTTTTAATCTCTCGGAGACATCCCAGCCCTTTAAAGAGGCATTGCCGGTAACCCCAAATTCACTATAACCTTGCATAAAAACATAAATATTGGGGTTGAGGTGGGCCATTGCGCGATTAATGGATTCTGGCCATTTATTCATAGGCAATCTTAAAAAGTGTTCGGTATAGTAATGTTGCATTACGAGTTCCGAATATTTGGGATTCATAAAATCATCATTGGCCTCCATTGCCTTTATTTCCTTATAGACCTCAGGAGGTAATTGTGGCCCCAGCACTTCAGCAGCATATTTCTCATATTCTGGTATGCTGGCCATCATATTGGAAATAATAAGTCCTTTTAAATTATCTTGATATTTCAAGGCGTACTCCATCGCCAAAATACCGCCCCAAGATTGCCCAAGAAGGTAAAAGTTGTCTTTATTAAGGTTTAGTGCTTTTCGAACTTGCTCCACTTCCTCAACAAAATGATCTGTGGTCCAAAGAGTGGAATCATTTGGTTTGTCACTGTAATAGGAGTCCAATTGATCGTAATAAATATATTCAATTTCTTCTTTTGGTAAATAACCATCAAAACATTCAAAAAATTCGTGTGTACCACCTGGACCCCCATGAAGTAATAACACCTTCATTTTGGGATTGTTGCCTACCCGTTTAGTCCATACCTTAAAAATTCCTTTAGGGGTATTGATGGCTATCATATTGATTCCGCCTGTAAATTGATCTTCGCTATTGGAGTAATCCATATAGGTGGATGTGGGCTCCGTTTCCATTTTTGATTCTTGTTTTTCCGCACAGGAAACTAAAAAAACAAGAAAAATGTTCGTGATTAAAAATACTGTTCTCATAACTACAACGTATTTTTATTTTATAGCTATCGCCGCACTTGTTGGACCTTTCAACGGCATTAATGAAGTTGATTTAAATCCTGCCTCCAGGGCCATTTTATTAAAATCGGAAGCAGAGAAGTCATAACCTTCAGCCGTCTCAATAAGCATGTTCAGGGACATCAAAAGCCCAAAGGCATTTTTACTTCTTTCATTATCTATAATATTTTCGATTACAACAAAGGCACCTCCTTTAGGTAGGGCATCATATGCTTTTTTTATAAGGGCCTTTTTATCCTTGGTACCCCAGTCATGTAAAATGTTACCCATGGTAATGATATCCGATTTTGGAAAATCATCAGTAAAAAAATCTCCTGATGTGATTTTCACCTTATCCTTTAAACCCATATTCTGGACGTTTTCCTTTGCAATGGGCTCTACCTGGGGCAGATCCATGGATGTACATTGCATATGTTGATTGTTCATGGCTACGTGAGCCGCTAAAAATCCTCCCGCCCCACCAATATCGCAAAGGGTTTTGTAATTCGAAAAATTAAATGCCTTGGCAAATTCTATAAAATTTCCCATTTGTACCCCGGCCATTGCTCCAACAAATTCCCGAAGTTTTTTTGGATCTGCATAAACCGCTTCAAAAATGGGTTTTCCACCATTTTTGGTTTCATTTTGCGGCAAGCCCGTTTTTAGTCCATCCTCCAAATTGTTCCAAAAGGGGTACAAACGGTTGTTGCACATTTCCAAAATTCCACCTATGTAGGTAGGTTTGTTCTTGTCCAGAAAGAAATCGGCATCCTCTGCATTACCGTAAAGAGCACTTTCTTTTAATCCCTTTCTTTTCAAAAAGCCCATCGCTACCAAGGCATCCAAAAAATCATATAGGCTTCGAGAGTGCAAACTTAGCCTGGATTGAATGTCTTTACCAGATAATTCCCGTTTCGCCAAAATGGTAAAAAGGTCCATATTTACTGCTGTAAGCAAGGTTTTGGTGCCAAAAAATCCGGTACCGACCTGCATAATTTTTGAAGGGTCCAATGTTATCTTTTCTGCTGTTTCCATGTTACAAAGTATTTAGATTAATATGTCAGTTGTATTTTTTAAAAGTTGGTAATCACTACTAAATATGTCATGTATTTCTGCTGAAATTTTCAATTCATCAACTGTGACACCACAATTTTTGAATATCATTTTTAAATCCTGTGCCTTCTTGTCTTTCCAAAAAGCGGCTTTTGTATAGCCAATGGCACACACTTGGTTATTTTGTTCAAAAACCTGACTGTGATAGACCCATTTGTCATCCCATCCTTCCAGGATAAGGGTGATTTTGAAAGTTGACCACATTTTTAATGGTTTTTTGTAGATAATTTTTTGAGACCCTAATACCGCATACATCCCTTTTTTTACAGTATTCTCAAATAGTTTTGAGCGAAACATTTTCTCAAATCGAATGAAGTCCATGTAATAAGCGTACTTGGCATTGGACATATATCTGAAGGTGTCGCAATCTAAAATACTAACCCTTTGTTTTCTAGTTTGATTAGATGTCAGATCAACTTCCTTCCAAAATAATTTGGAACCTATAAAAATGTATAGTAGCTGTAACCAATAATAGACCATTAAAAATTTGTTGATTTTCGATTATATAAGTTTATTTTTATCGGCCAACGTTGCTTGGTTTTCGACATTCCCGTTTATCCTTGTTTTTTCTATTTATAGACTGCATCATTAAGTTGTTTAGTATCCACATATTGCTGAAAAGCAATCACCTTTCCGTCATGAAGCGTCCAAAGATGGGCCGCCTGTGCATCTATAAGAGCTCCATTTGTCTTTAATTTGGCATTGTATCTCAGGGTAGCCAGCACTTGGTTATTACTCATTTCGTGAAGCTCAATATCCGTAAGGTTAAAGTATTCATGTTCCGCTCCTAGGCGCGCAAAGACCCCATTGACTACGGCATCCGGTCCTTTATAGGGATTTCCGTCCGCAAGTTCATTGCCTTCGGCCTCGTTCCAAACAATATTGGCATCCATTGCAGCTAGTACGGTAGGAATGTCGCCCACAGCGAAGGCTTTGTAAAGACCGTCGATAATATTCTCATTATCAGGGTTGGAAAGCAAACCCAACTGTTGCAGGAACACCATATTGTCCATAAAATCTTGTTCTTGGGCTATCTTGCCATTTTTCATTTTCACCAGAGTTACTCCATCCACGTTTACGCTTTTTCCCGTTGGCGGAATTCCAAAAAAATCATCGGTATGGGTTCCCTTAAAATTCCAATATTTTACAATTTTATCGCCCTGCCCGAAGACATCCATGATAGTGAAGTTGACCTCAGAAAATCCGGTAAGGTAATTTTGATAGTAGGCCTTAAACCCTTCAATGCCTATAATATTTTCGGGAGTGGAAATGAGGGTTATGTTGGTGTCAAAATTCTTGTTGTTGATTTCGTCAATTTTTCCTTGATTAATAATTTCGTCCCATACCTGGGAATACATTTTAATGTCCTTTTTGATGTTGCTTTTTTGAGCAATTCCCGGAGCGGAAATAAATAGAATTACTAACACCAATAGAATAGTGTTAGTAATTGTGTTATTACCAATTATGTTGGGTTTTTGTTTATTTTTTGAAATCATAATGGTTTAGTTTAAGGGTTGTAGGATTATCTGGTTTACCATGTATATTAAACAGACTAGGCCACTATAGTTTATATTTTTTCTTTAGTTAATACTCGAATCTTCTTTTTCCCATTTTCGTTTAATTCGGAAATGGTCAATCTAGTGGTGTTTAAGGATAAAATTTCAAAATGATAGCTCAACTTACGTTTTGTGTCAATACCGGGAAGGGTAAAGGTATTGTCTCCCAAATAATTGAAATTGACACCATACAGCTCGTTTTTCATCCAAAGAGCATTGTCCTTATTAAAGAAGACTTTTTTTAGAAGCTTTTTATCGTCGGTATAAACGCCAACCAATTTGTCAATAGCAGCCGATTCGGGACTTAGGTTTTGTGACATATTTACGTCAAAGACAACTTTTTTGCTGCCATTGTTCAAGCGTTCCACACTCAAAATCCTTTTTTTTGCAGTTGGGGAAGAAGCGGATTCGTCTTTGTCTAAATAGTCATCACCAATAAAATAGAGTTGTGTTACCAAGGGTTGATAGCCGGTTGCAGATATCATCATATGAAAATGCGCGGGCCGAATAGTTCCATCACCCACGTCATAAGGTACCGGTAGAATGGTATTGAAGTTATAATTGCCATTTGAATCGGAATAGGTAGTGCCACGATAACGATAATCCTGGGAGGTGTTATCGTAAACACCCCGTGCATCGCAATGCCATAGTTCTATTTTGGCCTTAGGGTAGGGGGTCGTACAGTCGTTATGGTTTATTTTCCCAATGAGTTCAATAGAATCTCCCATTTCACCTTTAATGGATAGACTATTGCGCAGTGGACTATTGGGTCTATAAAACGGACCCAATATATCGGTTGTCGTTTCGCAATCTCCTACATAACTATGCCCATCAAACCGAACAAAACCAGAGGTACTTATTGCAATGGCAAACAGAGCCGTATTATTGACAAAAGTTCTTCTTTCCATTTTATAGTTGATTTAATAATTTTAACTATTATGTAAATTGATTCAGAACATTTAGATTATCATTACTTAAGAGCTGGCATGGTATATCCTAACTGTTCGTAAACTACTAGGTTGTCATAAAAGGCATCTTCACGAACGGCTTTTCCAGAGGTGTCGAAAAGCCAGACACTAATTCCTTGGGTTTTAATTTTTTTGTTGGTAGGTGCATTTCCCATGAATTCTCCTTTATTGGTGCCAGTACATGTCCAGTTTATATAGGCCTTGTTGCCGGATATTACCGTTTTGTCCAGGCTTACCTTAAAGTCAGGAAAGGCAATGTGATAGACTCCCATAAAGTCGCCATAATCCGATTGTTTTTTGGCGATGGTGACCCCGTTGGCCGTTCTTGTGACATTTTTAGCCAAATTACCATACATTAATTCCTTATCATTTGTATTCCATGCTTTGATGACATTGTCCATAGTAGCCTGAATAGCTTTTTCATCGGCAGACATGCTGTTTTTCATTTCCATTTCCTGAACGGCCAGAACCACTTCCGTGGGATCCCACATCCCAACTTCTCGAACAATTTTACCATCTGCGAAACGAAATGTTAGATGTATAGGGATATTCACCACTTGACCATTACCTGCAAGTGTGCCTTGCCAGTCTAACCAACAATTTACCCATGTCTCCCCATCATCCGTGAGCACCATTTCATATTCTTGGTCTTTATCAAGGAAACTCCTTTGAGAGTAGGTCAATTCCGTTTGTTTATGAAAAGCCAAGGCCTCCTCGGGCGTTAAGGGAGATTCTTTTGAATTATAATAAGTCTTCGAGGTATCGGCATAGATACTGGAGTCATATGTTTTATTATTGTAATTGTCGATTAATTTCTTTACTGTATTGATTTCCGGTGAACTTTGTGTGTAACGTTCCGGTTTTTTTTCTTGACAGGCCGTTATAAAAGCTATTGCGAGCCCAATAATTAGTAATTTTTTCATGATGCTTTCATTTTTTGTTTGGACCTGACGGGATTAAAGCTCCCGTCAGGTTTTGTGCCAAAACTATTTTTTGGTTAATTCCGGATTTTCTTGATATATCTCGTCGGAATGGGTTACCACGTATTTACTCCACGACTTAATAAATGCCAAGCGGTCTTCTTCCTTGGGCCATGCAGTTTTCATCAATTCATTCTGCTTATTGGATGCGGCTTCTATATCGTTCCAATTGGCATACTCACTAATTACAACCAAATCGCGTAAGTCGGCACCCGATATATGGTGGAACACTTTTTCACTGATAACCTTATCGTTTTTGAAGGTTATTTTTTCAGAAAATTCTTTTAAATGGGCATTGAGCTCTGCCCGAGATCCATTTTCAGGTATACTTAGTTTCCAGGTGGTTACAGTATAATAATGCCCCTCTTGTGCTGCTCCAGTAGTGGGAATAAAAAAGGCCATTACTATTAGTGTCCCAATAATTGATTTTAGTGATTTCATAGATTTTAGAGTTTCTGTTATTAATTGATTGTTAGTCAAATTGTACATTTATTTTCCCTTAGAGATATAATTTGAAGTGAACTTCACATCGAAATTGTATTGATACTAATTCAAACATTTATTTAAAACTTATAAAGCTGTTTGAAGGTGATGCTACTGCCCTGATGGCGCTACTACTTTTACAATCCGGTAGACAAAGCTGATGCGCTGATCAATCTCTAGTTCGCCAATCTCTGTAAGACCATCTGTTGGAAATACCGCATTCGGACCCCAAGTGGGATCTAGTGCTTCCTTTAAGCTGGAATAAAGGTCAAAAGAAATTGTGTTGGCCTGCATATTGGGACCGGAGGGGGTCAGTATTCTAGCATTTCCCCAGGCCTTCTGTTTCGTTTTGCCACTATTCATTGCTGATCCAATAAAAGGGCCCCAATGCTTTTCTTCCAGCTCGATCAAATTCCCGGGATTAGAGGCATTGTGATAAATAATTTTAACAAATTTATAATCCTTTTCTGGTATTGCATTACTGGCCTTGACCCATACTTCGGGTTTTACAAATATGGTATGGATTACCTTACTCATAGAAAAAGTTTCCATTTTATCCATAGGAACATCAGGCCAAACCCCAGATGGATCCCAGATATTTGCTGTCGCGTCAATGTCTTTAAAGGTATTGATGAACAAAATATTAGGAGAGTTGGGCTCATCAAAACCGCCGACCTTCTGAAACAGCCCCCAGAATATCAGATTCCCTTTGGATAAAGCATTTTCGGCAACTTTACTCCAATATTTGGTTTCCCTAGAAATGAATTCTTCCATTTGATCGGGTGCTACCTGTCTGTACTGATATACACTTATGCCCTTGTTGACGTCATCTTGGGCATTCAGCTTAATACTGAATAAAAAAACAAAAACCAGCATAAGTTTTGCTAATTTCTCCATGCAATGAATAGTTGTTTTCATAATGTTTGATTTTGCTGTTATTACTTTTTTGTCAAAAAAGCAGGCATGCTGGTTTTAGCGTTGGTTGGTATATTTTCTTTACTTAGTTGCTAATTCAAATTGAAAATTTACTTACTACGTATCACCTTATAGTTTTTTTACTAGAGCATGCCTGTTTATGTATTTAATTCGATGGCTTATAAGCAAGGTCTGGGTGCATTTCACCTGTCTCCGTTTCGTATTTCAGTACATAACCAAAGAGTTCTTCGAAAAGTTTTTTTCCTTCCTCCCCTAATAATGCTTCATTTGCTTTAGATTTCTTGGCATGATCCTCTTCGTCTACTGCGGAAATTACTGCGAGATAGTAATCTCCCATAGTGCCAAATCCATTGTGGTAAATACGATAGTACTCCTTGGATCCTTTTTTTGCATATAAGGCTTTTAACTCTTTAAGTTTTCCCTTAAGATTTTGGAGATTGCTGGGAGTTACATTTAAAAAATGCCATTTTCTGTAGTTTTGACCCTCAGTGGTAGTACTGATGCCTTCTGGCATATAGGTAAGTTCTTTGTTTAGATAAATTACATAATCGCCATGTTTGTCATAACATTCATTAAACCGCCTAAACAAATCTTTAAAGGCATCCTCTCCCATTTTATCAGATAAGGGCTCAAAGACGTTCTTATCCAATTCCGCCATATTTTCTATAGGTGAAATGTTGAAATATCTACCTGTAGAGGTGGATGCCACTTGCCAGCTAGCCCCTTCGAGCTTATGTTTTTTACATGCTTCCATAAAATCCTTGGATACCTCGTTGTATTTTTGGATCATGGAAGGTTTTACCTGGTCCTCGTGGACATAATAGGCTTGGTTTTTTTCACCTTGCGCCAATGCTAGGCTAGGAGTCAATAGCCCTAATAATATAATGACAAATGATTTTTTAAAGTTTCTCATAATTTTAAAGTTTAGTTAATAATGTTGATTTTAATATTAGTTTTATTTTTAGAAGGGAACATTTATTAAGTACCCTATTTAAGATTTGGAGCTACTAAGGTGTATCCCAATTGTTGCAGAAACTCCAATTCATTGTAAAAAATATCTTCTTGGTATATTTTACCCTCTTCATTAAAATAGAGATGTGAAAACCCATTTATTTTAACTTTTTTACCCGTAGCAATTACATCTGCAAATTGTCCTGTATGGGTTCCGGTGAAGACCCAGTTTACATATCCTTGATTTTCACAGACATTACTATTGCTCGTAAATATATTATGGTCGGGGAATCCAGTACTATATAGGCTTAGTCTTGCTTTTAATTCCGATCTATTGGTAACCACGGGAATTCCGTTCATATTTCTTATATAATTGTCTGTTACCAAGCCATTAATCTCTTCCTCATCCTTAATGTTTAAATAGGTGCCAATAGCCAACGCAAGACGGGCATTTTTATGAATTACCTGGTTTCCATTGTTTTCTGATTTTATGTCATTACCCACAGGTTTTTGGTTGTTTTTGCAAGAAATACAACCTATAACCATAAACATAAAAAGTATTATTGGTGATTTCATGCCGATATAATAACGCTCTACTTTAAACTAATTAATCGGATTTTATGCAGATAATCAATCCTTTAAGGACGGAGGCCATGATTTATTGTCCGAGCAGGTGGTTTTAATTACCTAATGAAATATGCAAATAATATTCGTATATTTAAGAACCCCTGCTTTTTAAAGTATTTGATAGTTTAAATAATGGGCAAACACCACTACATAGCAGTTTCCATCACTATTTTATTTAGTTCATTATTATATGGTCAACTCATAGATTTTGACAGGGATATTCCTTATCAAAAAGTGTTTGTGGATACCGACAATTTTGGAGCCTCCTATCTGGACCATTTGGAGATTTTTTATGAAAGTGCCCCTACGGATACCTTGCAATTTGAAATCCTGAATGATTTGGCATATTATTGGCATACGCGTAACCTAACAAAGGCTTTGAATTTTACTAGGGTAGGCTTAAAACGAACTATTGATCATAATAATAAGCTCTGGAATGGCCGATTTCAGATTACGCAAGGCGCCATTCTTCTGCGTATGGAAAAACTGGACAGTGCCCAAATAGTCTTGGAAGAAGCCAAAAGTAAAGTGTTGGCCAAGGATCTGGCTTTTTTAAACACCCAACTAGGTTATGTTTATGAACGTCGAGGGCGACTAGACCGGGCTGCCGATTATGCCATGGAAGCACTACGGTTAGGGGAGGAGCAAAATGACAAAAGGGCAATTGCCGTTGCTTATAGTGATTTGAGCAATATTTTTTGGAAACAGGCCAAATATGATAAGGGATTAAAATATGGTATCAAAGCCATTATCCTCTTTGAAGAACGTGGAATAATGGATTTGGATTATGACTTTACACTCTATGTTGTAGCCAACAACTACCTTAAATTAAATAGGCATGAAGAAGCACTAAAATATTTTGAACATTCTTTGGCTATTGGTGAACGATACGGTTTTTATAATAATTTAAGTGATGTTTATATTTCTCTTGTGGATTTGTACGCATATTTAAACGAGTACAAGAAAGCCGAAAATGCCGGACTTAATGCCATTAAATATGCCGAGTTGTTGGATAATGATTTTATGCTGATGCGATCATGGCTATCCATCGGGAAATTGCAGAATTTGCAGGGAAAATATAAGAATGGTATAGAAAGTCTTCAAATGTCACTTAATGTGGCTACCTCTGATTTTGGGGATGAATTTTATTTGAGTCAGGCATATGAAGCCTTGGGAAAAGCTTTCGCGGGGGACCATAATTACATGGAAGCTTACAAGGCATTTTCAGAATATGACGGCCTTAAGAAGGAAATTTTCACAGCAGAATCCGATCACCGTATTGCCTTATTGCAAACGGAATTTGACGTTGCACAAAAAGAGGACACTATAATTCTTCAGCGGGGAACGATAAAAAAACAACAGAGTAACCAGACTTTGACTTCCATAATCACTGGATTATTATTGTTTCTCTTGGTCTTGGGAGTTCTGTCTATTAGAAATAACCGAAGAAAAAACATACTACTACAGCATCAAAATAAAGAGAAGGAATTCCTGATAAAGGAAATACATCACCGGGTTAAAAATAATATGGAAGTGGTCTCCAGTTTGCTTTCACTACAATCTACGCATATAGACGACAAAAAAATAAAGGAAAACATGCACCAAATCCAAAATCGGATTCAGAGTATGAGTATGATTCATCAAAATTTATATCAGGGAAAGAATTTGGCGACTATAGAGATGAGGAATTATTTTAAAATTCTGGGTGATTATGTACTCCATTCTTACGGTGCAGAGCAAAGGATTAGCATGTTTTTTGACATGAAGAAGATCGAACTAAATGTTGACATTGCAACGCCTATTGGATTAATTGTTAATGAGTTGATTACAAATTCATTGAAATATGCTTTTCCCCACAATCTTCATGGTAAAATTACCATATCCTTGGAGCAGAAGACCACTCATTTAGAACTAAAGGTTAACGACAATGGCATTGGTTTCACAGAGGGAAATAAGGCTAATGGCACCGGTTTTGGGACCCAGTTGATAGCACTTTTGACCAAGCAATTGGACGGTAAAATGGTGTTAAGACAAAAGAAAGGAACTTCAGTATCCTTTGAATTTCAACATCACAAAGCAGCCTGATTATGAATCAAACTACCCGTATTTTAATTGTTGAGGATGATATGATCATCGCTGCAAATATTTCTGTACAACTCACCAATTTGGGCTATGAAGTAATCGGCATTGAAACTAGAGGGGAAGAGGCTATTTTACATGCTTCGGCGAACACTCCGGATATTATTTTATTGGATATTAACCTGAAAGGAAGGGTAAATGGTATTGAAGCGGCAATTCAGATTCAGAAATTCAAAAGAATTCCCATAATATACCTTACGGCCAATAGTGATGAAGCTACCTTTACCAAGGCTAAAGCTACACATCCATACGCGTTTATTTCCAAGCCGTTTAATAATCTGGATTTGCAACGTACCATTGCCTTAGTAGTGGATCAAATTAAGGAAAATAATCAGGATACCGAGGATATTCCTGAAAATTTCGAGGTCATGGTAGACCGAATCTTTGTAAGGCATAATGGGCGAATGGTAAAACTACTTCTCGACGAAATTCTTTATATCGAGGCCGATAGAAATTACAGTAATATCATCACATCAAATGGCAACTATCTGATTAGTACTACACTTAAGGTTGTGGGAAATGAAATTAAGAACCATATGTTTATTCGGGTGCATAGATCTTTTATAGTCAATATTTTTAAATTGGATGTAGTAGCGGATAACCATTTGGAAATTAATAGAAAAGTAATCCCTTTAAGTAAATCGTTCAAAGAAAATCTTCTTAAACACCTACATACTATATAAAATAAAAATGTCTAGGCTTTGGTAATTTTTTGCGTATCTACGGACAATAATGGCTTTGGTTCATCCTAATCTCCTGAATTTTACGGGATTTATTATTTTATTTGGGATAAGCCAACCTATGGTTCAAAGGAGCCATACCTCGGTATTTGGTTTGGGCTTTGATTATGAAACGGATTGAATAATTCGAAAGAGTAGTATTAACCAATAGCACCTAATTTTATGAAAAATTTATTAATTCTATTCGCTTTATTGATGGTGAGCAATTTGACTATTGCTCAGGAAAAACTATATCTCGTATTTGAATTCATGAAAGTGGATAACGAACAGGAAATGGAGTATAACGCCACAGAAGAGTTTTGGGAAAAAATTCAGGTGCAACGGATAAAAGCCGGTGATATTATGGGCTGGGACCTTTGGGCACTTAGTCCGGGGGGAGAACAGCAAGGATTTCAATACGTTACCGTCACCGTATTTAACGACCCTGTAAAGATGATGGATGGTAGTAGTTGGTCACAGCTTTTGGATAGGGCCAAAGCGGCTTATCCTAAAATGGCTGAAGCGGATATTAATAAAAAAATACAACATTCCTCGGCAACAAGGGATCTGGCAGTAAGAATATTTACGGAAGAAATTGCCACGACCAAAGGAGATTTTGATATGCCTTTGGGTACCGTGGCCCAGATAGACATGATGAAGGTAGACCTTATGAACTACGGTGCTTATGAAAAGGCAGAGATGGAAATCTTTCAACCAATTCACCAAAAAGTTGTCGACGCTGGAGAAAAAGCCAATTGGGGATTAATACGATTTATTAATCCTATAGGAAGTGATACATACGCTTCCCATATGACGGTAAGCATGTTTAAGGATTATAAGCAAGCCTTGAACCAAAATATCAATTGGGAAGAGGGAGCAACCCCGGTATCCACCAAAGCTATGGAAGTCGGCTTAGGGTTAAGGGACATGAAATATGTTTATATGGCTAATTTGATTAGAAAGGCACGGTAGTCTATTATCTTTTTTTGTCGAATTTTAAATTAGAAAAACCTGTAACGTTACGTTACAGGTTTTTCTGTTTATTGTGCCCAAAAATTCAGTTGTTTGGATTGGCGATTTATTAAATAGCCTGAACCTTCTTATTTTTTATTGTTATGGCACTTTCTCCTTTGCCTACAATAATAATATCGGCCATATCCAAGAATAGGCCAGTTTCTACAATACCTGGAATCTGTTTTAGGCTGCTTTCCAACAATGGCATATTCGTAATATGCGCTATATTAAGGTCTAGGATAAAATTACCCTCATCAGTGATAAAATTTGCACCATTCTTTTTTCTTAAATTAGGCTGAAGTCCTCTTTCTTTTAGTAACAGCTCTATTTTCTGGGTAGCCAACGGAATGGTTTCTACGGGTAATTTAAAAGCACCCAACCTTTTTACCTCTTTTTGTGAATCGGCAATGATTATGACTAAATCGGAATTATACGTCAATATTTTCTCCCTTAACAAAGCACCTCCACCACCTTTTATAAGTTGCATATAGGGGTCAAATTCATCGGCTCCATCAATATAGATATTAATAGCATTGACATTTTCCAAGGTAGTAAGCGGTATTTCTTTTTCAGTCGCTAATTTTTTTGTGCTTTCTGAAGAGGGTACTCCAACTATTTTTAATCCGTTTTGCACTAGTCTACCCAATTCATTTACCATGTGGGCTGCAGTAGAACCCGTGCCCAATCCTACAGTCATTCCACTTTTTACATATTTCACTGCTTCCTTGGCAGCTATTTGTTTTTCTTGATCTAAGTTCATTATTAAGATTTGCGAATGCGAATTATGTTTACTTTTTTAAATGTTTCATACAACCTGCAATTGCTTGTGAACCAGGGTTATTTCTTTTTTGTAATTCTTCCAATATTTTTGGATTGTCCTCTGGCCTTGTTTGCGACAACTTATAGGTAGCTTGAATATCAGTAATATTGATTTGGAACCCTACTATCCCCTTTATCTGCTTCATGGTATTTTTGGATAGGTCATTTATGGAAATCGGATTAGAAGATCCTTTTTCGTATTTGTCCACTAATTTATGAAGGGAAGCCAAGACGGCCGCCTCATCCAAAATGTTTATTTTTCCGTAAACATGAACGGCAATATAATTCCAGGTTGGAACTTCTTCCTCTTTGTACCACGAAGAGGAGATGTAACTATGTGGTCCGTTAAAAATAGTTAGAACTTCCTCATTATTTTTAAAGCCCTGCCATTGTGGATTAGCTTTAGAGATATGTCCCACCAAAATGTCCTTACCATCCCCATCCAGATCCAATTCCAGAGGGATATGTGTTGCCCAAGGCCTGCCATTGGTCTGGTTCACCAAAATACCAAAGCTGTTTTGTTTTATGAACTCCTTAACTTCTGCTAGGTCTTCATTTTTATAGTGGGATGGGGTATACATGTTAATAAATTAATTGGCGATGGTCATCAGAATCGGCAAGTGGTCGGAAACATGCTTGTTATTGGGCATTCTGTCATCAATATGGGTATAAGACAAGACGTCAACATTTTTCACAAAGAAATAGTCTATTCTATTTTCCATAATTCTGTCCTGGTTAAATCCATTAAAGGTGCCTATGGGACCATAGAAGGGTTGTTTTGATATTTCCATGGCGTCTGTCAGGTTCTTTTTTAAATATTGAATAGGTTCGGAGTCAGGTGTTAAATTTAAATCGCCCATTAAGATTACAGGTAGCTTAGAGGTGTTTATTTCATTTATTTTTTTATAAATGAGTTGAGCCGAATTTATCCTGGCCTGTACTCCCCTATGATCAAAATGGGTGTTGAATACCCAAAATTGTTTTTTGGTGTTTATATTTTGAAAGAGCGCGTAGGTGCAGATTCGTTCCAAGGAAGCGTCCCATCCTACCGATACTTTTTCGGGTGTTTCGGATAACCAAAAAGTATTCGTTTTAAGTATTTTGAATTTATCGGTATTATAGAATATCGCCGAGTATTCCCCTTTTTGTTTACCATCGTCCCGGCCGATGCCAACATAGGCATAACTGGTAAGGGCAGTATTTAAGTAGTCCACCTGATTATATAATCCTTCTTGAATACCTACTATATCGGCATCATAATGCTGAATTAGTTTTGCCAAGGAAGCTTTACGGTCATTCCAATTGTTGATCGTATCCCCAGTATTGTCATATTTAATATTAAAACTAATGAGGTTTGTAGTTTGGGATAATGAGGGAAGTGGAATAGTAAAAAGGACTAAACCTATTACCATGGCAGTAAATAAATTTTTCATATGATATTTATTCTTTTAAAAATGAATTGATTTAAAAGAATAAATATCTTGAATTTTTTAAATACCTGCTAATTATAGGGGATTTATATCACTAAATAACATGCCTAAATGCGGACTAAACTTAAAATATTAATCTCTTTTTGGCCTATTGTTCCTACTCCTATTCTGGTTGTTAGTTCTGCCACCTCTGGAATTGGTATGTCCCGTTCTTGGTTTTTGCCTGTTATTGTGATGTTTTTTTTCTTCTAAAGGCACCTCTTCAGATCCATCATCTACAAAAGGATGGTCCTTTATAACAGGGACCTGTTGATTTATAAGTTTTTGAATATCTTTTAGATAAGGCCTTTCTTCAGCATCGCAAAAGGATAAGGCAACTCCACTGGCACTGGCCCTTCCTGTTCTACCAATACGGTGCACATAAGTTTCCGGTACATTGGGCAAGTCGTAGTTGATAACCAATGAAAGCTCCTCAACATCTATTCCCCTGGCCGCAATGTCGGTTGCAATAAGCACCTTTAATTCCCCATCCTTAAAATCGCCCAGCGCCTTTTGTCTTGCATTCTGTGATTTATTACCGTGAATGGCATCGGCCTTAATATCGGCCTTGGCCAATTGCTTTACTATTTTATTGGCACCATGCTTGGTACGAGAAAATACAAGGGCCGAATCATTGGGGTCTTTTTCCAAAAGGTGGATCAATAAATTCGGTTTATTCTTTTTGGTAACAAAATAAACGCCCTGTTCTACTTTTTCCGCAGTAGCCTGTTGAGGTTTTATGGTAACACGATCAAAATCGCCCAAGATTTTCTTGGATAGTTCTACTATGGCCGGTGGCATGGTGGCGGAGAAGAAAAGGGATTGTCGATTGGAAGGTAGTTTGGCAATTATCTTTTTAATATCGTGGATAAAGCCCATGTCCAACATTTGGTCAGCTTCATCCAATACGGCGTATTTAACATCCCTTAGGGAAATAAATCCTTGGTTCATTAAATCCAATAACCTTCCTGGGGTGGCTATAACTACATCCACTCCCTTTCTTAGGGCATCTGTTTGTCTTCCCTGTTTAATGCCTCCGAAAATAACGGTGTTTCTTATTCCGGTAAATCGAGAGTATGAGGTAAAACTTTCTCCGATCTGGATGGCCAATTCCCTTGTTGGGGTAACCACCAAGGTTCTAATTTTTCGTTGTTGTTGATTGGCTTCCCGATCCATCGCCATTTGTTGAATGATGGGAATGGAAAATGCCGCCGTTTTACCGGTTCCTGTTTGTGCGCAACCCAATAGGTCCTTACCTTTAAGTAAAATGGGGATGGACTGTTCTTGTATTGGGGTGGGATTTGTATAGCCTTCTGCCGTTAGGGCTTTTAGGATAGGCTCAATAATACCTAAGTCTTTGAATGTCATGTAGTATGTAAAATAAGTGGCAAAGGTAGTGGATTAGTTTGGATAAACCGTTTAAATCAATAAATAGACCTAGAGTCCAGCGGCCGCAGCCTCAGCACAGCGCTCACCGTCCATGGCAGCCGATACGATGCCCCCAGCGTAACCGCCACCTTCTCCACAGGGAAACAGCCCTTTGATTTCCGGATGTTCCAAATTTTCCTTTCTAGGAATGTTTACGGGTGATGAGGTTCTGGATTCTACACCAATAACATTGGCCTCCGCGGTGTAATAGCCTCTCATTTTTTCGCCAAATGCGGTAAAACCTGAACGCAGCCTACTACCGATCAATTTGGGCAATAGCGAATGTAAAGGTGCGGATTTTAGACCAGGTTGATAAGAGGTCGGATTTAGATCTTTGGACAGCTTTCCTTCCACGAAATCTGTAAGTCGTTGTGCAGGAGCGGTTTGGTTTCGTCCACCTGAGGTAAAAGCCAATCGCTCTAGATCCTTTTGATATTCCAACCCTTTCAATGGGCCAAAGTGTTCATATTTATGGATATCTACATCCACATTGATCTCCACCACAATTCCTGAATTGGCGAATAAGTTATTGCGTTTGGAAGGCGACATACCGTTTACGACCACCTCCCCAGGAGCGGTTGCGGCGGGAACTATGAATCCTCCCGGACACATACAAAACGAATATACCCCTCTATCCTTAACCTGCTCTACTAGACTGTAGGAGGCGGCAGGGAGCAACTCGTTCCTGTCCCCAGAACAATGGTATTGAATGCTATCTATAATATGTTGTGGATGTTCTACCCGAACACCCATGGCGAATGATTTAGCTTGTAGGGCAATTTTTTTATGGTGTAACAAGTAATATATATCCCTTGCGGAATGGCCTGTTGCCAAAATAACCCTTTCTGCAGACAGTTCCCTGCCATCTCCCAAAACGATTCCTTTAATAGAATTATTAACGATCTTAAAATCTACTACCTTCGATTCAAAGTGTATTTCTCCTCCATATTTTAAGATGGTCTCCCTAATATTCTGTACTAATTGGGGTAATTTGTTAGTGCCTATATGTGGGTGGGCATCTATTAGGATCTGTTCTGTAGCACCGTGAAAGACCAAATTCTCGAATATTCTTCGTACATCCCCCCTTTTTAGGCTTCGGGTATACAATTTGCCGTCAGAGTAGGTGCCGGCACCACCTTCGCCAAAACAGTAATTAGAATCTTCATTTACCAAATGATCTCTGTTGATGGCTTTTAAATCGCGTCTGCGGTCCTTAACATTTTTCCCCCTTTCCAGGACTATAGGTCTATAGCCCAATTCTATACAGCGCAAGGCGGCATACATGCCTGCTGGACCAAAACCTATAATGTGAATTTCCTTGGCTTTGGAAACATCCTTATAATCAAAGTTATAATCATTGGTCTTAGGGCCTGGCTCGTTAATATAAACCGAAACCTTATAATTGAAGTATATGGTAGATTTCCGTGCATCGAGAGATTTCCGAAGCACTTTTATTGTTGAAATTTCTTGACTGGGGACTCCCAAATATTTTGCAGCTTTCTTTTTCAGGATATCTTCTACCGATTCTTCCATTAAAGTGGTCCTGAGCTGAATGTTTCTTACCATAGCGCAAAATTACTTTAATTAAAGTAATTATGTATTCAAAAAGTGCTTAGGCTTGTCCCTGAATTTTTGGATTCATTGAACTTCATATTCCTTTTTATAGGACATGGGAGTTCTTTTGGTAATTGTCTTAAACTGTTTGTTGAAATTGGACAAGGTTTGAAAGCCGCTATCATAGCAGGCCTGACCAACATTCATTTTGTCTTCGATCAATAGTTTGCAGGCATAGCCAATTCTAATCTCACTTAAAAATTCGGAAAAGGTCTTATTGGCGTGGATCTTAAAATACCGGCTAAAAGAGGTAGGGGTCATATTGGCCAAGGAAGCTACAGTGCCTAGCGCTATTTTTCCTTTAAAATTCTTCATTACATAAGCGTGTACATCATTCATTCTTTCAGTATCTCCCTCTTTTAAGGAGTTGGTATAGCCTGGGCTGGCCAATAGGGTAGTTTCCGTTGTGATGGACAGACCGTTTAAGATTTTAAACAATTCCAAAACACTGTCCATACCTTCAAGATGTATAAGCTTGTTCATCATAATTCGAATGGAATTAGCGGTTTTGCCCGTAATATCCAATCCCCTTAAGCTCTTTTGAAACAACTGCCGTAGTTTAATCATTTCTTCCTTTTGTAAAAGACTGCTGCCAATAAAATCCTCGTGGAAGTACACTACAATTCCTTCAGACCACGAATTTTTCTCTACCCTCATACCTTCATTGTCACTACGCCACATATGCGGTAAATTGGGACCTGTAAAGGTGATGTCCCCTTCCTTATAATGTTTTACGTGATCGCCTATAAACCGTGTGCCACTGCCTTTTAATACCAGAAATAGTTGATATTCCGGATGAAAATGCCAAATAGGGTCAAAATTGGGTTGTCTCAATATTTTGGCAATAAAGGCATGGGAGTTTGGAATGGGTGATTTTTGTAAGGCAGATTTCACTTAGAGACAAGGATTTAATTACTATTAAGAGGATAACAGATCTTTAATAGAGAGCTAGTTGTTGGCAATTATTTATCCGTAAATATAGGTAAAAAACATTTTTAATGATATAATATAGTCAACTTTGGATAACATATAGGATTCTTTATGCCTGTTTAATTGTTATCATTGTTGAACAAAAATATAAGTTTATCATGAACACTTTACAGGCACGTTTTTTTTGTTTACTATTCGTCTTTATAACCCTAATGGGCTGTAATTCTTCCAAGGAGAAAAAGAAGGATGATCAACCCAGACGAATTGAGATGTTGTTCCTAGGGCATGCCCTTGAGCATCATAATTCCAAGGTCTATATGCCGATTTTGGCCTCTGCCTTGACCAAAAGTGGTATTAATATCACTTATACAGAAGAGGTAGAAGATCTTAATCCAGAAAATTTAGCGCTTTATGACGGTGTAATTATTTATGCCAATCATGAAAATAGGTTTCCGGAACAGGAAAAGGCTTTGTTAGATTATGTGGCTGAAGGTCATGCTTTTATTCCCATTCATTGCGCCAGTTTTTGTTTTCACGAGTCTGAAGAATATGTGGATTTGGTAGGCGGGCAATTTAAAGCACATGGCACGGATACTTTTACAGCCAATATTATTGATAAATCGCACCCGATCATGCAAGGTATAGAGGAATTCTCCACTTGGGATGAAACTTATGTTCACGATAAATTGGCCAAGGATATCACTGTACTGATGGAAAGAGTTGAAGGCGAACATCATGAGCCTTGGACTTGGGTAAAACAATTTGGTAAAGGAAAGGTATTTTATACCGCTTATGGACATGATGAAAGAACTTGGAACCAACCTGGGTTTCAAAACCTGATAAAAGAAGGTATTCTTTGGGCGGTAAGTGACCAGGTAAAAAAGAACTGGCAAGAATTTTCTATAAGCATTCCAAGTTTGAGTTATACTGAAATGGCCAATATCCCCAATTATGAGAAAAGGGATCCAGCTCCAAAATACCAGTTGCCATTGTCGCCGGAAGAATCTGCAAAATTAATCCAAGTCCCAGCAGGGTTTAAGCTAGAGCTTTTTGCTTCCGAGCCAAATATTATTAACCCAATAGCAATGAACTGGGATGAAAAAGGTAGGCTTTGGGTGATAGAGACGGTGGACTACCCAAATACAGTGCGAGACGATAAGGGTGATGGAGACGATCGAATTAAGATTTGTGAAGACACCAATGGGGATGGGAAAGCAGATAAGTTCACGGTCTTTGCCGATAAATTAAATATCCCTACCAGTTTTACCTTTGTAAATGGGGGCATTCTGGTCTCCCAAGCACCGTATTTTTTATTTTTAAAAGATACCGATGGCGATGACATAGCTGATGTCAAGAAAATTGCCATTAGTGGATGGGGGGTTTTTGATACTCATGCCGGACCATCAAACCTTCAACGGGGAATTGATAATGATATCTATGGGGTGGTTGGTTATTCAGGTTTTAAAGGGGCCATTTCTGGTGAGAATTTCGAATTTGGTCAAGGTATATATCGTTTCAACCGGGACTATGGCAATTTTGAATTTTTAACGAATACCAGCAATAACACTTGGGGTCTGGGTATTACCGAAGATAATTCCATTTTCGCATCCACCGCCAACAATACCCACAGTGTTTTTATGGGGATACCCAATAAAAATTTAAGAGTTGAAATGGGGGTCTCATTGAAGGGAAGTGCAAAAATAGATGGCCATTATAATATGTCGCCCATTACCCAAAATATAAGACAGGTTGATGTTTTTGGGGGTTTTACGGCGGCCGCAGGACATCACTTTTATACTGCTAGGACTTTCCCAAAACAATATTGGAATAAATATGCCTTTGTTTGCGAACCAACGGGAGGGGTAGTACATATTGCTAAAATTGAAAAGAATGGTGCTGGATATATAGAAAAGGATGGAGGCAATTTAATGGCTAGCTCGGATGAATGGGTTTCTCCGGTAGAGGCTAAAGTGGGTCCTGACGGTGCCGTTTGGGTATTGGATTGGTATAATTTCATAATTCAACACAATCCCACGCCTAAGGTCGATAGAGGTGGGTATGATGCGGTAAATGGAGCGGGAAATGCCTATGAAAACCCGTTACGTGATAAATCCAAAGGACGAGTATGGCGCATTATGCCCAAGGATAAGCAAGAAGTGAAATCCTTGTCTTTAGATAAAGCCGATTCAAAAGGTTTAGTAAAGGCCCTATCCAATGACAATATGTTTTGGCGAATGACCGCCCAGCGCTTATTGGTTGAAAATGGGAATACCGATGTTGTGCCAAATCTCATTAAGTTGGTACAAAATACCGATGTTGACGCTTTGGGGCTAAACCCAGGGGCATTACATGGTTTATGGACATTAGACGGACTTGGTGTTATTTCTGCCAATGCAGAAGCCATGGAAGTAGTAAAGTCAGCCTTGTACCACCCATCAGGTTCGGTCAGAAAGGCTGCTATTCAGATTTTACCTAAAAATAAAACTGTAGATGCCTTGTTGCTAAAGGCCAATTTGCTAAACGATAAGGATCCTGAAGTTCAATTGACAGCACTTATATATTTCTCAGAAAGAGAAGCTAATAATGAAGTAGGGGGCTTGTTATTCGAGCTAAGTCAGAACAAAGAAATAGTGGCCGACGAATGGTTGGCAAAGGCAATTTACGTGGCCGGAAGTAAACATCATCAAGGATTTATCAAGGCATTCAAGACTGCCAAACCAGAATTTGAAATTGGATCGGTAGATAAAATTGAAAGACAAGCAAGTGATTTTAATGATTCCAAATGGGAAACAATGCTGTTGCCCCAGCTTATTGAGGATGCTGGATTACAGATAGATGGTATTATATGGTTCCGTAAAAATATTGATGTTCCCTCAGGAAGTGCCGACAAATCGGGTATTATTGCTTTAGGACCAATAGACGATTCCGACAAGGTCTATATTAACGGTGAATTTGTTGGAGGGACAGAGAAAGATTATCAAGCTAACAGGGTATACCAAATTCCATCCGGGGTCTTAAAACCAGGTAAAAATTCTATCGCTGTCAGGGTAGAGGACACTGGGGGTGGTGGAGGAATTTGGGGTAAAAAGGAGCAAATGTTCCTTAAAACAGGACAATTCAGTGTCTCTTTGGCAGGAGATTGGAAATATGAAGTGGAGTTGGATTTTTCCAAATCAGCAAAGAACCTCTTTGCTGATAAGTCTATACCGGAACTCTTGGCAGAAACCTATATTAATGAGGTTGAATTGGGTGCGGATAATAGTATGGATAATGGTTCGAATGCCATTGTTGTTAATATCAAGACTATTAAAAACGAAATGAAGTACGATCTGACCGAATTTGTGGTGGAGGCTGGCAAAGCTGTAGAGTTGGTGTTTGAGAACACAGATTTTATGCAGCACAATTTAGTCATTACCAAAACCGGTGAAAAGGAAAAAGTGGGCATGGCCGCCGATAAATTGGCAATGGACCCTAATGGTGCAGAAAAAAATTATGTCCCTGATATGGCTGAGGTGCTTTTTGCCACCGCCATCATAAACCCTGAAGAAAAGGTTGTATTAAAATTCATAGCTCCCAAAGAGCCAGGAGATTACCCATATATCTGCACCTTTCCTGGCCATTGGCGAATAATGCAAGGTGTTATGAAGGTTGTCAAGGCAAAATAGACGTTATAATGACCTCTATATTTTTAAAGTATCTAATTGTAAAATAAGTTATTGGTGTAACTTATTTAAAGTAACTGTTTTAGAATGATAAAAGATATAAAATACGGTGTAAGCACCTGGCTTTGGGAATCACCGTTTAACTCACAATCCATTGCCCTGTTCCCCAAAATTAAAAAAATGGGGTATGATTTGGTGGAAATCCCAGTAGAAGAGCCGGATTTGATTAATGGGGAGGTCATAAAAAAGGCATTGAAAGACAATGGGCTACAAGCGGTTGTTTGCGGAGCCTTTGGACCAACAAAGGATCTGACCCATGAGGATACCGCAGTACATCAAAATTGCTTCAATTATATTGAAAAATGTTTCCAGCTATGTAATCTGTGGGGGGTAGATTTTTTGGCGGGGCCCATGTACGCTGCGGTAGGCAAGGCTCGAATGCTTCCTCAAGAAGAAAGGAAACGGGAGTGGGACCTAGCGGTGAGTAATGTTGCCAAGGTTTGTGCAATGGCCCAGGATTTTGGGATGTCTATAGCTTTGGAACCGCTAAATCGTTTTGAATCCGATATGGTCAATACCGCTGAGGACGTTATGCGTTTTATTGCAGATGTCAACCATAATAGAGCCAAGGTGTTATTAGATGGATTTCATATGACCATTGAGGAAGGGAATATTGCAGAAGCTATAAAAACGGTAGGAGACAAGTTGATACATGTTCAGGTTTCGGAGAACCACAGGGGAATCCCTGGGTCTGGATTAACACCTTGGGCAGATTTTGCAGAGGGCTTAAAGGCTGTAGATTATAAAGGAGCAATAGTGATCGAGAGCTTTACACCTGAAATCAAGGAATTGGCTGGAGCGGTATGTATATGGAAAAATTTGGCCAAGAGCCAGGACGAATTCGCCTCCCAAGGGATCGATTTTTTAAAGAAGACATTTAATTAAAAATAGGATAAGATGAATAGTAAGAAAATAAACATCGCCATTGTGGGCTTGGGATTTGGAGCAGAATTTATTCCGATCTACCAGAAACATCCAAACGCTAATTTAGTGGCAATATCCCAAAGGAACCCGGACAAATTAAAGGAGTTGGCGGATTTATTTAATATAGAAAAAAGGTATACTTCCTATGATGAACTTTTGAAGGACCCAGATATAGATGCAGTCCATATAAATACGCCTATTCCGGATCATGGAATTCAATCTATTAAGGCCTTAAAGGCGGGCAAACATGTGGCCTGTACAGTACCTATGGCCACAACTGTGGAAGAATGTGAGGAAATAGTGCGTTTAACGGAAGAAACCGGACTCACCTATATGATGATGGAAACCGTAGTTTATGCTAGGGAATTTCTGTATATGAAGGAGTTGTACGAAAAAGGTGAATTGGGTAAAATACAATTTTTGAAAGCCAGTCATCAACAGGATATGGACGGTTGGCCCAATTACTGGCCAGGGTTACCGCCAATGCATTACGCGACACATTGTGTTGGTCCGGTTCTGGCACTCACTAGAGGGGAAGCTGAGTATGTTTCCTGTTTTGGGTCGGGAACTATACGAAAGGAGTTAATACCTCATTACAACTCGCCATTTGCCGTGGAAACCACTCATATTAAATTTCGAAATTCAGACTTAAGCGCACAGGTGTATCGTTCGCTTTTTGATGTGGCCAGACAATACCGTGAAAGCTTTGAAGTATACGGGTCAAAGAAGTCGGTAGAATGGCCCTTGATCGAAGGGAAGCCATTGGTGGTGCATACGGCCAAGAAGGAGGAGAGTGAAATCCCAGAGGAAGTGGAAAGTCCTGATTTCGCAAAATTATTACCAAAAGAAATACAACATTTCACAACTAAAGGCGTGTACGATTCTGATGAGCACCAACACCTGTCATTTACACAGGGAGCCGGACATGGTGGGTCGCATCCACATTTGGTACACGAATTTATAGATGCACTTGTTCAGAAAAAAGCGCCTTATCCGAATGCTAAGCAGTCTGCCAATATCACCTGTGTCGGGATTTTAGCACATGAGTCGGCACTTAAAGGGGGTGAAATTATTAGGCTGCCTGAGTTTACTTTATCTAGTAAATAGCTAGTTTTTAATTGTGTACAGGCTGAAGTATAAAGCACTATGGACTGTATTTTAGAGGTGTTTACTAACAGCCATTTACTGTTTGAGGCATAATTTTTATCAAAAAAGCACCTTCCGCATTAAAATATTTGTTAATTTTAATATTCATAAGTAAGACTTAAAAAATAAGTTGTTTGTTAAAAAACCTATTTTTTAACTTTTAAAAGAGGACGTAGGGGTGCGTCCTCTTTTTTTTATTTTAATAGGCCCTACTCTTGTAGTCAACTCCTATTTCTCACAACTAACTTTTAGCGGTAAATGCAAATTATTAAAATATTTGTCTTTATTGTCTAGCGCTGGCCCCATCTTCCTATTTATCGATTATCCATTTTTCTAGAATTAATATAGCGCTGCAAGAGTTAAATGTTCTTTCGAATGTTAATTTACAAAGTGTATACCCTAAATGGTTTACATATAAATTTAGCTTAGCGTCATATTAAGCGATTGAGTCAATTTTCTTTTTTAAACAGAACCTTTAACTGGTAATCAGCATCTACATTTGTTGTTCATAAGTAAGACTTGAAAATTAGGTATAAGACAACCTATTTTTTAACTTTTAAAAGAGGACGTAGGGGTGCGTCCTCTTTTTTATTTTAATAGGCCCTGCTCTTGTAGTCACCTCCACTTTTTCACAACTAACTTTTAGCGGTAAATGCAAATTATTATAATATTAGTCTTTGTTGTAAACTGTTGTCTCACGCTGGGCTCAACTTTATATTTATCGTTAGAGTTAATTTTTTTTCGAAAAAGATGTTTTCGTAGGGGAATTAATGTTAATTTTAACATTCATAAGTAAGACAGAAAAATAAGTTTTCTAAAGAAACTATTTTTTTAAATTTTAAAAGAGGACGTAGGGGTGCGTCCTCTTTTTTTGTTTATTATTGATTCTTCATCAACTCATCCCTGGAAAACAACATATGGGTAAATCCAATTTCTCTGCAATTTTAGTTTAAAGCACTTTTACATGGTTGTGAATTAAATAAAACCATGTTATGCAAAAAATCATATTGATTATTATAGCTATGATAGTTAATCAATTGGCGTCCGGACAGGATCAAAGTGAAACACGAGATCAATGTGGCTTAAATTCAGTATTTCAAAGTTGTAATGAAGAGGCGGCAGACCTAGAAATGCTTTATCGGGAACTCGTTGTTAGAGAAAAGGTGCTGACTCCCTTGTAGTAGACTTAGATCAGTGGTGGGAACTTTTTGCTAACTTTAAACCAAGAGGGTTGCCCGCCGTCAAAATTGGAAAACTTATGGCACAGTCCACTTATAAACCGTAGAAAATTATTGTGAATGATACGATTTATTAAACATTTGGGTAATGCATTGTTTTTAGGGACTTTGATATATTTAATATTTCTTGCCGTTTATTTTTTTATGGGAAAATTTGATAGCGGCTTCACCTATCAACGTGCTGTGGAGGAATACTATGGCAATTTAATTTTCGCTGTAATTCTATATATGGTCAATGCGTATTGGATTCAGTTCCTTATAATTAAATATAAAAATCAGTTTTACCGAAGTAAACGCCTTTTGTTAGGTTTTTTCGGAAATATTCTACTCTCCTTGGCAGGGATTTTTTTGTCACGCCTAATTTTAGTGGTGGGAATCGAAAAAATGCCGTTATCTGATTTTTTAAATGCTGAGAAATTGGAGTATTATAAGTTTTCACTCTTACTTGCTGTTCTAATTTCTGTTATATTTTATTTAGCATGGTATTTTAAGTATCGCCAGGAAAACAAGGTAAAGGAACAGAAAATAATTGCAGGTACCGCCTCTGCCAAATTCGATGCGCTTAAAAATCAATTGGACCCCCATTTTCTTTTTAATAGCTTAAATGTGCTTAGCAGTTTAATTGAAGAGGACCCGGAACAGGCACAAAAATTTACGACTTCCCTTTCAAAGGTATATCGCTATGTTTTGGAACAAAAGAATAAGGACTTGGTAACTGTGGATGAAGAGCTTGCTTTTGCAAAAACTTATGTACGATTATTAAAAATGAGGTTTGAGGACAGTATAGTTTTTGATATCCCTGAGCAGGGCAGTGGACTCGAAACAAAAATAGTACCGTTGTCCCTTCAGTTGTTGTTGGAAAATGCTGTAAAGCATAACGTTGTTACCTCCACCAAGCCTTTGCGTATAAGTGTGTATGAAGAAGGAGGGATGCTGTGTGTGTCCAATAATTTGCAGGAAAAGCAAGTAGTTAAAAAAAGTAGTGGAGTTGGACTTCGAAATATACAGGAACGATATCAGATTTTATCCAACAGGGAAGTGCAGATTCAAAAAACGGCGTCAGACTTTACGGTTAAACTCCCTGTGCTGAGCCAGAAAATAGGTGTTGTGGAAACACATAAAACATTCTTAGAGGATAAGCGGTATCAAAAAGCAAAAGAACAGGTTGAGGCCGTCAAAGGTTTTTACGGAAATCTTATTTCCTATTGTGTGGTATTGCCGGTTTTGGCTATCGTTAATTATAATACCACCGGTTTTCCATGGGTGATTTTCCCCGCTGCAGGCTGGGGATTTGGTGTTGTCGTTCACGGAATGGAGGTTTTTGGTTATAATCCACTGTTGGGGAAAAACTGGGAGGAAAGAAAAATTCAAAAATATATGGATGATGAAAATTTTTAGGGTACAATCCATCCCTATTATTCAACAGTTCATAAGTTTCTTTTTGAAGTAGTGAAGCTATGTCTTGAAATTTGAAATAAAAATGGATCATGGAAAATTTGGATAAGGAAAGTAAATATTATAGGGCCAAGGAGAGAGTGGGAGCTATTAAGAAATTCTATTTGAACCTAGTTTCTTATCTTATTTTTATATTGTTCCTAGCTGCCTTAAATTACTATATCAACAAATGGGAGTATGCCTGGTTCTTGTGGGCGGCTTTCGGTTGGGGAATTGGATTGGTTTTTCAGGCAGTGAAAGTCTTTGGATTAAACCCATTCTTCGGAAAGAATTGGGAGGAACGAAAAATAAAAGAGTTTATGAAGGAAGATGAGCCGCAAAATAAATGGAAATAATGGATTTGGAAAAGGATAAAAAATTGGAGCGAGCCAGAAAGCAGGTTAAGGAATTAAAGGGGTTTTATGTTCATTTGAGCGTTTATCTTGCGGTTAATCTACTAATTACTATAGTTGAAATTACAGAAAAAATGGGTCGGGGGGAGACCTTTTTTGAGGCTTTCCGAGATTTTGGAACTTTTGCTATATGGCTGTTTTGGGGTATTGGATTGGTGTTTCATGGTTTAAAGGTCTTTTCCTGTAGTCCGTTTTTTAACAAGGAATGGGAAGCAAGACAGATTCAAAAGTATATGGATAAAGAGAAAAGGGAATCTGAAAAATATAAATAATGGAAATGGATAAACACTATTTTGGAAAATACATGCTAGCAAAAAAACGGGTGGACAATCAAAAGAACTTTTATGCCCATATTGTAGTTTATTTGGTTATGAACGTTCTTCTTTTTTTCTTTAAAGGAAAAATTATAAACTTTTTTCTAGATAGAGGAGTTAGCGATCAAGGATTTCTAAATTGGATGGAATGGAATATTATTTTAATTCCGGTTCTATGGGGAATTGTATTATTGGTCATTGGAATATACTTGTTCAAATTAAAACCTTTTATTTTTAAAAATTGGAAGGAAAAACAAATTCAAAAATACATGGAAGAATAGGGAATGCCTAAATTAACCAAGCAACATAGAAGTAACTTGTCCACACAGATGAACGCAATTATAATTGAAGATGAAAAACCAGCTGCAAGAAGATTGGGTCGCTTATTGGCCAATTTGAAGGTAGAGGTCTCTACCATGCTTTATTCCGTTGAAGAAGCCATAGTTTGGTTTAGGGAAAACAAACATCCGGAACTAATTTTTTTGGATATTCAGCTTTCTGACGGACTTTCGTTTGAGATTTTTGAAGCTATTGATATACAAAGTTCGGTGATTTTTACGACGGCTTATGATGAATATGCATTGCAAGCATTTAAGTTGAATAGCATTGATTATTTGTTAAAACCAATCGATGATGAGGAGTTGGAAATTGCCGTAAAAAAGTACCTTTCCTTTCGACCTGTAAAACAGAAAATGTCGCTCGATTTTGAAGATATAAAGAAGTTGTTGGTGAACCCCCTGGAACGTGAATATAAAAAGAGGTTTACGGTAAGTGTAGGGCAGCATTTAAAAATTATTAATGCTGATGAAATAGAATGCTTTTACAGTGAGAACAAAGGCACTTATGCTTCCACTATTGATGGCAGAAATTATCTTCTGGATCTTACTTTGGAAAACTTGGAATCAGAACTACACCCCAAATCATTTTTCCGGGTAAGTAGGAAATTTTATATCAACATTAGTCATATAAAAGATATTGTTTCCTACACGAATTCTAGGCTTGAAATTAAACTAAATCGGTTTAAGGGGCAAGAAATTATAGTTAGTAGGGAAAGAGTAAAGGACTTTAAGTTTTGGTTAGAATAACCTATATTAATTAATTGAACTTTATATACTTACGTGTGAAAATAACATACCATAGGTTTTTCTTATAGTAGTGATTTCAGACAATTTAAGGGTTATTCATCAACTCTATTGTCATCGAAGGAGGAAGGTAGTAATTTAGGGATTAATTTGATGAATATTGGTAATAAAACTGCCCCTCCCGGAAGTATAAATATTGCTAACGAGGGAACGCTTTTGAAAATATCAAGGAGGTGATTCTGTACTTTTTTCTTCTCTTCAGGGCTAAGATCCTTTACGGTAGATTTGGATAATAGGGTGACTAATTCCTTACTTTCGGATAGTTCTTTTTGCAACCTTTTGCTGTTTCTGAGAATCAATTTTTTTACAATTTTAGACATACTATCATAAAATTGAACGGCCAAATTATGGTCCTTTAAATGTGGTATTTTGTCCGCATTTAAGTTGAAAAATTCGGTAACATCTTGCAGTGATTTTACAATTATATCTGGAGCAAAACCTAGGTCTCTTCCTATGCCAAAAATGAACTCTGATTCGGTATAATCCAATGACTGATCTTCCCAGACTGTTAAGCAGGCTACATCAAGAAAATACCTGTTTTCCGAGGTAGAATATTTGTTGACCAATTCATTCCTATAGGAACCGTCAAAATTTTGTTTCTCACTTTGAATAAAGGTCAGTGAGGATGCAAAAAGTTGTGCTAACTTCTCGTCATTTCTATTTTTCTCTTTCGAATTTAAGGTGTGATAAGTGATATTTATAGTGATATGCTCCAAGCGTTGCGCATACTCTTTTATTAAAGTTTCACCTTCAAGATATCTTTTAAAACTTAGCACATCTATAAATAGCAGCGAATTAGTGATAATATTATTGAAGGTCTTGCTAATAACATTATCCTCTAAATATATTCTTGAATTTAAAAGGTTTTCAAGTTTGGAAGATGTTTTCTTTCCTGTTAGAAATTTGTTCAAAATGGAAATCCTGTTAATCCCTAAATCTTTATAAAATTTAAAGATATAACCTAAGAAATCTTCAAAATTAGGTTCCCTGTTTTTGAGTTTATAGGTGAAATAAAGTGCAGTTATTAAATTGATTTTGGCCTTCTCGTCCTCGGACAAGGGAACCTCTTTTAAAATAAATGGGGGTATATCTAAATTGATCCCATAGACAAATCCAGTGCTTTTTAGTAGGGCATATAATTCTTCAAAGGAGCTAAAATAGTCATTGTTGTCCTTTACCAGATACCCAAACTTATCTATCCAACCAGAGGCCGAAGGATTCATAGTTCTAAATTTTAGTGGGTAAAATTAAGTTAAAATATGTGACTTCATTCTTATTGTGAATGTTTTTTGGCCAAAAACCAAATCCAACCATTAACATAATATTAACATTTAAAACCAAACCCTGCCAATTCAAGTTGCGTAGGTAAGGGTGATTTTAATCTAAAAATATCTAAATTATGAAAAAGACAAAATTATTATTTGGGCTTGGATTCCTTGCGGTTGCAGGAGTTATTTTGGTCGCAGCGGATCACATTGACGCTCCCTCCTCTATGGGAACTACAGCGGATATCGCTGATTTTTACGGATTTGAACCCTCTGAAGGATCTGACAACACCGTTTTTGTGGTGGATATTCAAACCAATGTACTGCCAGACTTGGCCTATGGAAGCTTTGACGAGACGGTTTTAACGGAAATCAATATTGATACCGATGGGGATTTGGTAGAGGATTTGGTTATTCAGGCTATACCAAGAGATGGTAGGATGTATTTCTTTGGACCGGTAGCTCCGTTAAAAACGGGATTGGATAGTGAGGTTTTGGTCGACTCTCCCTTGGGAAGTGTTGAAATATCTGGAACCACGGCTATAAAGTCTACCACGGCCAATGGTGTTACACTATTTGCAGGACCTAGACAAGATTCGTTTTTCTTTGATTTTTTCCAATTCAATGCCGTAATCGGAGGTATGGCTCCAGGAGGGTTTAAAACAGCTGAGGAGGCCGTAGATACCTTTGAAGGGAAAAACACCATGTCTATCGTGGTAGAGGTCCCAAACTCCTTGTTGGGCACCCCTACAGGTCAGAATGCATTGGGATTAACGGTTTACAAGACTTGGGTTACTACAAACAAAAAACAATAATATTTAACTATTTAAAGATATAATTATGAAACTAGATACAATCAAATATGCGCTGTTGCCAATCTTAGGTTTGGCTTTAATCACCGCTTGTAATAACGACGATGACATGATGGAGCCGATTGCAATGGCTACGTGTGAGGATGGAATTATGAATGGTACCGAAACTGGTGTTGATTGCGGTGGTTCTTGCGAACCATGTATGATGGCCGTCGATTTTTCTGGAAGCTTTACACAAGTGGATCATATGGGCAGACCGGGGATAAATACAGTTTTAGGATATGATATGGATGGTCAGCCTAGTGTTAAGGATGCACAAAACAGAACTATTCCTTCTGAAATGGGAGCAACTTTCCAGGCTGGATACGAAGCGAGATTGGAACAATACTATGACGTGTACGCCGGTTTGTTGGGTATTGATCCAGCTGACTTGAATTATGAAAATAATATTTTGGGATTGGATGCAGCAACTTTGACAGGTTATTTAGCATCTGATGTATTGGAAATTTCCCCGAGCTTACCCACTACATATTTTAATCCAGGTACGGATTTCGATAATGACGGAAGAATTTTGGTTCCAGACGGGGATGAGGTAGCGCTTACAGGTAGAACGTTGACCGATGATGTAATAGATGTATCCTTGATTCTATTATTTGGAGGAGCTGAAGGGGACCGTTTTGACGGTTCTGATAAAGATATGGACGGAAACCCTGATACACCAAGATTAACTTCGGACGGAGTAGCCTTAACATCAACGGTCTCTGCAAGTTTTCCATACGTGGGAAATCCTGAGTAGGTATTTATCTATGAATAAGGAGGGTAGGGGAGAATGGTAATAGTTCTCCCTTATTTTAAAAGTATCACTTAAAAACAATAAAACCTTCAACAATGAAATATTCACTTTTAATGATAGCCTTACTTGTAGTGGTTTCCTGTACACAGGTGTCGCCCGAGAACATCACTGATGCCGAAGACTACAATGTTTTTTTAGGTTCCGTGGAATCCAAGAAAACGTCAAAATATTTTGAACTTTGGAATTCCAAGATTCAGACAGATAGCATGCAGCTAATGAGTTTTGGTATAGTTGCAGGGGAGTATAGTAGGTATTTTCAGGAAACGGGTGATATAAAACAACTTAAAATGGCCGAAAAGGCCCTTGATAAGGCTGTTGAAATTGCAGCTATAGGTAAGTCAGGATATTATAGGGCCTTGGCCCGTAACTATATTTCCCAGCATAGGTTTAAAGAAGCTCTGGAATTAGCTAATTCCTCCAGGGCCATGGGCAGCGGGGTTGAAGAGTCTCGGAAATTACTTTTTGATGTTCATATGGAACTAGGTAATTACGATAAGGCACAGCATTATCTGGATAGTATTAAGAATATGTCCGATTTTGATTATTTGATTAGGTTGGCAAAATGGAGCGATCATAAAGGAGATTTGGACACGGCCATCCGCTTTATGGAAAAGGCAACGGCAAAGGCGGAATCCTCAAAGAACTCCGCATTAATGTTGTGGTCCTATACCAATTTGGCGGATTATTATGGTCATGCAGGAAGAATTCAGGAATCTTATGAGCATTTTTTAAAATCTTTGAGATTAGATCCTCAAAATGCCTTTGCCAAAAAAGGAATTGCTTGGATAGTATTTTCATTTGAAAAAAAACCAAATGAAGCCTTGCGGATATTAGATTCGGTTACCAAAAACTTCCTGTCACCAGATTATTACCTCTTGAAGGCTGAGATAGCGGAGTATATGGGCAAAAGGACAGAGATGGCAAACAATTTGGATAGTTACGCCATAGCCGTGGAGAACCCTGATTATGGAGCCATGTACAATGTATACAATGTTGGTATGTATTTGGAGCAGACAGAGCAATACAATAGGGCTTTAAAGATAGCGAAAATGGAGGTGAATAATAGGCCAACGCCAGGATCTTATGATCTTTTGGCTTACAGTTATTATAAACTTGGGGAAAAGGATAAGGCATTGGAAATTGTTAAACAACATATTGAAGGTAAAACCTTTGAACCCGGAATACTTTATCGCACTGCTGAGATTTATAAGGCTTCAGGAGAATATTTAAAGGTGAAGGAATTAAAGAATGAATTAATGGGTGCAATTTATGAACTAGGGCCTGCCATGGAAAGCAAAATCATAAACCTTTAAGGCAGGTTGTAATTGGTTGAGCACAACACTTTATTTATGGCAAGGTTTAAATAGTGCTAATGTGTGTTTAGTAGTTTTTTAGGTGGGAACACCATGGCATTTAATGTGATGGTGTTCTTTTTTTATCGGAATTACGATGTAGAACCAAAATAAGTGGCTTAACGGTAAAACCTTGACTAAGATTATTCCGTAAGTATTTTAAAATAAAAACATTAGGCATTGTTATTTAATGGTTTAATTATTAACATAAATCTTTAGAAATATGGAGTATTATCTTTTTACAGCGTGGGTGTTTATCATGGTATTTTCTTATGTCAAGATTATAAAGGCACATCTTATAACTATAGAAATAAGTAAGGATCTAAAAAAGTATAATTTCAAATTAAGGCAAGGACAATAAAGAGTTCGGAGTTCCCCCATTTTTTATTAGGGATGTTTATCATCATCAAAATCCCATTTTCAAGGTTTTTTTTATTGAATCTTGTTGAGAAATAAAAGATAACAGTAGGGAATATTAGAATTTAGAACACTCTAAATTAAAGATTTAGAAGAAGTGCAACGGTATTTAAGGATTGGACACTTGTCTTAAGGCTATAAATGTTTATTTGAAGAGTATTAATAGTGTTGCCGTGAGCGTCAATACAATTACAATAAAAATAAACATTTCCTTTTTTCTATCTTTTAAGGCCGTACTATTAATCTTGTCCTTTATTTTCCTTAATTCAATTTCGGATACTTTCTTAAAGGTAAGTTTTGTTGGGGAAGGCTCGGAATCCGAATAAATATTATCCCGATTGTTTTCCTTAAACCGGGCCCGATTGGATGGTTTTAAAGAGCGATTCTGATTCACTCTATTGTTCATATCCTGAATGCTTCCACTCATCTTATTTTTTTTGGCTACTCTTAACTTATATTAAAAATAGCCAAAAAAAACTTATGTGCAACACTTAAATAAAACTAGGAATTATTTCTCCCATTCGGTATGGAATATGCCTTCCATATCGGTACGCTCATAGGTGTGCGATCCAAAGTGATCACGCTGCGCCTGAATAAGGTTTAGAGGCAATCTTGCAGAAGTATAGGCATCAAAATAGGTCAAGGAATTGGAAAGACCGGGTAAGGGAATACCATTTTTGGCACCATAAGCCACTAGATTTCTTGCCGCTGCTACTGTTGATTGTACTTTGGGCACAAATTGTGGGGACAACAAGAGGTTGGGTAATTGTTTGTCATTGGTAAAAGCCGTGGAGATATCCTCCAACAATCCAGCACGGATAATACATCCTGCCCTCCAAATTTTTGCTATTACAGAAAGATCTAGATCATAACCGTATTCGTTGGAAGCATCAGCTAATTGATGAAGCCCTTGGGCATAGGTGGTGATAAAAGCAAAGTAAAGCGCTTCTTCTGCCCATTTCGCTATTTCCTTTTTGTCCATTATTGCTGGTTCTGGCCTATTGTACAGCTTATCCGCTAGTACCCGTTCTTCCTTCAAGGCAGAAATTTCCCTCATACTCACTGCTATATCTATACTGGGTATAGGAATGCCCAAATCCATTGCGTTTTGAGAAGTCCATTTTCCAGTTCCCTTTTGTTTGGCCTTGTCCAGTATTTTGTCGACCAATCTGCCATCACCTTTGTCATCTTCCTGTTTAAAAATCTCCGCGGATATTTCTATTAAAAACGACTGTAGGCGACCCTTGTTCCAAGAATCGAATGTGGCATGCAGTTCGTCATTATTGTATTTTCCTGCCTTTTTTAGAAGATCATATATTTCTGAGGTAAGTTGCATTAGGCCATACTCAATGCCGTTGTGTACCATTTTTACATAGTTACCGGCAGATTTTGGTCCTAAATAGGCTACACAGGGCTCTCCTTTAAATTTTGCGGAAACCGCTTCGAAAATAGGTTGTACTTCTTTATAGGCTTCCTTGTTACCTCCCGGCATTATACTAGGGCCACGTCTAGCACCTTTTGCCCCTCCGGAAACACCGGAACCAAAAAAGTGTATTCCTTTAGACTGTAGGTACGTTTCTCTACGATCGGTATCGGTGAAAAAAGAATTTCCTCCATCTATAATAAGGTCGTTTTTGTCCAAATGTGGTAATAGACTCTCGATTACGGAATCCACGATTTTACCAGCCGGTACCAAAAGCATAATTTTTCTGGGTTGTGCCAGGGACTTAACAAAATATTGGATATCTGTAGAGGCATTTACCCTTTTGGTGTCTTGTCCTTCTTCAATTAATGCATTTACTTTTTCATCATCAAGATCGTATCCCATGGCCGAAAAGTTGTTGTCCGCAACGTTCAATATAAAATTACGTCCCATTACACCTAGGCCAATCAATCCAAAATCGTATGTGTTTTCCATGTTTTTTTCTTAAAGTAATTTAACAAAATAAAGGGGCTTTTGTTAAGTGTCCTTGTTTATAAATGAATAAGCTAAATTAGTTTTATCTTCGCACGATAATTAAAAATCAAAAATAATCAATTAAACGGTTTTTGGAACCAAAGTTTTAAATTCCCAACAAATTGAACAAAACTTCCAATAAATATAATATGAACAAAACAGCAAATCAAATGCTTGTTATTTTCGGGGCATCAGGAGATTTAACTGCTAGAAAGCTGGTACCGGCTTTATTTAATTTATACAAAGCAAATCAGCTTCCTGAGAATTTCGTGGTATTGGGGGTAAGTAGAAGTAACTTGACCGATGGGGAGTTTAGGCGAAAGGTGGTTTTGGAAAGCACCTACCTTAAGGAAAAGCTAAAGGACGCCTCCTTGGATTTTATAAATACCTTGGCCGACAAGTTTTTTTATGAGGACTTAGGTGAGGATTACAATAAGGAATACAGCAAGCTGGCCACCAGAATATCCGATCTAAACAATAAATTCAGTACTGGTGAGAACTATATCTTTTATCTTTCTACCCCACCCAGCCTCTACGAGGTAATTGCAAAAAATCTTTCCCAACAAAGTCTAAATAACGAGACCAACGGCTGGAAGAGAATCATTGTAGAGAAACCGTTTGGTTATAGCTTGGAAACGGCCAAAAAACTTAATATAGGGTTGCAGACCTACTTTAATGAATCCCAGATATATAGAATTGATCATTACCTTGGTAAGGAAACTGTTCAGAATTTACTGGTCACGCGTTTTTCCAATAGTATTTTTGAGCCGCTTTGGAATAGGAATTACATACACCATATAGAAATCACCAATGCCGAAAGCGTTGGTGTGGAAAAAAGGGGAGGCTATTATGACAAATCAGGTGCTCTGCGAGATATGTTTCAAAACCATTTATTGCAGATTGTATCATTAATTGTGATGGAACCACCTATTGATGCAAGCGCTCAGGAAATTAGGAACGAAAAAGTCAAGGCCCTAAAGTCATTGCGAATTATGCGCGATGAGAAAACCTTATACACCAATACCGTAAGGGGGCAATACCTTTCGTCTGTTATAGATGGTAAAAAAGTTAAGGGATACCGAGAGGAGGATGGTGTAGATCCCAATTCAAAAACCGAAACTTATGCAGCCATCAAGTTCTTCGTAGACAATTGGAGATGGAAGGATGTGCCTTTCTATGTACGTACCGCTAAAAGAATGCCTACTAAAGTAACCGAAGTCGTTATTCATTTTAAATCGCCACATCATCAGGTGTTTAAAAATTCTGACATGAACAATAAGGACAATCAGTTGATTATCAGGATTCAGCCAGATGAAGGAATACTGATAAAATTTGGGGTAAAAGTTCCTGGACAGGGCTTTACCGTGGAGCGCGCCAATCTGGATTTTTATTATTCCAATTTGGCAGATAGCAATGTGATGGATGCTTACGAACGATTATTGTTAGATGCAATGCAAGGTGATGCCACGCTTTATGCAAGGGCAGATGAAGTGGAAGCAGCATGGGAATTTGTTGATCCTATTTTGGATTATTGGAAGAATGGCACTGATGTAAATATTTATGGTTATTCTTCAGGGGTTTGGGGGCCAACCAATTCCGATGACTTACTGGAAGGCGAATTGAAATGGAGAAATCCCGGTGAAAACTTGGCCGATGACCCCGGTTTCTGTGTTATTCGCTAATAATTAATATTAAATAATAATAGATGCAAATAAATATATCCCCCACCAAATTGGAGGTTGCCCAAAGCTTTTCCAATTATTTGGAAGAACAGATAAAAAGTAATAAAACAACTCATATTGCCTTGTCTGGAGGTAGTACGCCCAAGGTGGTTTTTGATTATATGGCGGAGCACTATAAAGACGTGGATTGGTCTACGGTTCATTTGTATTGGGGAGATGAGCGTTGTGTTCCTCCTACCGATAATGAAAGTAATTACAAAATGACGGTAGAACACCTATTGTCCAAGATCAATATACCAAAAGATAATATTCACCGTGTTCATGGGGAAGACGTACCAGAATTGGAGGCGGGTAGATACGGAAAGGTATTGGAAGAGGAATTGCCTATTGCGAACAACATCCCTCAATTTGATCTGGTTATCCTAGGTTTAGGTGATGACGGACATACCGCATCCATATTTCCGCATGAAATTGATCTATGGGGTTCTAAGAATACGTGTGAAGTGGCTGTTCATCCTGATTCAGGACAAAGAAGAATTACCATAACCGGAAAGCTGATCAATAACGCAAAGACGGTAGCGTTTTTGGTAACGGGGAGTAGTAAAGCCGAAAAAGTAAGGACTATTATCACAAAAGAAGCAGGCCACGATAGTTATCCAGCGTCCTTGGTAGTGCCTACTTCAGAGGATTTAATTTGGTTTTTGGACGAGGAGGCTGCAGCCCAAATTAACTAAGGGAATCTAGATTGATTTGGACATTTTCGCTGTCCAAATCCTTCAAATGGTCATTTATTTTAAATTGGGACGATTCAAATAGACTGCTGCGGGACATAGCTTGTTTTTTTCGTTGAATGCTTCGGCTAAATCTGCGTACACCTTGCTCATCTTCAATAATCAATCCGGGTACAGGAGTACTATTTCCTTCAGCATCCTTGGCTACCATAGTGAAGTAAGAGGAATTGCAATGTTTCTTCTTTCCTGTGGTTATATTTTCGGATTCAACACGGACACCAATGACCATAGAGGTTCGCCCTGTATAATTTACCGAGGCCTTTAAGGTGATCAATTCCCCGACTTCAATAGGGTTTAAAAAATCCACCTTGTTTACGGAGGCCGTAACACAATATTTTCTGGAATGTTTTGAGGCGCAAGCAAATGCTATCTGATCCATTAAATTCAATATGTGTCCCCCATGTACCTTGCCACCAAAATTGGAATGGGAGGGTAACATTAATTCGGTTATGGATAACCTGGATTGTTTGGCTGTTTTAAATTTGTCCATCGTTTCTAATTTAAGTGGGGAGATTTCTCTTTTTCAACTGCAGTGATAAAATATTTGGAATCACCTAACCAAAAGAAGGTACGGTAACGTTCTATATAGGTCACTTTGACATAATCCCCCTGGTGTTCCTTCAATTTGGCAATTACATCGTCCTTTATTACAGAAAAGGAAAATATCTGTGCCCCTGATATTCCTTGACTTATCTCACCCTCCCATGTTTTTATAAGTACTCCTTTATGGCTTATTTTTATGAGTTCCCCTGAGCGGATGCCTTCGCTATAGGGAACAAAATATACAAATGAAAAATAGGCAGTCATAATTAGGACTACGGCAAGTAGGATTATTCCAAGTATTTTTTTCATGCTGTTTGTTTAAGTAATCTATAATAATGATAAGGGTTCTTCTGAATCATCGTCGTCTATCGCTCTTTGAAGTAAAGATTCGGGAATGGACTTCTTTGCTTTGGCCCCCATCTTCTTTAATTTTTCGATACTGTTAATTATGTTTCCTCTTCCATCAACCAATTTGTTCATGGCGCCCTTATATTCCGTCTTGGCTTCGTCCATCTTTTTGCCGACCTTCATTAAATCTACAACAAAACCCTCAAACTTATCGTATAATGCACCTGCCTGCCTTGCAATTTCAATGGCATTTCGTTGTTGTTTTTCATTGTTCCACATACTGTCTATGGTGCGTAGGGTAGCTAATAGGGTGGAAGGGGTTACTATTATTATGTTCTGTTCAAAGGCCTTGTTATAAAGGGAGTTGTCGTTGTTTATTGCTATGGCAAACGCAGGCTCTATTGGTACGAACATGAGTACAAAATCCGGACTTTCCATCTCATAAAGATCTTCATATTTTTTTGCCGAAAGTTGGTCTACATGCCTTCTTAAAGAATTGATATGGTCTTTAAGGAATTTATCCTTTAACTCATCTTCGGCATTCACATAACGTTCATAATCCGTAAGGGAAACCTTGGAATCCACAATCATCTTTTTGCCATCCGGTAGGTTTATAATAACATCGGGCAGCACACGACTGCCATCTTCTCGGGTAAAACTTTGTTGTACGGTATATTCCCGGTCTTTTTCCAAGCCCGACTTTTCAAGGACACGTTCCAAGACCAGTTCCCCCCAGTTTCCTTGCATTTTACTATCGCCTTTTAGAGCCTTGGTCAGGTTTTCGGCTTCTTGCGTTATTTTTAGATTTTGCGTCTGTAAATTGGCCAATTGTTCCTTGAGGGCAGAATGCATGCCCACACTTTCTTTCTGACTGTCCTCTACCTTTTTTTCAAAAAGAATTATTTTCTCTTGTAAGGGGGTCAATATGTTTTTTATGTTTTCCCTGTTCTGTTCTGTGAATTTTGTGCTTTTTTCATCCAAAATTTTATTGGCCAGATTCTCGAACTCCTTGGTGAACTTTTCCTGTAATTTTTCTACTTCCCCTTTCTGTTCGCGATTTTTTAGATCCAAATTTTCCATTTCTGCTTGGTAACGGACTATCTTATTGCCAAGTAGTTCCTTATCGGATTGTAACAATACTCTATGTTCCTCGACAGCAATAAGTCGCTGTTCTAAGGTGTTGAGGTTTGCTCTCAATTGTTGTTCCCGCTCCAATAGAGCACTGTGAGTGGATTTTGTTTTTAGATTTTGGATGTAATTCCCTAAGAAATAGCCAATAGCCAAACCAATTAGGACTAGGACTACATATAAGAGCAATTCATTCATTTTTTAAGGTTCTTTGCAGTAAAGATAGTGGATTGTGTTAAAAAAAAGTGGGGTCAACTTTTATTACTTATTAACTCTAAAAGAACCGGTTTGGGAATCGAAAGTAATGGTGTCCAAAGGGAATAGATTTTCAAAACTTTTCTTTTGTATCAATTCACATGGTGACCCAAACGTACTTTGGTTGCTTTCCAAGATGAGCATTTTGTCGCACAACTGAATGGCAATTTCAATCTCGTGGGTAGTAAAAAGAATTGTCTTGTTGGTTTTATGGGCAATGGATTTCAGTAATTTCAAAATCTGTACCTTATGGTATAGATCCAAATGAGTAGTTGGTTCGTCCAGTAAAATTAGTTGGGTGTCCTGTGCCAAGGCCCTGGCGATCATAACACGCTGTAATTGGCCATCGCTTAGCTCATAGCATTTTTTAAACTTTAATTCCGAAATCTGAAGCATGTCCACAGCTAAAGAGATCTTTTCCTTATCTTCCTCGGTAAGGGTGCCAATCCAATTGGTGTAGGGCTGCCGCCCCAAACTGATAAGCTCCAACACCGTTAAGTTTTTGGAAGCAATAGGTTCAGTTAACACCACACTTATTTCCAATGCGAGCTCCTGGACGGAAAGTTGTTCCAAGGGAACATTGTTCAGGGTAATGCTTCCAGAGAGCCTGGGCTGTACATTGCCCAGAGTACGTAATAGGGTGGACTTTCCAATACCATTAACGCCAACAATAGCGGCAACTTCCCCTTTACACAAGGAAAAATCAAGATCCTTGGTAATACAGGTTTGTTGTTTTTTAGAAGTATAACCTATGCTTAGGTTTTCTATTTTTAGGGCGATATGAGGTGTGTTATTCTTTATTTTAGTTCTATTTAGTGGTTACTAAGTTATTGGTTTTAGAGGTTTTGTTGGTTATTTTAACATGTAATCGACTGTTGCTGTTTGTTTTTTTTAAATTAGAAAATCATTTTTCTTTTCCGTATCAGAAGCCAAATTACAACGGGTGCCCCAATAATCGAGGTAATGGCGTTGATGGGCAAAACATTGGCAGAATTGGGCATTTGGGCAATAGTGTCACAGATTAACATTAAAATGGCACCATAAATCAATACTGCAGGCAACAAAATTTTATGGTCAGTGGTGTTAAAAATTTGCCGCGTTAAATGGGGTACGGCCAAGCCTATAAAGGCAATAGGACCTGCGAAAGCAGTTACACCACCGGCCAGTAACCCTGTGGCGATTATAATGATATATCGAGATCGCTTCATGTTTACACCCAAACTTTTGGCATAGCTTTCCCCTAATAGTAAGGCATTCAATGGTTTTATTGAAAAGATACTCATCAAGACTCCAATTGCTATAATCGTTAATAGCAGCATTAATTGGTTCCAAGATAAATTGCCGATACTACCAAAAGACCAATAGACAAATTGCTGTAACTTTTCGGCCGTAGAGAAGTAAGATAGCACACTTACCACGGCAGTGGTTATGCTTCCGAACATTAGACCTATAATAAGTAGGGCCATCGTATCCTTTACCTTGGAAGCAACTACCATAACGGCCAACAGTACTAAAAAACTGCCGATACTTGCTGCCAACGCCAGGGAAATATCATTCACCATGGTGAACGCAAAAATTCCAGAAAAAAGGGAAGATCCCAAAATTAAAAGGGCAGCCCCTAAGCTTGCACCAGAACTTATGCCGAGAACAAAAGGGCCTGCTAAAGGGTTTCGAAATAAGGTCTGCATCAATAAGCCACTCAATGCCAATCCACTTCCCACTAATATGGCAGTAAAAGCCTTGGGGATTCTGTAATTCCAAATTATATAGCTCCATGAATCTACCTTGGTAGTATTACCGATTATGGCATTTATGGTTTCCTGTAATGGAATAGAGACCGAGCCTAAGCTGATATTTACCATAAAGCAAACAATCAACACCAGCAGCAGGAAAATAAAATAAGCCCTATATGTTGTTAATTGCTGCACTTAATCCAAGGGTTTAAAGAAGGTGGGTGTATAATCTAGTAACAGTTCTGGGTGAAAGATATGGATAAGGTCTTTTAGGACCAAATCTGGTCTGTTGGGGGCCAGTTCAAAATAGAGCAACCCTCCCGTTTCCCCTTTGGAATTGGCATAGGTATATACTTTGTTATTTCTAAAAGCAGAAAACTGGGTATAATGTCGGTTGGCTTCTTTTAATTCCAAATAATTACCAAATTGTGAAGGTGAGACCCAAAAATCGGCATCCTTGGCGCGTTCAATAACACTCTCTAGACTAAGGGAAAGACTTCCGTTGGTAGTATTGGTGTTCCAGAGATATTCTGCATTGGCATCTTCTATAAATCTAGTTGCCCAACTCTTACCTCCAGGCAAGTACCAAATATCTTTATACAAGGCTCCGCTTAGTACAGTTGGCCTATTTTTTGCTTTCTTCGCAAGTAGCTTCGCACTATTATAACTGTCTTCAATGGCGCGGAATATACTGTCTGCTTTTTTTTCTTTTTGAAAAAATGGTGCAAAAAACTTTATCCATTCGGCTTTGCCCAAAGGAGTCTCTTCCGTCCAATCTCCATTATAAACAACTGGAATATTGGATCGTTGAATGGTCTCGTAGGCTTTATTATTATTGTTAATGCTAAATCCTACAACTACTTCAGGATTTATGGCGATGACCATTTCTGAATTTATAGCTTCGTTATTACCTAAATCTTTCACCAACCCTTCATTGATCCTTTTTCTGGTAAGGGGAGATGAAACGTATTCCGTATCTGGAAATCCAATCAATTTTTCGGCCTCTCCCAAAGCCTCCAGAGCGGGTATATGGGTAGTGGAGGTAACAACTATTCTCTCTACTGGCACCCCTATTATGGCGTTATATGCATCCCTGTCCAGGGTAATACTTGCTAATTTTTCTTTGGGAACCAAAGCGTAGGTAAAGCTAGTTTCCGATCCTGGCCAAGGAGATGATACTTTTATTATTGTGATGTCTCCGGAGCTGTTTTCGATCGTAAAACCTTGGGCATGTTTTATGGTGGTCGATTGCGAAAAGGCCGAAGTAGAAATAGTGGTTTTTTTAGGCTGTTTGCAAGACCAAATAGAAAGAAGGAGTAAAAAAAGGAATGTTTTGTTCAAGAGCTTAAGGGTTTATTTAAGAATCCAAAAGTAGTATTAATTTCTTGAATCAAAATTTCTAGAAGCCTAACAAGGGTCATAATTTATAACACAGAAAGTATTTAATTTTGAAGAAATCTTAATTCATGAGAGGAGATGCCAATACCTTAATTTACTTCATTGCGGCTGTTATTGTCTTACATTTTTTTGTTGATCTTATTTGGGTGGCCTATAAACTAAATAAAAAAAAGGACGGTGATACTTCGGAAAAAAAGTATTAGTTTCGCAGCGAATTTTGGTTTTTATTCTCTTAGTTTAGGAGGATAGGATTAAAAGGGAATTCGGTGAGATTCCGAAACTGTTCCCGCAACTGTGAGCTTAATCCATGTATAATGGATGGCTATCATTTCTTCTAATACCACTGCCCTACATTTGAGGGTGGGAAGGTAAATGATAGTACGCAAGTCAGGAGACCTGCCATATTCATCACTAAATAGAATAGATCTTCGGGCAAAAGGGTCTTCTTGAATATGGAAAAAAAACGAATTTTTTTATTTTTTTGGGCATTATTGGCCATTGCACAGGTTTTTGGGCAAAGGGACAGTGTAATAGTTTTGGATGAGGTTGTTTTGAGCGACGCAAAACTCCTGCATTTCTCCAAGGGCACAAAAGTGAGGGCTATCAATGATTCTATCCGCCAAAAAAGCGGGGCTTCCCTAACCGATTTATTACGGTATAATTCCAATATTTATTTTAAGGAAAATGGTTACGGAATGGTATCCTCTGCGTCTTTTCGTGGAACCAACGCCCAACAAACGGCTGTAGTCTGGAATGGGATAAACATAAATTCGCAACTTACAGGACAGACAGATTTTAATACTTTGATTCCTGGAAATTACAACAATGTAGTGGTCAGAAGCGGTGGAGGCAGCGTACAATACGGCAGTGGAGCTGTTGGTGGAACTGTTTTGCTGAATGATAATTTTAAGTTTAATGAAGGCTGGAAAAATAATTTGCTAACAAGTTATGGTAGTTTTAATACCAGTAAACTTGGCTTTAATACTTCTGTTAGTAATGAAAAAATATCATTACAATTGGGGATCAATCACCTTGCTTCTGATAACGATTATAAATATTTAGGAACGGATAGGAGAAATGAGAATGGAGCATATGATCATTTAAATTTAAATGCCAATGTTGGCATTATTTTATCCGAAACCCAAATATTAAAGGTCTACCATAACACATTTTTTGGTGATCGGGATTTTTCAGGGACATTGACGGCCCCAGCTGATGAAAATTATAGGGATTTAAACCACAGGTCCTTAGTGGAGTTGGGAAGTTTTAATAAGCGAAAAATAGCCCGATTAAAAGTAGGGCATTTGTACGAACGTTATCGTTATTTCCCCAATAATCAAAGAGAGGAGTTTAGTTTTGGGCAAGCCAATACTTTTCTTGCCAACTACGATTATAAATATCAATTAAACAAAATCATCTTAAATGGAATAATCGATTTGTCTTCAATTAGTGCAGAAGGGACCTCGATTGAAAAGGCCAATAGAAATTTTGTTGCCGGTACTTTCTTGTGGTCACATGACCTCTCAGATAGATTAAATTATGGAATAAACCTTAGAAAGGAAATGGTCAGTGATTTTGATAGTCCTTTTCTTTTTTCATTGAATAGTAGTTATGAAGTATCCACAAACTACACTTTAGCTATTAATGCGTCCAAAAACCATAGGATTCCAACCTTTAACGATTTGTATTGGACAGGTGCTGGCGCTAGTGGTAATTTGGACGTCACCCCCGAAAGCTCGTGGCAGTTGGAACTGGGACAATCACTAAAGGGTGAAAATCATGCCCTTTCAGCAAATATATATACCATAAAAACCGATAATTTAATCCAATGGCGGCCCAATAATCAGGGCATTTGGATGGCGATGAACGTACAAGATGTTTCCCAATATGGCTTGGAACTTGGTTTTGATTGGAAAAGGAAGTGGGGGAACCAAATTGTGGCTTGGGAAAGCGAATATACCTTTACCAAATCTACCGATAATACCACCAACAATCAATTGTTATATGTCCCTGAGCATCTATTCAGATCTAATTTGGCGTATCAATATAAGAGGCTTGTCGCCTTTTCTCAACTTCTGTACAACGGCTCTGTTTACACAACAACCGATAACAGTGATAGTTTACCAGGTTATGTTGTGGGTAATATGGGGTTGGATTATCACTGGGCTCTGAAGACCAAGGTGAAATTTATTTTGGGTCTTAAGGTCAACAACATTTTTAATACAAATTATCAGAATGTGGCATATAGACCTATGCCCAATAGAAATTTTCAACTACAATTAATCACTAAATTTTAAAACAGCTTAAACAAATGAAGATTAGAAATGTATTTTTATCCCTAATGATTATGGGCCTTTCCTGGTCATGTACCAATGATGATGACGGGGTTCAGGAGCCTTTGGGTGATTACGAAAATGGAATATTGGTTTCCAACGAAGGCCCCTTTAGCAATGGCTCTGGAACTGTCTCTTTTATTTCCGAGGATTTATCAATGGTAGAAAATGGTATTTATAAAAAGACGAATGATGAAGACCTTGGAAATGTTGTACAGTCCATCGGTTTCACAGACGAGGAGGCTTTTATTGTAGCCAATGTCTCCAACAAGATAAATGTTGTAAACAGATATACGTTTGAAAAAATCGCAAGTATTGATGAAGGGTTGAATAATCCGAGGTATTTCATTGCGGTTAACGGAAAAGGCTATGTAACCAATTGGGGGGACACTGCGGATGATTCGGATGATTTTGTTGCGATTATAAATCTGCAAACTTATTCTGTGGAGGGAACAATATCGGTAGTATTGGGGCCTGAAGCCATTCTGGCAAAGGACAATACGGTTTATGTAGCTCATCAAGGAGCTTGGGGACAAAATAATAAGGTTACCGTAATAAATACGGCCACCAACGATGTGGTTAAGCTTATAACCGTTGGTGATGTACCTAATTCGATGCAATTGGATGGTTCTGGAAACCTATGGGTATTGGCATCTGGAAAACCATCGTACACCAATGATGAAACGGCAGGAGTACTTTCCAAGATCAATACTTCCACCAATGTGGTAGATGCGAATTTTCAATTTGATACTACTCAGCACCCAGGGGGGTTAAATTTAGATGGAAGTGATTTGTATTATAATTTAGGTGATAAGGTGTACAAACAAAGTCCATCCGCATCTAGCTTAAGTCTGGATGTAGTATTGGAAGGCGTTAGCTTTTATACAATGGCAGTACACAATGGACGGTTATACGGGACGGATGCAGGTGACTACGCAAGTAATGGAACCTTGACCGTTTATGACTTAAATACCAAATTGGCCATCGAAACCCTAAATGTGGGATTAATACCTGGCGGGATATACTTCAATTAGGCAAATAGGGCTGTAAGCTTAAGAAACTAGAACCCCTCATTTACTAGGTCTTTACCATGTAAATGAGGGGTTTATTTTTTTTAGAAATATTAATTCTTATTGAAAAGTAAAATCAAGAGGTTTGTCCAAGTACATATTGTCCTTTATTGGGGTAAACATCTTAGTGTTGGAAACTTCATTTATTGGCATTTTTACAGTAAAATCCCTTTTGGCACTTACCCCGGTAATCTCTTGGATAGCTCTAGCAAATAGCGGTTCGGTTACGTTTCCAAGGATTCCTAGATTAGAAAGGTCTTCCTTTAGGACTACATCAGGAGCCAAGCCCGAGGTATAGTCCGAAAAGCCATCGGAATTCTCATTTCTCCCCATAAGCGGCTGCATGGCCCACAAATTACCCGGATTAATTTTATTCTCCCTATCGGCTCTATATATGTAGTCGTTGTCTATATCATCTACCATGGTTACCGAGAATTCATTCTTTCCCCTAGTAGTTTCACCAATGTGAAAAATATCTATATAGGGCGCCAATCCGTTCATGACCAATTCACTGGCCGAGGCGGAACTGCCCGTGGCAAGAACATATACTTTAGTAAGGTTTAGGCTGTTCAAACTTGTTCCTTTATCCGTTTTATTGGCAAAATAATCTTCAAGTTGTTCTTTCTTAAGGGCTCCTTGTATCTTATCGTTCCATCGTTGTCTCACATATAGTTCATCGGTATTGGTGCCATATATCATACTGGCCAATAATCTGGAACTGTTTACGGAACCACCAGGGTTATAGCGTAGATCGACAACCAATTCTGTTGCGCCTTCGGTTTTAAACTGTCCGAAAGCGGTATTCAGTAATTCATTATATCCACTTGTAAAACCATTGTACATCAAGTAGGCAATTTTGGTTCCATTAACCTCTACCGTCTTGGCGATCAGTATGGGGTTTTCTTGTAATCCTTCTTCCTTGGTCAATATTACCTCCTTATCATTATCTGTAACAACCGTGCCAGATATATCTGCCATTCCAAGGGTATAGGTATCTGAATTTCCGAAGAGTAGACCCACATAATTGGCATCCGTAAGTTGAGTACCGTTAACACGCGTAAATATTTCCCCTCTAGCAATATCTTTGGAGGAAGCGTTGGAATTTGGAATTATGTATCTCACGTATCCAAAAAGATCGGTACTGCCCTCATTTCGAGCTAGACCAAACTCCAAGCCATTACTTTTTGAAACGCCTTCAAGGGAGTTGACCAAGGTTTTGTAATCGTCTTCTAAAAAGCTAAACCTGTCAATGGCCGTACTGGCACCAACAATATTAGAGTGTTTATAACAGGTTTGGTAGAAGAATTCTTCCGGATCAGAGTATTTTTCAAGATAGGTTACATAATCTTCATTGGTAGTAAATCTATTGTCACCTAAATTAGGCGCATCAGCCTGCCAAAAATACCATTGATTTAGACCTTGCCACATAAAGTTCTGTACAGTTGTCTCCTTTGGATAGGTGAAGGCATCATCATCCTTGTCTGAACAAGAAAGAATCATACTAATTAATAGAAGCCCTAGGATTTTTTTCATGATGTAATTGTAATGTTTATAGTCTCGCACATTATTTAAATTCGCCTAGTTGGACGGTTATAGGCACTGCCGACACCAATTGTAGGGTATCAGCTTCTATTTTTTTGTCAAGTTTAATGGATTTTTAATATCCATAAACATATTATCCTTGATTTTTGTGAACATTTTGGAACTACTTATCAGTTTAACCGGCATATTTACTGTCAAATCCATTTTTGCGCTAGTTCCTGTAATCTCTCCAATCGCCTTGGCTAATAGGGGTTCATTCATATTACCTAAGACGCCTAAATTAGATATGTCTTCTGGCAAGACAAAATTTGGTATAAGTCCGTCTGTGTATTCGGAAAAACCGTTGGCATTTTCATTTCTACCAATTAATGGTTGTATAGCCCATTGATTTTCCGGGTTGATTTTATCTTCCCTGTTTGGACTGTACACATTTCCGTTATCAAAATCATCGACAAAGGTTACCGAAAATTCATTTTTACCTGTTGTTGAGGTTCCGATATGGATTACCTCTATATAAGGTTCCAGGCCATTCATAACCAATTCACTTGCTGACGCAGTACTCCCGGTAGCTAAAACATATACCTTATTTAGGCCTAACGTATTTATAGGTGTATTGTTGTCTGTCTTGTCTGCGAAATACTCAAATAGTTCGGAGTCCTTAAATTCCAATTGTAGCTTTTGGTTATATCGGGCCTTAAGAAAAATACTATTGGTAAAAGTTCCGTAAATCATGCTCGATAATAATCGAGCCGAATTGACCGAACCTCCTGGATTGTACCTTAAATCCAATACTAAATCCGTTACGCCAGATGACTTGAACTCTCCAAACACATCATTCAACTGTTCATCAAATTCGTTAGTAAAGCCATTGTACATTAAATAGCCTATTTTTTTACCTCCGGTTTCCAAAATATTGGAGATAAATATGGGATTCTCAGTAAGGTTAGCCTCTTTAGTCAAAGTAACTTCCCTATCTGTGTTTGTAATAGTATTATTAGAGATATCAGCCAAATTCAAGGTATAGGTATCACTTTCGCCAAACAATAGATCTACATAGTTGGTCAAGTTCAGGGTAGTGCCATTAACACCTGTAAAAATATCCCCCCTTTGTATGTCTTTTGTAGCGGCATTGGAATTCGGGATGATATAACGAACGTACCCATAAACATCATCGCTATCGGCAAATAAACTTAGACCAAATTCTACACCGTTGCTCTTGGAGATACCTGAAAAAGACTGTGTCAATTCCTTATAATCTTCCGCATAAAAACTGAAGCGGTCTTCACTGAAAAGTAATTTGTCGTCAAAAAACTTTCCTGGTTCCTGCTCAGATTCCAAAAATGTCACATAATCCTCATTAGAATTAAAGCGAGAATCACTAAGGTCCGTCACATCGCTTTGCCAAAAATAATATGCATTCATAGTCTGCCACATAAAATCTTGGACCGTTATATCTATTTCTGGGGTAGCAATTATTTCTTCAATCTCTCCTGTAACCAGGTTGTCATCATTCTTACTACAACTGCTGAGAAACAAACTCAATCCTAAAAATCCTAATAAATACTTCTTCATAGTTTGTATAATAAACGCCGAAACATTATTAACTGTGGCGAGCAAATATCATCCCATTAAAAAAGTAAACATCAGTTTTGGGGAACGATTTTAAATATATACGGATATATTACCTATTTGGTTTCCATAGGGCTAAATTACTTACATTGTAAAGAAATAGAAACAAATTGTAACAATATTCGATGTATGTCGTCTTCCTATTGTAAGCCTATTATTAAGGATTATAAAACAACTAAACCAAAATGCAACAAACTGAGTTTTTAAATGTGGTTTTACCATTTAAGGATAAACTTTATAGGTTAGCTAAACGTTTATTGGTTTCTAAAGAAGAAGCGGAGGATGCCACACAAGAAATCTTAATGAAGCTATGGTCCAAAAAAAAAGTGATGACCGGCTATAATAATGTAGAGGCATATGCCATGATGATGACCAAGAATTTTTGCTTGGACCGACTTAAATCCAAACAGGCAGGGAATCTAAAATTGGTGCATAGTAATTATAAGGATGAAAATGTTTCATTGCAAACCCAAGTAGAGGTCAGTGACAGTTTAAGTTGGGTAGAAAAAATTATGGAAGAATTGCCCGAGCAACAAAAAATGGTATTACAACTACGGGATGTTGAACAATATGAATTTGGAGAAATATCGGAATTGTTAGGCATGAGTGCAACTGCCGTTAGGGTAACATTATCCAGGGCAAGAAAAACAGTAAGGGAGAAATTAGTACAAAAGCACAATTATGGAATTCAATAACATAGAAAAATTATTGGAAAAGTATTTTGAAGCAACTACCACAGTTGCCGAAGAAGAAATATTGAGGGATTTTTTTACAAAGGAGGATGTTCCTTTGCACTTAAAAAAATATGCTTCGTTATTTCAGTATTTTTCCATTGCCAAAGAAGAACGGTTTACCAAGCAGGTTCCACTAAAACCTAGTAAAAAAAGATATATAAAGTGGATTTCCGTTGCAGCTGTAAGCATCTTAGTGTTTGGTATATATTTTGGAAGAAGCTACCAGGAACAGAAAGAAGCGGAATTCGCCTATCAGGAAACCAAAAAGGCATTAAGTCTTTTGGCGACCAATCTTGGTAGAGGAACCGAGAAAGTGGCCTATTTGAGAGAATTTGAAGAAACAAAACAAAAAATTTACAACAGAAATTAAATTAAAAAAGATGAAAAAAAATATTATAATAGCCTTGGTAGCAGTACTGCCATTAATTGGATTTTCGCAATCCATGTTCGATAAGTATGAGGATTTAGATAATGTAAGTGCCGTTGTGGTCAACGAAAGTATGTTTAAGTTATTAAGTAAAATAAACGTGGAGGTCGATGACAAAGAAGCACAGGATTTTATGGATATAGCCCAAAATCTAAGAAATCTAAAGGTTTTTATCACAGAGGACAAAAAGGTTTCTGCAGATATGCAGTCTACCATGGAAAGATACTTAAAATCCTCATCATTACAGGAACTTATGAGGGTTAAGGATAAGGATGCCAATGTGAAATTTTATATCAAAAGCGGAAAGGATGAAGACCATGTGAGCGAACTGTTAATGTTTGTAACGGGTGTCAAAAATATGAATGTGGAAATCAATGACCGTAAAATAGAAACGGTATTACTTTCCTTAACTGGAGATATAGATTTAAATAAGATCGGGTCACTTACGCAAAAGATGAATTTACCTTCAGAACTGAGTAAGGCAGGCAAGAATAAGAAATAAATGGACATGCGCAGTGGGTTTTTAAAAACCTGCTGCGCATGTTGTCTAAGAACTTAAAACACGGAAAATGAAAAAATTAATTGGAAAATTGGCTATGGGAATGTTATTGGCCATTGTAATGAGCGCATGTTCGTCAACGCCGAGCCTGCAGGAGTACTATGTGCACAATGCGGATAATCCAAATTTTTTATCTGTAGATCTGCCGGTAAGCTTATTAAATATGGATAAAGCGGATCTTACCGCAGACCAGAGGGAAGCACTTGGGTCATTAAAAAAATTAAATGTTTTGGCATTTAAAATAACAGCAGATAACCTATCGGAGTTTCAAAAAGAAAAATCGAATATCAATTCCATATTTAAAAACAGCAAATTCACGGAGTTGATGAAAATGAATACTAGTTACGGAAAAGCTTCCGTAAGATATCTAGGAAATGATGATGCCATTGATGAGGTAGTTATCTATGGTGATAGTGATGATAAAGGATTTATGTTGGTTAGGGTTTTGGGCAAAAATATGAACCCTGCTAAATTGGTTCAATTTATGAAGGCAGTTGAAAAATCCGATTATAAAGGAGAAGGCTTGGGAGAGATCGGAAAGTTCTTAAAGAGTTGAATCTATAGTTTGCAGATGGCGTTATATTAAATGCGTTAAACATTATTTGTTTTGAAATAAGTTCATAATTGGGTATTGGGGATATTTATGCTTTGAATCAACTCTTAATTGGGATTAGTGAATCTAAACTTGATTATTTTAATGGAGTTGCGGAAGACATTGGTAATCAAAATTATCCACGATGGCAATCCTAGGAAATATTATTAAAGGTGCAATTCATTTAAAGGAAACTTTTACTACGGAAAAAGACCCTTGGAGAGAACAACAGGAAGTGCTCCAGAACCTTTTGGATACGGCTAAAAACACCGATTTTGGTAGGTGTTACAATTTTGAAACCCTCTTGAACTCTCAGGATTTACCAAGTGTTTTTGCCGAAAAAATCCCCTTTTTTGATTACAATAAAATAAATGATGAATGGTGGCATAAATTGCATAATGGACATGAAAATGTTACCTGGCCGGGCCAACCTTCCTATTTTGCAATAAGTTCTGGAACTACAGGTAAAAGTAGTAAGAGAATTCCAGTAACTGATGATATGGTCGAGTCTATTAGGGCTGCCGGACTTAAGCAGGTCTTTGCATTGAGTAATTTTGATTTACCTGCGGATTTTTTTGAAAAGGAAATTATGATGCTGGGTAGTTCCACTAATTTGGAGGAACGTAATGAATTTATGGAAGGCGAAATTAGCGGTATAAGTGCTGGAAATATTCCTTTTTGGTTTAGAGGTTATTACAAGCCCGGGGAGGAAATTGCGAAAATTGAGGATTGGGATAAAAGAGTTGAGCGTATTGCTGAAAAAGCCTCAAAATGGGACATTGGAGCCTTAAGCGGTATTCCTTCATGGATAGAATTAATGCTTCAAAAAGTCATTGAATACCATAATCTAAAAAACATCCATGAAATTTGGCCCAATTTAAGAGTATATACCTCTGGTGGTGTTGCCTTTGGACCCTATGAAAAAAGTTTTAATGCTCTTTTAAGACATCCAATTACCGTTATTGACACTTATTTGGCGTCGGAGGGTTTTATAGCATGTCAGACTAGGCCAGAAACCAAGGCCATGCAATTGATTACCAATAATGGTATCTATTTTGAGTTTGTTCCTTTTAAACCAGAATATATTCAGGAAGATGGCTCCCTAATTCCCAATGCACCTGCGATTGCTTTAAACCGGGTAGAATTGGATCAAGATTATGTACTTATTATTTCTACGGTAAGTGGGGCTTGGCGCTATTTAATTGGGGATACCATTAGGTTTACAAATTTGGGCAAGGCTGAAATACAGATAACAGGACGCACAAAGTTTTTCTTAAATACAGTAGGGTCTCAGCTCTCGGTAAACAAAATGGATGATGCTATGAGACATTTAGAAGATGTTTATGATACAAAGATTCCCGAATATACCATTTGTGCCAAACGTTGTGAAGATGGCGAGTTTTATCATTGTTGGTATCTCGGTGCCGAGCTGAAGAATCCTGATTGCGACTCACTTTCCAACTCCTTGGACGAATTTTTGATGAAGGCCAACAAAAACTATAAGGTAGCTAGGGGCAAGTCCCTAAAAGGATTGAAGGTAAAGGTGGTTTCTACAATATTTTTTCACGACTGGAATGGCAAGAACAAAAAAAAAGGTGGACAAGTAAAAATGGAACGAGTTATGAACGAGGAAAAATTTGCCGATTGGGAACAATTTGTCCAATCAAAAGTCTCAACAGAAACCTAACGGCTGCGCTCTTCTACCAATACCATAATTTCTTCAGGGGAGAGGTAATATTTTTTAATTCGATTTTTATAGGAAACGGTAATGTCAGAATGGTTTAAAATAAAGTTCTTGGTTGCAAGAATATATTTTCCCATTCCTTGTGCAACGGCATAGGTATCGGCGCTGCGCTCAGCCTCTACTATAAAGCGATCTGAAAAGAGGTATCTTATCCCAAATGAAATTAAATTGATTTTGCTTCTTTCTTTATAATCCATGATATGTCCCAGTTCATGGCCTACCCAACCAATTAAAATGTTGGAAGGAATATCCTTAGTAGTAAATTCCTTGTCAGAAATCTTAAAAGTTTCACTAATCAAAATCACATAACTCCTATTGCTTCTTTTTTTAAAGAAACTTTGAAAAGTTGGCCTAGCCTGCATGGTAGATTTTTTAATGTTTTTTTTAAACCGAATTTCAATATTGCATTCCCTCAATTCGGGGTAAAAGGAAATAGCTTTTAGCGCTTCATTTTCAATGGATTTTGGGATATTATGTTGTGCATTCATAGATAATGTAGCGGAAATGGCCAAGATGTATATTATCGTTTTCGTATTGAGTAAATTCATGTTACAGTATAAAAATATATACCAACAAATAGCATTCCAAGAGCAAAAATTATCCTAAACTTTAGTATTTACATCATTAATACACCTTTATTACCTCCAAACCTGCTGAGAAATTTAGGTTGCCACCAAAATAATACCAATCCCAATCGCCTATTATATAGTTTAAATTGGCAATTAGTCTATTTTAAAACAAATCTTATATTCGTAATACTTTTAACACTTACTATATACTATTATGGAAAAAGCAGAAGAATGGATTAATTACGCGATAGAACTCGCAAAGGAGTTTGGACCTAAGGTGCTAACCGCGTTATTGATTTTTATTATTGGTTCATGGGTGATTAGACGGATTGTTGGGGGTACTCGAAAAATGATGTCAAGTAGTAAATATGAAGATTCCCTTCAACGTTTTTTACTTAGTCTGGTATCATGGATATTGAAGTTATTTTTAATTCTGGTGGTAATTGATCAATTAGGTGTTGATGTAACCACTTTTGCGGCAGTAATCGCTGCTGCAGGTCTGGCTGTGGGACTGGCTTTGCAAGGTTCATTGTCCAACTTCGCTGGCGGAGTTTTGATTATGATCTTTAAGCCCTACAAAATTGGTGATTTAATTGAGGCCCAGGGCGTTTTGGGTGCGGTAAAGGAAATTGAAATTTTCACCACAAAATTGATTACCCCTCAGAATAAATTGGCCATTGTGCCCAATGGTGCTATGGCCAATGGAAATATAATTAATTATACTGCGGAGGGCAAAATGAGGGTTGATACTACCATAGGTATTGGTTACAATGAGGATATAAAGAAAGCTAAGGAAGTTCTATTAGCAGTTTTAACGTCCAATCCAAGGGTGTTAAAAGATCCAGCGCCTTCGGTTAATGTATCGGAGTTGGCGGATAGCTCAGTGAATTTTGCAGTACGACCCTTTTGCGTGCCAGAAGATTATTGGGCGGTATATTTTGAAACACTGGAAAATTGTAAAATAGCCTTGGATAAGGCTGGTATTGAAATTCCGTATCCACATCAGGTGGAGATACAAAAGAAGGGATAATTTCAAGCTGTCATCCTAGACCATTATAAAAAAAGCAATCTAGAGTATTATTATGTAACTCAAGATTGCTTAATGATTTATAAAAGTCAATGTCTTAACTTTTTGCTCGGATAATTGAAATCCGATATCTTTTAAATTCCGGTGTAATTACTCGGTGTAATTTGTTTCAATTCGGATTTGATCGCATCCGTAGTCTCCAAGGTGTCAATAAAATTGGAAATAGATTGTTGGGTAATCTTCTCATTGGTCCGGGTTAATCCTTTCAATGCTTCATAAGGATCGGGATAAGCCTCACGTCTTAAAATTGTTTGAATGGCTTCTGCCACTACCGCCCAATTATTTTCTAAGTCTTGCTCAAATTTCTCTTTGTTCAGGAGCAATTTATTTAATCCTTTTAAAGTAGATTGAAAGGCTATTAAGGTATGGCCAAACGGCACTCCAACATTTCTAAGTACTGTACTGTCCGTTAAATCCCGTTGCAATCTTGAGATAGGAAGTTTGGCAGACAAATGCTCGAAAATGGCATTTGCTATTCCTAAATTCCCTTCTGAGTTTTCGAAATCGATTGGATTTACTTTATGAGGCATAGCAGAAGATCCTACTTCTCCTGCTTTTATTTTTTGTTTAAAATAGTCCATCGAAACATAGGTCCAAAAATCCCTATCTAAATCTATCACTATAGTATTGATCCGCTTCAGGCAATCGAATAATGCAGCCATGTGATCGTAATGCTCTATTTGTGTAGTTGGGAAAGAATGGTGTAGTCCAAGTTTTTCCTGTACAAATTTTTGACCAAATTGCTTCCAATCAATTTGAGGATAGGCTACTTTATGGGCATTATAGTTCCCTGTGGCGCCGCCAAATTTGGCAGCACTTGGAATGTCGTTAAGTAGATTAAATTGCTCTTCCAAACGCACAGCAAAAACTTCGATTTCCTTACCTAAACGGGTAGGAGAAGCCGGTTGCCCATGTGTTCTGGCCAACATGGGAATAGCTTCCCAATCCTTGACCAAAGCTGTTAATTTGTTTAGCACCTCCAAATATTGGGGTACGTAAACCTCATTCATTGCATCTTTAATGGAAAGAGGAATAGCTGTGTTGTTTATATCTTGAGAGGTAAGTCCAAAATGGATAAACTCCTTATGGGCCTCTAAACCTAATTTGTCGAACTCTTTTTTAATAAAATACTCAACAGCCTTGACATCGTGGTTAGTAACCTTTTCAATATCCTTTATGGCATTGGCATCCTTTGAGTTAAAATCAATATAGATTTTTCGTAAATCGTTAAACCTAGAATTGTCAAAATTTGAAAGTTGAGGTAGCGGAACTTCGCAAAGCGCGATAAAATATTCAATTTCTACCCGTACCCTATATTTTATAAGCGCCTCTTCAGAAAAATATGAAGCCAAGGATTCTACTTTATTTCTGTATCTACCATCAATAGGAGATATGGCGTTTAATTTGTTTAATGACATTTTGTAATATTTGTTTGATTTTGGAAAAGCGCAAAGATAGCCATAAGTTAAAGAGTTTAAAAGTTAAGCGAAAGATTGTTCCTTTTATTTATTTAGGACTTGTACTTCATTATAGCTTTGCAAGGGTCATCCTGGCCCTTGCCTTATACGCTGCGCTGCCATTTTGGTAGTTCTGTTCCAAAATCACCCTCAATTCTGGATGGATCCAGTAGAATTTCCTACCTAATAATAAAAGACTTGTCATTGAATAAGCTTGAGCCGCCACTTTATGATCACCAATGAGCCAATCGAAACACGCTGATGTAATACCTTCCAAATGTTGGTTTGTAAGTGCCTTGCAAGTATAAATATCTTTTGATTGAAAGTAAGACTTCATTAGGATCTCACATATTTTTGCCATAGGTCGCACGGACGAATCCAAATATACTGAACCTATGTTTTCAATAAATCTATCTAGATATGGAAAAAGCAAGTGTAAATGTTCCTTTAAAGTAAATTCCAATACCCAACACGCTTTGCAGGAAATAGGGTCATCTACTTTAAAGGCTATTTCTAGAATTGTTTTGATATTGGTGGGATTATTAAGGACAAGGTTGGACATCTCCATTCTTTTAAGTCTGGAATGATTAACGTAATCAAGGGAGTTATAGAGTTCTATGTAAGTCAAAACACTTAATTGTTAATGTTGATTTTTTCAGGATAATAAGCCTTTTAATATTTAAACACCATGATTGATTTGGGGGAATAAATATAAAAATAACGAACAACAAATAGTAATGGAAACATTTTGAAAGGCCATTATTTGGACCGGGATAAAGATATAATCAACCATAAAAGAAAGAGGGGGGTTGAAGTGGAAAGTATAATTTTAGCCTTCTTTTTCAATTAGTTCCGAAACCAATTTAGGTACCCCCTGCACTGCACTCGCCTGAATAATGTTCAGGCCCTGAAAATCGGTCTGACTTATGTTTGGTTTTGGATCTATGAAAAAAATAGGTGTATTGCTGGGTACATAGTGTATTAAACTGGCTGCTGGATAAACTTGCATTGAGGTGCCTATAATGATTAAAATATGGGCTGTTTGTGTAATACTGGCCGCTTTTTCCAGTAAAGGCACTTCCTCTCCAAACCATACTATATGAGGGCGTAACTGTCCTCCTTCTTCTGAGAGGTCGCCTATTTTTATATCGGTTTTCCAATCCATTATTTTAAGCGGGTTGTCAACGCTCCTGGCCTTTAATAATTCTCCGTGCAAATGTATCACCTTGGAACTTCCGGCCCGCTCATGTAGATCATCCACATTTTGAGTAATGATACTTACGTCAAAACGTTCTTCCAATCGTGCCAAGGCTATATGGGCCTCATTAGGGATTACGTTAAATAACTGTCTTCTTCGCTCATTATAAAAATTGAGTACCAATTCAGGATTTTTTCGAAAACCTTGTGGTGTGGCCACTTCCATGACATCATGACCTTCCCATAGTCCATCCGCATCCCGAAAAGTATTAATACCACTTTCGGCACTTACCCCTGCACCTGTTAAAACTATTATTTTTTTCATTTTTAAAGAATACGTAATATTTGTAAAATTACACGATTTCTTTTTTATTATCTTAGAATTATGGTTGACCTTAAGTTGTTGGAATATTTGGAAGGATTTATAACCCCGCAGCGTAAATCCCGTTTTTTGGATATTTTGGAATATCGGACGAATTATATAACCGTAGCCATAGAGGATGTTTATCAAATGCACAATACGAGTGCCGTGGTAAGAAGCTGCGATGTTTTTGGGGTGCAGCAGGCCCATCTGATAGAAAGCAAATTTGGCAAGCGATTGGACAAGGATATTGCCATGGGTGCCGAGAAATGGGTGGATATAAAAAGATATAAAACAACTGTGGACTGTATCGATGATCTAAGGCAACAAGGGTATAAAATTGTAGCCACAACTCCCCATGAATCAAATTGTTCCCTTACCGATTTTGAGTTTGCTGGCAAGACTGCACTATTTTTTGGCACGGAGCGGGATGGATTGAGTAAGGAAGTATTGGAAAAGGCCGATTCTTTTCTTAAAATACCTATGGTTGGCTTTACGGAAAGTTTAAATATTTCAGTATCTGCAGCTATTATATTGCATGCCCTGACCAATTATTTAAGGAGAACCGAAATTGATTGGAGGTTAACGGAAGAGGAGAAATTGGAAAAAAGATTGGATTGGACCAAGAAATCGGTTAAGAGTTTGAATGATGTTTTGGCTAGATTTCACGGAACAAAATGATTTTTTCATTATATTTAGAGTAAACCAACACATATTATTTAATGATTACTTTTCTTTATATTGTATTAGGGTTAATTGTTCTAATTGTTCTAATTGCCCTACTGGCCATATTATCGCCTAAGAATTATGATGTTTCACGTTCAATCGAAATAGCCAAACCGAAGGCGGAGGTCTTTGAATATATCAAGTATCTGAAAAAACAGCACGAATGGTCTCCCTGGGGCAAGAAAGACCCCATGATGAATAAAAAATTTACCGGCGTAGATGGGGAAGTTGGGGCTATAAGTTATTGGAACGGAAACAAGGATGTTGGGGAAGGGGAACAGGAAATTACCAAAATTATTGAAGGCGAAAGGGTAGAAGGGGAGCTTCGATTTCTTAAGCCATTTAAATCCACCTCGGATTGTTATTTAGATGTTGCAGAATCTAGCAATGGAAAAACTAGAGTAACATGGGGTTTTAAGGGTGATAATAAATTTCCAATGTCTATTATGATGTTGTTTATGAATATGGATAAGGCTGTTGGAAAGGATTTTGAAGAGGGGCTTCAGAGTCTTAAAACTATTTTAGAGAAATAATTAGATATAGAAAATACTTGCTTCGGCCCTGGCACCAAAGCGCATGGGATAAATGGTGGTCCCAACTCCTTTGGATACGTACATGTTGGAAATTTTATTGTTATACCAACCTTTAACATAATTACCACTACCAAAGGGTGTAAAGAAGGGTTTTCCAAAAAAGGTAATTTGACCGCCATGAGTATGCCCTGCTAATATTAGCTCGGGTTTAATGTTTAAGGGAGCACTTATGCGATCAATTTCTTCCCTATAGACAGGACAATGGTTAAGTACTACAGTGGTCAATGATGTATCGATATCTTGGGCCGATTTTTTAAAGTCCGGATAACCACAAACAAAATCATCAATACCCAATACATTGATTTTCCTGCTTTTAGCATCAAAAATGAGCGATTCGTTCACCAAAGTTGTGCCATTATAGCTCCCGTAAATGCTTTTTAATTGCTCCAGATCTACACGTCCGGAATATTCCTTATTACCCAAAATGGTTATTTTGGGAATTGTGATATCAATTAAGCTTAAAAAATCACCTAAAACAGTTAGATGTCTGTTCCGTTCCACAGAATCCCCAGTAAAAAAAATGACATCGGGTTGTTCCATGTTAATTCGCTCAGCAATGGATCTGTGCACCGATTTTATACTATGTAAATGTAGGTCGGTTAGGTGAATTGCCTTGATTTTATTGAATTCCGTTTTGGAAATATCATGCTCGGTCCACTCTATAAAATAAGTCTCCAGCCAGAAGGAATCAAGGACCAGAAAACTAAAGGAGCCTAAAAAAAGTTTTAGGATAAATTGCCTTCTATTCAACTTCATTTAATTTCTATTGGTGTCATTATTAATTTAAAACGGAAGAGTACGAAATTAGGGAACATAATTAGAAAAAATACTGTGAAAAAGTTAAAATGACCGGCATAGTATAAAAGAATTAGTTTAGGCCAATTTAGGTGCTAGTTTTTGGCTAATTCCAAAAGTGCTATATCAAAATCATTATCAAGAACCACTTTACCGTTATCTACGGTGACATAAGTTTCAGAATAAGTATCAAAGAGTTTGGTGCCGTCTCCGAAAAAACCTTTTACCCAAAGGGATTTTTTTCCTGTTGGAAGATCTAGCCCTACCACCACTTTATCTTTGAATTCCTTCTTTATATAGGTTCTACTGAAAACATAAGGCTGCTTGGATAGTCTTTGATGCCTGCCAGCACCAATTGAAGGATGATTGCTTCTAAATTGACCTAGTTTTTGCCAGTAGGCCAAAACTTTTTTGATATTGGGAATACTGTCCAATTCCTCCCAATTCATAAAAGACCTAAGAGTAGCATCACCTTGGGCCCCCTCAATGGTCAAATCTCTGTTGGACTCATCACCGTAGTAAATTTGGGAAGCTCCCGGTGTAAGTAATAGGATATTTGCTGAGCGATATGGATTTTTTCTTTCTACATCATAGGGGTTGGCATCATCGTGGGAAGTAAGGTAGTTAACCACACTTTTGCCTTCCAGCTTAGTGTGCAACAAGTCGCTGTATTTTTTAAATATAGTTTCGTAATCGTTTTTGGCATCATCTTTTAATTCGAAATTGATCAGACTGTGGAATCCATTATCAAAATAATCCACTTTTTTATCTCCAAAATCATATTCACGACCTCCAGATAAGCCATAACCATATACCTCACCAACCATATAAAAAGGGTTGTCGTCCAGTACCTCTTCAGGATGTTTCTTTTTCCATGTATTGAAGGCATGGGAAGCCTCGCTGTAGAGTTCTTTCCAGGATTTTTCGTCTACATGTTTAGCGGTATCTACTCGAAAGCCATCTATTCCTAGGTCGTTAACATAGTCCGTTAGCCATTTAATAATATAAAAGCGGGGAGCCCTTGGGTATTTTGTGCGATTAAAAAAAACTTGTAGTTCGTCTAGTTCGTTACTCAAACGTCCCTCTTCCTTCCATTTTGCCATGAGGGCATCTGGCAGTACAACAGCATTGTCAGATTCCGTAATTATATCTGGGAGGTTCTTTACCAAAGTACAATTGGTTGTTGTTTCGTAATTGTTGTATTCACAAACAGGTCCTGTACGTATCCATTCGTTTGGCCATACGGGGTCCATGTCTGTAACTGGTCCTGTATGGTTTAGAACAATATCCATTAGTATTCTTATACCCTTTTCATGCGCGGTCCTTACCAGAACTTCCAAATCCTTTTTGGTTCCAAAATTAGGGTCTAGAGCTGTCCAGTCCTTTGCCCAATAACCGTGATAGGCGTAGGTGCTTCCTGTTCCCTCGTCCACGTTGTCATGAATTTGCTCCACAACAGGACTAAACCATATGGCATTAATGCCTAGGTCCGTAAAATAGCCTTCATTTAACTTTTGTGTAATTCCTTGGATGTCTCCCCCCATAAATCCCCTAAGCACGGCTGTTTCCTTAGTTCTATTTAGGGTAATATCGTTCAGGGTGTCCCCGTTTTTGAAACGATCGGTAAGCAGAAAGTATATATTGGCAGCATTCCAATCAAATAAGGGCTTCAATTTCGGTTTTTGGGATAGTTCAATAGTCGTGTCCTCCTCCTTTATAATTTCAGTTTTATGCTCTTTGCAGGATAAAATGATCAATAGAAATACGGCAAGTAGAAGTCCCTTTTTCATTATCGCTATTTTGCTTAAAGCTATAAAATGATAAGGGGAATATAAAATTTATTTTAAGCGAAACTGGGGTGCCTAGAATAATAATGTAAAATTTTCCGTTGTGGAAGAAGTGCTTGGTCGGCTTAAAAGTTACTTCCTTCTGTTCAGAACTTTATATTCTTCATAGCAACTGCTGATCGCATCCAGTATTTGAAGATCATTGGCCGTAGTTATGAAGGACCTGGAATAATTGCAATTATTGAGAATATCTTCAATATCCAACTTTTCCAATTGAAGCAATTCCATTAAGGTTTCCCGATCAAATTTTGAGGCTAAAAGATCCCTAATTCTATCGTCTTCCTTAATCTGTCTTAGCTTGCGCATTTGATTGGGTTTCTTGCCGAACAAATTTCGCAACAAATCCGCGGGATTAAGTATGGCTCCCAGCACCTTGGTGACTGCACTTGGATTTTTGTTACCGCCTTCATAACCAACGGACAATCCAGAAATGCTATATTGGAAGGCATTGTTTAGAGGTAAGTTTTTTACATCTATTTCCAAATAACCGGTTAGGGAGTAGGGTCTAACAATGACCTCTTCCAGTGCGTAGGCCAATTCAGTTAAGGATATTTTTGTACCCTTAAATTTGAACATATCATTGGTGACCCTAACTTTTTGGGATTTAAAACCTAAAAAAGAAAAGTAAAGGGTGTCGTTGACTTTCGCAGGAATATCGAACTCTCCCTTTTCATTGGAAATTGTACCAACTACCTCATTCAGGTTTACCACATGGACACTTTCCATAGGCTGGTCGGTTTGGGCATTTAGAATTACCGCTTTTAATTGTTTAACCTCTTCTTCATTTTTGTCCACTTGTGAATATCCAAAAGAGATAAATAAGAGGGATAGGGCCAATAAATAATTTTTCATTAAGTAATTTCGATGATTATAATTGGTAAACTAACTAAAAAAATACGCCGAAGCGTATTTTTTTAATATAGAATTAACTAATAGGAATCACTTTTTCTTTTAGTTCGTCTTTTTCCCGAACTACTGGAGGAGCCTCCTTTGGAGTCACTACGTTCCCTTCTTCTTCCTTTGTTTCTATCATTGTCCCTAGAACTAGAATCCCTTCCGCCGCCACTTCTGCTTCTGTCGCGTCTTCCACGGCCGCCTCCGCCGCCTCCACCTGGACTTTTAGATACTTCCACGTTGACAAATCGTCCATCAACCTTAAATTCGGTAAACGTCTTTAAAATGGCTTCTGTAGCGGATGCATCTGTGTTAAAGAAAGAAAAGCTTTCTTTAACATCTACTTTAAAGACATCATCCTGGCCTAGATTTACCGTGTCCCTTAAGAAATCTTTCAAGGTCATCCAATCATAACCATCTTTTTCACCAACATTGATAAAATATCTAACATTACCATCTGCTGGGATTCGGCTATCACCGTCTCTTGATCGTCCTCTTTCACCGCGTTCTCCCGCATCAGAAGTATTAAGATCTTTTGTTTTGTTGTAGTAATTAAAGAAACGGGTAAATTCTACCGAGATTATTTTTTTGATAAGTTCTTCTCGGTCTATACCTTGAAGTACATCATTAATAGCCGGTAAATAGTTATCTACCTCCTCATTAATTTTTGTATCCTTAATTTTATTGGCCAAATGGTAAAGCTGTATTTCACAGATTTCCATTCCGGTAGGAATTTTTTTGGAAATAAAAGCTTGTTGAATTTTATTTTCGATGGCCTTAATTTTCCTAAGTTCACTTTTAGTGACGATTACCATGGAAATTCCGGATTTCCCGGCTCTTCCTGTACGTCCACTACGGTGGGTATAGGTTTCTATTTCATCAGGTAATTGGTAATTGATTACATGGGTTATATCATCTACGTCAATACCACGAGCTGCTACATCCGTTGCAACCAACATTTGTATTTGTTTCTTACGGAAGGAATTCATAACCAAATCTCTTTGATTTTGACTTAAATCTCCGTGAAGTGCACCAGCGTTATAACCGTCTTCAATTAATTTTTCGGCTACCTTCTGGGTGTCTCTTTTAGTTCTACAGAAAATAACTGAGAATATGTCAGGATTGGTATCTGCTAGCCTTTTTAGTGCTGGATAACGGTCTCTGCCACCAACTACATAATATTCGTGCTGTACTGTGCTTGCTCCTGAGTTTTTTGTTCCGACCGTAATTTCTTGCGGACTGTTCATAAACTTTTTGGCAATTACAGATACTTCCCTAGGCATGGTTGCAGAAAACAACCAAGTTGATTTTTCCTTAGGTGTGTTCGAAAGAATATCTTTGATATCCTCCATAAAGCCCATATTCAGCATTTCATCGGCCTCATCAAGAATACAGTAATCAATTTTGGAGATATCCACCAAGCCACGACCAATCATGTCTTTCATTCTACCTGGAGTAGCCACAACTATTTGGGCACCCCTTTTTATTTGTCTGGCCTGATCGGTAATACTGGCACCACCGTAGATAGCTACAACATTTACCCCTTTTTCATACTTGGCATATAAGGTAAGCTCATTGGTAATTTGCAAGCAAAGTTCCCTAGTAGGGGATAGGATCAACCCTTGGGTGGTCCTACTATCACTATCAATTTTTTGAATAAGTGGAAATCCAAAGGCGGCGGTTTTACCTGTACCTGTTTGGGCCAAGGCCACTAAATCGGTTTCGCTTTCCAATAAGATTGGAATAGCTTTTTCTTGTACTTCCGATGGCGTTTCAAATCCTAAATCAGAAATAGCATTTAATATGGACTGTTTTAGCCCTAATGCTTCAAATTTTGTCATAATATGTTTTAAATAATCGCAAATATGTATGTTGCATAGAGCGATTATTTTTATAACCTATTTAAACTCAGGGCAACACATGCTATACTAGCGGCGTTAATTGAAGCGGCAAAGGTACTGTTAATTTTTCAATTAAAATATTATATTTTACAACAGTGTTTTTTAAGGCTTTACGGGGCCAGGGTAAAACCGTAGACAGAGATTATAATTCCAATGGCACCAAATGCCAACATTAGGGCAATGAAGTTTTTTTGTAATTTTTTATTGTCATGTATTATAATGCAGAGGGCACCTAGTACAATACAAATTTGAAAAAATAATTTCCCTAGGTCAAATTTCTTTGTGGCCGAGTCATATTCTTGAGTAAGGTTTTCCCATTCATTTATTCCTATAATTTTTCCCATTTCCCCGTCGAGGTCTTGCGACCAATGTTCTCTTGGAATATTGGATGAGCCTACCAAGATCTCAGTTTTTTCTGCTTCGTATTTTAATACCAAGGATTTGGTCTGGGCTATTTTTGTCTTAACTTTCGTTATTCGATCATCGGGTATTATTCCGGTTTCCATCAGTACAGTCAAATAATCCAATTCACTTTCCTTTAGGCTTTGCTTAATACTTTTTGACTGGTACCAATTGGAATAATTTACGAATTGGCTGTGGGAAATCATCATCTCCTCTTCCAAATTGTTGTTTACTAGTTCCGTGATGGCCATGAAAGCAGCAAATACAGCAATTAGTATTCCTCCAACGGTCTCGGGGCGTTGTAGTAATTTAGTGGTAGGTATGTATTTTTCTTCAGATTTAGTTGTGGGCATGGTTGTAGTTTTTGAAAAAGGCAAGTAATTGTTGTATTGCTATGGCACGGTGACTTATTTCGTTTTTTACTGACAAAGGTAATTCGGCAAAAGTTTTGTCATACCCTTTGGGTTTAAAAATGGGGTCGTATCCAAAACCTTTTTCCCCCCTTTTTTGAGTGGTTATTTCTCCTTTCACAATTCCTTGAAAAAGTATTTGTTGATTGTTTAGATTTAGGGCGATGACGGTTTTAAAATGTGCAGAGCGGTTGGTTTGGTTCTTTAATTGGAGCATCAATTTATCCATATTGTCATCTGCGTTTTTTTGTTCGCCAGCATAACGTGCTGAATATACTCCTGGTGCGCCATCCAAAGCATCTACTAAAAGTCCAGTATCGTCAGCAAAACAGGGGTAGCCATAATTTTCAGTAACAAAATTGGCCTTAATGGAGGCATTGCCTTCCAAAGTGGTTGCGGTTTCTGGAATTTCATCCATACAGCCTATGTCCTCAAGGGACAGTAGCTCTATTTCTTTGGGGAATAGGATTTGCACCTCTTTTAGTTTATTGTTGTTGTGTGTGGCAAATACCAATTGCATTCAATGTAATTTTATTGTTTTATAAATCCAAGTATAATTATCTTTTGAGGTAAATTTATTTAGAAAGTCTAAAAGTAGTAATTTTATTTCCTTATCATTTTATATTTTATGAAGTTAAAAATACCGCCACTAGTTGTCACTTTACTATTCGCATTATTAATGTATCTATTGGCTAAATATTTGCCAATGGGTTATTTTGATTTTTTCGGAAGATATTATCTAATATATTTTCTTTTTCTTCTTGCATTAATAATTGGAATTGTTTCATTGTTTCAGTTTTTTAAATCTAAGACGAGCATAGACCCTCTTGTCCCTTCCAAGGTATCCAAATTGGTTACCAGTGGCTTGTATCAGTATTCTAGAAACCCTATGTATTTGGCCTTATTGCTTCTTCTTTTGGCTTGGGGCTTGTATTTGGGCAATGCATTTAATACACTTTTGGCGGCCGGGTTTGTTTTTTATATGAATACTTTTCAGATTATACCCGAGGAGGAAGTGTTGGTGAATAAGTTTGGCAAGGAGTTTCAAAAGTATTGTGTAATGGCACGCCGTTGGTTTTAACGATGTAATTATAAGTTATTTTACTTATAATTACAAATATTAGCATATTAGCTTATATTTTAATATATTAGCGTTTTAACTTATATATGATAGCTATAATTACAGGAGATATAATGAATTCCGACCACTACGCGGCTTCGGAATGGATGGATATTCTTAAATCATATCTTGGCCGCCAAGGGGAGACACCCCATGATTGGGAGATTTATAGGGGTGATGAATTTCAAATAAGGACAACTCCACAAAAGGCCCTGAAGATGGCGATTCAGATTAAGGCTCTAATTAAATCTATAAATAAGTTGGATGTAAGAATGGGTATAGGACTAGGGTCTGAAACCTTCGTAGGCAGTAGTGTGAGCCAATCCAATGGAAAGGCCTATCAGCGCTCAGGAAGAATTTTTGAAACCTTAAAAGAACAAAAGCTCAATTTAGCCTTAGTAACCGGAGATGAAGATAGGGATGCTACTTTGAACCTTATGTTGAAGCTTGCCTTGAATTTTATGGACGATTGGTCTACAGTTTCTGCAAAAATGGTAAGTTTAACACTAGATGAACCAAACGTCTCCCAGCAAGAGGTTGCGGACCAATTAAAGATAAGGCAATCAGCCGTAAGCCAGCGTTTAAAGCGTGCTAGGATGGATTTGGTGTTAGATTTATTGGCGTATTACGAAGGAAATCTAAAAGATATTAACGAATGATATTGTTCACCAAGCTCTTGTTGGCCCACCTTTTAGGTGATTTTCTGTTTCAGCCCAATAAATGGGTAGTGCATAAAGAGGCAAATAAAATAGCCTCCAAATACCTATATCTACATATACTGATTCATTTTGGAGTTGCCATGCTACTTTTGTGGGATCTTCAATTATGGTGGTGGGTAGTAATAATAGCAATGTCGCACTATTTTATCGACCTATTAAAGTTATATGCAAATCCTTATTTTAAGAATAAATCCATTCCTTTTTTTATAGACCAGACATTACACATTGTTGTGCTTTATTGCTGTGCGTTTAATTCTGATTTATTCGGTCATACCATAGGACTTTTAAAGGAAATAAATTGGCAGTTGATTACCGCAGTGGTATTTGTGAGTTATCCATCTTCCATAATCATGGCCAAATTATTGGAAGGAATGTCGGACAGAATAGAGCTAGACCATAAATCCCTTCCCAATGCAGGAAAGTACATAGGGATAATTGAACGATTATTTGTGTTGGTATTTATCATTTTAGGCAGATGGGAGGCTATTGGTTTATTGATTACGGCCAAATCGGTCTTTAGGTTTAACGACCTTAAAGAAAGTAACTCTAGAAAGCTTACCGAATATATATTGATCGGCACCTTATTGAGTTTTGGACTTGCAATTATAGCCGGGTTAATTTATCTAAGCACCTAAAATAAGGGTAAAAAGGGAAAGGAAAGAGTGTCAAATATCATTATAGGAGCAATAGAGATTTATTGAGCACATGATAATTGCTCTAAAATAAAGATACCCTGAGCCATAGGGGAAAGGCAGATTTTATTAATTCCTCAATTTTAAGGGTGTAAAAAAATCAATTTCTTATATATTAAGGTGAAAATCAAGGTGTCGATTACTTTTCTTAACAAGTATAGGAAGTTGGACAAAATTTATTCATACTTTTGCCCCTTAAAATTCAGATTCAATGGTTGCGGCAGGCAGAAAATATGTGTTTGATTTTGATAGCACCCTAACTAGGGTAGAGGCGCTGGATGTTTTAGCAGAAATTACGCTAAATGGAAGGTCGGATAAGGATGAAATAATTCGGGAAATCCAGAAAATAACCAATTTAGGCATCGACGGTGATATTTCCTTTACCGAATCTTTGGAAAAAAGAATTAAGTTATTAAACGCCCATAAAGACGATTTGGACAATTTGGTCCAGCTACTACGTCAGAAGATATCTAAGTCAATAGAATCCAACAAGGAATTTTTTCATAATTATTCAGATGATATTTATGTTATTTCCTGTGGCTTTAAAGAGTTTATAGACCCCATAGTTGCTGAATACAATATTCCGGCCGATCGCGTGTATGCAAATACATTTAAATTTGACGAAAACGGAAAAATAATTGGCTTTGACGAGGATAACGTTTTAGCTTTACACAACGGTAAAATTGCCTGTTTAAAAAGCTTGGACCTACAAGGAGAAGTACAGGTAATTGGAGACGGTTATAGTGATTATGTAATGCGTGAAGCAGGTATTGCGGATAAATTTTTCGCCTATACCGAGAATGTGCATAGAGAAAAGGCTGCGAGAAACGCAGACTATATTACACCTAATTTAGATGAATTTTTATTTGTGAACAAGTTGCCAAGAAAAATTTCCTACCCAAAGAATAGAATTAAGATTTTATTGTTGGAAAATGTCCATCAAAATGCCTTCGATACCCTTTCTGAGGAAGGGTTTTCTGTAGAACTGTTGAAACATAGTTTAACGGAAGAAGAGCTGATAGAGAAAATAAAAGGAGTGCATGTCTTAGGAATACGCTCCAAGACCCAGGTTACTAAAAATGTATTGGCTGCAGCCGACAAATTAATGGTAGTCGGTGCTTTCTGTATAGGTACTACCCAAATAGACTTGGATGCCTGTAAGAAAAAGGGAGTCGTTGTATTTAATGCCCCTTATAGCAATACAAGGTCGGTTGTTGAACTGGCGATAGGTGAGATTATCATGCTAATGAGAAGCATATTTCCACGTAGTACCGAAATCCACGATGGTCAATGGAATAAAACCGCTGCCAATTCAAAAGAGGTAAGAGGTAAAAATCTAGGTATCATAGGATACGGAAACATTGGAAAGCAATTGTCCGTATTGGCCGAAGCCTTGGGAATGCGTGTTTACTACTATGATGTTGGTGACCAATTGGCCTTGGGTAACGCTACAAAGTGCAGTACTTTGGAGGATTTGTTAAATGTTTCCGATGTAGTTACCTTACATATCGATGATAATAAGGCCAATAAGAATTTTATTGGGGAAAGGGAAATTAACCAAATGAAGGATGGTGCATTGTTTGTAAATCTTTCAAGAGGATTTGTCGTAGACATTGAGGCCTTGGCAAATGCGTTGAAAAGCGGAAAAATAGCAGGTGCTGCTATAGATGTTTTTCCAGAAGAGCCAAGAAGCAATGGTGAGTTTCTAACCGAACTTAAAGGCTTGGAAAATGTTATATTAACACCACATATTGGTGGAAGTACCGAGGAAGCACAGCGCGATATTGCTGATTTTGTTCCCAACAAGATAATGGATTATATGAATTCAGGGAATACTGTTGATGCGGTCAATTTTCCAAATATAAGACTGCCCAAACAGAATAATGCACACCGTTTTTTGCATATTCACAAGAATGTTCCAGGGGTAATGGCGAAGATCAACGAAGTTTTGGCCCGTTACGATATGAATATTTCAGGACAGTATCTTTCTACGGATAATGAGGTGGGATATGTAATTTCGGATTTGGACAAAGAGTATAACAAAGATGTATTAAAAGCCCTCAAGAAAATAGATAACACTATTAAATTCAGGGTTTTATATTAGATAGAAACTGGTATTCATAACTTTAAAACTGCCTAAGCGTAAATCTCAGGCAGTTTTTTTATGCCTAATAATTTAGGAATCTATGGGAATCGGGATTTCGGCTGGTTAATTTAAAGTGATTTTTAAATCAAAGTAGGATTCTTCTGTTTCAATGGCTTTGTACTATTGGTGATGATAAGGTTCATTCCTTAATATGGTGAAGGCCCTATACAATTGCTCTACCATGAATAAGCGAACCATTTGGTGTGAAAAGGTCATTTTGGATAAACTGATTTTACCTTGGGATTTTTGATAAACCGCTTCACTAAAACCATAGGGCCCTCCAATAACAAATACGAGTTGCTTAAGACCTGAATTCATATTCTTTTGGAGGTATTCAGAGAATTCTACGGAGGTTTTTTGCTTGCCGTTTTCATCGAGCAAAACCAGCTGGTCTGTAGGGGCAAGCTTGTTTAAAATGGCATCTCCCTCTTTCTCCTTTTGTTGCTTTTCCGATAGGTTTTTGGTATTCTTTATATCGGGGATTATTTCCAATTCAAACTTAATATAATGTTTAAGCCTATTTTGATATTCCTCAATTAATTGGCTTAATTGAACACTATCTGTTTTTCCCAGTACTAGTAGTTTTATGGTCATAGGACAAATGTAATATGCAAATCTCTAATACCAAAAAGTAGCTCTGGATCATAAAACGGTAATCCTAAGAAAATCTATGGTTTTATTTGGGAAAGGTATATTTAGTTTTGTCAATTAGGTCTATTATTTTTAAGGCTTTTCGGGCTTCAATGAAAAAACAAAGGAGGAATTCGACAAACATTTTAGTAAATTAGCAAGGAAAACGAATTGTATGATTTCAGAGGAACAATTTAGGAAAGAGCTTGATTTAATTATAATAAATGCGATACGGGAAGATGTGGGCGATGGGGACCATAGCTCACTTGCTTGTATTCCGGTTACGGCAACCGGTAAGGCTAAGCTGTTGGTGAAGGATGAGGGGATAATTGCAGGAGTGGATTTCGCTAAACAGGTATTCCGATATGTGGATAAGAGTTTGGAGGTAGACGTGCTAATAAATGATGGGGAAGCTGTAAAATTTGGGGATATTGTTTTTTATGTAACGGGAAGTTCGCAAAGTATTTTAAAGGCGGAGAGATTGGTCTTAAACGGTATGCAAAGAATGAGTGCCATTGCCACCAAGACCAATTATTATGTCAAACTTTTAAAGGGAACCGGCACTAAAATATTGGATACCCGTAAGACCACCCCAGGAATTAGGGCGTTGGAAAAATGGGCAGTAAAAATTGGCGGAGGCGAAAACCATAGATTTGCCCTGTATGATATGGTCATGCTCAAGGATAATCATATTGATTTTGCCGGAGGTATAACTAAGGCCATTGAAAAAACACAGCAGTATTTAAAGGATCAGAATCTGGATTTAAAGATAATTGTAGAAGCTAGAAACTTGAAGGAGGTGGAGATTATATTGCAGTCTAACGGAATCTATAGAATACTGTTGGATAACTTCAACTTTGAGGACACCCAGAAAGCAGTAAAAATGATAGGGAATCAATGTCTAACAGAGTCTTCTGGTGGTATAAATGAGGAGACCATAAGGAAATATGCGGAATGTGGGGTCAATTTTATCTCTTCGGGAGCCCTAACCCATTCCATCTATAATATGGACCTTAGTCTTAAAGCGGTATAGATGTCCATAGAAATTGAAAGTAAATTAGAGAAGATTCCCATAGTAAATTGGATAGTGAGGTTAACGAAAAAGATTAAGTTGCCTGCGTTTGAGGGACTTTCGTTTTACGACCTCATAGAGATGTATATTTTTGGGATTGTAAAAGGAGCAATGTCCACAAGGGCCAGTGCTATTTCCTTTAGTTTGTTTTTAGCGTTGTTCCCATTGTTGATTTTTTTGGTCACTCTAATCCCCTTTATTATTCCTTATATTTCAATTGAAAATTCCAATTTCGATACGGAATTCTTAATTTTTCTGGAATCATTTCTACCTACTGCAACTGGTGAATATTTTAGTGAAATATACTTGCAGATAAGTGAACAGGAGAGGGGTGATATATGGTCATCTGCCATCGCCTTTATTACTTCAATTTTTTTAATGGCCAATGGGGTGAACGCCATATTTGTTGGATTTGAAAATTCATATCATGAAATTCTTAACCGTAATATTTTTAAACAGTATGTCTATTCCTTGATGGTAGGGCTAATGTTATCTATCCTACTTTTGTTTGGGGCTATCATATTTGTCTATTTCGAGGCCTATGTACTTATAGGCTTACACGATATAACCCATAGGGGAATTGAATTGGAGGTGGACCAAAGTGAATTTGTTTTGGTACAATGGGGTAAGTTTCTGTTTTTGGGGCTGCTGGCCTATTTTATTACGGCTATTTTATATTATTTTGGAACCAAAGAAGGGAGGCAGGCAAGATTTTTCTCAGCTGGGGCATTAATGACCACCTTACTTTTTATATTAACTTCCTACTTATTCGGTGTATATGTTGAAAAATTTGCCCGATATAACGAATTGTATGGAGCATTAGGTGGTTTGTTGATATTATTGGTCTTTATTTGGCTAAATTCCAATATCTTGCTCCTGGGGTTTGAATTAAATGCCTCATTAAACTCGCTAAGGAAAAAATATGAAAAACATGATGGAAGTGAATAGGTGGGCAATTTGGAGTGTTTTTATTCTTTTTTCAATGGGCTGTTCGGCACAAAGTATTTTTGGAAAATGGAAGACTATAGACGATAGGACAGGTAACCCCAAGGCTATTATCAGTATTTATGAAGAAGACGGCCTTATGTACGGCCATGTGGTAGAGATTCTCGAGGAAGGTAGGGAAGATGCGATTTGCGGAAAATGTGATGGAGACCGGAAAGATCAGCCAATTGTTGGTATGAAAATAATTCAGGATGTGGAACATGTCGGAAATGGGGAATGGAAGGGGAAAACGCTGTTCGATCCTGAACAGGCCATGACCTTTAGGTGTAAGTTATGGTTAAATCCCGATAATCCTGATGAATTAAAAGTAAGAGGGTATTTGGCATTTATCTACCGCACCCAGACTTGGATTAGGGTGGAAGGATAGAAGATAAGGGGATATGCAGGATTTTATTAATGTTATATTACCTATTCCTATAGAAAACCTCTTTACCTATAAGGTTACCGAGGAAGAGGTAAAACTTTTAAAACCCGGAATGAGGGTGGCCGTTCCTTTCGGAAAGTCAAAAATATCTACAGCCCTGGTGTTCGAGATTCACAACACCGCTCCCACCGCCTATGAGGCCAAGGGGATTGACCAAGTTTTGGACGATTATCCTTTGGTAACGAGCATCCAGTTAAAGTTTTGGCAATGGTTGTCCCAATATTATATGTGTTCCATAGGAGAGGTGTTTCGTGCTGCGGTACCTAATGCATTATTGTTGGAAAGTGAAACCCTGATCCTTAAGAACGATGAGGCAATTATTGAGGAAAGCGACTTGTTGGATGATGAATTTATGGTGTTTGAAGCTTTGCAGCACCAATCAATTCTTCGTGTGCAGGAAATAAGCGATATCCTGGACAGAAAGAATATTATTCCCGTATTAAATAGATTGTTAAAAAAGAATGTTATCCTTCTAAAAGAGGAAATGTTTGAACAATACAAGCCCAAATTGGTCCGATATGTTCAATTGGGAAAAAACCATAGGTCCGAGGAAAACTTGGAAGTATTGTTGAATGGCTTAACCAGGGCCCCAAAACAAAGTCAAGTGGTACTCTCACTTTTTCAACTACAAGCCGTGACTAAAAAACCCGTAAAAGTGAGCGATTTGGAAAGGGAGAGCAATAGTTCCAATGCTATTATTAAGACACTTATAGACAAGGGTATTTTAGAAGAACATTTTGTGCAAACCGATAGGGTAGTGTACGAGGGGGAAGATGAAAACGAAACATTAAAAACCTTAAATGAATATCAGCAATCTGCACTAGAGGATATAAAGGTGTCCTTCAGGGGGAATAAGGTAGTTCTGCTGCATGGGGTAACTTCCTCCGGAAAAACGGAGGTTTATGTTAAGTTAATAGAGGAGTACATAAATAAAGGTAAGCAAGCGCTATACCTCCTTCCGGAAATTGCACTTACCACCCAATTGATATCTAGATTGCAGGCCTATTTTGGTGAAAAAGTGGCGGTTTATCATTCTAAGTATAATGTTCAGGAGCGGGTAGAGGTTTGGAACAATGTATTGGAGAACAAGCTTAAAGCACAGATTGTCATTGGGGCCAGGTCGGCTTTGTTTCTTCCGTTTAAGGAGTTGGGATTGGTTATAGTGGATGAGGAACATGAAAGTTCCTTTAAACAATACGACCCGGCTCCTAGATATCATGCAAGGGACGCTGCCATTGTTTTGGGCAATTTACATGGAAGTGATATTTTGTTAGGTTCGGCCACACCAAGTGTAGAAAGTTTTTATAACGTAAAGATTTCCAAATATGGTTATGCTCGCATAGAAAGAAGATATGGCAATGTGCTTATGCCGGAAATGGAATTGGTAGATATAAAGGAACAGTCTCGAAAAAAAAGAATGAAAGGTCATTTCTCTGAGCGGCTACTGGAAGAAATTTCGGAAACCTTGGACAATGGGGAACAGGTTATTCTATTTCAAAATCGAAGGGGATTTGCGCCAATAATGGAGTGTACTACTTGTGGTCATGCCCCTCAATGTCCAAATTGCGACGTAAGCTTAACGTATCATCAGCATAGAAAGCAATTGCGTTGTCATTATTGCAGTTATCATATTGCGCTACAGGCGAGCTGCCAAGCCTGTGGGAATGCTACCTTGGACACCAAAGGTTTTGGAACCGAACAGGTGGAACAGGAATTGAACAACTTGTTCCCTAAAGCCAATGTTGGAAGAATGGATTTGGATACTACTCGAGGGAAACATGGTTACGAGAAGATTATCACCTCCTTTGAGCAGCAGGAAATCGACATTCTCGTGGGTACCCAAATGCTTACCAAAGGGTTGGATTTTAGAAATGTGAATTTGGTAGGGATCATGAATGCGGATTCATTATTAAACTTTCCTGATTTTAGGGCACATGAGAGAAGTTTTCAATTATTAACTCAAGTAGCCGGTAGGGCAGGGAGAACCAAGAAAAGAGGTAAGGTTATAATACAGAGTTATAATCCCAATCATAGGATATTACAGCAAGTGACCACAAGCGATTATGATGGAATGTTTCAGGAACAGGTTTATGAACGTGAACAGTATAAGTATCCTCCAATAAACAGAATTATTAAAATTACGTTTAAGCATAAGGATTACAACAAACTTAATGACGCAGCGGAGTGGTTTGCCAAGTCGCTAAATAATATATTTGGAGAAAACGTGTTGGGCCCCGAATATCCTCCTGTGGCAAGAATACGAAATCAGTATATTAAAAACGTAATGATCAAGATCGGGGGGAAATACTCTTTGGTGAAAACAAAAAATAGCATTAAAAGAATTGAAAAATCCTTTAATGCTATCTCTTATTACAGAGGTGTTCGGGTAATCTACAACGTAGATCACATTTAACTACCTAAAAATTATTAAGGGCCTCTGCTAATTCAGTCTTCTTATTTCTACTTAAAGGTATTTGTTTTCCGCTAACTTCTACATTTTTGCTATTAAACTTCTCCACTTTCTCCAAGTTAACAATATAGGATTTGTGAATTCTTAAAAACTTATCTTCCGGCAACTGCTTTTCAAAAGATTTCATTGTTGATAAAATTACGATATTCGCCTCATCTGTAACTAATTTGATATAGTCTCCCAAGGCTTCAATCCATTTTATATCGTTTAATATAACCTTTCTTTTCTTCAAGTTACTCTTAACAAAGATATGTTCTTCATCTTCTGTTACCTTATTGATTTGTTCGTATTTAGCAACGGCTCTCTTAACAGATGCGTCAAAACGAGATAAGGTAATAGGTTTGTGAAGGTAATCTGTTACATCGTAATCAAATGCTTTTAGGGCATAATCAGGTTTACCAGTAATCAAAATTACCTGAGGGCTATTATCTAGGGACTCTAATAGGTCGAACCCGGTGATAATTGGCATCTCTACATCTAGGAAAATTAAATCAATTTCATTGTTTTTGATGCCGTTCTTGGCTTCAATGGCATTACTGTACTCAGCTACCAAAGCCAGATTCGGATGGTTGTTCACCAGTTTGGCAACTGCCATCCGCTGCATGGACGAGTCGTCCACGATAATGCTTCTTAATTTCATAAATGGTTGATTTGTGGGGTTAAATCATCGACAAAGTACTTAAAAATCATGCTGATGTACAACAAAAGTTGTAAACATTGCAGTAATTGTTGTGTAAATGGCAATGACCATAGTTTTAATTGTTTTTGGTTAAGTTCAATATTATGTTTGTTCTATGTATAACGAAGATTTTTCCATTTTCTTGTGATATGAAGAAAAAATAATTACTTTTGCACACTTAAAAAATTTTAAACATATGAACAATTACGAAACTGTTTTCATTTTAAATCCCGTTCTTTCTGATGTTCAGATAGAGGAAACAGTTAAGAAATTCGAGGATTTCTTAATTAACAAAGGTGCCAAAATGGTAGCCAAAGAAAACTGGGGGCTAAAGAAATTGGCCTACCCTATCCAACACAAGAAAAGTGGTTTTTACCATTTGTTCGAGTTTACAGCTGAAGGCGACGTTGTTGCCCCTTATGAATTGGAATTCAGAAGGGACGAGCGAATTATGCGTTGTTTAACTGTAAAATTAGACAAGCACGCCGTATCATGGGCGGAAAGAAGAAGAACAAAGTTAAAAGCTAAAGCGTAAGGATTATGGCATCAATAGAACAACAAGCGAAAGGTAAAAAAGACGGAGAGATCAGATATCTTACTCCTCTTAATATAGAGACCAATACTCAAAAGAAATATTGTCGTTTCAAAAAATCAGGTATTAAGTATGTAGATTACAAAGATCCTGATTTTTTAATAAAGTTGGTAAACGAGCAAGGTAAATTGCTTCCAAGAAGACTTACGGGTACTTCCTTGAAATTTCAACGAAAAGTGGCTGTAGCTGTAAAAAGATCACGTCATTTAGCTTTAATGCCATATGTTGGCGATTTATTAAAATAAAAAGAAACTGACGATGGAACTTATATTAAAGGAAGACGTACAAAACTTAGGTTTTAAAGACGATTTGGTGAAAGTAAAGAATGGTTTTGGTAGAAATTACCTTATTCCTAGAGGATTAGCCTCCTTAGCTACGCCATCTGCCAAGAAAGTATTGGCGGAAAACCTAAAACAAAGAGCTCATAAAGAGAAGAAAATTGTTGATGCTGCTAATAAAACTGCAGAAGCAATTAAACAATTGGAAATTAAAATTTCTGCTAAGGCCGGTGCCGGAGATAAGTTGTTTGGATCTATCACCAATATAGATTTAGCAGATGCTTTGGATAAAGCAGGACATTCTTTGGATAGAAAATTTATTTCTATTCAGGGAGGGGCAATTAAAAGGACTGGTCCTTACAATGCTCAAATAAGATTGCACAGAGATGTGGTTGTCGATTTCCCATTTGAAGTAGTTGGAGAGGCAAAAAGTTAATAGCTTTTACATAATTATTTAAAAGGCCACAGAAATGTGGCCTTTTTTTGTGCTATTTTTATAAGGATTTCCATAAATAATAACTCAAAAACTCAAATAATGATGAAACTTAAATTATTTCTGACTTTAGTGCTTTTTTGCTATGGACTTATGCTTACGGCACAAGTAACTACCTCTAACATTAGGGGAATTGTTATGGATAATGAAGATATTCCTTTGTTGGGAGCCAATATTGTGGCAATACATACCCCAACTGGTACCAAGTATGGGGCCATTACTAATGAGGACGGAAGGTTTAATCTTTTAAATCTTAGGGTTGGAGGGCCTTATGAAGTGACCATTTCTTTTATAGGTTTTAAAAGTCAAACAGATAACAACATTTTCTTGACTTTGGGAAAAACGCAAAATATAGATGTTAAAATGGTGTCCGACGATCAGGCACTGGATGAGGTAATTGTTGTGTCTGATAGAGGGACGGGTACTTTTGGAAGCGATAGAACTGGTGCTGAGACTAGCGTTGGCCGCAGAGAGTTAACACGGCTTCCCACAATTTCTAGATCAGCCTCTGATTTTACTAGGCTAGAGCCTACCGCCAGTGGAAATTCGTTTGGGGGTCGGAATGATCAATATAATAACTTTTCGTTGGATGGGGCTATCTTTAATAACCCTTTTGGTCTGGATTCACCTACGCCTGGTGGACAAACAGATTCCCAGCCTATATCCTTGGATGCCATAGATCAAATTCAGGTTTCTACAGCGCCTTATGATGTTACCCAATCTGGATTTACGGGAGCATCGGTGAATGCGGTAACCAAAAGCGGAACCAATGAATTCCACGGAACGGTATATGGCTTTTATCGAAATGAAGATCTTACCGGTAGCAAGGTTAAAGGAGAAGATGTTGTAAAACCGGCATTAAAACAAAATCAATACGGATTTAGTTTTGGTGGTCCAATTGTTAAAAATAAGCTGTTCTTTTTTGTCAATTTTGAAAAGGAAGAAAGAGATGATTTGGGCACCAATGGCTGGATTCCCAATACAGGCTCCGGGGCAGTAAACGAATCACGGGTTTTGGAGAGCGATTTAATAGCTGTAAAAGATGCTCTTTTATCAAGGGGATATGATACAGGTAGTTATGAGGGGTTTACTTACGGGTCCCAGTCCAACAAAGGAATTTTTAAATTGGATTGGAACATTAATGATAACAATAGGCTGGCTATTATTTACAATTTTTTAAATGCTTCAAAAGAAAAGCCTGCGCATCCCACGGCTTTGACCCAAAGAGGACCTGGATTTACAACCTTGCAGTTTGAAAACACGGGATACGAAATTAATAATAAGTTGAAGTCGGTCCAATTGGAACTCAATTCAACTCTTTCTGATGAGGCCATTAATAAATTACAGGTAGGGTATTCCCATTTTGATGATTTTAGAGTCCCTTTGTCCGTTCCTGCTCCAGTAATCACCATCCAGGACGGGAACAACAGCAATTACATTATTGCCGGGCACGAACCTTTCTCCATTAATAACCAATTGGATCAAAAGGTTTTTCAAATAACCAATAATCTAAGTTTTTTTAAAGGTGATCATACCTATACGGTAGGTTTTTCCTTTGAAAAGTTCGAATTTCAAAATTCGTTTAATTTAACGGGGTACGATAATTTTGGAGCATCGTCGTATTATGGAACTTTTGGTGCCTATCCGGATATGGGAACGTTTTTGGCTGATGCCAACAACCCCAATGGGGTAATGGCCACAAATTTGGCATTTGCCAATAATGTATTTAATTCTCGAACAGCAGCGGGTACAGGAAATGACGGCGGATGGAAACTATCGGAATTAAATGTGGGTCAAGCGGCTTTTTATGTACAGGACGAATGGAATACTACCAACAATTTTAAATTGACTTATGGGATTCGGTTTGATAAGCCCTTATATTTTAACACGGGAGATTTAATTCAAAAGTTCATAGATACGGATAACGGTGCTACTAGGGATAATTCCATTTCCTATTTTAACCCCAACAAGAATGAGGAAGTCCTATTAAACTCAACTAAAATGCCTACCAACGATTGGTTAATATCACCAAGATTGGGTTTTAATTGGGAGGTAGATAGCGAAAGTACTGCTCAGCTTCGGGGAGGAACTGGAATTTTTACGGGCAGGTTGCCATTTGTATGGCTTGGAAATCAGGTTAGTGGTGCCGATGATGGATATTTTCAATTAGTAGATCCGGATTTTAAATTCCCCCAGGTATGGAGAACTAATTTAGGTTTGGATAAAAGATTCGAGAACGGAATTATAGGAACAGTGGATGTTTCCTATACCAAAGATATAAATGCAGCACATGTGCAAAACTGGGGCATGCGAAATCCGACAGGAACTTTGAATGCCCCAGGAGATAATAGACCGGTTTATGCAGCGGCAGATAAGGGCAATAATGCTTATGTGTTTACCAATTCGACTAAAGGGAGAATTTGGAACGTTGCCCTAAAGGGACAAAAGACTTTTTCTAACGGATTGTACACTATGATAGCTTATAGCTATCTGAATGCCAAGGATGTAAATTCTATTGAGGCAGAGATTACTGGAGATGCCTTCGACTTTAATCCAAATTTAGGAAATGCCAATAACGACGTTCTTGCCTATTCCAAATATGGGGATACGCATCGGTTTATAGGGGTATTGTCCAAGCAGTTTAAATATGGAGGGGACGCATGGGCGACCACTATTTCCACATTTTTTGAATACGCACAGGGAGGCAGATATAATTATACCTATGCCGGCAATATTAATAATGACAGCTCCTTTCAGAATAATGATCTTTTGTATATCCCTACCAGTGCAGAACTAGGGCAAATGCAGTTTTCAGGAGCCGGACAGGCAGAGGCCTTTGAGGCCTACATTAATCAAGATGATTATCTAAAGGACCATAGGGGCGAATATATGGAGCGTTATGGGGCTACTGCACCTTGGAGGGGCCGTTGGGATATGAAACTATTACAGGATTATAATTTTAAGGTTTCAGGTGATAAAACAAACACCATTCAATTTAGTATAGATGTTTTGAATCTGGGGAATTTAATTAGCTCGGATTGGGGTTTAATTCAGCAGGCAAATAATATAAGCCCTATTGGGGTAAGTGTGGATTCCAATACCAATATACCTAACTATACCTTTGATCCCAGTGTTAGCAAAACCTATGGATATGATACTGGATTGTTGTCCAGATGGCAAGCGCAATTTGGCTTACGCTATATATTCTAAAATAATTTTAATTTAATATTTAAAAGGCTGTGCAAATCCCACAGCCTTTTTATTTTTGCAGTTCTTTAGAGCTTTGCTAAACTTCATTGTATGATCAGTGAATGTTAAGAGGGCTATTCAATTATTAAAAATGAAATATACTAGACTAACAAGAGAGCAGTTGGAGGAGTTACAACAGGAATTCATTAATTTTTTGGCTACCCAATCCATCACAGGGGACGAATGGGATAAGTTGAAGAAAGAGAAACCGGAAGTAGCAGAGGAGGAACTGGATATTTTTAGCGATTTAATTTGGGAGGGTGTTTTGGCCAAAGTGAAGTACTTGGAAAATATCTCTGCCCAGCAAATGCATTTTTTCAGTACAGAAGAAAAGGAAATGAAGCTTATTTCGGTAAAAGTGATGAATCCAGAAATAGATCTAAGTACTCAAGAAGGCTTTTCCTGGTTCAGAAAAAATTACCACTCCGATTTCGTGGAATACCTAACCGCCTCCAAGGCGTATACGGAAGATAAAAACCTGGATAAGTTTAATTTAATTAAACAGGGAGCTGTGATAACTAAAGGCGAGCTTTATCTATGGTTCGATGATTTAATAGGTTAATTTAAGTTATTCCTAAACAGGCAAAATTCCACAATCCCTTATATTTACATCAGATTTATAAACAATGGCACAGAAACCATCTATACCAAAAGGAACTAGGGATTTTTCCCCATCCGAAGTCAATAAGAGAAATTATATTTTCGATGTGGTAAAAAAGCATTTTCAAACCTACGGGTTTCAGCCTATAGAGACCCCGTCCTTTGAAAACTCCGAAACCTTAATGGGGAAATATGGTGATGAAGGCGATCGACTGATATTTAAAATTCTTAATTCTGGGGATTTTTTGAATAAAGTGAAGGATGATTTATATGCCAGTAAGAATTCGAGTGCGTTAACTTCCAAGATTTCGGAAAAAGCCCTGCGCTATGATCTTACCGTGCCCTTTGCCCGTTATGTGGTAATGCACCAAAACGAATTGGATTTTCCTTTTAAAAGATATCAAATCCAGCCCGTATGGCGCGCAGATAGACCTCAAAAAGGTCGTTTTCGTGAATTTTTTCAGTGTGATGCCGATGTGGTAGGTTCAGATTCTTTGTTGCAAGAAGTGGAACTGGTGCAGCTGTACGATGCTGTTTTTACAGATTTGAAGTTGCAAGGGGTTACAATTAAACTGAACAACAGAAAAATATTGGCAGGAATTGCCGAGGTAATCGGGGAGCGAGATAAATTGATCGACTTTACCGTGGCGTTGGATAAATTGGATAAGATTGGGATTGATGGCGTATCCAAAGAAATGCGCGAAAAGGGGATTTCAGATACTGCCATTGAAAAGGCCGCCCCATTATTTTCACTTAGAGGAAGTAATTTGGAGCAACTTTCAGTTTTAAGGGATTTGTTAAAGGATTCCGAGGAAGGTGTAAAGGGGGTAGGGGAGCTTAGCTTTATCATTACCACCCTGGAAGAGTTGGGATTGCAATCCGCAAATTTACAGATAGATGTTACTTTGGCCAGAGGCCTTAATTACTATACTGGTGCTATATTTGAAGTAGCAGCTCCGGCAGGGGTCAGTATGGGCTCTATAGGTGGCGGTGGTCGTTATGATGATCTTACCGGAATCTTTGGACTTAAAGATGTTAGTGGGGTAGGTATATCTTTTGGCCTAGATCGAATTTATTTGGTATTGGGGGAGCTGGGGCTTTTTCCAGAAACTGCTGATCAATCCTTGCAAGTGCTTTGTGTTAATTTTGGGGATAAGGAAGCGTTGACTTCTTTGAAACTAATAGGCCAACTGAGGAATGCGGGGGTCAAATGTGACCTATATCCTTCCAATGCCAAGATGCAGAAACAAATGAAATATGCCAATAACAGGAATGTTCCTTTTGTTATTTTGATCGGGGAACAGGAATTGGCCAACAATTCCTTTGTGGTAAAGGACATGGTCAAAGGGGGTCAGGAAACCTATAGCTTGGATAGGGCAGAGGAGTTCTTGAATAATTTATAAACTTTTTAGTATGGAACTTATTACAATGTCATAATATTCCATTTCGTAAGGGACGTACTTTTTAGTAATCATATTGCTTTCCAATTCTTTTCGGAATGTTGGGATAGAAATCAAGGCTAGGTCGTGGACTTCGGTCTCCTGCATTTCCAGGGTGGTCAAGGGTACTTTCAGTTCGCTTAAAAAAGTATGGTGAAATTCGCAGTCCAATAGATTCTTCTTATGTTGGTAACGGTATTTAAATATACCTATTTTATGCAATTCCTTTTCCGTAATAGCAAGTCCTATCTCCTCCTTTACTTCTCTAATGGCTGAATCCACTATATCCTCACCGGCGCCTATATGTCCGGCTACTGAAACATCCCAAAGTCCTGGGTGGGTATCTTTGTTCTTGGCCCGTTGCTGAATTAATATCTCCCCATTTAAGGTATATAACCAGACGTGGATGCTGGGATGGTAAATTCCTTTCTTATGGGCCTCGGATTTCATAATGGAATTGCCCGTATAATTTCCATTGGTATCCAGTATGTCTATTAATTCATCCATATGTGAAGCTATATTTTAAATAAAAGGCTAAAGAGTTAAAATAAAAAATCCTCCCCATAAGGGAGGATTTAGAAAAAGACTATTCAAAATAGCTGAAAGTTTCTCCATCTTTTATGTTCAATAATGATTCGTAGATCAATCGAATAACATTTTCAACATCATCCCTATGTACTGTTTCTACAGTGGTGTGCATATATCTAAGGGGTAATGAGATTAAAACCGAAGCAACGCCCCCATTGCTGTAGGCAAATGCGTCGGTATCCGTACCTGTATATCTAGAAGCTGCCATGCGTTGAAAAGGAATCTTACTGGCTTCCGCAGTTTCAATAATTCGTTCCCGAAGTTTGTTTTGTACCGCTGGGGCATAAGAAATAACAGGGCCAGCACCAATTTGGGTATGTCCTTGTTTCTTTTTTTCGATCATTGGCGTTGTGGTATCATGACAAACATCGGTTACAATGGCGATATCAGGTTTTATGGTATGGGTAATCATTTCAGCACCCTTTAGTCCAATTTCCTCCTGTACCGAATTGGTGATATAAAGGCCGAATGGCAATTTCTTTTTGTTTTCATGTAGCAATCTGGCCACCTCTGCAATCATAAACCCACCAACACGGTTGTCTATGGCTCTACAAACAAACTTGTCTTTATTCAGGATCTGAAAGGTATCCGGATAGGTTATAACACATCCAACATGTACCCCCAATTTTTCTACTTCGGCCTTATCTTTAGCGCCTACATCAATAAATATATTGTCCAATTTGGGCGATTCCTCTTTGGAGCTGTCCCTGGTGTGAATGGCCGGCCATCCAAATATTCCTTTTACAATACCTTTTTTGGTGTGGATATTGACCCATTTGGAAGGGGCTATTTGATGATCGCTGCCACCATTGCGGATAACATAAATTAAACCATCATCCGTAATGTAGTTAACATACCAGGATATTTCATCGGAATGCCCTTCAATGACCACCTTGTATTTGGCATCTGGATTTATGACGCCTACGGCAGTACCATAGGTGTCCGTTATAAAAGTATCTACATATGGTTTTAAATAATCCATCCATAATTTTTGACCTTCCCATTCGTAACCGGTCGGTGCGGCATTATTTAAATATTTCTCTAAAAAATCCATAGATTTTTTGGTAAGAATCTTTTTTGCGCTCATTTACGTATATTTTGAATACAAACTTAACAATATTCATTTTTAAATAATAGAAAGCTACTTTCTTTATCATTAATTTTGGCAAGGCTTTTGTATTTTAAGGTTCAATGGGAAAAAGATTATTGGTAATATTTTACGGGATTATGGGATTTGTTGGTATGGCACAGGTGCCGGAACAAACATTGGATTCCTTGGCTGAACAATATATTATAATGGAGGGCGACTCCGTTCTCCAGAGTTCTATAGCTTTAAACGAGGTTTATGTATTTGGTAGGCTCAAATTCTCATCCTATAACGATAAGTTACGGTACTATATATTAAGGAGGAAAACCATGAAGGTATATCCCTATGCCAAACTGGCTGCTGAACGTTTGGTAGAACTAAATGATAGTTTGGAACATATTAAGAAGAATTCCCACAAAAGAAGGTTTACCAGGAAGGTTCAAAAATTTATTGAAGACGAATTTTCCGAGGAGTTAAAAAAACTAACACGTACCGAAGGCCAGATTTTAGTTAAGTTGATCTATAGGCAAACGGGGATTACAGCATTCGATCTTGTAAAAGAGTTGCGAAGTGGTTGGCGTGCCTTTTGGTACAATACTACCGCCAAAATGTTTAGTATTAGTATTAAGGAGGAATTTCATCCCGATCAGGTGCATGAGGATTACCTTATTGAGGATATTCTGCAGCGGGCCTTTGCAGAGTTTAGTTTGGAACGGCAGCCTTCCGTTTTGGAATACGATTATGCAACACTCACCAATATCTGGAAAGACCAGAACAGATCAAAGGAGTAGGGGTTAAGTATTCTTTATATTTTCTATATAGTTATAATAATAAGTTGTTCAGCGTTCCCTCCTTGGGGTCGGTCCGGGTGCTCTGCTGTATCCCTTGCGCCGCTTCGGGGATGCCGCTTTGCCCCCTAACGCGCCTTCGGGGCAATTTTAAGGTGCGGTGGTTTTGCGGTCCGGGAAAAAAGTTTTAAATTGTTTTCCCTTTTTTGGGGGAAATATCGCTGCGCAAAATGCTTGTTGACAGGGGGTTGTGCGGTGCGGTGCAAAAAAGGCGAAAAAAGTTTCAAAAAACCCTTGTGGATTTAAAAAAGGGTGGTAGATTTGCACCCCGTTAACGAAGCAAAAGCAATGTCGGCGGAAAAGGTGTTAGGAGCGCCACGTTCATATAGGTCCTGTTCCATTGTCCGCCGCTAAAAAAGAAAAATATTTTTTTTCAAAAAAAGCTTGGCGGATTAAAAAAAGGCTGTACATTTGCAGCCGCTTTGGGAGACAGGGCGAACGAAGAAAGAGTAAGAAGTTCATTGATATATTGTAAAGACAGCGCGCCATTTTCCTGGAAACGGGGGGATGGCGCAGAAAAGAAATCGAAAGAACGGGCTAGGAAACATGTCTTGGATGGTTGATCGAAGTTATATAAGAATCAACGATGAAGAGTTTGATCCTGGCTCAGGATGAACGCTAGCGGCAGGCCTAACACATGCAAGTCGAGGGGCAGCGGGGATAAGCTTGCTTA
>NZ_PHQQ01000070.1 GCF_002909235.1 Arenibacter catalasegens
ATTGCTCGATCCTTCAAAGTGGCGCAAAACGAACCGAAATCCCTCAGGGAAGTGGCGCAGTTTGAACCGAAATCACTGGCGCAATGAAACCGAAACGCCTGGCGCAATTTGGTCCGAAGTATCCAGAAGCTGAACGTAAACCCACAAATAGGGGACAAGTATGTTGACTTTGAACTGAATAATGTAAAGGGGCAAAAAACAAAAATTTCTGAGCTAAGGGAAAAATATACTTTGATTGAATTTTGGGCATCTTGGTGTGCCCCTTGTAGAGAGTCAAACCCGGCCCTTAAAAAAGTATATGAGAAGTTTCATGAAAAAGGATTTAACATTGTTGGGGTCTCAATGGATCATGCGCAGGAAAAATGGTTGAAAGCAATTAAGGAGGATAGTTTACCTTGGGATCATATTTTGAATGAAAAAGGGTCTTGGGGTGATGTGGCTACAATTTATAATGTTAAAGGAGTCCCGGACAATGTTCTTATTGATGATAAGGGTATAGTAATTGGAAGACACCTTGTAGTTGATGACTTGGAGGCTAAACTTGAAATGGAATTCAATGAAAAATAATCAGCAAAAATTATTTTAATTACTGGTAGTAGAACCTAAATAATTTTATAGTTTTTTGTATAAAAAAATCTTTGCGTAAAAAATAAAATTAACCACAATGGAATCGATTTTGAGCACTTAGTTTGCTGTGCTCACTTTGACCCTCCTTTCCAGATAACTACGAAAATCGAAATGGCCCTGACGATTTTCAAAATGATATTTGTAAACTTCACAGGAGTACTATTTTTAAATAGGCTACTACGGTCTCGTTCAAGATTAGTTGCGGGTTTACCTGCGAGGATTTTCCACAGGAAAATCAGACGTAGTAAACTTGCAACGACCTTTGGTTAAGCCCAAAATTGAGCAATTATTTTTATACCTTGTTGTTGGACGTTTTTATAATCCAATAATATTAGATAATAGTTAAAATGAGTATATATTTCAATTGCCTTTAACAGATTAACAACAATCTTTTCTGTCCACTTTTTTCCTTTGGTGCACGATGAAGACAAGGGAGGACTTTACTTTGAGGGTGCTCAATAGCCAATCTGTATAAATGGCCTAAACCTAATTTTATTGGCTGTGCCTTAGGCTTCGCCAGATAGTGTAAATCAAAGAAATTTTCACTTAAAAATGATTCAAAATCTTCCTCTGTCCCACGATATATTTTTTTAAGTTCATCACGTATTTCGGGAACAAGAACTTTTTGTTTGGCTTGCGAGTTTGGCAATATTTCACTGGACTCACCATAGTAAGTACATAAAAAGGTGTCGATAGGTATAGGAGATCGATCTACATGAAAAGAATAAACATCCGTTGGAAAAAACGGGTAGCTATCATCTCTATCATAGAACTTAATCAGATTAAGTGTTGGAGATGCACCAAGAGCTTTCAAGGTCTTCAAATCCTTTAAAAGAATTTCACGAGCAAGCTGCCCCTGTTCACTCAACTGAAGTTCAAGAAGGTCATTTGGATGAAGTTCGGTTATATTCTCATGAAACTCTAACTGTTTAACAATCTCAGAAAAATCACCTACTAGTTTACGGTCCCAACAAATCGCATTAATTTTTCCATGAAATGAAGTGGAAACAAAGTCTTGAAAATTAGTGACGTATTGAATTTGATTAACTGTATGAGATATGTTTTCCATAATGAGTATAAGTCTAAACTATTTGATAAAAGTAGTATTATCCAGTTTTCAAAATCTTTTAATTGGAATTTTACTGATAATTGTAT
>NZ_PHQQ01000071.1 GCF_002909235.1 Arenibacter catalasegens
CAGGCAGACTCGAACTGCCGACCTCTACATTATCAGTGTAGCGCTCTAACCAGCTGAGCTATGAGACTCACTATAGTTTATTTTTGGTATTTATAAAGACAGAAATCGAAAAAACGGGCCCTTGAAAACTGCCCGGACGGCAAATTCTCTAGAAAGGAGGTGTTCCAGCCGCACCTTCCGGTACGGCTACCTTGTTACGACTTAGCCCTAGTTACCGATCTTGCCCTAGGCCGCTCCTTGCGGTGACGGACTTCAGGCACTCCCGGCTTCCATGGCTTGACGGGCGGTGTGTACAAGGCCCGGGAACGTATTCACCGGATCATGGCTGATATCCGATTACTAGCGATTCCAGCTTCACGGGGTCGAGTTGCAGACCCCGATCCGAACTGTGACCGGTTTTATAGATTCGCTCCTGGTTGCCCAGTGGCTGCTCTCTGTACCGGCCATTGTAGCACGTGTGTGGCCCAGGACGTAAGGGCCGTGATGATTTGACGTCATCCCCACCTTCCTCGCGGTTTGCACCGGCAGTCCCGTTAGAGTCCCCATCATTACATGCTGGCAACTAACGGCAGGGGTTGCGCTCGTTATAGGACTTAACCTGACACCTCACGGCACGAGCTGACGACAACCATGCAGCACCTTGTGATCTGCCCGAAGGAAACTCTATCTCTAAAGCTGTCAGACCACATTTAAGCCCTGGTAAGGTTCCTCGCGTATCATCGAATTAAACCACATGCTCCACCGCTTGTGCGGGCCCCCGTCAATTCCTTTGAGTTTCATCCTTGCGGACGTACTCCCCAGGTGGGATACTTATCACTTTCGCTTGGCCGCCCAGATTTGCATCCGGACAGCTAGTATCCATCGTTTACGGCGTGGACTACCAGGGTATCTAATCCTGTTCGCTCCCCACGCTTTCGTCCATCAGCGTCAGTATATAGTTAGTAACCTGCCTTCGCAATCGGTATTCTATGTAATATCTATGCATTTCACCGCTACACTACATATTCTAGTTACTTCACTATAACTCAAGGCCACCAGTATCAAGGGCAATTCTACAGTTGAGCTGCAGACTTTCACCCCTGACTTAATGGCCCGCCTACGGACCCTTTAAACCCAATGATTCCGGATAACGCTTGGATCCTCCGTATTACCGCGGCTGCTGGCACGGAGTTAGCCGATCCTTATTCTTACGGTACCGTCAGAGGGGCACACGTGCCCTTTGTTCTTCCCGTATAAAAGCAGTTTACAATCCATAGGACCGTCTTCCTGCACGCGGCATGGCTGGATCAGGCTCTCGCCCATTGTCCAATATTCCTCACTGCTGCCTCCCGTAGGAGTCTGGTCCGTGTCTCAGTACCAGTGTGGGGGATCCCCCTCTCAGGGCCCCTACCCATCGCCGTCTTGGTAAGCCGTTACCTTACCAACTAACTAATGGGACGCATAGTCATCTTGTACCGTAGCCTTTAATATAAAGGTGATGCCACCTCTACATACTATGGGGCCTTAATCCAAATTTCTCTGGGCTATTCCCCAGTACAAGGTAGATTCTATACGCGTTGCGCACCCGTGCGCCGGTCGCCGGCGGATAAGCAAGCTTATCCCCGCTGCCCCTCGACTTGCATGTGTTAGGCCTGCCGCTAGCGTTCATCCTGAGCCAGGATCAAACTCTTCATCGTTGATTCTTATATAACTTCGATCAACCATCCAAGAC
>NZ_PHQQ01000072.1 GCF_002909235.1 Arenibacter catalasegens
CGTGGCTGTTGCAGAACTCCAATAAACATCAATTTTTGCTTTTATAAATGTGCGGAAATCCGTAAATTAAAGGTATGCAAGGCAAAAAGAATTATACTGAAAAACTCTTCCTCAGCTTCCAGTTATCGGACCGGATTCCAAAGGAAAATCTATACAGAAGGCTGCGCGAAACGCTTGATCTAAGTTTTCTTTATAAGGACACGAAAGAACTTTATGGCAGGACCGGCAACCCTTCGATCGACCCTGTAGTCTTTTTTAAGCTACTGCTCACGGGATACCTGGAGAACATCACCTCCGACCGAAAACTGGTGGAACATTGCTGCATGCGAATGGACATACTGTACTTTCTGGGTTTCGACATAGACGAGGATCTGCCGTGGCATTCAACTATCAGTAGGACGAGGCAACTTTACCCGGCATCCCTTTTCGAGAAATTGTTCAACAAGGTATTTGCCCTATGTGTCGATAGCGGGATGGTATCCGGCCATACCCAGGCGGTGGATTCGGCCCCGATAAAGGCAAACGCATCCATGGAGAGCGTAGTGCCGAAAATGCCGGCCACCCCCATGGAGGACCACTTGAAAAAAGTGTCGGAAGAAAATCGGGAAACTACGAAAAAGCACGGGGGAACCATATCCCCCGTACAAATCTCCGCTCCCGAGCATGAGCTGAAGCGCGTGGAGAAGCACCACCAAAATCTGAGGGACAGTCCGGTACGCCTGGTCGGCGCGTCCCACAAGAAGGCACGCCTGTTAAGCAACAAGACACACTACAACCCTCATGATCCGGATGCCCGTATATCGGTTAAGCCGGGCAAGGCCAGAAAGCTGAACTACCACTGTAGTATGGCGGTGGATACCGCGGAAGGCGTGATCTCGCATATCCAAGCTGACTTTGCCGACGGCAGGGACAGCCAGTACCTGACCGATGTCGGCCTAAAGGTCCAGAACCGTTTAAGGAAAAACGAGCTGATAATGACGGATCTGCTGGCGGACGCAGGTTATTCCAATGGCTCCAATTACGATTTTCTCGAACAACGGAAGGTTACCGGATGGATACCCGTTTTCGGGAAGTACAAACCCAAGATAGAAGGTTTTCCCTACAACAAGGAAAAGGACGAATACAGTTGCCCAATGAACAGGCCCCTGCCCTTCAAAGGATTCTATACCAACCGGGACGGTAGTGTACTGAAAAGATACTGGACAGCACCGAAGGACTGCAAGGCCTGTCCCATGAAATCCCAATGTGTACCGAATACCAAATGCAAAAAAATTACCAGAACGATCTATGATGAACAATACTTGAGGGCCTATGCCCGACAGCACAGTGAAAGGGGCAAACGAATGAAAAAGCTGAGACAAAGTACGGTGGAGCCCGTGTTCGGTAGTCTGACCCAGTTCTACGGTCTCAGAAAAATAGGTGTACTCGGCAAGGCCGGTGCACATAAGGTTATGCTTATGGCGGCAATTGCCTTCAACCTGAAAAAGTACCTTAAGAAAGGAGGAAGGAAACCCTCCCTCTGCCTTTTCAAAACTATTATGGATGCTTTTAAAGGCTACCTGACCATTTTTTGCCAACAAATTCTACCAAGACCGGTTCTCCTAAAGACTAGGTAAAAACAGCCTGATTAGGTCAATCCCTTGTCCGTAGACCACTTCTGCAACAGCCACG
>NZ_PHQQ01000073.1 GCF_002909235.1 Arenibacter catalasegens
ATTGCTCGATCCTTCAAAGTGGCGCAAAACGAACCGAAATCCCTCAGGGAAGTGGCGCAGTTTGAACCGAAATCACTGGCGCAATGAAACCGAAACGCCTGGCGCAATTTGGTCCGAAGTATCCACCAAGTATACGAGCAACAAAACACATTACAGTCCCACGGATCCCGATGCTCGGATCAGCGTAAAACCGGGCAAGGCCAGAAAGCTGAACTACCTCTCGCAGCTCAGTGTCGATACAGCGAACCATGTCATAACCGATATCAGGGCGTACCATGCGGACGGGAAGGACAACCAACAGTTGCCGGATATCGTCCAAAGACTTCGAGCAAGGTTGTGGGAGGAAGGCCTGGTGTGGGAGAACTGTGTAGCGGACACGGGGTACAGTAGTGGCGAGAATTATGCATTTCTGGAGGGAATCGGGCTAAAGAGTTTCATCCCGCCGCACGGCACCTACAAGGGCGGCCCCGATGGGTTCGAATACGTCGGGGAACACGATCATTACCTATGCCCGCAGGGCAAGGCGATACCCTTCACCAAGGTGTTCAACGATCATCGTACGGGTACCAAAAAGAAGGAATACCGGGCAAGGAAGCATGTCTGTACGGGATGTCCGATACGGGAACAATGTCTAGGGCGGAGCGCCCAGGAAAAGAAGTTCAGTGTCACCTATTACCGAGAAGAATATGAACGTAACATCGAACGGGTGAATAGCAGTCAGGGCAGGTATATGAAGGGCAAACGCCAGAGTACGGTGGAGCCTGTTTTCGGTACGCTGACACAGTTCATGGGGCTCAGGAAGATAAACACCATAGGATTGGAACAGGCCAACAAGGTGATGCACCTCTCGGCCATTGCCTACAACCTGAAGAAGTACCTGAAATTCGAACAAAAACGCTCAAAAAGTGGGGTAGGCAAGGCCGCCTTGTCGGTTTTTATAAAAACCGGACTACATAAGCTGCAAAGATGGTTTCTATGCCCTGCAAAAACAATGGTCTGTTCGGGTGCTTAAAAAACAAAACCACCTTAAAAAGCGGTTATCGAGGTCGTTGTTTTAATAATTACGGGGTTGTGCAACGGTTACCATTGTTGTAAACTGTGCTATTATTTTTTCGCCATTAATTTCGAGTAAAATTTTTCTTGTTCCGCATTATTTGGCGCTTTATCATATAAATTAATAAGTCCGAATAAATATAGTCTTTCGTTCATTGTCATTCCTCCTATTCCGTCAATTACAGAATCTCTAAAATCCGACCACATTCCGTAAACTTTTACAAAATCCTCATTTTTGTCATTCCAAGCATTTTCTAGATATAGTTCAACATTTTCTTTTAATTCAATCGCATTTGTTTCGTCTGTTTTCCATAGCTGAATTAATTCCGCCAAGTCTTGAACATTTTTTTTAGATGATACTTTCCTGATTTTATTTGTCAATTCATCAATATTCATTTCCGAATGAGTGGTTTTTCAGCATGTTCGTTAAGGCACATAGTTTACACAAGTTAAAGATTAGCCTTTACACTAAATTAGTTTCTAACCTTGTTGCTTGTTCTTTATTTCTTAAATACTTTTCATCAAAGAAACCTAAAAATGTGTT
>NZ_PHQQ01000074.1 GCF_002909235.1 Arenibacter catalasegens
TGTCTATGCCTGAAATACGTTGACCGTTTAAGGTTGTATAAAACTGATCAAAAATGGCAAATTTAGAAGGTTTTAAAAAGAGTTTTGACAAACGATTATCTCGTAATTTTGGTGAGAAGTTTAAAAAGGATATGGTAAAACGTATTGAGAACAACGAATTTAGCGTTCGGGAGATTTCAACTCTTTATGGTGTTTCCACTACTGCTATATATAAATGGGTCTATAAATATTCTATCTTGTATCAGAAAGGGTACAGGCAAATAATAGAACCTATGAGTAGCACAAAGAAGGTAAAAGAGCTGCAGGCAAGGATTAGGGAGCTCGAGCAAGCCGTTGGCCAGAAACAGATGAAGGTCGATTTTCTGGAGAAGCTTATAGAGATAGCCGAAGATGACCTGGGCATCGATATTAAAAAAAAAGCTGGTTCAAAACCCAAGTCTGGTTCTGGGAACACCGTAAAGGAATGAACATGAGCTTAAATAAATTCTTTACTGCCATAGGTACGAGCAAGCAGTCTTTCCACGCAAAGTTGGATAGGCAAATGTCAAAAAATGAGGCAATGGCACAGCTAGAACTTGTGGTAATGGAAGTCAGAAAAGACCATCCCGGGATGAACCTTAGGGATCTTCACAGGCTTATAGCACCAGATTTTGTGGGCAGGGATGCCTTTGAGCATTGTTTTCAATCGATGGGCTATGGGGTTCAGATTAAAAGAGCCTTCAGGCGCACTACAGACTCCTCAGGTGTCATACGCTTTGACAACCTTATTGAGGGTTTTGAGTTGGACGGTGTCAACCAGATCTGGGTGAGCGATATAACCTACTATAGGATAGGGGATGTTTTTTATTACATCACTTTTATAATGGATCTTTATTCCCGGTTGATCGTAGGTCATAATGTAAGTCGTAGCCTAAGGACAAAATATACGACCATACCTGCCCTGATCAAAGCGATCAAGAGCCGTAAAGATATAGTATTAAATGGGTTGATTTTTCATTCAGACGGAGGCGGACAATATTATTCCAATGATTTTAGAAAGGTTACATCCAGAGAAAGGATACGCAACAGTATGGGGATATCAGTTTATGAGAACCCGAATGCCGAGCGGCTCAACGGGATCATAAAGAACAACTATGTAAGGCATTATGCCCCTAAAAACTTTGATGGACTGGTTAAAATGACTGCTAAGGCAGTAAAAATGTACAATACAGAAAAACCCCACAGTTCAATAGGAAAAATGAACCCGGTAGAATTTGAAAATAAAAAGAGATGTTTAAGGAAAAAAGAATCAATAAATGTATATTAACATTCAACTAAAAGCGGTCAATGCTATATAGGCATGGACA
>NZ_PHQQ01000075.1 GCF_002909235.1 Arenibacter catalasegens
ATGAACATCCCTGATTAGAGTTGACCGATTTAATTAATTGATTGATTGTCAAAAATAGTCATCAATTTCCTTTGTTGAGGCCTCAACAAAGGAAATTGGTCCATGAACTTTTCGGGGCTCATTCTATCATTGTTATTGTGTAATCTTTTACTGTTGTAATTCTTAACAGCTTTGGCCGTCATCCTTTTTAACTGTCCAAAGTCCTTTGGTTTCCAGTGGTCCAGGTACTCTTCCTTTATGGTCCTGTTTATGCGCTCCGCATAGGCATTGTCCTGGGCAGAGAGCGCCATGCTTATCCTGCTCCCGTTTTTTTTGAGAAGACCTATATAACCTTTGTAGGTATATTGGCTTCCCCTGTCGCTATGGTGGTACATAGGAGCGGCATTCTTATCAAGTGCCCTGTTCAGGGCATCCATATTTGCCTGCGCCCTCATATGGTCGGAGACCTTGTGCCCCACGATCTTCTTGGTATAGACATCGATTATAAAAACGGCATAATAGTGCCTGCCACCTATTGGGATGTACGTAATATCGGATTGCCAGACCATCGATGGGCGGTCCACCTCCATACCTTTGATAAGGTTGGGATAATATATTTTGGAGGCTATGGTGGTTCTTCTATAGTTCTTTTTGCGCTTGAGCCTATATCCCAGTTCCATCATCAGTTCCACGAACCTGTCCCTTCCAATAAAATCGGGCTTAAGGGTATGGTACATTTTTTCCACCCCACAACCTGGATGGTCCTCCCGCAGCTCATCCGCCTCGAGGACCATCTGGCGGACCTTCCCGTCAAAGATCTTCTGCCGTGAACCGTACTGAAGGACGGCCTGTTTGCTCAGGCCGGCTTCCTTGTACAGATCGTTCATGGAAAAACTCATTTTTTGCTTGTTTTCCCGGAACCAGTCGATTGTGGGGTGCCGAAGTTTTTTTTGATGTCGATGTCCAGTTCGTCCTTGGCGATCTCCATCATCTTTTCCAGATAATCGATCATGATCTGCTTGCGGCCCACCGTACGCTCAAGCTCTTTTACGCGGGCCTCCAGCTCCGTCATCTTTTTGTTGCTACTGTCCTTCATCTCGATAACTCTAAATCCACTTTCATTAAAGATAGAGAATTTATAGATCCACCGATAAATTGTCGCATGGGGGACCCCATGCAGTTTCTCCAATTGGGGAACACTGAACTTGCCTTTCTCGAAATCCGAAACAAGACGTTTTTTGAATTCTTCCGAGTATTTACGCTGTTTGCGGATACTCCGTACATTTGCTTTCATAGCTTTCCACTCTTTAAGTGGTCAACCTATATCAGGGACGTACATCACTG
>NZ_PHQQ01000076.1 GCF_002909235.1 Arenibacter catalasegens
TGGACTTGCAACAAAAAAGTGGACAATTAGATAAGAGTCATGCTGCTATTTTTTGATTATACAATTCTATTTCAATTTCCTCTATAGTCTTATATCCCAAAGAGGAGTGTATTCTTCTTCTGTTATACCAGGTCTCTATCCACTGGAAGACAGATAGTTCGGCTTCTGACCTTAGGTTATAGCTATGTTCATAGACCCATTCTACCTTTAGGCTCTTAAAGAACGATTCAGCTACTGCATTGTCCCAACAATTACCTTTTCTGCTCATACTTTGTTTTATCGATCCATTATATCTTTTCAGGATATCTGTGAAAGTGGAACTGGCGTATTGAGACCCCCTATCGGAATGGAATATAAGTTCTTTTGTGATATTGTTCGATTTAATGGCCATATTCCATGCAGGGACTATAGTGTCGCCGGTACTTAAGGTTTGGCCCATCGACCATCCAACGACCTTCCGGTGGAACAGATCTATAATTACCGTTAAATACATCCAGCCTTGTTTGGTCTTTATATAGGTTATATCCGATACCCAAACCTGGTTCGGTCTAGAGACGGTAAAATCCTGATCTAATATATTGGGTGCAACTGGATAGTTGTGCTTGCTGTGGGTCGTAGTTTGAAATTTACGCTTTCTTTTGGCAAACAGGTTATTTGCCCTCATTATCCTAGCTACCCTAGGTCTTGAGATGCAATATCCCCTTTTCCGGAGCTCCGCTTTGATCCTCGGTGCCCCGTAACTCCCAAAACTATCCTCATAAACATCTCGGATGGTAGATGATATGGCCTCGTTCTCCATCACTCTTTTGGAAGGAACCCTGCCCAACCAATCGTAATACCCGCTTTTGCTTATCTTGAACATTTTGCACATCTTCCCGACTGGAAATTTAAATTTATGGTGTTTTATGAACCTATATTTTTCCTGTCGCTCTAGGAGAAGATGGCTATCGCCTTTTTTAGGATATCTCTTTCTAGTTCGGCATTCCTTAACTTCTTCTTCAATTCTGCAATTTCCCGTTGCTCGTCCGTTAATTTGGGGTTTCCCTTTCCCGGGAAACTGTTCCTGCCATAGGCATCCGATTCCCTGCGCCAACGGCTCAAAACAGATGTAGGGATATCCAGTTCCCTGCAAATCTCGACAACGCTACCTCGTGCGTAACTAAGTTCTACAGCTTTTTCCTTAAACTCTGCAGTGTAATTTCTTTTTTCTCTTGACATTTTTCAAAGTTAATTTTAATAACTAAAACGCTCTTAACTCTATGTCCGGTTAAATATAGTAAGTCCA
>NZ_PHQQ01000077.1 GCF_002909235.1 Arenibacter catalasegens
TGGATTACCTACAAAATTTGGGACTAATTTTTTCAAGCCACTTTTTTAGAAAACCCTCTTAGTTTCATTTCCATTTCTAATGGGGAGAGATACCCTAAACTAGAATGTAGCCTTTCGTTATTGTACCATGTTATATATTGATTTATCGATTCGAACAATTGATCATGGGTGGTATATTTAAACCTATACAGCCATTCATGCTTTATCGTTTTGAAAAAGCTCTCCGCAACAGCGTTGTCCCAACAATTTCCCTTTCTACTCATAGACCGTGTTATTTTTTTATTGAAAGTAAACAGATTGGTCATTTTATTCGAGGCATACTGTACCCCTCTGTCAGAATGAAAGATGAAGCCATTGCCGATTGCTCTAGTCCTACATGCATCCAACCAGGCTTTCATTACGGTATTTCGGACGGTCATATCCTCGCTCAATGCCCAGCCCACTATTTTTCTGTCGGCAAGGTCCATGACCGTGGTCAAGTAGTTCCATTGGTCTCCAACACGGATATATGTAATATCTGAGACCCATTTCTTCCCCAGTTGCATAGTGCCAAAGTTTCTGTCAAGTTTATTGTCCGCGACAGGGAAGGTGTGTCCGGAATCCGTTGTCGCCACGAATTTTCTTCTTAGCACGGATCTCAGACCCATTTCCCTCATCAGCAATGCTATATAAGAACGGGAATAGAACAGGCCTTCCCGTTCCAGTTTTTGCTGGATACGATAGCTGCCATAGATTTCCATGCTTTGTCCAAAATGAAATCGAATTCTTTTTTTTAGTGTCTTTGTTGCTGTTTCCTCCCTTTCCAAATCTTTGTTCCTAAGCCAATGATAATATGAGTTTTTGCTGATTCTCATGCACTTGCACATCTTCCCGACAGGATAACAATCTTTATTCCTTAGAATAAAATGATATATTATGTGCCGCTCTTGGAGAAGATGCTCACCGCCTTTTTTAATATATCACGCTCCATCTTGACCTCTCTCAGTTCTTTCTGCAAGGCCTTGAGTTCCTGCTCCTGCGGGGAAACCTCTCTTTTCTTGCTAAAATCTCCCGATTTAGCTTCATATTCCCTTTTCCATCGACGTATCATACCACCGTTTAGACCATAGTCCTCACTAATCTGTTTTACCATTAATCCAGATTTTAATAGATCTACTATCATAACCTTGAATTCATTATCATACTGTTTTGCCATAATTCAAATATACTTATTACGGACTCTATAAATTAGTGCCATCAAAGGTAGACA
>NZ_PHQQ01000078.1 GCF_002909235.1 Arenibacter catalasegens
TCCCGATAACTACCTTAGGTTTGAATTATTATTTTTAAATCTAAAAAAGTCATATAATTGAAAACCTGTCAGCGATCCAGCGATAGCCTTAGTCATAGAACTATCCCGATATTTGGAACTGACAGGTTTAAAGAACCAAGACCTGTATAAGATATCAGTCTCGACCTTTTAAGGTTCTTAGGTAAAGGTTCTTAATTTAAAAACTTAAACCAAAGCTATGAAATCCAAGTCATTTATAGGAATCGATGTGAGCAAATTATCACTTGATATCTGTTTGATCACCGAAGAGGGCGAAATTAAAAATTTTAAGGCCAACAACACCGTTGGGCATCTAAAAAAGTTGTTCAAGCTGATCGCCCAAGATGTGGATGTTGAAGAAACCCTGGTCTGTGCCGAATACACCGGCCATTACTCGAACATATTAAAAAGCTATTGCCTTGACAATGGGGTTGCACTGTGGTTGGAAAGCGGTGCGGAGATAAAGTTGCGCTCTGGGGTCCAAAGGTGTAAATCGGATAAAATCGACGCGCAGCGGATAGCCGAGTACGCTATGAGGCACTCTGACAAGGCCCTCCTTCAGACTTTGGAGGATGAAGTCATTTCGGAGAGCAAACTATTATTATCCGAAAGAAAACTCTATGTTGGTGAAAGGGCAAAGTACAGGACACAGTTAAAGGACCTGGGAGGTTTTGTTGAAAAGTCTATTTTTAAAGAGAGGAGCAAGCGGCTCAAAAGACACGTCGCCCTACTGACCAAGTCGATAGAAGAGATCGACCGGACAATAAAGGAATTGTTCAGTACAGAAATACTATTGGCACACCAAAGCAAGATCCTTACCTCTATTCCAGGTGTGGGGGACCAAGTGGCCATACATACCATTGTGGCCACAAATGGATTTACAAAGTTCAAAAATGGGAGGAAATTTGCCTGCCACGTCGGTGTAGCCCCCTTTTCCTTCCATTCAGGAACAAGTCAAAGATCAAGGAACAAAGTATCCCACAGGGCCAATAAAGAGCTTAAGACCCTCTTCCATATGGCCGCTCTGTCCGCAATAAAAATGAAGGGGGAGTTCCATGATTATTTTAAAAGAAAAGTAGCTGAGGGAAAAAATAAAATGACGGTAATCAATGCGGTACGGGCCAAAATAATCAACAGGATCTTTACTTTGATCAAAGAAAACAGAAAATATGAAAAAAACTATAATTTACCCTTGGTCAATCCATAAGAATA
>NZ_PHQQ01000079.1 GCF_002909235.1 Arenibacter catalasegens
AAACCCCTTTAAAGATTGGCTTCAATTAGTTTGATGATTTCCTTCTCATTAAATCCTGATTCTGCAAAAATAACATCACCTTTTTTGTTTATAAGAATAAATGTAGGTGCTGCGGTAACCTCATAAGTGGCTGCTAAACTTCCCCCTTTATATAGTGTTGGATAAGCTATTTTTATTTTCTCAACATAAGCCATTAAATTTTCCTGGGGGAAATCTTCTCTAAATTCTATGCCAAATAGTTGGAACTTTCCATCTTTATATTTCTCATGGATCGCATTAAGTTTTGGAACCGCCTGAACACATGGCCCACAATTTTTGAACCAGAATTCTAACAGAATTACATTTCCCTTTAGCTTGGAAAAGTCTACCATGGAATTGTCTTCTAAATTGGGTAGCTTCCATTGTTTAATGTCCTGTACCATTTTCGATTCGGTCGAACGAACCTTTAATGATTGCATTTTATTTTTTTTCTCTCGGTATTCGGCCCAAGTCATTTTCGAATAATCTTTGGGAAATAATGCTCCGCTCCAAACACTGTCATCCTGATTATAGTCAAAATCAAAGCTGTCATAAGTCCTGCTCATTCTCCCGGTAGGGCCATTATCCATTATCATCTTTCTTGGCAAATAATCTGACATACCAATCATTAAAGTATATTCTGTTTCAGCTGCTGAGACGTTTTTTAAGACAAAATTTCCCCAATCAATGTATCCGCCTTTAAATGTTATATCAAAAACATAGAGCTTCTGTCCGTTGAGTAAAGTGTCTTGTTTCCGTACGAATTCAATATTTTCATTCATCATCATTTCGGGTAAAAATTTCTTTACCCCGTATAATGTCAGCATCAAAGGATTATTAGCATTTGGCGTATCATCGATTAAAATGACCTTTTCATTAACCAAAGTCGAAATATGTCTTTTGCCATCGTATATCAATTCTGATTCATCACTTGCCATATGGTATTTGGGTGTTGAATTGTTGCTGTTTGTGAAGTCAAAGAAAACAGTATCCATCTTATCCAAATAGGTGGTTCCACCATCCATAGCTTGGAATGTCGATTGATATTTAACCCTTTCAATGTCATAAATGTTTGAAATAGTTTTCTCTAATATCGACGTATCCGATTCTTGACTGAACACTTTGATAGTGATCAAGCAGATTAAATAAATTG
>NZ_PHQQ01000008.1 GCF_002909235.1 Arenibacter catalasegens
GCAGAATCGTTCAATGCAAAAATAAAAGCTTTTAGGGCACAGTTCAGGGGTGTGAAAAATGTAGAATTCTTCCTTTATAGACTAACTACAATCTTTGCATAAACACAACAATTGGTCTTGATCCCTTGAAATGCCGATTAGTGGGCATTTTCAAGGTAACATTTCAGCAAATTATTCCTTTCACCATCCAGGGTTTTGGGTAAGGTTCGGATTTAATATCAACTCATCTTGAGGAATGGAGGACAGATAATCTTGATTCTCCCTGAACCCATAACCGTTAGGCAATTCATTTTGGAAAAAATCAATTAAACCATTACTATCTACTGGGGTATTATAATTGGGAAACTCCGATTGCAAAAAAGGATATCCCAGAGACCTTTTTCCTTTAAACAAAGCATGTGCTGCCCAACGTTTATAGTCATCAATTCGTTGGCCTTCCAATGCAAGTTCCACCCGTCTTTCATTCCGAATGGCATACAAGGCATCGTCTATGGCGTAACCATAGTCTAAAAGATTTGCACCGTAATTAGCCTGTGGTGTAACAGAGAATATTGGCATGCCAACTCGCTCCCTTAATAAGTTAAGTTGAGCAGAAGCTAAAGTACCATCCAATTCATACTTTGCCTCAGCATAATTCAATAAAACCTCACCATACCTAAATAATATATAGCCAGTTTCACTTCGTCCGCCAAAATCGGCACCTGCTGCCGGTGAATTAGGATTTGAAAACTTTTTCAATTGAAAGCCCGTTACCGCCGATTCCTCTACCCCACCATCTACAAATGGTTTGTTAAATAATTGATTTGCGCTGGCTACCCTAAGGTCACCTGGTATCCAAATTGTAGCGCTTAATCTAGGATCCACATCATCAGCTATTGTGGTAAGGAAGTCATTACCTTTCGTAGTTGCAGCCAACCCTAAATAATCATAGGCATTTCCATCCTTCCCCAAATAAGAAGATACCAACGACCATGTTAGGCTCATATCTCTTGTCCTTCTTGTTGTATAAAACTGTAGTTCGTGACCCATTTGTTCAGCGGCACTTGCAATTCTATAAAATAGGACTTCATCAATATTGGACATATTATCCATTCCAAACAAATTATAATAGTCCATATCAGGATTACCCGTATTGAAAATACCTTTTGTGTAGTTCCCATTTATCAACTCCTCTCCGGCGAATACCGCTTTTTGAAAATAGCTATTCGCATTCGCTCCAGGAGTTCCAAATACATCTCCTTCATGATACTTCTGCCAAGTACCCTCAAAAAGTGCTACGCGTAATTTAAAGGCAAGAGCCGTTTCTTTATTAAGCCTGGAATTTCCAGTACTGGATCGAAGCCCCAGGTTTTCATTGGCCTTATCCAAATCGGAGAGAATAAAGTCTACAACCTCCGTTCTAGGATTTCTTGGGTCCAACAATTTCTCATCATCAGGAAATAGTTGGGTATCGTATATGGGTAAATCCCCGTATGTTGTTAAAAGATTAAAATATAACCATGCCCTAAAAAAATGTGCTTCCCCTAAAAATTGTTGGTAGGAACTAAACTCATCACTGACATTATCTAAATTATCAAATAGAATATTAATACTCCTAATATCATCCCATGCATTAATCCACTGTCCGTTACTAGGTGCCCTAGTACCATTTAGTACTTGATTTGGGATACGTTGTATTAAGTTGTCAGAATTGTCCTCAGAGAGAGGTAAATTTGCACTACCATGGCTTGGGAATGAAGCATAATACTTTTTTACATAATTTTCTATGTCGTTGGAGGTCTTAAAGAACTCATTCACTGAAATTTGGTCTTCGGGTGGATTGTCAATAAAATCCTCACACGATATGTTGATGGCAATAACCAAAAGAATGCCTAATATATATATTATATTTTTCATGATTTTTTAGATTATATATTTGTCCCGTCCTGAAATAGTGATACACTAAAAACTTAGTGTAATGAAAACATCAGAAAATGTGGGGTATACCAGGCGTACCCAAAAAGATTACTCCATTTCTTTTAAGCTTCAATTAGTTGAAGAAATTGAGCAAGGACTTCTTACCAAAGCTCAAGCAAAGGCCAAATATGGTATTCAAGGAGACTCAACGGTGACCAAATGGCTGAAGAAATATGGTAACTTTGATTGGGAACATCGACCTTATTATGCTATGGCCAAAACACCTGAACAAAAAATACTTGAGTTAGAAGCAAAGGTAAGATTGCTCGAGAAACAGAAAGCTCGGGCAGAACACCTTGCCGAGCGAGCGGACAAGAAGGCTATCATCTTCGATATGCTCGTTGATATGGCAGAAAAAGAGTATGACATCCAAATCAGAAAAAATTACACACCCGGGTTATCGACCACTACAAAGAAAAATACAAAGAAACGTTAGTTTCTACCTGTGATTTACTCGGGGCGAACAGACAGGTTTACTACAGATCGATCAAATCAAGGGCCCACAAGCAATCTATTGCCCAAAAGGTTATAGTACTGGTGCGTAATATACGCGGGCTCATGCCTAAATTAGGTACAAGAAAGTTATACTACCTACTCAAGGAGGAACTCTCGATTCTAAATATAGGCAGGGATAAACTCTTTAGGATATTACGGGCCAACCATATGTTGATAAAACCAAAGCGGAGCTATCACATTACAACAGACTCCCATCACCGTTTTAGAAAACACAAGAACCTTGTCACAAATGTTGAAATAGAAAGGCCGGAAGCCATCTGGGTCAGTGATATAACTTATATAGGAAATAGAACCAACCCATCCTACCTGGCCTTGATCACAGATGCGTATTCAAAGAAAATAGTGGGCTATAACGTATCTAGCTCCTTAGGTCTAGAAGGTTCGCTGAAAGCCTTGGAAATGGCATTTACAAACAGGGTTCATAAAAACCGACTATTGATACACCATTCCGACAGGGGATTGCAATATTGCAGCAATGAATATCAACAACTCTTGAAAAACAACAATATAAGGTCAAGTATGACTGAAAAATACGACCCATACGAAAATGCCATCGCCGAAAGGGTCAACGGAATATTGAAACAAGAATTTGGAGTGGCAAAAAATATAAAGAACATAAAATTGAAAAAAGCACTGATTAAGAATGCCATAGAAATCTATAATGATCAAAGACCGCATTTATCCAACCATATGCTCACGCCAATACAAATGCACGCACAAAACAAATTGAAAAGAAAACAGTACAAATCAAAAAAGCTGAACAATGTTATCATTGTTCAGCCTTAATATTTAAATTTAATCCTTCAATAATCTGTATCGATTATTTAGGATGAGACAATTTGTTGTAAGAAATCAATTCCTATTTCCTAATAACGCTATTATTTCAACGCTACCTTCTCTGGATTTCCAGCAGTTTTTATCTCCAATTTCAGGCTTGCTTCCTCTTTGGTAGAAAAAGTACAGTTGACCTTTATTTTATGATCTCCACTACCAATAGCCAATATCTCTGAATCCACCTGGATGCCCTTTATTCTGTTCCAGGATTTGTCATATAGCACCGCCTCATTGCCGCCATCGTATTTAAGATTCTCGCCCTTATCAATGGATATGTCCAAGTCGATTTTTTTGAAATCATCAATCTCAATGGTTATTCCTGAAACCTTGGTGTTCTTGGTGGTTAAAATGAATTGCATCGGTTGTGTGGAAAAATTGTTTTTATACTGGAATAAGGACCAAACCGGTTCTCCAGGCTGCCTAATTTTCAACTCGTGCTCAAAACGTTGTACTGCATATGGGATTAAATTCCAACTATTCTCAGACACTTTTTCCAAGGAAAATTCATCCTTAATATTTTCCATCCTTTTCTTTTGTTCTACAGAAAAGGCTCCCCCTAATCTTGCTTTTTCCCATTCTTTTATTTTCTCCAAAATTTCATCTCCAAAGCCATTTTTATTCACTAAATCCACAGAGGTGACCAAGGCATAACCAGCATCAAATGCGGCACTTCTGGCCAACATCCATTCTATATCCTCCAAACTGGTATTGTCGCGCATACTGAACCATCCCAGCATGCAAGGAATGAAATTTCTTCGAAAATAATCCTGATTCAATAATCTATAGGAGGTCTGGCTCTCCCTGAATCCGGCATACCAAGGTTCACCCCAATTCATACGGGTAAACATATGCCAAAAATAATGGCCTGGCTTACTGGCATCCATAATATAATCGTTCTTTACTTCTGGTAATAAATTATTATACCAGGCATCTACAAATAATAATTCTCCATAACTACCCATTCCCGCTGAAGCATTTCCTTCCAGACCATCAAAGGATATTTGTCTTAAACCCGTCTTGTTATATAGATCCGCTATTAGTGTAGACATTTCCACACTCAGTTCCGTATTGGTTAAAAAGGTTTTGTAGGCATGGTCTGCCAATTTAGATATTTTATCTTCCTTTTTATGACTACTAGCTTGTGTCCCGAAGGCACCGCGTTGCGAATTAATCAAAATCCATGGGGCAGTTTCGGTAACACTTTCATACCTAATTATTTCATTACCGATTACAACCGCATGCAGACTATTGTTTCCCATTTGGTTAAAATAGGTCGGGTCTTTTATTTCAATATTTTTTTCTTGATCATTAATATCATTTACCAGTACGCTGGACCCTACCTTAGCCAGTCTTTCATCTGGAACAGGTGATACATATGGATCATTTGTAGTTATAAAGTTAGATAAGGTATGAGCTCCTAATTTAATCCCTTCCTGTTCGGCCTTGTCCACACATTCTTTCATGCTATCCCAATTCTCAGGAAACGCATCCTTATGCAAATCGAAATGGCCCCAATTTACAAAAGGCCCGGAATGATACAGGTATTGCAATCCTGCTTTTTTGGTCAACGCTATGGCATCATCTATGGTAGACGTTCCAAAATCCTGAATTAAGTATGCCGCGGTTGCGGTTGTGGCCCGTTTGCTCCATACCCCATCTATGGTAGGATGTGGGAGACCCTCTGAAAGTTCTAATTCTTCAAGCGTATTCAAAACTTCTTCCGGAGCGCAACCAAATAAGGCTATTTTAGAGCCTACTATTCCCTCGTCCTTAAATGCTGGGGCCACATAATGTTCATGGCCCATGGTCGCAATGACCCTTTCTTTATTCCTATTCCTTGTGTATGCCTGCAATGAACTCCCATAATCCTTGGGCAATGCGGTATGACCTCTATAAAGAATATTCAAAGAATCTGAAATATCTACCAAACTGGTAGTTCCAAATATATCGTACGAGGGTGTAGAATCATCTTCGTTGGTAGGATATCCCCCCAACGTTCTTTTGTTCAATGCCTGAATGCCTATAGAAAAATCCTTGTTGCGAACCACCCCTACAGTTTCTCCAATGGTTTCCTTAATATTGGTCTCGAATGGTCCCCACAACACCAATTCAATATCATTTTCTTTAGTAATCGAAGTTAGCTCAAAAGTAAGATATCGTTCCTTTTTATTGACTTTAACCTCGGCCTGGACCTCATTTTTTGGATAGCTTAACAAAATAACTTCCTTCCCTTCCTTAATTTCAAAAGCTGAAGGATATTCAATTTCCCCTTTAACCTTGATGGCCATAATGGATTTGGAATCTTTGTTCCCGTACAAATATTCTATATTATTCTTGCTGTCGGTCAAGGTTGTAAGTTGCCCTTGCTGGTCAAATCCAATATTTAGGTTTCCGGCAGAATAGATATTCTCATTACTATTTGTACATGACGAGAATACCACTAGTACATTTATTAATACAATTTTAAGATTTCTAACGATCATAGATGTTTTAAGAGGTTAAATAGGTTTGTCCTGTTTTATTTTTAATGTGCTTACGTACAAACATGCGAAATTTTCAAGTTAACCGACTTTAACATCTCCAACTCAAATACCGCATTATTTAAACTTAGGCGGTAACTGGTTCAATACCCTATTGTTCACATTTAAGTAATATTAAGCATTTCCAGCCTAAATTAACAAATAGTCAATAAATTTTACCACAAAAAATATAGACTCTTATACTATATTGGCAAAATTCAATACCTATTCCCCACCATTTTTTATACCGGAGCAAATGGCATTACATTAAATGACAAATATCATATTCTCCTAAAAATAACAGCGTGACTTTTGCTCCAATAATCAATCCAAGCTATTATGAAACTTAAGAACCACATAGGACTACTTTTTTTTACCCTCCTTATAATGCAAGTACAGGCACAGTTTACACTAGATGCCGAATTGCGCCCAAGGTTTGAATATAGACATGGTTATAAGACACTGTTCCCTGATAATGTAGACCCTGCTGCCTTTGTTTCACAACGGACCAGACTGAATACCGCTTATGAAATTGAAAAACTGTCTTTTTACCTAAGCTTACAGGATGTCCGGACTTGGGGCGATGTACCACAACTCAACACTGCCGATAAAAATGGATTTGGAATACATCAGGCCTGGGGGGAAATTCAGCTAGATCCACATTTCTTCCTGAAGGTAGGGCGACAGGAAATTATTTATGACGACCATCGAATTTTCGGAAATGTAGGTTGGGCCCAGCAAGCGAGAAGTCATGATGCGCTCTTAATAAATTACCAGGATTCGGAATACGCCATAAACCTTGGATTCGCCTTTAACCAAAATGAGGAAAATTTAACTGGCACTACCTTAACCACGCCTGGAACTTATAAGAGTATTCAATATTTGTGGACCCATAAGGAATGGAACAAATTATCGGCAAGTCTTCTTTTCTTAAACAATGGTCTGCAGTTTATTAATAATATCAATTCCAATAACAACGAAACCAGATATAGCCAAACCCTTGGAACCCATTTAAATTATAAGGCTAATAATCTGAAGTTGACCTCAAATCTTTATTACCAATTTGGAAAGGATATTGCCAACAATGATTTAAGTGCATATCTCCTATCCCTAGAGGGAAACTATACGGTTACAACCAAATCCACATTGGGACTTGGGGTAGAACTACTTAGCGGTAATGACAACGGATTAACTTCCAACCAAAAAAACAAGGCTTTTACCCCACTTTATGGCACTAATCATAAGTTTAACGGACTCATGGATTATTTCTATGTTGGCAACCATGCAAACAACGTAGGCCTATTAGATATATTTGCCAATGCCAAGGTAGGTTTAAATGAGAAATCTAATCTAAATTTTGCTATCCACAACTTCTCGGCGGCAGCAGAAATAGGCCCAGACAGCGAAAAGCAATTAGGGACAGAGCTTGATATCGTATATGGTTATAAGCTTCAAAAAGAAATTGGCATCAGTGCCGGATATTCGCATCTTTTTGCCTCCCAAGGCATGGAAACTATAAAAGGAAACTCCGACGGCAACACCAATAACTGGGGATGGATAATGATCACTATAAACCCAGTATTGTTTACATCCAGTAATTAATCATTAGGAGACCTTAACCCAAGTTCTAGGTTTCCTTGCAAAAATGGCCCAATTTCTACCAAGTTCAGCAATATGACAGTTGTCATGTTTTTATAGGATTTTCAAGACTATTTTTGCCCAATAAAGGACCAAAACATCCTTTATTTTTTCATTATGCAACCAAAACAAATCATTATGAATTCAAAATTGACAAAAAAAATATTCCTCTCCCTACTTATGGTAGCGGGAATAAGCAGCCTTATCCTCTCATGTGCTGAAAAAGAAAAGATCGTTTATGAAAGCACCGCGGATATACCTGCGAATCGCGAAATGACAGCAGAATTAACATCCCCGCCAAATGTACCCACACCTGTTGGCAAAAGAAAGGCCAAAAAACTTAAGGTAGATATGGAAATTTTGGAACAAGAAGGAGAAATGACCAACGGGGTACGATATATATATTGGACCTTCGGGGGTACGGTTCCTGGAAGTTTTATTAGGACAAGGGTTGGAGATGAGGTTGAATTTCACCTTAAAAATCACCCTGAAAATAAATTGCCCCACAATATTGACCTGCATGCCGTTACAGGTCCCGGTGGTGGTGCGGAGTCTTCTTTTGTAGCTCCTGGACACGAGAAAGTATTCTCCTTTAAAACCCTTAACCCAGGGCTGTATGTTTACCACTGTGCAACAGCACCAGTAGGGATGCATATTGCCAATGGCATGTATGGTTTAATTTTGGTAGAACCCGAAGGAGGATTGCCATTGGTGGATAAAGAATATTACATTATGCAGGGCGATTTTTACACCAAAGGAGCCAACGGAGAAAGAGGTTTGCAACCTTTTGACATGCAAAAAGCCGTGGATGAACGCGCCGACTACGTTGTTTTTAACGGTAAGATGGGTGCCTTAACCGGCGACAATGCCATAACTGCGAACGTTGGCGAAACAGTACGCCTGTTTGTTGGCAATGGCGGACCAAACCTGGTATCTTCCTTTCATGTTATTGGTGAAATCTTCGACAAGGTGCATGTAGAAGGTGGAGATTTGATCAATGAAAACGTTCAAACTACCCTTATCCCTGCTGGAGGGGCGGCCATAGTAGAATTTAAGGTAGATGTTCCCGGAACTTTTATCCTAGTAGACCATTCCATTTTTAGAGCATTTAACAAAGGGGCGTTGGGAATGTTGAAGGTCCAGGGTGAAAAAAATAAGACCATTTATTCCGGAGAATTGGAAGATGGTATCTACTTGCCTGAAGGAAGTGGTATTCAAAAAATGCCTTCAACTAATGATATTGTGGAAGCTGACATTCCCGCTAAATCTATGGCGGAAAAGATGGAATTCGGAAAGGCCGCCTATATGCAGACTTGTTTTGCTTGTCACCAAGCAGAGGGCCAAGGTATTGCCAATGCATTTCCCCCTTTGGCCAAATCTGACTATCTAAATGCCGATGTTAATCGTGCCATAGATATTATACTGCACGGAAAAACAGGTGAAATAACCGTAAACGGACAAAAATACAATAGTGTTATGACCGCGCAGACCTTAACCGACGAAGAGGTGGCCAATGTACTTACCTATGTGTACAATAGTTGGGGCAATTCCAAAAAGGACGTAACTCCAGCTATGGTTAAAAGTGTAAGAAATAAATAGAATCGGTACAAAACAAAAAAATGATATTAAGTCCCTCTTTTAAAATAGCCCTAACACTGATCGGCATCATTACCGTAAATATTGCTTCTGCCCAATCAGGAAATATGGCCGCCGTTAAAGGAGGGACTTATATTCCCCTATATGGGGTTGATTCAACTGCGGTTACCGTAGATCCTTTTACAATGGACGTTTACCCGGTAACCAATAAGGAGTATTTAAAGTTTGTACAGGAATATCCTGAATGGAAAAAAAGCAAGGTTAAACGATTATTTGCAGACGGTAATTATTTGGTTAATTGGGAGAGCGATGAATCCTATGGAAATTTATTAGGGGCCCAAGAAGCCGTTACCAACGTTTCTTGGTTTGCCGCCAAAAAATATTGTGAATGTCAAGGAAAAAGATTGCCCTCCGTTGATGAGTGGGAATATGCGGCAATGGCGGATGGTAATGATCCCGATGCCCGCAAAAAGGAATCCTACAATCAGCTTATTCTGGACTGGTACGAAGCGCCAAAAACATTTAACAATAGCATTGGCTCTACCTTCAAGAATTATTGGGGAATCTACGACCTCCACGGGCTTGTATGGGAGTGGACAATGGACTTTAATTCCGTTTTAATCTCCGGTGAATCCAGAAAGGATGTAGATAAGGATAGCAACCTTTTTTGCGGCAGTGCAGCGGTTGGAGCATCGGACTTAATGAATTATGCCGCCTTTATGCGCTACGCTTTTAGAGGTAGTCTTAAAGCGAATTATGCCATAAGGACTTTAGGGTTTAGGTGTGCACAGTCAAATGGATCAAATAATAAAAATCTAACCTATTAAGACAATGAAAAGAATTCTAAATGCCGGATTGTTATGCTTTTTAGTAATCAATCTTATAGGATGCAATACAAAAAAATCAAACAAAACAACCGCAGAAAAATACGAATGTCCCATGCACTGTGAAGGTGATAAGACCTATGACCAACCTGGCAATTGCGACATCTGTAAAATGGACCTGCAGCTACTGGCCCTAAACAACAAGAAAGAGGGCGAAATATCTGAGCTGTCCATCTATAATCTCCCCTCCAAATGGACCAATCAGAACAATGAGGAAATTCAACTAAAAGTTTTGAAAGGGGATGTATTGGTCATGGTTATGATCTACACCTCTTGTCAAACGGCATGCCCTAGATTGGTTGCAGACATGCGCGGTATAGAAGAGCAAATCCCCCTCGATAAGAAAGACAAGGTTACTTTTGTTTTTGTTAGCATAGACCCTGAAACCGATACACCACAGCGACTAAAAGAATTTGCAAAAGAAAACCAAATGGATTCGGAAAAATGGGTATTTCTAAGAGGTTCGGAAGGAGACACCCGTGAATTTTCAGCAGTATTGGCGGTCAACTACAAAAAAATATCCCCTATGGATTTTTCACACTCCAACATCATAAGCGTTTTTGACCAAGAAGGGGAATTGGCTTATCAGCAAGAAGGGCTCGGAGTCAACAATAGTGAAACGGTATCAAAAATTATAGAATTGGTTAATTAGACCAGATTGATTTTTTAAATCCCAACCATTCTTTGTAAAAAGAATTATCAAGGTTTATATTTGCAATAAAATTTACGGTTGACAAAATCTTCGATGTTACAACTGTTCGCACAGTCTCCCCAACTAGGGAAACTGAGGTCTCTTATTGCCGATTTTCAGGATAGCACCAATGCGACCATAACAAAAACCAATATTAAGGGTCTAACAGGATCCTCTTTATCCTTTGTAATAGCTGAAATATTTCACAAATCCGAATCGCCATTCCTGTTCATTTTAAATGACAAAGAAGAAGCTGCTTATTATTTGAACGACTTGGAGCAGCTGATTGGTGATAGCGACGTACTTTTTTACCCAGGAAGTTATAGAAGGCCCTACCAGATAGAGGAAACGGATAATGCCAATGTGCTTTTGCGCGCCGAAGTACTAAACCGTATAAATTCCAGAAAAAAACCTGCCATTATAGTTACCTATGCAGATGCCCTTTTTGAAAAAGTGGTAACCAGGAAGGAACTGGAGAAAAACACCCTAAAAATTAAACTGGAGGATACCCTTTCGATCGACTTTTTAAATGAGGTTTTGTTCGAATATAAATTTAAAAGGGTCGATTTTGTTACCGAACCAGGAGAATTTTCGGTTCGCGGCGGCATCATGGACGTATTTTCCTTTTCCCACGATGAACCTTACCGAATTGAATTTTTTGGAGACGAAGTGGAGAGTATCAGAACTTTTGACGTAGAAACACAGTTGTCCACACTAAAGGTTAAAAAGATTACCATCATCCCCAATGTAGAAAATAAATTTTTGGATGAGAACCGGGAAAGTTTCCTGAAATACATATCACCCAACACCCTTATTTTTAGCAAGACCCTAAGTTTGCTATATGCCAGATTGGATTCATTTTTTGAAAAGGCCGAAGAGGCCTTTACTAAATTGTCCAACGAAATACAGCATGCCAAACCCCAGGAACTGTTCACTACTTCCGAATTATTAAAACATCAGTTGGCTGATTTTGGTTTGATAGAGATCGATGGAGGCACAAAAGCTTCTAGTGATCCGGAAACCATCGTGTTCAATACAAAACCACAACCTTCCTTTAACAAAAAGTTCGATTTATTAATCGAAAACCTTAACGATAATTATAAAAATGGCTATACCAATTACCTGTTTTGTGCCACGGAGCAGCAGGCCAAGCGTTTCCATGATATTTTTGATGAGGTAGGAAAGGAAGTCCATTATAAAACCATTGTACTCCCGCTTTATCAAGGTTTTATAGACCAAGATTTAAAAATAGTCTGTTATACGGACCATCAAATCTTTGAACGATATCTGAAATTCCATTTAAAAAATGGCTATGCCAAAAAGCAGGCCATTACCCTAAAGGACCTGAACAAACTGGAAATTGGGGATTACGTGACCCATATAGACCATGGTATTGGAAAATTTGGCGGACTACAAAAAATCGATGTTGAAGGAAAGAAACAGGAAGCTATAAAGCTAATGTATGGGGAAAGGGACATCCTATACGTAAGCATTCATTCCTTGCACAAAATCTCCAAATTTAATGGGAAGGACGGGGCTCCCCCAAAAATATATAAACTGGGTTCTGGAGCTTGGAAAAAGATTAAGGACAAGGCCAAATCCCGTGTTAAAAAAATTGCTTTCGACCTTATACAGCTCTATGCCAAGCGCAGGCTGGAAAAAGGATTTCAATACGGCCCGGATAGCTATCTACAGCACGAGTTGGAGGCTTCCTTTATTTATGAGGATACTCCTGACCAAAGTAAATCTACCGAAGACATAAAGAAAGACATGGAAAGTGAAAGACCCATGGACCGACTTGTTTGCGGGGATGTTGGTTTTGGAAAAACGGAAGTGGCCATAAGGGCCGCCTTTAAGGCCGTAGACAACGGGAAACAGGTTGCCGTTTTGGTCCCTACTACTATTTTGGCCTTTCAACACCATAGGACTTTTACAGAACGGTTGAAAGAAATGCCAGTAACCGTAGATTATGTAAACCGTTTTAGGACTGCCAAGGAGAAAAAGGAAACCTTGGAAAATCTGGCCAGTGGCAAAGTAGATATCATTATAGGCACCCATCAGTTGGTGAACAAAAACGTGAAATTTAAGGATTTAGGATTGTTGGTCGTAGATGAGGAACAAAAGTTCGGCGTATCGGTCAAGGACAAATTAAAATCCATTAAAGAAAATGTAGATGTACTTACCCTTACCGCAACCCCGATCCCAAGAACCCTTCAATTTAGTTTAATGGCAGCTAGGGATCTTTCGGTCATCAATACGGCACCACCAAATAGATATCCCATAGAAAGCGAGGTAATCCGTTTTAGCGAGGAAATCATTCGCGATGCCATTTCCTATGAAATCCAACGAGGCGGGCAGATTTTCTTTATTCACAATAGAATTGAAAACATCAAGGAAGTTGCCGGAATGATACAGCGGTTGGTGCCAGATGCTAAAATAGGCATTGGACACGGGCAAATGGAAGGCAAAAAATTGGAGACCCTTATGTTGGCGTTTATGAATGGTGAGTTTGATGTTTTGGTATCTACTACTATAGTGGAAAGTGGCCTGGATGTCACCAATGCCAACACCATTTTTATTAATAATGCCAATAATTTTGGCCTAAGCGATCTGCATCAAATGCGGGGACGAGTAGGTAGAAGCAACAAAAAGGCTTTCTGTTACTTTATTACCCCTCCCTACGATGTAATGACCAATGATGCCCGTAAGAGAATTCAGGCCTTGGAGCAATTTACAGATTTGGGCAGCGGCTTTAATATTGCCATGAAGGATTTGGAAATAAGAGGTGCAGGAGACTTATTGGGAGGAGAGCAAAGTGGGTTTATAAACGAAATTGGTTTTGACGCCTATCAAAAAATATTGGCCGAAGCCATAGACGAACTAAAAGAAAACGAATTCAAGGATTTATACGAAGAAGTTGGAGGCAAACAAAAGATCTTTGTAAAAGAAACTCAGATCGATTCTGATTTTGAATTGCTTTTCCCTGATGATTACATCAACAATATCACCGAACGTTTAAATCTCTATACAGAACTGAACCTAGTTTCCGATGAGGTAGGTTTGCAAAAATTCGAGTCCCAATTGGTCGACAGATTTGGGGACCTCCCCACCCAAGCTGAGGATTTATTAAACTCGGTCCGTATCAAATGGATCGCCAATAGTATCGGCCTAGAAAAAATAGTAATGAAGAAAGGCAAAATGATCGGCTATTTTATAGCTGACCAGCAATCCGATTTTTATCAAAGCAGTTCCTTTACGTCCGTATTACAATTTGTACAGGCCCATCCCGACCTGGCGAAATTAAAAGAGAAACAAACCCGAAACGGGTTGCGATTATTATTGGTATTTGAACACATTAATTCCATTGATAAAGCCTATAAATCTATTCAACCCTTCGATTTACTTATCCCAAAAACAGGGATAACTGTTCCATAAAATATCCCATAACTAATGCCTTTAAAAAACATCCTATTCTTTTTCGCATTGTGTTTCGCTTTGGTACTGGAAGCCCAACATACCATTTCCGGGAATTTGTCCCCAGCGGAAGATTACAAATGGCTGATCGCCTATAAATTAAATCCTGACCATCAAAATTATATAGCCGATACGGCCGTTGAAAATGGTGCTTTTTCGCTGAACATTCCAGCGAATGCATCAACCGGCATGTATAGATTGGTATATGCCGCGCCACAAGAGGAATACTATTTTGACGTGATATACAATGGGAAAGAAGATATTGTGTTGTCCTTTGATTCCCAAAAAGGTTTATCCATTGTTAGCTCCAAAGAAAATTTACTTTACACCAAGTACTTTAAAGAGGTTCATGAGCTCGAGAAACAAATTGTTCAGTTTTATTCCGAACCAAATAGAGATCAAAGTGCGATCAACGCGCTTTTTAAAAAACTGGCAGTTGTCCAAAAATCATATGAAACCCAATCTGCAGGCTTGATCTGCGGGCATTTTATTTCGGCAAATAGCCCCTATATTCCTGTCGAATTCCAAGAAGTTGAAACCTATGTACAACAGAAAAAGCTACATTATTTTGATTCCCTAGACTTTAATGATCCATTTATATTGGGATCAGGTTTTTTAACGGACAAAGTCATAAATTATGTATTTACAGCGCTACCCCATCAACAGCTCTCCCTTGAGGGAAAAGAGTTGATAATGATAGATAATCTGCGAGCATTGGCAAGGGTGTTGGAAAAGGTAAGTGCAACTAATCGAGTGCTGTTATATAATGGTATTTGGACACAGGCCATTAGTAACGACTATAAATCCTTGGCCGATGTTGTTTATGGAAATTATCTTAAAAGTTTGGCTACGGAAACCAATAACACTGACATTCTAGATAATATTGAAACACACAATCGCCTGCGTCTTGGGGCAAAGGCCCCGGAAATTACTTGGAATGAAGAAGGTGCCATTAAAAAACTTTCGGACCTGACAGGGGCCAAAAATTATGTGATTATTTTTTGGAGTAGCACTTGTTCGCATTGTCTCCAGCAATTACCGGAATTCCATAAAAGAGTAAAGGACATTCCAGGTGTTCAGGTACTGGCTATTGGTCTGGAAGATGACGATGTAACTTGGAAATTGGAGTCGGCAAAATTACCGGCCTTTATTCATGGTATTGCCCTTGGGAAATGGGAAAGTCCATATACCACCTTATATGATATACATCAAACACCAACCTATTATATTTTGGACAGGGAAAAACGCATTGTTGGCAACCCAGAGGATTATGAAGAGGTTGTAAAATTTTTAAAAGAGCACCAATAACACATCTTAAGAAGAGTCACTGCGTTTTAAAAATTATCCCATTTTTACATTTAAACATTGCTCAATTAACATTTTGAAACATTAACAAATTGTTTCATTAATGCACTATTGTATTATAATGTTTTTAGATCCTTTATAGTTTTAAAGGCAACATCTACCTGTTCATCATTTACAATTATGGTAAATTCGTTGGTTGTGGAAATTACCTCATATAATACAATCCCTTCCCAAGCCAGGCGTTGAAAAATAAAGTAATAGATTCCCGGTACGGAAACGTTCTCGGCCGGTAATTTTACGGTAATGGAGGAAAGGTTATCTGCCTTCTGAGTGCACTTTTCATTCTTGAACAACTCTTCCACTGCCTCATCCAAAATATTACTGACAACAATATTGAGTTCGTTTACCCCTCTTGAAGAAGTATAGAAAACATCTTTATTTCTATTTACTTCTTTTAACAAAATAGTCTGATTCTCCAAAATGGATTCGGACACCAAAAAGGTAAAATCGGTCAATGAAGACCTTACTGTAATCTCCCCTATATTTTTTAAGACCTTAATAATCTTATGGGTCGCACGAAACTCCAGATCATCGGAAAGGCGTTTTAAAGCCATTACAATTGCACCATTGCGAATATCCTTGCCCAACTCACTTTCAATTTCTGGTTTTACTATCCTAGAAAGCGAAGTTAAATTTATAATACCTTGAGCTAAAGCACTCTGCAAAAATGGCTTCTTTTTAATGTAGTCTTCCACGACCGATGAAATAGTCTTCATTTTCTTAAACTTTTGGTAAAAATAACAAATTGTTACAAATAAAACAAATAATTAAAAATGATAAAATGCATTTTCCAAATGCTCTATATTGAAATTGGGGCCATTCTTATGTACTGTAACAATATCGAACCTAGCCTCCACATCAAGATCTTTACTAATTATATAATGATCAGCCGCCATTACCATTAACTTAATTTTCTTTTCCGTAACCGTTTCGGCAATGGACTGCATATAATCCGAACTCCTCGATTTTACCTCAACAATCGCCAAAATATCTCCTTTTTTTGCAATAATATCAATTTCTGCTTTTAAATACCTATAATTTCTATGAACTACCTTATAACCATTTCTCGTTAAATGATCCACCGCCAATTGCTCTCCCTTTTTGCCAAATTCATTGTGTTTTCCCATACTATTCCAATTCTATTTACCAAAAAACGTGCATTTGGTCGAAAAATCAAGCTCACTGTCGTCCAAATTTCAACAAACCACGTAATTTGTTATGCATTATAGCGAAAAATTTGTATTGGACATAATTTCCAATTTAAATGTGCGTTATGCAATGACCCCTTACTAGTAACCTATCAAATGCGGAATAAATTATGGAATATTTCATAAACTGTAATACTTCTAGTTTGGCCCCCTATTCCACCCCACTGGATTCACAAAGGGCCTCACATCTATATAGAAGATTGGGTTTTAGCGCCTCCGTGCAAACAATTGACCAAGCCACAGGGCAGACTGCCACAAACTTGGTAAACTCCCTTATCACCGAAGCTCAGAACATGCCCACATTGGCCGCCCCAACTTGGGCCAATTGGAACAACAGCAATTATCCGGAGGATGATGACCTACGTGGACCAATAATAAGGTCACAACAGGAAGAATTTAAACTGGCCTATACCAATTCACTATTGGACAATAATCTAAGAGATCGTTTAAGTTTCTTTTGGAGCAATCATTTTGTAACCGAATTGGACGTTTATAATTGTAATTCCTTCCTTTACCATTATATCAACTGTCTTCAGCGAAATGCGATTGGTAATTTTAAAACCTTTGTTAGTGAAATTGGCCTTACCAGTGCCATGCTTTACTATTTGGACGGGGTTTACAACAATGGTAACAACCCCAATGAGAATTATGCACGGGAACTGTACGAACTATTTACATTAGGGGAAGGCAACGGATATACGGAAGAGGATATCATTGAAACGGCCAAGGCTATTTCTGGCTATGTAGAAAGGGGAGAAATTGGCTGTGAGCAAGTAGTTTTTGATCCTACCAAATTCAACTCAGAGAATAAAACAATATTTGGAAGAACTGGAAACTGGGGTTATGATGATGTTATTGACATTCTTTTTGAAGAGAAAGGTGCCCAAATAGGCTATTTCATATGTAAAAAATTATATGAATTTTTTGTACACCCGGACTCCACGGATGAAGCAAATAATGCCAAAACTATTATTGACGGGTTAACCAACACCTTTGTAAGCAGTGGTTTTGAATTAGCACCTGTGTTAAGTCAACTTTTTAAAAGTCAGCACTTTTTTGACGATGAAGCTATTGGCGTTATTATTAAAAGTCCTTTCGACCTTTATCTAAATATTATTAACGAAACTAGCTTTTCCTATAATGACACTAGTATTGGTAGCCTAATAAATTATAGCGGTATGTTGGGTCAAGATTTATTTGACCCTTTTGATGTTGCTGGATGGCAACGCAATAGATCCTGGATCAATACCAATTTTTTAATTGGGCGTTGGCTAACCTTAGAGTCCATTATAGATGGCTTCTTTCAGGACAACACGGAACAATTCAGGACATTTGCTATGAATGCCGTTGGCCCTGCCAACAGCAATACAAGTAACCCAGAGATTGTAGTACGGGCCATAGTTGATAAGATAACCCCCAAAGGAATGTTCACTGAACAGGAATTTGAAAATGCCATGTCGTCATTTAAAATAGGGGATGTCCCGGAAGAATACTATGGACCTGATTATATTCCTGGAGGACAATCCTTATGGATTTTAAGTATTAGTCAAGAGGTTCCCTCACAAGTTCATCTTCTATTAAGACATCTTTCCAGACAACCTGAATTCCAACTCAAATAAAAAAGACAATTATGTGCGATACTCACCATAATTCACCCCATAAAGGCAAAGACCATGATGGTCACGATTTAGAACACAAGACTTGGAGCAGGCGTTCTTTTTTACAGGCCTTAGGAATTGCCGGTTCAGGCTCCATGATGCTGGGCAGTAATTTTCTGACCGCATCGGCCCCATCCCCTTTGACCTCGGCAATAGCCATGGCGGAAACCGATAATATTTTAATTTTAATTCGTTTATCGGGTGGAAATGACGGCCTTAGTACTATTATACCAATTAATCAGTACGACATTTATGCCAACGCACGCCCAAATATTTATCTGCCGGAAAGTAAAATTTTAAGATTGACCGATGAATATGGGGTTCCTACCTATATGAAGTCCTTGGAGCCCATGTGGGGCGAAGGTCAATTTAAAGCAGTTCATGGTGTAGGTTATGAAGGACAAAGTCTGTCACATTTTACCGGTTCTGATATTTTTGCCAATACCGATTTAACCACAACAGGATTCAGTGGACGTGATACCGGATGGATGGGAAGACATTTTGAAAACCTATATCCCGATTATTTATCGGATTTCCCGGGTAGTAGACCAGAAGGTCCAGCCGCCATACAAGTTGGAAACTACGGTAGTTTGGTTTTTGAAGGCGAAGAGACCAATTACGCCTTTGTAACCAATAATATAGATCAGTTGGAACAGATTGCGGAAACTGGTTTGCAATATTCAGTAGATGATGCCCTTTTTGATGATTGTATGTATAGCGATCAGATAAAATTTCTTAGAGGGGTATCCAACGTAACCAATGAGTACTCCGGAAAAATACATGAGGCCTATATGCGTGGCGCAAACCAAATAGAGTATCAAAACAACGGTTTTGCCAGACAATTGGCTTTGTTGGCACGATTGATAAAAGGTAATTTGGGTACCAAAGTGTATATGATTAGTTTGGGTGGTTTTGACACCCATGGAAATCAACCCTTGGTGCACGAACGTCTAATGTCCAATTTATCCATTGCGGTAGACAATTTTTATGATGACTTGGCCTTTACCCAGCAAGATGAAAAAGTATTGAGCATGACTTTTTCCGAATTTGGTAGAAGAATATATGAAAACGGATCTAATGGAACCGATCACGGTAAAGCAGCTCCTACCCTATTTTTTGGATCAGGATTAAACGGAAGTGCTTTTGTGGGCGAGCATCCAGCTTTGGACGAGCCCAATAGTAGAGGTAACCTGGAATACACTATGGACTTTAGAGACCTTTATGCCACCGTATTGACAGAATGGTTGTGTGTAGATATTCCTCTTGTGGAACAGCATTTAATGGACGGATACACCTATAAACCAGTAAATTTAGGATTTAATTGTAGCGGGGTAGATTTTCCTGAAATCACTTATAGTGATGGCAACCCTACACCACCTACACCAACAGATCCTACTGGGGAAAATCCAAATCCGGAATTGGTAGATGCCATTATTCACAAACCATTTTACCCTACGGATTCAACACCGCACATTTACCTTGAAATGCCATTTAGCGCCCACGTAAACATACAATTGTTCAACATTATGGGTCAATATTTGGGTTCCGTATTTAATGAAATGATGTTGGAAGGGTCTACAGAAATAAATATTAGGGAGGGATTACCGACCTATTTGGCCTCTGGAAAATACATTTATAGAATACAGGTTCAAAATCAAAATCTCAGCAAATCCATTATGGTAGCATAATATCACCCCCTACTTACTATGCAAGAAGGCCTTCGTAAATTCTGAATTGTTTTCAGAATAACGAAGGCTTATTTTTTGAAGGAATACCTCAGCTGCGCGTAAAAATCTTTATTTTTGCACCCTAATCCAAGAATTAATGTCGCAGAACCTTCAAAAGCCAGCAAGATATACTATTACCGCAGCACTACCATATACCAACGGACCTATACATATAGGGCATTTGGCCGGTGTTTATGTGCCCGCGGATATCTACGCAAGATACTTGAGATTAAATGGCAATGATGTAGCCTTCGTCTGTGGAAGTGACGAACATGGGGTCGCCATTTCTATGAAAGCAAAAAAAGAAGGTGTTACCCCTCAAAATATTATAGATAAATACCACGGAATTATTAAACAATCCTTTGAGGATTTCGGGATTACTTTCAATAACTATTCCAGAACCTCTGCCGAAGTCCACCATAAAACGGCCTCGGATTTCTTTGTAAAACTATATGAGCAGGGAGATTTTATTGAGGAAACCACAGAACAATTGTACGACCAAGAAGCCCAACAGTTCTTGGCCGATCGTTTTGTTGTTGGTACCTGCCCAAAATGTGGGTTCGAAGAGGCCTATGGCGATCAATGTGAAAACTGTGGTTCTACCTTAAACGCCACTGACCTTATTAATCCTAAATCTACCATATCTGGAGCAGTACCCTCGCTAAAAGAAACCAAACACTGGTTTTTACCCTTGGACCGATACGAGGATTTTCTTAAGAAATGGATTCTAGAGGGTCATAAAAACGACTGGAAGCCCAATGTCTACGGCCAATGTAAATCTTGGATCGATGATGGCCTAAAGCCACGGGCCGTAACCCGCGACTTGGATTGGGGTATCCCTGTCCCTGTTGAAGGCGGTGAAGGCAAGGTACTGTATGTTTGGTTCGATGCTCCTATAGGCTATATATCCTCTACCAAAGAATGGGCCGCTAGGGAAGGCAAGGATTGGGAACCTTACTGGAAGGCCAAGGACACCAAAATGGTACATTTTATTGGTAAGGATAATATTGTTTTTCATTGTATTATTTTCCCAAGTATGCTAAAGGCACATGGCGATTTTATATTACCGGAAAATGTCCCTGCCAACGAATTTTTAAATTTGGAAGGTAACAAACTGTCCACCTCCAAGAATTGGGCGGTATGGCTACATGAGTATTTGGAAGACTTCCCCAACATGCAAGATGTGCTAAGGTATACGCTAACTGCCACGGCCCCGGAAACAAAGGATAACGATTTCACTTGGAAAGATTTCCAAGCTAGGAACAATAACGAATTGGTGGCCATATACGGGAACTTTATCAATCGTGTAGTGGTGCTTACCAATAAATATTACAATGGTATTGTACCCACTCCTGGCGCCTTTAGCCAGGTAGATCGGGAAACTTTGGAAGCGCTAAAAAAATACCCTGAGATCATTGCCAATTCCATAGAAAGATACCGTTTCCGCGAAGCGGGCCAAGAAGTTATGAATTTAGGACGTTTGGGCAATAAGTATTTGGCCGATGAAGAACCTTGGAAAGTAATAAAACAGGATGAAGAAAGAGTAAAGACCATTATGTTCGTAGCCCTTCAAATAGCATCGGCCCTAGCAGTTTTGAGCGAACCATTTTTGCCCTTTACCTCTGAAAAACTAAAGACAATACTGGGGTTTGACACCCTGGACAACGACCTAAACTGGGAAAATGTAGCTAAAAATGAAGTGCTGCTTCCGGCCGGACATCAGGTTAAGCCTGCAGAATTATTATTCAGCAAAATTGAGGACGAAGCCATTCAGGCACAATTAGACAAATTGGAAGCTACCAAAAAAGCAAATGAAAATATGAACAAAGAAGTTAGCCCACAAAAAGACACTATTACTTTTGATGACTTTTCCAAGTTGGACATGAGGGTAGGCACCATTATTGAAGCAGAAAAAATGCCAAAGGCCAAAAAATTGTTGGTCTTAAAAGTGGATACGGGACTGGATGTAAGAACCATAGTCTCAGGAATTGCAGAAAGCTTTTCGCCAGAAGACATCCTAGGTAAAAAAGTGACCGTTTTGGTGAACCTAGCGCCGAGAGCCTTACGTGGAGTAGATAGCGAGGGCATGATTCTAATGACCGAAAACGCTGATGGCAAATTGGTATTTGTTAATCCGGATGAAGATGGAGTTGATAATGGCGGGACAATAAGTTAGGTCTCGAATACATTGAATCCTTCTGCCTTAAAATTAAAATACCCCATGAATCTCATTTCCTACATCACAAAAAACACCCAGCTTCCTGTAAAAGGCATAGAAAATACGGTGGCCTTATTGAACGAGGATTGTACCCTGCCCTTTATTTCCCGATACCGAAAAGAACGTACCGGAAATTTGGATGAGGTGCAAATTGGTGCCATAGTGCAGTTTAAAGCACAGTTTGAGACCTTGGAAAAACGCAAGTCGACCATCCTTAAATCTATAGAGGAACAAGATTCCCTTACCCCAGAATTAGGACAGAAGATTGCTAATGCCGAAGATCTTACCACTTTGGAAGATCTTTATCTCCCCTTTAAGAAAAAGCGTAAAACGAAGGCAGAAACAGCCATCAAAAACGGTCTGGAACCTCTGGCTAAAATTATTTTGGCCCAACGCACCGATGAAATAGATTTTGAAGCATCAAAATATGTTAGTGATAGCGTTCCCAATGAAGATGATGCGCTGGAGGGAGCTCGCCATATCATTTCTGAATGGATAAACGAACGTGCCGATATCCGAAATCAGATCAGGACACAATTGGATAAATTTGCAATAATAGCCACCAAGGTCATTTCAACCAAGAAAGAGGATGAGAAGGCCCAAAAGTTTAGGGACTATTTTGAATGGAGCGAACCTTTAAATCGTTGTCCCTCTCACCGACTATTGGCCATATTACGGGCTGAAAATGAAGGCTTTATATGGGTTAAGGTCGAAATTGATGACGAGAAAGCCGTCTCCAATATGGAACATAGGATCATTAAAAGCAATAATGCTACTACTCCACATCTTCAATTGGCCATTCAAGATGCCTATAAAAGATTGCTCTTCCCTTCACTTTCAAATGAAATTTTAAAAAGCGCCAAGGAAAAGGCAGATGAATCGGCTATTCAAGTATTTTCCAAAAACCTAAAGCAGCTATTGTTGGGGTCCCCTTTGGGCGAAAAAAGGATTTTAGCCATAGACCCAGGATTCAGAACAGGCTGTAAAGTAGTTTGCTTAAACGCTCAGGGCGATTTGGAGCACAATGAAACCATTTATCCACATGCACCGCAAAACGACAGCACTGGCGCTATAAAGAAAATAAGCTCCCTGGCCGATGCCCATAAGATTGAGGCGATAGCTATTGGTAACGGTACGGCCTCAAGGGAAACAGAGCAGTTGATCAAGCGCATTCAGTTCAAAAACAATATTGAGGTGTTTGTGGTTAGTGAAGCAGGAGCCTCCATTTATTCTGCTTCCAAAATTGCCCGTGACGAATTCCCCAATTACGATGTTACCGTTAGAGGTGCCGTATCCATAGGGCGAAGGTTGGCCGATCCCTTGGCCGAATTGGTAAAAATAGATGCCAAATCGATCGGGGTAGGTCAATACCAGCACGATGTAGATCAGAATCTTTTAAAAAATTCCCTAGATTCGGCCGTAGAAAGCTGTGTGAACACAGTGGGGGTCAATATAAATACTGCCAGTGTACCACTCCTAAGCTATGTTTCCGGAATAGGTCCAAAACTAGCTGAAAATATTGTAGCCTATAGAAACGAAAATGGTCCCTTTGCAAGCCGAAGCGAAATTAAAAAAGTGCCTCGTTTGGGAGCCAAAGCCTTTGAACAAGGAGCGGCATTTTTACGCATTAAACAGGCAAAAAACCCTTTGGATGATTCCGCGGTACATCCTGAAAGTTATTCTCTAGTGCAAAAAATGGTCAAAGATCAGGGCGTTCCCCTATCAGAAATTATTGGAAACAAGGAAGTCCTTAAAAAAATAGACCTTAAACATTATTGTACTGAAATGGTGGGATTACCCACTTTACAGGATATTGTAAAGGAATTGGAAAAACCGGGATTGGACGTACGGGAAAAAGCAAAGGTATTCACCTTCAACCAGAACATAAGAACCATTGCCGATCTTAATGCTGGGCAATTATTACCCGGAATTGTGAACAACATCACTAATTTTGGATGTTTTGTGGACGTGGGCATCAAAGAAAGTGGCCTGATCCATATCTCCAACCTTTCGGATAGTTTTGTAAAAGACGTAAACGAACACGTAAGTCTGCACCAGCAAATAATTGTAAAAGTTTTGGAAGTGGATATTCCCAGGAAACGGATTCAATTGGCCTTGCACAAATAACCTCAAAACTTAAGTTCTTACGCGGTAAAAGGTTCTTTTATTTGTAACTTTATTCAAAATTTAATAGTTATGTTGTCTGAAAAATTAGAAAAAGCATTGAACGAACAAGTTCGTATTGAGGCTGAGTCCTCGCAGGTATATTTATCAATGGCCTCATGGGCCGAAGGCAAAGGATTGGAGGGAATTGCACAATTTATGTATACCCAATCCGATGAGGAACGTTTACATATGCTCAAGTTGGTGAAATATATAAACGAGAGAGGTGGACATGCCTATGTCTCTGCACTCAATGCACCCAAATCCGACTTTGGCAGTTTTCAAAAAATGTTCCACGAATTATTGGACCATGAAATTTTTGTATCCGATAGCATTAACGAACTGGTACATGTAACCCTTCAGGAAAAGGATTATGCCACCCATAATTTTCTTCAATGGTATGTAGCGGAACAAATTGAGGAGGAGGCTTTGGCACGTAATATTTTGGACAAGATCAACCTTATTGGAAATGACAAGGGTGGCTTATACTTGTTCGACCGTGACATTCAACAGATTACAGCCAATAGTGCTGCAATTACTCCCAAGGCATAATTTTAACATTTAATCTTATTTAGATTGAATTAAAATAGATATTTTTGCCCAGTTGATTTAGATCAAAGGTGGGCAAGAAGAAAAAACAGGACAAGAAAATCGAAAAAAAGCTGAAAAAGGCTTTAAAAAAGGAGCAAAAAACGGCTCTAAAAGAAATGGTTCCCCATGGCTGCAAAACCAAGTGCTGCGACAAGTACAAAAAGGCGGAATCCAAGAGGTGCAGTCGTTGTCCTTGTTTTGATCTGATGCAGAAAGTTGCTTAATCTTTAATCACCTTGCACCTACCTGGCATTACGCATTTAATTGTATTCAGACAAGCACAGTGAAGTAATCTCATAGCCTTGTGGTAATAAAAAACTGAAGTAAATCCATTACAAACAGATTGCTTCGTCACTTGCGCTCCTCGCAATGACGTTTATAAGGATTAGTGAATACCCATGCTAATCTCAAGAGTTACCGTCATTGCGAACTTGGCTGTCCACAGGCAGGCATAGTGAAGCAATCTCATAGAAGTGAGCCCTAATTTAACAGATTGCCACCTCACTAAAGTTCCTCGCAATGACGTCTCATTAGGCATAGTTAAACAGAAAGCCTTAACGACCATAGTTGCACATCATTGCCAACTTGGCTGTCCGCAGGTAGACAAAGTGAAGCAATCCCTTAGTAGGGTGTTCTTATGTTTACCTCAAATACTGTTCAATCAAAGTAAAACAACCATCCTATAGCCAAATCTTCCCAATTGGGATTATCTCTGTTAACTAATTGTTCCTTTCGCCTCCTATTTCCAGCCTTTATCTGCTTTTCTCTTTCAATAGCTTTACGAATGTCACTGAATTCCTCGAAGTAAATTAATTTATTACAATTATAACGAGAAGTAAAACCATGAAATATACCAATTTTATGCTCATAAATACGCTTAACTAGATTGCTGGTAACCCCCACATATATAACCGTATTATTCTTATTAGTAAGTAAATAAACATATGACTTTTTCATTCTTATCAGTTTCGTTATCGAAAAATTGAATGCGGCAAGGAATGGTGCTGTGAGAACAGAGAGATTGCCACGTCACTAACGTTCCTAGCAATGACGGCTAATTTAGAGTCATGAGATACAGTCTGAACACCTTGGTAGTCCGTCATTGCGAACTTGGCTGTCCGTAGGCAGACATAGTGAAGCAACCTCATTGCTTTGAACCCAAATATAACAGATTGCCACGTCCCTTACGCTTCTCGCAATGACGTTTCATTAAAACAACCTAAGAAGCAAAAGAAGCAACCCAATAGACCCATAAGGGACCCAACAGATTACTTCTTAATACTGTAATATACTCGGTAAATCTTCCCAAGTCGGGAGGCCTGAACTACTTCCCTAACATCAGGAGTTCATTACAGCGAATTTCGGTAATATACCGCTTTTCCCCTTCCTTGGTTTCATAGGACCTAGTGGTCAATTTTCCTTCAATGGCGACTTCTTTGCCTTTGTTGAGATAGTTTTCCACGATTTCAGCGGTCTTGCCCCAGGCTACCACATTGTGCCACTGGGTATCCGTTACCTTTTCGCCTTTGGCATTTTTGTAAGTCTCATTAGTTGCAATGGCAAACTTAGCCAACTTGCTGCCGCCGTCTAGATTAATAATTTCTGGATCGTTACCCAAATTTCCAATCAACTGTACTCTGTTTCTAAGTGCGTTCATAATACATAATTTTTAAATCCCGAAGCCAGTCCGGGAATGGTTAAACAGTTAATGACTTTTTATGGGACAAACTTAGCAACCCATGCAAATGTTATTCGGTTGAAAAGTATTTAATTTCGTTTGTTATCGTTTGTAGTCGTTTACAAACGCATATAGATGCCCTAAATCAGGCATTTTACATATAAATTGAACTAGAATTCAATAATATCCTTAAATTTAATGGGAACATAATCCAATAACCTAAGACTCATATATGCAGACCTTTATAAAAATACTTATTGGCATTATAGCCCTTGAACACCTATATATTTTATACATGGAAATGTTTGCCTGGGAAACCTTGGGCAAAAAGACCTTTAGAAAAGCACTGCCTGAAGAAATGTTTAAACCCACAAAAGGACTGGCCGCAAACCAAGGGCTCTATAACGGTTTTTTGGCGGCAGGACTGCTATGGACCTTTTTTATTCAAGACCCAGCCTGGAGCACCAACATCGCCATATTCTTTTTAAGTTGTGTGGCCATAGCAGGTATTTATGGGGCCTTGTCTGCGAGCAAAAAAATATTTGTGGTGCAAGCTCTACCCGCCCTCATAGCATTACTCCTGCTACTTCTGACTTCTTCCACTATTCTATAATTTAAAGTGCTCAAATAATTTTACCTTGAATAGATATTACTTCCTTTGCCCATCACCGCGATATGGAACATTAAATAGACAAAAATTAGTATCCCCAAATGAGTAACCCTTTTATTATCGATCGATCCTTTAAAGGAATCGACTTTACCGCCAAACCTTTATCCAAAGCCGAATATGAGAATTGCTTATTTGACTCCTGCATATTTTCCAACTCGAATTTATCCAACATTGTTTTTATGGAATGTGAGTTTACTGATTGTGATCTGAGCAATGTAAACCTTACCAATACCACCTTTAAGGAAACCGACTTTAAAAGGAGCAAATTATTGGGAATCCGTTTTGATCATTGCAATGATTTTCTACTTTCATTTAATTTCTACGACTGTATCTTAAACCTATCCTCCTTTTATAAGTTAAAAATCAAGAACACTATATTCCAGAACTGCAAAATGCTTTCCGTCGATTTTACAGAAACCCAACTTATAGAAACTGTATTCGAATCCTGTAATCTTCAAAGTGCCATCTTTGAAAATTCCAACCTAGAAAAAACAGATTTTAGAACTGCTATTAACTATACCCTAGATCCTGAGAGAAACAGAATTACCAAGGCACAATTTTCTAAAGACGGTGTTATCGGCTTGTTGTCGAAATTTGATATCCGAATCGAATAGCTTCATAGACGTCATTATATACGTTTGTAATCGGATAATTTGTACCTTATTGGTTCTAAAACAAATTTCCATTGTCAAATAATGACTTTAAACAAAATACACCATATTGCCCTCATCTGCACCGATTATAATAAATCCAAAAATTTTTATGTGGAAGATTTGGGTCTACAACCAATCAGAGAAGAATTCAGGGAAGAGCGCAATTCCTACAAATTGGATTTGGCATTGAACGGAGAATACATCATTGAACTCTTTTCATTTCCAAATCCCCCAACAAGACCAACAAGACCGGAAGCAACCGGCCTAAGACATTTGGCTTTTGAAGTGGACGATTTAGACAAAAGCGTCTCTGTATTAGCTGAAAAAGGTATTAAAGCAGAACCCATTCGCATTGATGCAAATACTCAAAAACAGTTCACTTTTATATTTGATCCAGACGATTTACCCATAGAACTTTATCAAAAATGATTTCCATAAATGATTACATAGAAAACTTCTACACCTATTTCCCCAATCTTAAGGGGGTTTCTCCTTGGGGTGTAACCCAGTCCATAACATCAATAATACAAAAGATGATTTCTGAACTTCATCCAGATGACTACTCCATTGAAGATAATATCGCCATCCATAAAACTGCTGTTATCGAAAAAGGGGCTATTCTAAAAGGACCTCTAATTATTTCAAAAAACAGCTTTGTAGCAAGCCATGCCTACTTACGTGGAGGGGTGTTTCTGGGCCAAGGGGTTCGTATAGGCCCCGGAAGTGAAATAAAGACAAGTATAATTGGCCATAACACAGCACTTGCCCACTTTAACTTTATAGGGGATAGCATTATAGGCAACCATGTAAATTTTGAGGCGGGTTCGCTTATTGCCAACCATTATAACGAAAGAATCGACAAAACCATTTGGGCAGTACTAAATGGGAACAGCGTAAATACGGGAGCCACCAAATTTGGAGCGTTAGTAGGAGATCATTCCAAAATTGGAGGCAATGCCGTACTTTCCCCTGGCACCATATTAAGTAAGGGTTATATAGTGAAGAGATTGGAACTTATTGAACAAAATAAATAACCAAACAATGGAAAAGAAATGCTTGGAATGTGGAGATAAGATTTTAGGCAGAGTGGACAAAAAATTCTGCTCGGACTATTGCAGAAACGCCTATAATAACAAACTGAATAAGGACAGTAAAAATTTAGTGCGGAATATTAACAACCGCTTACGTAAAAATTACAGAATATTGGACAGTTACCCACTAACCGAGGGCAAAACCAAAACTACCAAGACCCGATTAATGGACAAAGGTTTCGATTTTGAGTACCTCACCAATTTATATACCACCAAAAAGGGAACCACCTATTATTTTGTATATGATCTAGGCTATTTACCATTGGACAATGACTACTATATGATCGTGAAGAGGGAATAGCTCCATGCCATTAAAATAAGGTTATCCACATCAATACCTCCCCCCCGAAGGGAAGGTTGTGGTTTAGTGGCTTATATTTATTTTTAGAATACAACCTTACTTTGAAGAAACTAGTGTGGATAATAGAAGCAGACTATTATTTCCAGTTATGTCCGCTTAATTTCAAAGCGGCAATCACTATATCCTTACGGCTTATTTGACCTACCAAGATCCCATTTTTCATAACAGGCAATCTTCTTCTTTTGTGCTTATCAAATATACCCGCCGCATCAAAAATAGACATATCAGAAGGAATAGTCTCTACATCCTTAGTCATAAATCGCTCTACACTCTTGTCCAATATAGGCTGATTAAAATATCGGCTTTCCGAAATCTGTTTCATACAATCGGCTTCGGAGATTATTCCCACCAAAAATCCGTTGCTATCCAAAACAGGACCCCCAGAAATATGGTATTTCGCCAAATGCTCCATAACCGTTAAAATAGATTGATCGGGACTAAAGGTGACTAACTTTTTAGTCATATAGTCCTCTACTAGAATGGGAGCATCAAATTCCTTTTTAACGACCTTTCGAACTCCCTGAAAACTTTTTATTCCCATACCGTTTATTTTTAGGTTAATTTGAAAGATAGCATTTTTCAACACATTACACAACTAATTAAGATTTAATCAGTTAAATGGTCAAGTTTTTGACTAAATCATTGAATATAATTTAATTTAGTATAAAGCAAGACTCACCAATTTAAAGACAAAACCAAACTCTCCAAGGTAATCCACGGATAATTTCTTAATTTTAAGTTTTTACACATACTATGAAGCAATATTCTTCTGCCTTTACCCTCCTTATTCTTTTGCTTGCCATTTATTTGAGTTTCGATGCATCTATGCCGGGCTACCATCCAGATGCTAAAGTTGATGATACTTCGTTTTCCACCGATAGGGCACTTGTTCATGTAAAAAGCATATCCAAAAAACCTCATGGCGTTGGATTTCCAGCGCATTCCGAGGTAAGGAATTATATTATTTCGGAATTGAACAAGCTGGGATTGCAAACAACGACCCAACAAGGATATACCGCCGGGGATTGGGGCAATTTTAGTAGCGCTACCAATATTTTGGCCAGAATTAAAGGGACTGAGAAGGGGAAAGCCCTGCTTTTACTCTCACATTATGACAGCCATCCACATTCTTCCTTGGGCGCCAGTGATGCTGCCAGTGGAGTAGCTACTATATTGGAAGGTGTACGGGCTTTCCTAAAACAAAACCAGGCTCCAAAAAATGACATTATTATTCTCATTTCCGATGCCGAGGAATTAGGATTAAATGGGGCTGATCTCTTTGTAAACAAACACCCTTGGGTAAAGGAGGTAGGACTGGTTTTAAATTTTGAAGCCAGGGGCAGTGGGGGACCCTCTTATATGTTATTGGAAACCAATAGGGGGAATGCCAAGGTCATTGAAGAATTTATTAAGGCCAATCCCAAATACCCTGTGGCCAATTCCTTGGTCTATAGTATTTATAAAATGTTGCCCAATGATACCGATCTTACCGTGTTCCGGGAAGACATGGATATAGAAGGGTTAAACTTTGCCTTTATTGACGACCATTATGACTACCATACTGTACGGGACAATTACGAGCGATTGGACCGTAATACCCTTGCCCATCAGGGTAGTTACTTAATGCCATTGCTAAAGCACTTTAGCAATTCTAATCTCACCGACTTAGAAAGCCTAAACGATTCTATTTATTTCAACATACCTTTCTTCAGATTGGTATCCTATCCTTTTGATTGGATCTTTCCTATGCTGGGGCTTGCCATAATATCCTTCTTAATCTTAATGATTTTAGGTCTCAGGAACGGCTCCTTGGAAATTAAGGAAATAGGGAGAGGTTTTATTCCCCTACTTTTAGTTCTGGCCATAAATGGCCTTATAGGCTATTTTGGGTGGTCTGCACTAACCAATATCTACCCACAATACCAGGATATTCTTCATGGGTTCACCTATAATGGTTATTCCTATATCCTTGCTTTTGTCCTATTTTCAGTGGCCGTCGGTTTTTGGGCCTATCATAAATTTGAAACTACAAAGACCCAAAATTTAATAATAGCCCCATTATTGCTCTGGTTAATAATTTGCACGCTTGTTGCCATTTATTTAAAAGGAGCCAGTTTTTTAGTAATTCCCGTTTTTGCATTGTTGGCATCGCTATTGATAACGACCCATCAAAAATGGCCCAGTCCCTTTCTCTTGCTATTTTTGGCTTTACCGGCAATTTGGATATATGCCCCTTTGATTAAAATGTTCCCTGTAGGTCTTGGCCTTAAGATGATGATCACCTCTACCCTTTTAACATCATTAACCTTTTTCTTATTGCTCCCAGTTTTTGGTTCGATAAAAAACAAAAACGGATTGGCCTTTTTGTTTCTAATACTTTGCTTCGGGTTTCTTCTTTCCGCACATCTTGATTCGGACTTTAGCCATGAAAATGCCAAACCCACCAGTTTGGTTTATATGCTCGATGCTGATAAGGGGACTGCTGAATGGGCTACCTATGACAAAGTATTGTCTGGTTGGACCTCGCAGTACGTTGATAATAATAAAGAACAACTAATAGGTTCAGAATATGAATCTCTAGCCAGTAAATATGGCACAGGGTTTAGTTATAAGTCACCTGCTCCTATTAAAAATATTCCTCAACCAAAAATCGAAACCACTAAGGACACCATTGTGGGAAACAGTCGTAAATTGGAAATATGTATTACTCCCCAACGAACTATCAATCGCGTGGAAATATTCACCAATGAGGTAGAAATCTTGGAGGCCAGTATAAATAATATTCCGCTATCCCAATACTATCTACAAAATAGAACAACCCCAAAATTGGTGACCCACTATGTCAGCAAAAACGATTATACCGAATTACAAATTTCGATTCCCAAGGATGGCGAATTGGAACTAACCCTATATGAGGCCTCCAACGACCTGTTAAGCAATCCAATGTTTACTGTACCACCAAGGCCAGAGGACAACATACCTATGCCATTTGTTCTAAATGATGCTATATTGATTACTAAAAAAATAAAATTTTGAATCAGAAAGTAGGTATTCTAGGTTGTGGTTGGCTCGGTCTACCCTTGGCCAAAACTTTAGTTGATGATAGACTTACCGTATATGGAACTACTACATCGCCCTCTAAAATGGATTCCTTGAGGAAAGCCAATATCATCCCTTTCACTATTGTTCTAACAGAGCATGGAATTGAAGGCAACATCAAGGAATTTTTAGACGAATTAGATTTATTGATCATAAATGTTCCACCAAGGCTGCGATCTGCACCCAGGGAAAGCTATGTGGAAAGAATGCTTCATTTACATGGTGAAATAAAAAATTCGCCCTTAAGAAAAATTATTTTTATCAGCAGCACCTCTGTATATGGGAACAATGAGGGATTGATTACTGAAGACTCCCCAGCCCATCCAAATACCGAATCCGGAAAGCAACTGTTAGTCTCGGAAAATATTTTCTTAAAGGACGGGGAGCTAAATACCAGTATTATCCGATTTGCAGGCCTAATTGGACCTAAAAGGCATCCTATAACATCTCTTGCTGGAAAAACCAATCTTACCAATGGTGATGATGCAGTAAACCTTATACATCTGAACGATTGTATTGGAATTATTAAGACCGTTATACATGGGAATTACAAAAATCAAATACTTAACGGGGTATTTCCCTATCACCCTAAGAAAAAAGAGTATTATACCTCGGAAGCAGCAAAAAGAGGCCTTTTAGCACCAATTTACACGAAGAATTTAGATAAAATAGGAAATAAAATCATTGAAAGTAAGTGTTTAAATGTTAAAAAATACCAATATATCACTTCAATTGTAAGTTAATACACCACACCTTTATACACTTTCACAACAAACATAGCCGTTTTAGGTTAAATTATATCCCTGATTGTTAACCGTTTATCGATTTGTATGTACCTTTAAGTAAACGAATAAATTCAATTATCATGGAAAATTCAGGTCTAAAAAGAAGAGTACTTTACGAAATTGAAAATTTAATTTCCAAAAGCTGTTCAAAAAGCAAAATGTCCCAAAAAATTCAAAATCTGCATATTGCAATATTGAAAAAATATTACAATGCTACAGACGTATCCATAGACTATCACAGAAAGAGGGTTATTATGGATATAGTTATGGACGACAGCTGTTATGACCCAAAGAAAGTGAATTCTTCCCTGCCAATTTTAAGGGCAAATTTACTTTTTAAGAATTTAAAGGAATTTTTAAGTTCTAGTTTGGACAAAGACAATGTGAGTATTGCATTTTATGCTAGACTCATTAGGTCCTATGAAAATAGGAACGTAAAGCTCACCACTGCTTAAAAAAGACCCCAATCAACCATATTAAAAAAGGATGCCCGTCGGCATCCTTTTTTATTGCCTATCAAAGGTTTAAGGCTTTCCTTAACAATAGGATAGAAATAATTTACTAGTTTTGGCACACTAAAAAATTGAACAATGAAGAAAATAGTTTTAATCCTTCTTTTTATCGTAGGATTTACGGCCAATGCGCAGACAAAAAGCGACTTGCTTAAACATTATGAAGCCTTTTATGACCAAATGAGGCAACAGGGTGATATAAATGGTGTGATCAATGCTATAACTCACCTAAACCTACTTGCCCCAAGTAAAGAGCGCAACGATACCTTGGCGTACATTTACACCACGGACAATCAACATCTACAGGCTCTAAACACTATAGGGATTGAAAAAAACGAAACGGACTCCGATTTGGCAGTACAGGTAAAGGCCATTTCCTTAAAAGCTTTAAACCAACCTAAAAGGGCATTGGAGCAATTTGAAATTCTAAACAAAAGAGGTCCAAACCCATATTTGGCCTACGAATTGGCCGACCTAAAGATTCAAACTGGCGACAATGATGGTGCAGCCATCAATATTGAATATGGCATTGCCAATGCGAAAGAGGATATGAAATACGCCTTCTATGAAAGGCAGCAACCTTACGAAGTTATCCTAAAAGCAGCCTTTATCCATTTGAAAGCGTTGGTAGAATTTAACAAAGACCAAACAAATATAGATGGCGCCTTAGCAACAATTGATGAAGCCCTAAAAATAGACCCCAATTTTAACTTGGCAAGTCTAAGCAGACAGGCTTTACAGTCCAGAAAGGACAAACAGGAGAATAAGGAACCGGAACCAAAGCAATAATCAAAATATTGCAGGACCCAACCACATAGTTTCCTCAATATGGAACTCAACAAAAAAACCACTGCAGGGCAGTGGTTTTTTTGTTTTACCAAGTCGGCGGACTTAAACCCAATGAAAAACAAGGATCCATTAACCGACACTTCTAGGGAATGGAACCTTATTGTTTACTTAGCTTTTCGATAATCCTATCGTCCTTTTCCTGTTTTATTAGAATTACTTCGGAAACATTTTCATTGGGAATAACAATGGACAATACGTAGTGGGCAATTTTCCATTCTCCTGATTCTTTCCGTAGCACCCCTGATCCACGACATAGTTTCATTTGGGTATTCAGTAACTCATCGAACCAAGCTAAGTTGGCATTTTTATTAATATAAACATTTCGTTGCACTGGGGTAAAGTCCCACGCCTTTCCTTTATCAAAATGAGGCTTTGCATAAGCCTTAAAGTCCGCTATTTCCCAATTTTCGGAAGCATCCGTACCAATAAAAATGGCATCGGAGGTCATTAAGTCAAAATAGCCCACAAAATCAGCTGCTCCTGCCGCTCTGTGCCAACTATCAAGCGTATGCTGTATTTGGATTTTATCCGTTACTTCTTGAGACCTCAGCTGTGAAGCCATAATAAAAACCGATATCCATATAAAGTATCTATTCACTTAAAATTAGAATGGTGTCCAGCTTGCTATTGACAACAACGTTGAACTGATTCCTAAAAGCATTATATGCGTTGATCATTTCGATAGTAGATCCTTTTGTACCAACCCTGTATTCTAAATTTCCTTTTGTTTTAAGAATGTAGGTCTTAAATACCTTTTGTCTGCTTTTAATCTGTGCCTTGTCAAATGTTTCGGGATAGGCAGATGCTTCCAGCGTTTTTTGTTTTTCGATCAAATCTTCTATAACCAACACCAAATCTTCCCTATTGGCAACCCTATAAAGCGATTCAAATGTTGTTTCCAAACCATTGAACTCTTGCCATTCTTTGAGCACAGTTAAGGCCTGTGCATTTATTGCAGTGGGTTTTGGAAGTGAGTCCACACTAAAAAAAACCTCTGCCTTTTCCTTTGGCGCCTCTATGATCGCCCCTTGTTTACAGGCACCCATCAATACGAATACCAGGCCATAAAACACTATTTTTCCCATAGGACGAAGTTACAAATTATAATAAAGGCCATGTTAAATTGATATTTAATTTAACTAGTTTTTAATGCAAAATCAAGCTTTGCCATTTGATATATCGTCAAATAGGAGCTTACTATACCTTGGCCTAATGGAAATATTTATAAATAATAAGGTGTTTGCCACTGCATAATAGAAAGAAGTAATTACAAAGGCTTGCCCCCGAAAGCAACCAAGTTGGATCGCATTTAAATATTATCCCATATTAAAGGAGATTTATAAATTAGAAAACAAAAATATACCTTTGTAGGTTTTTTCCCGTTAAGAGGGATATGCAAAATGTAAATTACTTAAAATCAAATCTTATGAAACCTACAAGACTATTATTATTGACCATCTTCGCCATGGCCTCTTCGGCACTTACAAGCTGTAGCAATGATGAGGATGATGTTATGGCCCAAGTTAGGGTGAATGGCACGGTGTTAATTGAAAACGGCGATGATTACAATGGCGATGTGGATGGTGATTTTACAGGTAACGGAGGAACGTCTTCCAAGACTTTCTCATGGAACAATGCACTAACCACAGCCGAATACAATGCAGATATCACCTCTTCTATTGGCGGGGGATTCAAAATGACTGTAATGGATGCGGATGGCAAATCGGTATTGGATCGCTCATTAAATAGTGGTACTGAACCGGATTCCTTCTCAGGTGTAACCTCAGCTGGAGCAGCTGGTATATGGTCTGTGACTATTAGCTTAACAACATTTAACGGCGAAGGAAGCTTTTCAATAAGCGAAGGAAATTAATCCTCAAAAATTTAAAATATTGTAAGGCCCAAAAGAATAATCTTTTGGGCCTTTTCTTTTTTATAAAATATGGAATCCTATCAAGCCCATAATTGGGGAACTTGTTGTGAACTTTGACATCAGATGCATCCTCTGCCCCAACTACATATTCCTACCGTTAAGACCCTGAAGGATTAGTTAAAGAACTAGACTGTAAATTTTATTTTACTTTCTATAGCCCTGATCATGATATTGGCAATATCCTTTCCCGTGGCATTCTCAATTCCCTCTAATCCAGGAGAAGAATTTACCTCTAGAAGTAATGGACCTTTATTGGAACGAATGATATCCACCCCGGCAACGGCCAGATTTAGCACTTTGGCTGCCTTTACGGCCAACTTCCTTTCTTCGGATGTAATTTTTACAATAGAGGCCTTGCCCCCTTGATGCAAGTTTGCACGGAATTCCCCCTTTTCCGCTTGACGCTGCATAGATGCCACGACTTTTCCATTCACCACGAAACAGCGTATATCCTGACCGTTTGCTTCTTTAATGAACTCCTGCACCAAAATATTGGTCTGCACGCTCTTAAATGCATTAATAACGCTTTCTGCGGCCTTGTTGGTTTCTGCCAAAACAACACCCTTACCTTGGGTACTTTCCAATAATTTTATTATCAATGGGGCACCGTTCACCATCCTAATAAGATCCTTTGTATCCATTGGAGATTTTGCAAATCCGGTTATAGGGATATGTATATCATTTTTGGAAAAAAGTTGCGATGCAAATAATTTATCCCTGGACTGCGTTATTGCTTCGGCCGAATTTAAGCAATACACCCCAAGATTGTCAAACTGCCTGATCAAAGCACAACCGTAAAATGTCACCGCCGGCTTTATTCTGGGTATAATGGCGTCAAACTCGTTTAGGATATTTCCTCCCCTGTATCTTATCTCGGGCGAATTGGCATCCAATTTCATATAGGCATGCTCTACATTTAAAAACACCATGTCGTGCCCCAAAGCCTCTCCGGCTTCCATTATTCTTTTATTACTATACAACAATGGGTTACTGGCCAACAAGGCTATTTTTAGTCCTGTCTTTTCTTTAAAATGAGAGGCATATTTATCATTAATTTCTTTGACGGTAAACTCCTTTAAATTAAAACTTACCGCTGGGTTAACCACAAAACGTTCATTTAGGGCTTCCCGGCCCAAAAGCATACGATATTCCATGGTATCCCTATTGGCCAAAGTAAGTTCTATCTCAAAGGTAAGTTCCCCCACACGAACAGGTGTCCTAACCACATACCGCTCCTCTGATATCCCCGAAGAGCTCTTTACTATCCTACGATCAACCAGTCTTGCCTTACATTCTATATTTATGCCCCTATTATCCTGGAGCGGGTTAACCTCAAACCTTACCCATTCGTGGGCCCCTTTGGTATACACTTTAATATTATTCGCCTGTATGGATGATGTTTTTGCCCCGGAATCTACCCTAGCTTTGATGGCTGGGATTTCCAAATCTTCAAATACACACCATTCTTCACTTCCAATAATATCCAGGTTCTTATACTTCATCTATTTTAAATAATTTTGTTTTTAAACAATTGCAAAATAAAACACTTAACCCCTTGTAATCAAAATTAAGGGATTACTAATTTATTAAATTTATAAAGGTCATCTAGAAATGGACAAGACCATTACGACAAAAACATCTCCTTTTGCTTTTTGAAACATTTAAATTCTACCATGTGCCCATTGGGATCTTGAATAAAAAAGGACCTATGCTCACCTATCTTATCCTTTAAAAACACCACCTCAGTTGTTAGTTCATATTCGGATTTCCTCAACTTGCCATGCAATTTATTCCAAGTGGCTTCATCCACAACAACGCCAAAGTGAAAAGATGGCAGTACCGTATCTTCAAACTTATAGGTCTTAAAAGTAAAATTAAAATTACCGGCTTTGGTGAACGTAATTTGGTTTCCAAACAAATTAATATCTAACCAACGGGAAGAGTGCCTTCCCAATTCGGCTCCGATGACGTCTACGTAAAAATCTTCTGTTTTGCTTATGCTTAAGCAGGGCAGGGACATATGGAAAGGCGCATTTTTCATAAGGCTTTAATTTAATATTGATAGTTTATCTAAGGTAATAAAAAGAACAATTACAAATTACCTCCACAACCTAAACACAAACAGATCTAAAACCTCTACCAAAATTAGGATTATGATTACCCATTCCAACTTACTGCTTTCCCTATGATCCCATATATCCTTAAATAACTCTAAATTTTCCTTGATGATTCCTATTCGCTCGTAAATATTCCTATACCTGATTTTTAAGTCGAAAGTGCGTTTAAGTTCCAGGTTCAACTTGTTCAATTGTTCGTTTTCCCATGTACTATCGGGCTCATCAAAAATATATAAGTTTTCGGATATCTGATTTTTAATGTTCATAATCTTCCCTATAAACCGCTTGAGCCTAATACCCGTAATATTCAGCTTCCCTTTCCTTTCTAAATACTGGGTATGTCCGTTGGTTTCTTCCAACAGCTGCTGCGTAATTTCGGAATACCTATCCAGGGCAACGGATTGGGAAGTATTCAACATTACCAATCTAATAAACTCTGAATCAAAACTGGGCAAGATTACTTTATCGAAAGCCACCTGTTGGTGGCCTTCGATTATTTCTACTTGAATTGTTTCTGTAAGTTGGGGAGAATTGTTCCCTTTCGTAATCTTGGATAGGGCGTTAAGAATCTTCCCTTTTTCATCATCAGAATGATTAAAAAAGGATACTAGACCATATTGAAAGATGTAAACGAACTTTTTTTCGCCATTCTTCAAATAAAGCTCATCGCTGTCCGAAAACAATATTTCCAAAGGCAAAAGTGTTTTACACTGCCTAATATTAATGGAAGATGCAATATGAACCGCAACAACCTCAAACATTGCTGTTAGTCATCATCGTCATCACCCTCTACTCCTTCGATATCTACATCTGGAATTGCTTCTGGATCATCGTCGTCGAAATCTTCGTAATCATCCTCATCGTAATTAGCCATCGTCTTTTCGAGTTTGGCGCTAATTTTAACCAGATATTTGGTGTCCTCAGTAGTTACCTCAACGGCCTCTATACGTTCCCCTTGTGCGTTCTTAAAGGAGATGATATTAAGGTCGTCGTACCCATCTGGATACTTCTCTACCAAAAGTTTTAAAACTTCGGGCGTAAGTTTTTTAAAGTCAACAATAACTCTTTTTAAATTGTCCATAAATTACATGTCTAATAGGTAAGCAAAAATTAAGGGCGCTACAATGGTTGCATCACTTTCAATAATAAATTTAGGGGTATTGATATCCAATTTCCCCCAGGTTATTTTCTCGTTCGGCACTGCGCCAGAGTAGGAACCATAACTTGTGGTCGAATCACTTATTTGGCAAAAATAACTCCAAAACGGGGTGTCTGTCCTTTCAAGATCCTGGTACAACATAGGCACAACACAAATTGGGAAATCTCCAGCGATTCCGCCACCTATTTGAAAAAATCCGATTCCCTTTTCAGAATTATCCGTATACCAATCTGCCAGAAAGGTCATATATTCTATCCCAGACTTCATGGTAGTGGCCTTTAATTCTCCTTTTACTACATAGGAAGCAAATATATTTCCCATAGTACTGTCTTCCCAACCCGGACATACAATAGGTAAATTTTTCTCCGCAGCCGCATACATCCAAGAATCCTTAAGATCTATTTCATAATATTCCTCCAAAACACCTGAAAGTAAGAGCTTGTACATAAACTCATGTGGCAAATATCTTTCTCCAGCGTCTTCAGCCTTTTTCCAAATTTCAAAAATATGTTTTTGCAGCCTTCGGAATGCCTCATGCTCCGGAATACAGGTGTCCGTTACCCTATTTAAACCTTTTTCTAACAAATCCCACTCATCTTGCGGTGTTAGATCTCGATAATTGGGCACTCGTTTATAATGTGAATGGGCTACCAAGTTCATGATATCCTCCTCCAAGTTAGCTCCCGTACAGGAAATGATATGCACTTTATCCTGGCGAATAACTTCAGCAAAGATCTTTCCTATTTCTGCGGTACTCATGGCACCTGCCAATGAGACCAGCATCTTGGAGCCTTGCTTTAGTTGATCTTCATAACCCTTGGCGGCATCTACTAAAGCGGCCGAATTAAAATGTAAATAATACTTCTCAATAAAATTGGAGATTTCTCCTTTAGTCTTCGTCATCGTCGAATTTTGAATTGTTATTGCCCCCTAATTTGGAATCAACATCATAAGTGTTATCGTATTCGTCCTCTACGGCTTCACCCATAAATTTATAGCTTAGCATTTTATAATATAATTTGGCGGCAAGAAAATCTGAAGATTTATCGACCTTGTTCGGACAAAGTTCAACAATATCAAAGCCTACAACATTCTTATCTTGAAATACCTGTTTTAGAAACTCCAAGGTCTCATAGTAAAACAGGCCACCCGGCTCCGGTGTTCCGGTAGACGGCATTATAGACGGATCCAACGCGTCCAAGTCAAAGGTTATAAAGACATTCTCCGTCATAAGATCAATGACCTTATCCGTCCAATACTCATCATTTACCATATCATGTGCGAAGAATGTTTTTTCTTCATCCATAAAGGTTTTTTCAATGGCGTCCATACTACGTATCCCTACTTGTATTAGATTGGTCGTCTGACTTGCCTCGTGAACTGCACAAGCGTGATTAAATTTAGTGCCGTCGTACGACTTCCTTAAATCTGCATGTGCATCTATATGCAACACCGTAAGGTTGTCAAAGCACTCATTAAAGGCTCTTATGGTACCAATAGAAATGGAATGCTCTCCTCCAAAAATGGTTACGAACTTATTTCTTTTAATGTATTCTTTGGTATCCTTGTGCACGGCATTTACCATGGCTTCCGGAGTACTGTTCTCTTCGATGGAATTGGCTAAATATATTCCTTGTAGATAGACCTCCGAATTGGTTTCAATATCATACAATTCCATATTTTCCGATGCTTTTAAAAAAGCCTCAGGACCTTTGTCCGCTCCTTTACCCCAAGTACTGGTTCCATCATAAGGCACTGGTATTAAAACTACCTTTGCCTTTTCCAATTGCGCAAACTCGTCTGGTATGCCAGCGTAATTGTTAGTTGTGTTCATTTGTTTAAAGTTTATTGATTTTTATAGGTCAGTTTTAAGTTTCTTCCCAACGCCGTCACTAACTTTAGTGTTGGCAGTGGGCTTCATCTCATATCCTAAAATTTTAAGCAAGTCTTCTGCCTTTTGTTGTTCACTAAATAAATTGGTTGTTATATTTCCATTTTCATCCTTATCTATTAAAATATGTTTCGGATGCGGTATTAAACAGTGCTGTAATCCTCCATAACCCCCTATAGTTTCCTGATAGGCACCCGTATTAAAGAAACCAATATACAAAGGCTTATCCTTTCTATATTTAGGCAAATAAATTGCATTCATGTTTTGTTCACTATTGTAATAATCATCACTATCACAAGTTAGACCGCCCAACAAAACCCGTTCATATTCGTCTTGCCAACGATTTATTGCCAACATAATAAAACGTTTGTTAATGGCCCAAGTATCCGGTAATGTGGTAATAAATGATGAGTCGATCATATTCCACTTTTCACGATCGTTCTGCTGCTTTTGATATAGTATTTCATATATGGCCCCACCACTTTCGCCTACCGTAAAACTTCCAAATTCAGTAAAAATATTTGGAACGGCAACCTCTGCTTCCTGACATGCAATGTTTATTTGGTTTATGATCTCATCTATCATATATTGATAGTCGTAATCAAAAGCCAAAGAATTCTTTATAGGAAAACCTCCACCAATATTTAGACTGTCCAAAGAGGGACATATTTTTTTAAGCCTAACATATACCTTTAAACACTTTACAAGTTCGTTCCAATAATAGGCGTTGTCACGAATACCCGTATTAATGAAAAAGTGTAGCATTTTGAGCTCTACCTTGTCATTGTCTTTAATTTGATTCTCATAAAAAGGTACAATATTTTTGTATCCGATTCCCAAACGTGAGGTATAAAATTCGAACTTTGGTTCCTCTTCGGAAGCAATTCTGATCCCTACCTTAAAAGTATCATCTATAACATCTGACAATAGATCTATTTCCTCATAATTATCTATGATAGGAATACAATTCTGATGTCCTCCATTTATGAGATTAGCAATATTGGTAATATATTGATCCCTTTTAAATCCGTTACAAATTATATAGGTATTGTCCTTTATTTTTCCCTTTTCCTTTAATTTTTCGACGATGTTAATATCAAAGGCAGAAGAAGTTTCTATATGAATGTCGTTATTTAAAGCCTCATTTAAAACGGGTTTAAAATGGGAACTTTTAGTACAATAGCAATAGTGATATTTCCCCTTGTAGTTATTCTTTTCCATGGCTATTTTAAACCATTCCTTTGCCTTGTTTATATTTTCGGAAATTTTTGGCAAATAGGTGAATTTCAAAGGACTTCCATATTCCTCTACCAAATCCATTAGATGAATTCCATGGAACTTTAGGTTTTCACCTTCCAAAGTAAACTCCTCTTGTGGAAAATAATAGGTCTGATCAATAAGATTAATATATTTCGTGTTCATTAAATTAAATATATGAATTGTAAATAAGTAAATAGCATCGGCAAATGCAAATAATATGAGGAATTATAACTAAATCTCTAAACAACTATCTGCTTTTCGGTGGTCGGTATAAAAAAATAGTCGTGCTGACTTCGCACGATAGAAGAAAAATTTGGAATGCCAATTAAATATTGGCAACCTGTACCTATAAATTTCAGTGGTCTGAATCTTTCTGTTTCCAGAATCCCAAAATTATAATTATGGTTCATTGTACTCAACAAGTTGCTATTATGCAAACAAAATTTAAAGCTAATTTGACGTGACAAATGAAAACAAAAAAAATGAAAAAACAAGCGTTTTAAAAAATTTTACGTTTAAGTTAAAAATGAATTTAATCAATTGTAAAAAATTAACTAAAAATTAAACTTAATGTATTGATTTTTAACCTTTTCTTGATTATTTTTAAATAAAAACTAAGTATCCATGAAGCTTAAGAAATTCAGTGTTTTTGTAGGCCTTGTAGTATTGCTGATCTTTTCTGGTAAAATTGAGGCTCAAATACCAGCTAGTGTCTATCATTATGAGGAAAAAAGCAGTGAAGGAACCCTTCATCACGAGCTTAAACTGGACGAGGATTATTTTGTCCATACCATTTACAGACAATCTCCTGCAGAATTTATAAAGACCTACGGGGGATACTTCACAATCGCCGACAATAACCTTATAATACAATTGGAATTTAATTCCGACTATATAAAGGATAAAATCACCAATTTAAAAATACCATTTAAATTAAAAAATAAGACGCTGATTCTTGAGAAACCTACACAAATGACCTTTAGCCCAACAACCCATAGCGCCCAGGTATTGGACGGAAAATGGTTAATTACGGGCAGGGTAACGGACCAAGGAGAAGAAAGAAGGGATACTTCGCGCCCAAGAAAGACCATGAAATATTTATTGAATGGCCATTTTCAATGGATTGCATTCAATACCGAAACCTTCGAATTTTTTGGATGTGGAGGAGGAACCTATGAAGCATCCAACGGAAAATATATAGAAAATATAGTCTACTTTTCTAGGGACAATTCCCGTGTTGGGGCAACCCTATCCTTTAATTATGAAATAAATGGCAACGATTGGTACCATACCGGTAAAAGTAGTAAGGGAGATCCTTTAAATGAAATATGGACGAGAAGGGTGCATAATTAACCTTCCAAGAACAGAGATATATAAGTAAATAGCCAAAAGACCTTATAAATAAGACTTTTGGCTATTTACTATTTTTTATTTATTTAAAGCAGTTATGCCACTTTAGCACTTTTAAAGGATGTTGCCACTGTCCCATTGATGGCGGCATTCCATTTTTCGGCTCTTCTAAGTTCATAGTCCTCCATATAAATACTGTCTAAATCGTAAAAATTAAGGATCTTATGGGCCTTTTGTTCGTCTAAAAAGCTAATTTCCAAATCCAATTTCTCTAAAACAGTCTCCTTTTTATTTTTGGACTTTACCACATGGGTCTTCTTAACAATCTTCGCGTTCAGCACATCATTAAGATCTATATTATCCAGTGCCACTACTCCATCGAATACCTTGGAAAAGACAAGCATTTTATTATTTGCATCCAGACCAATAAACGAATTGCCCCAGCTTTCCTTCAAATTAAATTTTAGTTTGGATTCAGTCACTAAATTTTTCACTTCTTTGGACATTATTTTTAAATCTCCTTTTCCTGATTTATTAAGTATCACAAAAGGTAAAACGGTACACAGTACCAATAAACCGGATACTATCCACATTGATAAATTCATTTTATTTATATTTTAATTATTCTATTTATTAATTACTTTCCGCTTACCAAAGACAATGTTGGGAACGGAAAAACTTCCAAAATTGGTTATTTTGGAATCATATGTTAACTAATAGAATAATTTACAAAAAGGTATGAAAGGGATAAATCATGGTAAGTCCATCCAAACTTGGAGTAATATGGACACCCCCATTTAGGAATAAATGCACTTTTCCGCTTACCTCAACTAGGCAACTTGTACTGCTGGAATAAGATGAATTAAAATTGGGCCTTAGTTCATTTACGGAAGGTATTTGGTAATTACCTTCCTCCATGACCATGTCATGGGAAGAAGACTGTCCATCATAATTCAAATGATGGTCCACCTGAATTTCCCCAACCAACTCCACCTTAGCTTCTAAGCTATGATCGGGACTAGCCAAAGAGATTTGGCCTATACTTAAGAAAAGTATAAGAACAAGTACCTTAAAAAAAAGCAAGTAACTTGTTTTTTTCATACCACAAAGATATAAACAGATTCTCTTAATAAGCTGTTAAATTTTATATAAAGGGACTATTGCGGGTTTCCTATATCGGACTTCCCTCCTGTTTTACTCAATAATTTAATATTTCGTATTTCAATGCCTTTGTCAATAGGCTTTAGCATATCGTACATATTAAGGGCTACTATACTGGCACCATGCATAGCCTCTACCTCTACACCAGTTTTGTAAATGGTCTTTACCGTAACTAAAACAGTAATCTGCAGGCCATCAATAGCATAAGAAATATCGGTGTATTCTATAGGCAAGGGATGGCAGTCCGGCAAAAGGTCTGCAGTCTTTTTTACCCCCAATAAACCAGCAGCTTTACTCATGGCAAACACATCCCCCTTGGGCACGGTTTTATTTTTTATCGCCGTAATGGTATCTTCCGAACTGACTTGTACAATAGCCTGGGCGATCGCTGTTCGTAAAGTGGATTTTTTATGGGTAATATCTACCATCTCTATTTATTTACTTTCCATTGATAGGAATCGTCTTTAAAAAGCTCCTTCCCAAAAATAGGAACCTGATTCTTAATTTCCTCTACAACGTGCTGCAGGGCATCAAAAACTTCTTTTCTATGTGCCGATGACACAAAAACAAACAAACATATTTCCCCAACTTTCACCCTTCCCAAACTGTGATAAATGTGCATGCAGCTTAAGTTAAACCTGGTAAAAGTAGCCTCCCTAATTTCGTGGAATTTCTGATTGGCCATTTCCTCATAAGCAGAATATTCTATGGCAGTTACTTCCTGCCCCTCAATAATATCTGCCCTGACCTGACCTAAAAAGATATCATGGGCACCAATGGTGGTTTTGGACTGATGCTTTGCAATGGAATTGGCTATAAACTCTGGGCTTATTGCTCCTGGTACAAATACATTTTTGATTTTGTTCTTTTCCATAAGCAGTAAATTTAAGACATTCTATACCCTTAGCAGGAATCAATGGACAACTTTGTTCAGCTCCAAAGTACATTGAATAAATCACAAGCTAAGACTAATTTTGAGGTTCATAGCTTGCACTACTAGCTTGGATACGAGGTGAAAATCTTTCGATTCCAACAATGACAAACTCAATTCAAAAGCCAACGCTTTTTGTGCTGCGCACATTTAGCTCATCTACTTCGTGACCTCATCAAGAATCGAACCTAATTCTCTGGGCACCCTATTTATAAGGGTTTCGCATTTTTTTCAGTTTCAAATGTTACCGATTTGTGAACTTTTTTTAGGATTTTTCTTCCGTCATGACAAATGTAATCAAATGGATATAAAGGGTAATATATGAAATGGAAATAATAGTTAAATACCAATGCCTTTCAATTAAAGTATGATGTGTTTGGGCAAACTGGACATTGTCCCCCAATTCTTACAATGACCAACCTTGAGCCGGATCCTGTTTCAATTTTATAGTGTTCAGGCAAATAAGCAATCAGTAAAATCGAAATAGGGCGATATATGCTAGGACCCTTAATTACATAGAAACATTTAAACAACATATCTACAGGACATTTTAATTCTTATCCTTCTTTTTCTTCTTCCTCCAAAGAATATAAAAGATGATCATTAGTACAGGCAGAATGATGTATACAATGACATCAAATGCGCTTGTAAGATCAATAGGATCATTGTCATCTGGGTTTCGTGTGCCTATAGGCAATTGTAGTAGTAAAGGATATAGTATGTTTAGCATTATTATTGTTTTTGAATGGCTGATAAGCAATTTACGAAATTAAGTAGACTGTCCATTTCAGTTTCATCGCTTTTTCCCATCTATGGTTATCCTAGCGTAGAAAGGCGCCAGATTGTTCTTGGTTCTTTTAGCATATATCCAGAATAGGATAGAGAATGTTGTGGTATATCAAAAAATCCCTAAAACACTGATAAGACAGCTTAATTTACAATAAATTAGGCTCCTTTACATGTTAAAAAGTGCCCTCACCAAGAATCACTTCGGCTCCGCTCAGCACGGGCTTCGATTTAAAAGCTGATGCTTTTGGTGCTGCGCACCTTTGGTTCGTGACCTCACCAAGAATCGAACTTGGATCTAAAGTTTAGGAAACTTCTATTCTATCCGTTGAACTATGAGGCCATTTGCAGTTCCTTAATTTGAATCCGCGGCTGCAAAAGTAAAATTTATTTGATAAAAAAACTCGATACTGTAAGTATTGTTTTTTAATAATTCGCCAAACGCGCCACATTTCCAGCCAAATTAAATAGGAAGGCGTGGACAACACCGTTTTATTGCAACAAAAACAATGTCTTGACAGTAAACCTCCTTAATCGTTAAAAAAATAATATTATTTATGCATAATGAATTTATTTTTTTAAATTGCTTGCTTAAACGTTTAAATTCCTTTTAATAAGATTATGAAGAATCGGAAATATACCATTGGAATTGACTTTGGAACAGATTCAGTAAGGACCATAGTAACAGATTCCAGTAATGGCCATATTGTTGGCAATGCCATTGCCAAATATGAAAGATGGGCAAAGGGGATGTACTGTAACCCTACCGCCAATCAATTTAGACAACATCCTTTGGATTATATTGAAAGCTTAAAACAAGCTGTCAAAGAAGTAATCGCTACACTTTCATCAGAAATCGTAAATGGAATAGCTGCAATTTCAGTAGCCACTACTGGCTCTACTCCTGTTGCGGTCAATAAAAATGGAGTCCCCCTGGCACTGCTTCCTGGTTTCGAGGAAAATCCACATGGAATGTTTATCCTATGGAAAGATCATACTGCTATCGGAGAGGCTAAGGAAATAAATGAATTGGCACATAATGGAAGTAGCATTGACTATACCAAATACAGCGGTGGTGAATATTCCTCGGAATGGTTCTGGGCCAAAATCCTGCATACCCTTCGCGTAGATAATAAGGTGCGTGAAGCAGCTCATTCCTGGGTGGAGCATTGTGACTGGATTCCAGCCTTGCTTACCGGAAATACTGATCTTACTAGCCTAAAAAGGAGTAGATGCGCAGCTGGACATAAGGCCATGTGGCATCCTGATTGGAAGGGTCTACCGGCAGACGACTTTTGGACACAATTAGACCCCTTATTGTCTGGTTTAAGAGACAGGCTTTATACAGACACCTATACTTCCGACCATATTGCTGGAAACATTTCAGAGGAATGGTCGCAACTACTGGGCCTACCTAAGGATGTGGTGATTGGCGTAGGCTCCTTTGATGCCCACATTGGTGCCATTGGAGGTGCCATTAAGCCTTATCATATGGTGAAAGTGATTGGCACCTCTACCTGTGACATGATCGTTGCCCCCAAGACTGAAATAGGCAACAAGGCAATTCACGGAATATGTGGGCAGGTCGATGGTTCGATCCTTCCAAACATGATCGGCCTTGAAGCCGGTCAATCTGCTTTTGGCGATCTATATGCATGGTTTAGGGATATTCTGATGTGGCCCGCAAACAAAATTATTAGAGACAGTAAGTTATTGGACGAAGCTACCAAAGGGGCCTTATTGGAGGAAATGACTGAGGGGATTCTTTCTGAACTATCCCATGCTGCAAGTAAAATAACGATCGAGGAGTCGGGAATAATTGCCTTGGACTGGATGAACGGCAGAAGAACGCCCAATTCCAACCAAAATCTCAAAGGAGCTCTTCAAGGCCTTACATTGGGTACGACCGCTCCTAATATTTTTAGGGCATTGGTAGAAGCCACAGCTTTTGGCTCCAAAAAAATAATTGACCAATTCCAAGAAGAAGGTGTTCGCATAGATGGTGTTATTGCCATTGGTGGGGTTGCCCAAAAATCGGAATTCGTGATGCAAATTTTAGCGGATGTCTTAAATTTTCCGATCAGGATCATTAAATCAGAACAAACATGTGCCCTAGGTGCCGCAATGGCAGCTGCAGTAGTAGCTGGCCTCTACGATTCTATTATGGACGCGCAAGATGCTATGGGCAGCGGATTTCAAAAAGAATACTACCCCGTACCCGAAAATGTAGAAAAATATAAAACCCTATATACCCAATACTCAACCTTGGCAGACTTTGTAGAAGCCCAACAATTACAGAAAGATTAAGGTCTCCATTTGACCAACAATTGCAGTAAAATAGAAAACAATAATCGACATAAAAATTAAGTAATGCAGAACAAACACAACCATTTAGGAGCGACCCCAAAAATTGGAATAAGACCAGTAATCGATGCCCGTTTGGGCGGTATAAGGGAGTCATTGGAGCAAACCACCATGGCCATGGCACAACGAGTAGCCGATTTTCTTTCCGCCAACCTTAAGAACTATAACGGAACAAATGTAGAATGCGTCATTGCGGACACCACCATTGGCCGGGTACCTGAAGCTCAAAAATGTGAGGAAAAATTTCTTAGGGAGGGGGTAGGGCTTTCTATAACAGTCACTTCATGTTGGTGTTATGGAACGGAAACCATAGATATGAATCCAACTCGCCCAAAAGCCATATGGGGATTTAACGGAACGGAAAGACCAGGGGCAGTTTACTTAGCGGCCGCCTTGGCCGGACATGCTCAAAAAGGGGTTCCTGCCTTTAGTATTTACGGCAAGGAAGTACAGGATAGCGATGACGAGAACATCCCAGAGGATGTTCAAAAACTGTTATTGCAATTTACCAAGGCCGGACTTGCCGTTGCCACGATGAACGGTAAATCGTACCTATCCATAGGTTCTGTTTCCATGGGGATAGCTGGTTCCATTGTCAATGAAAGTTTTTTTCAGGATTATCTTGGGATGCGGAACGAATATGTGGACATGAGCGAAGTAAACCGTAGGATGCAATACAATATATTTGATCCGGAAGAATTTGAAAAAGCATTAAAATGGACCAAAGAGCATTGCAAGGAAGGTAAAAACTACAACGCCAAAGACCTACAGAAATCCAGGGAACGTATGGATGAAGAGTGGGAGACCGTTGTTAAAATGACATTGATTTCACGAGATTTAATGATTGGTAATCCTAAACTGGCAGCATTGGGCTTTGGAGAGGAAGCCTTGGGCCACGGTGCCATTGCAGCAGGATTCCAAGGTCAAAGACAATGGAACGATTACATGCCCAATGGCGATTTTATGGAAGCGATCCTCAACTCTTCTTTCGATTGGAGCGGAATTCGTCCTCCTTACATGATGGCCACCGAAAATGACAGCCTTAACGGCATCTCCATGCTATTTGGCTACCTATTGACGAACCGGGCGCAAATGTTTTCTGATGTAAGAACCTTCTGGAGTCCGGCTTCCATAGAAAGGGTAACCGGTCATAAACTCCAGGGCAAAGCGGCCAATGGAATAATCCATTTGATCAATTCGGGTTCTTCAACCCTGGATGGTACTGGACAACAGGAAATAAATGGGAAACCAGCCATGAAACCTTTCTGGGAAATTTCGGAATCGGAAGCTGCAAAATGCTTGGAAGCCACAGACTGGCCACCAGCTATGTATGAATATTTTGGAGGAGGAGGGTACTCCTCCCATTTTGTCACCAAAGGTGAAATGCCCGTAACCATGTGTAGGATCAATGTAATAAAAGGATTGGGACCCGTAATGCAAATTGTTGAGGGTTGGACGGTAGCGCTACCTGAAGAAGTACATAAAACTTTGGATGAGAGGACTAATCCTACCTGGCCCACAACTTGGTTCGCCCCAAGACTAAACAATGACCAAGCATTTAAGGATGTCTATAGTGTAATGAACAATTGGGGAGCCAACCATGGGGCTTTCAGCTATGGTCATTTTGGAGACGAAATAATAACACTTTGTTCCATGCTTAGGATTCCGGTCAATATGCACAATGTTGAACCTGAAAGAATATTTAGACCCAAGGATTGGGCTTCTTTTGGAATGGACCAAGAAGCCGCTGATTACAGGGCATGTGAGAATTACGGACCCCTCTACTAAGAAAATTAGGAGGTAATAAGTCCGGTAGGAAAATCTTTAGATTAAAAACATGATGAAAATTAAATATACCTTGGTCATAACACTTATGTCCATATTCTGCACAGCAAATTTCTATGGTCAGGTTGACCAGGAAAATGTTAAGCATGTAAAAGTATACTATGAACCGGGCATGTTCGGCGGCTGGCCGGCAAATCATGGTGTATGGAATTGGGGCAATGAAATTTTGGTAGGATTTTCCAAGGGACACTATAAGGATTTGGGACCAGACCGACATAATTTCGACAAAGAAAATCCAGAGCTTCATGTGCTGGCCCGAAGTCTTGATGGCGGGGAGAATTGGACTGTAGAAGACCCTGGGGCATTAGACGGAGATCTCGTAGTTCCTGATAATGGGAGTTATCATGGGCAAATGAGAAAGGACGTAAAAGCTCCTGAACCAGTTTCTGTGAAACCCATAAACTTTAATGACCCCAATCTGGCATTTACGGTACGCATGACGGACCACCACGGTGCCGAATCCCGCATTTGGTATTCCTACGACAGGGGACGTGATTGGGAAGGCCCATATAACTTGCCCAATTTTAATACGCCTGGAATTGGAGCACGAACCGACTATATTATTGATGGTAAAAATGAGTGCATGCTATTTCTTACCGCGGCCAAAGCCAACGGGAAAGAGGGTCGCGTTTTGTGTGTAAAAACAACTGATGGTGGTAAAAATTGGGACTTCGTTTCATGGATCGGACCTGAACCCGCTGGATTTTCCATCATGCCTGCCTCCGTAAGATTATCCAACAAAGAAATTTTGGTAACCACTCGCAGAAGAGAGGAATCAGGACAATTTATCGATGCCTACCTTTCCCAGGATAATGGATTAACTTGGAGCGCCTTGGCCAACCCAGTAGAAAATTGCGGACAGGGAAATCCTCCCGCCATGGTAAAAATGAAAGATGGAAGAATATGTTTGATCTATGGTTACAGGGCATTGGAAGTAGATATCAAAAACAACCGGGACAAGAGTGAAATTAGGGCAAAAATTAGCAATGACAATGGAAGAACCTGGAGCAAAGATTATGTGCTCCGTGATGACGGTTCTGGAAAAGATCTTGGCTATCCCAGGGTAGTGCAACGAGCAGACGGTAAAATTGTAGCCCTCTATTATTATATGGACATGGAAACAGGTCCGGAAAGATATATCGCCGCTACCATTTGGAACCCTCCAGCTTATTAATACGCCTTATTTTAATAACGTACAAATAACAAAAGTTCCCATTTATTGAATACAACTAAGTAAAACAACAGATAACTATGAAACGTATTGTTTATTTCCTTCCAGTACTGACATTTATGATTTTCTCCTGTAAGAATAAAGCGGAGAAAAACATCATAACCGAAGAAACCAAAAGCAGCAACGACATTACAGGTAATTTCACATTACCTCCATTATCCCAACCAGGGCAAGGTGCCTACCTTAGTGGGGAGCTGATCTACCCCTTGGACAACAAACCCACCCCGGAATGCCACGCCTCTACCATAGTGGAAACGCCATCCGGTCTCGTGAGTGCATTTTTTGCGGGCAGCCATGAGAAAAATCCGGATGTTGGTATTTGGGTGTCAAGAATGGAGAATGGAAAATGGTCATGGCCGGTAGAAGTAGTCAATGGCGTACAAGATGACACACTTCGCTATCCAACCTGGAACCCTGTTCTTTTTCAGCCTGCTGAAGGCCCCCTTATGTTGTTTTACAAGGTGGGTCCTGACCCCCGGACTTGGTGGGGAATGGTAATGACTTCTCCCGATGGTGGAAAAACATGGTCCAAACCGGAAAAAATGGGAACTGACGAAAAAATTGGTCACCTATTGGGCCCCATCAAAAACAAGCCCATCCAGTTGGCAGACGGAACCATAATCTCACCCACAAGTGCCGAATATAAATTGGAAGATGGGGATGTAGATTGGATGGTGCACTTTGAAATAAGCAAGGATAATGGCAAGACATGGGAAGTTGTAGGCCCTATTAACGACGGAAAGGAATTTGATGCCATACAGCCCAGCATACTTACCTATCCCAATGGTAAAATGCAGGTGCTATGCAGAACAAGACAAAATGTAATCTCCCAGAGTTGGTCCGAGGATCAAGGCAAGACTTGGAGTAAAATGACCGCTACCGAACTTCCAAACCCAAATTCGGGAACCGATGCCGTGACCCTAAAGGATAACAGGCAGTTGCTTATTTACAATCACACCACAAAGGAGGGCAAAGAACCTAAGGGGAGAAACATGATAAATCTGGCCATATCCGATGATGGCATTAATTGGAAGCCCGTCATGACCTTGGAAAATGTTCCTGCCGAATCGGGATATTCCTACCCGGCCATAATTCAAACAACCGATGGCTTGGTGCATATCACCTATACCTATGTAAGGCAATCCGTAAAACATGTAGTTATAGATCCAAAGCAGTTATAATATGTACATAGTTATTGGACCAAAGAACAACTTCCAAGGAATCTAATAGCCATCTAGAACTTAAATATGTCCAGCAATAAAGTAAGTAGACGAAATTTTATGGTGAAAACCAGTTTTATTTCAGCTTCTGTTACTCTATTCCCAAGCTTAATTCCAGTAAAATTATTTGGTAAAGGACAAAATGATGATCGGAAAATATTTGTTTCAACTGATTTTGTCAGCGGGGGCGGAAAAGTTACTATCCAGGATGAAGAATCGAATACTATTCGAATTAGTGCCCATGATGAAGGTGGTGGGGGTTGGAGTAAAATCTGGTGGCACTTTATGGTTGAGGGAATTAATCTAAAAGATGAAATTATTCTGGAGTTGGAATTGGGGGCAGGGGCTAATAATCAATTGTTTTTTAGTTATGACCAAAAAAATTGGGGACTTACCAATTCTGGGATTATAAAAACTATAGACGGCAAAGACTTTATTGTTGTTAAACATATCATTAGAGGGGAAAAAACATGGTTTTCCTATGATTTGCCTTATACGCCCGAGCACATTAACGCTATTCTGGCCGAAAAGGTAAAGACTTATCCGGACATCAAAACTCTAGATTTTTGCAGAACAAAAAAAGGAAGACAGGTCAGCGCATTTTTACTCAAAAATACAGGGCCTGATTCAGATTTTAAGTATGGTATTTGGCTGCAGGCCAGAGCACATGCCTTTGAATCGGGAAGTAGTTGGGTCTTACATGAACTTATGTGCTGGTTAATGTCCAATGGCACAGAGGCCAAAGCATTAAGACGAATTTCACAAATATTTATTTTGCCCATTGTAGATGTAGATTCTGTTGTAGAGGGTAGAACCGGAAAGAATCAGAAACCACACGACCATAACCGTGGATGGGACAAGGAACCCTCATTCTGGCCTGAAATGACCGAATCTAAGTTACAACTAGCGCAATGGGCCAAAAATGGAAAAATGGATTTATTCATTGATTTTCATGGTCCTGGAAATTCTAGCCACCCCTACTTTATTGTGCCTTTAGCAAAGGATTTGTCCAGTGCAAAACAACGACAAAATAGGTTGAAATTTTTTCAAATCTTGGACGCAAAGCCATTCAATGAAATGGCCAAGTTGACACAGTCTATGACCCATTTTCATTTCAGTGAGCGAAGCGAGGTAACAGGAAAAGAAAATGCGGTTAAATGGGTAAATAATAATACGACAGACAATGTTGTCTCATTGACATTGGAGGTAAACATGGGCACTCCCTTAAGTACACAATCCGGTTATCGGGCGGAGGCCATTACACTTGGAGAGGCAATTTCAGCATATTTTGTAAATAACTACCATCAAAAATGAAAAACAGAAAACAGAACCTATTAACCTGCAGCCAATTTATAGCTCAATCGATCATGGTCATCGGTGTATTTTTGGTAATGATTTTGGGTTGTAAAAGTCAACAAAATTATCCCGACCCAAACACCAATCCTACTTCAGGTTTGATGTTGCAAGGCGACTGGTTTAAAAGTCCACATGATATTAATTTTAGTGATCTACCCAAGATTCCTTATGAACATGTGGTAGTGAGCAATGTACAGGAGGAAGGCAATAGCGCAGAATATATCTTTTCAGGTAAAACCTTTAAAGGAGGTGTAAATCAGCATAGTTATTTGATATTCCATGCGAATAAATTTTGGCTAATGTGGAGTGAGGGTCCAGGTGTGGAGGACCGAGTGGGGCAAGTGGTAAAATATGCCACAAGTCCGGACGGAATCGAATGGACCGAGCCTAAAATAATGACTCCATATCTAGCGAACTCAAGCCCTACCTCAGAATTTTATAATACTAGAAACCCTAAAGGAATGCGCTGGATTGCAAGAGGTTTTTGGCAATATAAGGGAGAACTTCTGGCGTTGGCGGCCTCAGATGAGGCAGCAGGATTTTTTGGACCCAGCCTTGAGTTAAGGGCTTTTAAATGGGATGAAACTGCCCAAATGTGGAAAGATGATGGTATTATTATGGATGACGCAATAAATAACTTCCCTCCAAAAAAAATTCCATCTGGAGAATGGATGATGTCAAGAAGATCCCATGACTATAAAGTTAAAGGAGTAGACTTTATGGTTGGTGGAATCGACGGAAAAGATAGTTGGAAAGTTTTTCCAGTTTTGGGCACGACTAGTGAATTAGCCGCAGAAGAGCCCTATTGGTGGGTTCTTCCGGATGAAAAAAGTCTCATGGCGCTGTTTCGCGATAATCGGCAAAGCGGATATTTATATAGGGCATTTTCCACAGATAACGGCCGTACTTGGTCGAAACCTGTTCAAACTAATTTTCCCGATGCAAGATCCAAATTTCATGGTATGAGATTGAGCAATGGTAAGTACATATTGGTTTCCAACCCTCACCCAACAAAACGAGATCCAATTGCCCTGTCAATTAGCGATGATGGCATGGTATTTACAAAAATGGGCTACTTAATGGGGGGGCGACAAATAGATTACCCCAATGTAATTGAGCATGAAGGATATATTTTGATTGCCTTCTCTGGAACCAAACAGAAAATAGAAGTGTTGAAAATTAAGATTACGGATTTGAACGACTTAAAGATGAAGTAGATTGTAAAACCCTACGAGGAAAAAATAAATACGTACTATGACAACATTAATAGACTTATTTAAGATGAGGAATATTGGCAAGTAAGACCGACACTTATTATTCCCCTCATTTACGCTCGCCCGCAAGGTCAGCTCTAATAACAGAAAAATTTCCACTATAAATACTTGTAACAATTAACCAAAATGAAAGAAATCACATTAATTCTAATTTACCTTTTTAGCAGTGTTTCCTTAACTGCCCAGCAATACGACGATTCAAAAGTGCCAGGAAAAGTCGTGGCCTATAGCCCTGCATCTTCAGGAAAATATATTGGCTCCCCTAGTTTGGCGATTCTACCAAATGGGAATTATGTTGCTTCTCATGATTTTTTTGGACCTGAGTCCAATGAACATCTGAGAGCAACTTCCAAAATTTACACGTCTAAAAATAAAGGTAAATCCTGGAGCCAGATGGCCGAGATTGATGGCGCATTTTGGTCTAAGCTTTTTGTCAATCAAGGAAAGCTTTGGTTTTTAGGCACTGACAGACATCATGGAAATACGCTTGTCAGACTTTCAGAAGATGGAGGGAACACCTGGACCAACCCAAGCAATGCTACAAACGGTTTAATCTTAAAAGGGGAATATCATTGTGCACCTATGGCAATTCTTACGTATAATGGCAGAATTTGGAGAGCTATGGAAAGTGCTATGGGCCCAATTAAAAAATGGGGAAAAAGATATGGCGCATTTATGCTTTCAGCTCCTATAGATTCCGATTTGTTGAATGCTGATAGTTGGACGTCCAGTAACATTCTATACTATGACCCAACTTACCTTGATGGAAATTTTGGCGGCTGGTTAGAAGGCAATGCTGTCGTAGATAAGGATGGACAGATGTGGGATATATTGCGTGTTGATGATCGCTCTACATTAGAGGAAAAAGCAGCATTTGTTAAAATTAGTGCTGATGGTAAAAATGCTTCTTTTGATATCAATACCGGCTTTAAGGATTTCCCAGGAGGCAGCAAAAAATTTATCATCAAATACGATGAGCCTTCTGGACTGTATTGGACATTAGCCAATGTAATCCCTGAAGGGATAAAAAAGGATAATGAAGGCACAAATCCTGCTAAGATTAGAAATACCTTGGCATTATTTTCTTCCCCGGATTTAGTCCAATGGAATCAAAGAAAGGTGATTTTACAGCATCCAGATGTTTCAAATCATGGGTTTCAATATGTTGATTGGATGGTAAAAGGAAAGGATATCCTATTTCTTTCAAGAACAGCCTACGATGACGGAGTTGGTGGGGCTCATAATAATCATGATGCAAATTTCCTAACTTTTCATCGTATTAAGAAATTCAGAAAACTTTTATAATCTATTGTTTTATGACATTATGTAAAGGTACAATAGGGAAATACATTCAAATAATTTTATGTGTTTGTTGTTTCGCTTTAAATGCACAGTCTAAAACGCCAAATATACTGTTCATTTATACCGATGACCAGGCATATTGGACTTTGGGAGCATCCGGGAATAGCCAGGCTTTTACGCCGCATCTTGATCTATTAACAAAACAAAGTGCATTTTTTGAAAATGCATTTGTCACCACACCTGTATGCAGCCCAGCTAGAGTTTCTCTGATGACTGGCCAGTATGCATCAGAATATGGGATTTTGGATTTTATTCCTCAGCCTGGCCACAGGTTGTATGATCCTAATAATCCAATTGGGCTAGACCCTGACAGTATCACTTTCCCTGAAGTACTTTCATTAGCGGGATATAAAACAGGCTTAGTAGGGAAATGGCATCTGGGCGACTGGACAGAACCAGGTGCTGATCAGCGATTTCATCCCACTAACCAAGGATATCAATATTTTATGGGTATTACGGGTGGAGGTGAGTCGCCTATAGATCCCAATCTGGAAGAAGACGGGGTCGTCCGTAAAATGAAGGGATTAACAGTAGATATTTTGACTGATAGAGCCTTGCGGTTTTTGGAAAATAATAAAGAGAAAGCTTTTCTACTTAGTGTTCACTATAGATCGCCTCATAGTAAATGGTTACCGGTAGCTGATGAGGACTGGGCTCCCTATGAAGACCAGGATATGGAAATCCCAGATCCTGATTATCCCAATCTGGACATTGTTAAAGTCAAAACCAAGATGAAAGAGTATATGGCCAGTTCCTCTGGAGTGGACAGAAGTGTAGGCAAGCTAATTAAGCAATTAAAGGATTTGGACTTGTCTGAAAACACGATAGTGATATTCACATCTGACCATGGTTATAATATGGGGCATAATGGAATTGAGCACAAGGGGAATGGGTATTGGATCACGAAGGAAGAGCACCCCGCAACCGAAAACCTAGCTATCAATTCCCGCCCAAATCTATATGACCAGTCACTTCATGTTCCTGTAATAATCCGGTGGCCTGGTGTTATCAAACCGGGATTACGAGTAAAGGAGACCTTTACTAATATGGATTGGTATCCAACTGTGTTGGAAATGGCAGGAGCCAAAATTCCCGTAGGAAAGGTTTTGAGGGGGAGAAGTATAGTCCCAATTTTGAAAGGAGAAAAACTTGAAAACTGGGGTAATGATCTTTACGCTGAGTACAGTATGATTAATTATAGTACCGCTTTGATGCGTTCATATCGCACTACTGAATGGAAGTTGGTAAAAGACTTTAAGGATACTACTCGGGATGAACTCTACCATCTGTCCAAAGACCCAGAGGAACGGATTAATTTAATTGGGCAAAATTCAAATGAAATCAATGAAGTTATCAGCGAGTTGACTGAAAAAATCTATAGAAAAATGAAAGAGATTGGAGATCCCTTGTTAAAATCCATTCAAAGACCTTAACCCAAACAATCTGAAAAATCTTATTATTTTTAGTGCAGTTTAAGATTATTTGCTTTATCCTTATTATTTCATTTTAACAATTTTGTCATCTCTGCCGATTCAAAATCGGTTTTGTTGACCCAACCGGCGTTTGGGTTTTCGCCTTTCATTTGGCGCTCATAAAAATTTCGGTCCGCTTCATTTGCGTACAGATACTCATCAAAAACATGCCCATTTCCAAGTATGCGAGGATCCTTTTGTTTTTTTAATTCTTCAATTAATTGTGTTTCTAGCTTGTCCGTAGTATCTGATAATCCGGGCTGGTCTATTAGATTATTAATGCAAAGCGGATCATCGACTACATTGTATAACTCTTTATTGGGGCGTTTCCCAAAACAGAGATCCCAATACTTATTTGCCCCTAATATCCTTCGGTCATTCAATATTTGAGTTTTGGTGGCACCTCCATCCGTGTTTAAATAACCTGTTTCCGGATTTCCTGCAGGCCAGCGGTCTGTCTCAAAATTAAGTACAAGTAAATAATCTCCCTTGCGAATTCCTCTGATTGGATATCCCAAATCATTTGGTCTACCTACATCATGTCGCTCTTTCCCAATTAATACAAAGTCTCTGTCTTCCGATATATTTTCCCCACTATCAGAATACAAAATATCAGTTAAACTTCTTCCTTCAATTGGTTGCATTTGTGAATCAGATTGTTCAATACCGGCCAGCTCAAGAAATGTTGGTGCAAAATCGATAAAACTTACAAAATCATTAATATTACGACCAGGTTGTTTTACTCCATCTTTCCACATAATAGCAAGTGGCAAATGGTTGGAATACTCATAAGCTTGCCCTTTAACACGTGGAAATGGCATGCCGTTATCCGATGTTACGATAACAATTGTATTGTCTAGCATTCCCCGGTCTTCTAGAGTTTTTAGCATTCGCTCCAAATGTGAATCGAAGTATTCTATTTCGAAAGCGTAATCTAGCATATCTGTCCTAACTACTTCATTGTCTGGCCAAAAACCGAATACATCATCAACATCCTCGAGGTTTTTATTGCCCTTGTTTATACCACTGCCATATTCATATTCACGATGGGGTTCGAACCCTCCATACCAAAAACAAAATGGTTCGTCTTCTGATTTCTCATTTAAAAATTCCACAAAATTGGCCGCGTAATCTATATTCGACATTGAATTTGTGGGAGGGGTTGTTTTCTTTTCATTAAATTCTTTTCCCAAAACAAGTCGTTGTTCCCCATTTTTAGTTAATGCCACAGTTGGTGCTAATCCCTTGGCAGTTAAACCAACATGATAGCCGTTCTCACTAAGCGTTTCAGCATATGTCTTAAATTTAGTTGGAAAATAACTCCAATGATTTCCAGCCTCTTCCAATTGCCAGGAATTACGACCTGTTACAATACAAGAACGTGAAGGTGCGCACTTTGCATTGGGAGTATATGCGTTAGTAAAAAGTAAACCTTGCTCAGCAACTCTGTCGAACGCTGGCGTTTTTACCCAAGAGCTGCCATAAGCGCCCATGTGCTTAAAGGTGGCATCGTCGGCAATACAGAAAAGTATGTTGGGAGGTGGACTTTCAACTTGCTTTTTAGCTGGATCGCAACTTAATAGTATTGAAAAAAAGGCAATTGTTGAAATGAAGATAATTTTTGATGTATTCATTAAAAAATAATGTTTTTTCGATCCACTTAAGTTATAACTTTTTTGTATCAACCTGAGTTTGATTAATAATATTTAATCTTTAGGTAACAAAAAAGATAGATTATTAGTAAAGCTAAAGCATTGAAATTGAATTTATTAACCTAAACATCTAGTTGTGATATCTACGTTAAAGTTTCAGAAATTCTCAGTTTGGTTGATGAGTTTTACAAGGAAAATAATGAAATTGTCGATAAGGCCTAAATGGGTGGCGATGGAAGTGGCAAGAATGCTTTACAATATTAGTAAATATGGCTCGGGTTATTTAAAGGGACTAAATGGAGCAGCTTCACTATTGGGATTGTGCGGCCCATATCTTGCCCCTCCCTTCAAACAGTTCAAGGAATTGGAAGTGATCTCTAATAATTTGAAAGTAATTCAATCTAATATCGAAAAAATAGGGCTGTCTGGTCATACTCAGCAGTATATTTAAGGTTTTCGCATTCAGATATAAAAAATTAAACCACAAGCTTTTCAAAATAAACCTACTTTCTTTTGATATTATCAAATAATTAATTATCATTGCTTAATCGATAAAGCAGATAATGTGACGAATACTCATATCCAGTATATCCTCTTATCATTAAATGGCTTTGACGATATAATAAAATTCAGAATTTTACAATTAGCCAACGTTTAAGTAGCGTGAATATCCTACTTTTAAAAAAAATACCAAAACCTAAATAGCCAAACACAATGAACAGTTTAGATTTAATCGTATTCTTCATTTACATAGGAGGAATAGCCCTTTTCGGAGGCTCATTTTTTAAAAAGAGTAGAACCTCCTCATCCTATACCATGGGTAATAACGACATCCCGGGCTGGGTGGTTACCATGTCTATTTTTGCAACCTTCGTTAGTAGTATAAGTTACTTAGCCCTTCCAGGGAATGCCTATCAATCCAATTGGAATGCGTTGGCGTTTAGCCTTTCCCTCCCCATAGCCTCCTTGATTGCAGTAAAGTATTTTGTCCCGTTGTACAGAAAAATAAATAGTCCCTCGGCCTATACCTATATGGAACAACGTTTTGGCGCCTGGGCTAGAATCTATGTGTCCCTTTGTTACTTATTAACCCAGTTAATGCGTATTGGAACCATACTCTACCTTTTGGCCCTTACCCTAAATGCAATTGTAGGATGGGATATGATCACCATAATTATATTTACCGGTTTGGTAGTATCTATATACTCTATGTTGGGTGGAATTACGGCGGTATTATGGACAGACGCCATTCAAGGCATAATTCTAATTGTTGGAGCCTTGGTCTGTGTTGGTTTTATTCTCTTTAATATGCCCGAAGGTCCTGGACAGGTTTTCGACATTGCTGCCCAAAATGACAAATTTGGCCTTGGTAGTTTCAGCCTTAGCTTATCCGAACCCACCTTCTGGGTAGTACTTGTTTACGGTGTATTCATCAACTTGCAAAATTATGGTATAGATCAGAATTATGTGCAGCGTTATATGGCCTCAAAATCTGACAAAGAAGCTCAAAAATCCGCACTGATCGGCGGCTTGATCTATCTCCCTATTTCCATGATTTTTCTTTTTATTGGCACCTCGCTTTTTGCCTATTATGATTCAGCGGCCACCCTACCTGTAGAGCTACAGGATATAAATAAAAGTGATAGTGTATTCCCTTATTTTATTGTTAATGCCCTTCCTGCAGGAATAACGGGACTGATGATCGCCTCTATCTTTGCCGCGGGTATGAGTACTATTTCTACTAGTTTTAATAGTTCTGCTACCGTTTTTCTTACGGATTACTACAACAAATATTTTAAAAAGACCGCCTCCGACAAGGAAGGAATGCGTGTACTTTATATATCATCGGCAATTATAAGTGTAATTGGAATCGTTATTGCCATAGCCATGATTAACGTAAAAAGTGCCCTGGATGCTTGGTGGAAACTATCCTCTATTTTTAGTGGAGGTATGTTGGGACTGTTACTTTTAGGTCTATTCTCTAAAACTAAAAATATCAAAGGTGCCCTTTCTGGAGTACTAGTTGGAATTCTTATCATAATATGGATGAGTCTTTCCGGTACACTATTCGGAGAAGATTCCCTTGGTGCTTCCTTCCATACGTATCTGACCATTGTTTTTGGAACTACAGCCATATTCATAGTAGGCTTCCTCGTATCCATATTCAATAAAAATACCGACGAAATCTATGAGAAGTAAACCAACTATTAGTTTATTTTGAAAATTTAGGTTGGACCTGAACAAAGCATTGTTGTCCCGATTTACGGAAGATTATGCCAATAATGAATTTTAGTAAGAATTTCGTAATTTTAACAACTTGGGAACTTTTGTTTTAAAAAACTATAACCTACTGTTTACTATATAGTTACAATTAAGGTTTGCTCCAACTTACTAATTTTAATCTAAGACTAACATGAAACCTAAAACATCATTAAAGGATATTGCTAAAATTGTGGGTGTATCCATACCCTTGGTTTCATATGTTCTAAGTAATAAAGGAAAGGAGAATAGGGTATCCGAAAAAACTGCCGTAAAGATAAGACAGGTCGCAAAGGAACTTAACTATCATCCTAATTGGAATGCAAGGAGCCTTAAAACCAATAAAACAAGGTCTATAGGAGTAATTGTAGCAGATATTTCCAACCCCTTCTTCTCTAACTTGGCGAGAACCATTGAAGACGAGGCCTTTTCACAGGATTATACAGTAATCTTTGGATCTTCGGACGAAAAGGTGGAGAAATTCAACAAGGTTTTGGATTTTCTTAAAATGAGGCAGGTCGATGGATTTATTATTGCCGCACCAGAGGGATCGAAAGATATTATTGCCGAACTTACCAAAGCGGACATCCCTTTCGTGTTGATCGATAGATTCTTCAATGATCTTAATACCAATTACGTCACGGTCGACAATTTTAAGGCCTCCATGCAGGCAACCAATTATTTGTTGGGAAAAGGAAATAAGAAAATTGGAGCTGTGCTATACGAATCAACTCTGAACCATTATCAGGACAGACACCTAGGGTACCTAGAAGCTCTTAAACAAGCCGGACTGCCAGAGAATACCGAATTCATAAAAAGAATCGATCACAGGTCCTTAAAATCAGAAATGAAAAAGGTGGTAATGGAATTGGTACAGGATGCCGAAGTAGATGCCATCTATTTTCATACCAACACCTTGGCAGAAGAAGGGTTAACGCAAATGTTGAGCTTGGACAGGAAAATACTCAAGAAAATTAATGTGGTCGTATTTGATCAAAATTCATCTTATAACTTCTTGGAAGACCCAATCCCTTATCTACATCAACCTATAAAGAAAATTGGTCAAAAGGCATTGAGGATCCTTGTTGGACAGATAGAAGACCCAACCCAAGCAATTCAACAAATTTCCTTTGAGACCCAACTGGAAACAAGTACTTTAAAAAGGGAATAAAATCGCTCAGTACCAAAACCGAGACTGCTTAAAACAGTATTCCCTTCTCCCACAATGAAAGAAACATTAGCATCAGTTTCCCATTCCAAACTCCTACTATACCAACAAGGCATTAATTTGGCATGACGCCCATCACCATTAAATTAAATGATTTGGAAAATCCTTAACCTCTTCACAACAAATTTGTTCCATTACCTGTTGTAATTCTGTTTTTAAAAGCGATATGGTATGGTCCCCACCTTTAGCACCCAAAGCTGCAACTCCGTACATAAAGGAACGTCCCATAAAGGTAAATTCCGCTCCTCTTGCCATAGTCCTGGCAATATCCGGTCCACCCCTCAATCCACTGTCCATCATCACCTTTATTTGCTTTCCGTATTTTTCGGCAATTCTGGTCAATGGTTTAATCGTAGATTCCCCGGCATCCAACTGTCTACCCCCATGATTGGAAACAATAATACCATCCAATCCCAATTTAATGGCACTTTCAGCATCGGCTTCGTTGGCAACCCCTTTTATCACCAATTTGCCCTTCCACATATCCCTGATAGGTTTTATCTTCTCTTCATTCAACCTTCCTGAAAAGGTCTGGTCCATAAATTTCCCCAATTGTGCCAAATCCAATCCTTTTGGCATATAAGGTTTAAGGGTTTCGAAATTAGGTTGCCCATATTTTAAAGTATTCAATGCCCAACTAGGTTTACCAAGTACCTGAAGAATATTCTTTACCGACATTTTAGGTGGCATGGCCAAGCCGTTCCGAATATCCCTTGGACGAAAACCAAAAGTGGGCACATCGCATAAAATTACCAATACTGGACATTCTGCAGCCTCGGCCCTTTTAATAATATCGTTTCTAACGCTATCCTCTGTTGGATGATAAAGCTGAAACCAGGCTTTACCTTCTGTAATCTCACTAATGCGTTCAATACTACTGGTCGTCACCGTACTTAAAATAAACGGAATATTATGTTCAAAGGCCGATTTCGCCAAAATTTCCGGAGCGTTGGGCCACATAAGTCCTTGCAAGCCAACGGGGGCAATCCCAAAAGGAGCATCGTAAACATGTCCGAAGAGCTCGGTCTTCATACTAGACCCGGTATGTTTACTTAGGTAATAAGGCAAAAGCTCTATGTCCCGTATTTCAGCAGTGTTCTTATGTAGGTTTACATCTTCGTTACACCCACCATCCAAATACTCAAAAGCAAACTGCGGAATCCTTTTTTTTGCTTTGTTCCTTAAATCAACAACGGATGGATATTTAGTATTGATTTTGATTTCTTTTGTATTCTCCATGGATTTTTAATCTACAATTGTTCTTATCTATTACTCTTTGGTACAATCCTTAGTCCCCTAATCCCTTAAACTAAATCTGTTGGGAATAGGTATTTCATTTATTATTTGCTTGCTAATTCTTTGAGTGAAACGCTCAATAACTCTTTCGCCAATTTTTCCAATTCCACTTCATTACCTATAAAGTGAAAAGTCTGATGCGTATGGGTGCTTCTCTCATTGGATTTGAGATCTAATGCGGGTGATGAACTCTCCAATTCATAGAAGGGGCCTAACTGTCCACCATCCTCAAGCGGGCCATCGTTATAGGCATTTGCTGCATCCCCAGAATAGGGAAACTGCTGTAACTCCCATTGTGAATTTACATAATCTGTGACCCCCTCGGGCAGACTAAACTTGGCAATGGTTAGCACTTTATTTTTGGCATCATAACTTCCTAAAACCGGTAACGCCCTTTGTGGGGAGATACCAATTTTTCCACGTTCCTTTCCATCCGCCTTGAAGAATAAAACACTATCATAGACCTGAAGTCGCTCTTTTGGAATCTTCCCAAAATAATCGTCTGTTACCTTGTTCCCTAAAAGGTCATCATCCCCTTTCTTAAAAGGAACAATTATAGTGGTTTCGTCCGAGGAATTAAACATGCTTAAAATCCAAATAGATAGAAGACCTGTTTTCTTTCCCCAACTTTCAGCCCCCATATTAGTAATACTATTTTCGGAAGCAAAGCCCACCATTTTAAGGGTTTCAGGAATTGAGAGTCCAAGAATTCCAGAGGCCTCTTCCTTATCCAAAAGTTTAATATTCCTTTGAACCTTCAATTCAAAAATCGCCCCCGTATAATTCACCAGTTTCATTTCCCTTTCGAAAAAAGCATAATTTTCACTATTGTCTATCAAATGGAAAGTTTCAGTATCCAATTCCTTGGGAACATACCAATTATCAAATTCAAACTCAGTATCTTTTTCGAAGTAAAGGGAATACTGCCCCCCTTCTGGTCCCAACCAAAAGCGTTCTTCCCCACCGGTAGGATTAAAATGCTCGTTTATTTCTCCAGATACAATCAAATCATAATTGATCCAACCAAAGCTTTTTCCTGAATTGCCATTAGCCGTACTCGTCATAACGCGACCTTGAAGTTCAGGGGAAATCAATATGCTCGACTCCCCATTTTTCAGAACTATTAAATCCTTAAAATGTTCCAACAAAAACTCCTTGTCGTACCCAAAAGAACCTTCTGAATAACCTTCCTTTTCTATCTCAATCGAATTAGCACTTTGCTCCTTTTTAGTTTTGCAACTTATTAAACATAGGAGACAACAGAGCATGACTGTTCTAACGATATTTCTAAACTCCAAAAAGTAAATTTTACGTACCATCCTATGATCTTTATTTTCTTTGTCTAAGGTTATAGTTTAAAAACCTTCTCCATCAGCATCCATTTTTCCCCCGGTTTAGCAAAAGGCAATGATTGTTGAAATTTCCCCATTATTTCCTCCCACTTTTCATTTTCTGGGTACTTGGCATCGATTTTCGCCTTTTTTTCAAAGGAAAAGCTTTCATCGGCATCGATAATCATAAACATCCTGGTCTCCACCCGGTAGATTTCCATATCCTTTATTCCCGACTCCCTAAGGCTTTGGAGAATCTCTGGCCAAACTTCCTTATGGTAATCATCATATGCCTTGATCAACTCAGGGTCCTCCTTAAGATCTAAAGCCAAACAATATCTTTTCATTTTTATAATTTTATAGTTGATAATTAATTAATGCCATAATTAAGATTTGCACTTAACTTTAGGCTGCCAGTTCATACTTTTTAAACACTCGTAAACCATACCAGGCTATATATACAAAACAGAGTGTTGGCAGAATAAAGGAAAAATTCACCTCTGTAGCCCCCATAATACGAATATCATTTACGGCGTTTCCTCCAGCATCAATAATCATTCCCTGCAACTTAGGCATTAGAGCACCTCCAACAATTGCCATCACTAGGCCGGCGGCACCAATTTTAGACTCCTCTTCATTAAGTCCGTTCAGCGCAATACCATAAATAGTGGGGAACATTAGGGACATAAAGAATGTAATGCCTACTAGGGAGTACAATCCAAAAATTCCCTCAATGTAAATAGTCCCCAAACAACAGATGGTTGCTGCAACTGCAAAGTACATCAACAGTTTTCCAGGGCTCATAAAGCGTAACATATAGGTTCCAATGGCCCTACCCACCAAGAACAGAATAAAGGCTATAAATTGGTAAGTAGCTGCATCCTCGCTAGACATTCCTATAGCTTCGGCATACTGATAAATATACGTCCAACACATGATCTGGGCACCCACATAAAAAATTTGAGCCACTACGCCCAGCACATATTTTTTGTTTTTTAACAAGCCGCTAAAGGTATCCCCCAAACTTGGGATACCCCCTTCTTCCTTGGCCTGCGGCATTTTACTAATTACAATTAAAACGAAGACGGCCAAAATTACGAGTCCCAATATAACATAGGGATCGCGAATAACCATCAAATCTGTAGTCCTGATCAAGGCTTTTTTAGCTTCATCCAATGAGGAATAATCTGCAATATCATCTGACTGTAAATTTTTAAGTACAAATTGTTGAGCAACCAATAAACCTAACAATAGCCCTACTGGGTTAAAAGCTTGGGCCAAATTTAGTCGCTGTGTAGCGGTTTCAGGAGCACCCATCGCCAAAATATAGGGATTGGCAGTAGTTTCCAAAAAAGCCAATCCAAAGGTAAGGACATAAAGCCCTAAACAAAAGAACCAGAATTGTTCCGTTATAGCAGCTGGGTAAAATAGCAAAGCTCCCCCTGCATAAAGGGCTAACCCAATTAATACACCCACTTTATAGGAGTATTTACGCACAAAAAGTGCCGCCGGCAACGCCATACAAAAGTAGCCGCCATAAAAGGCCATTTGTACCCAAGCCGCTTGGGAATTGGAAAGCTCCAATACTTTTTTAAAAGCCTGTACCATTGGGTCGGTAACCGCATTGGCAAAGCCCCATAGGGCAAATAAGGAGGTAATTAAAATAAATGGAATAAGTACCTTTTTAGATACTACTGGTGGTCTTTGGTCTTTCATTGGATTGTTGATTATTATATTTTATTTAATACTTAAATTTAAAATATTTCTTTAGGTTTTATGAAATTGATCGGTCCAAATGGGTGTAACCCCCATCTACAAATAGTAATTGTCCCGTAGTATGACTAGATCTATTTGAAAGTAAAAAAACAACTGTACTGGCAATTTCTTCGGCCGTGGTCATTCTTTGCCCTAACGGAATTTTATCGGTAATACCTTTTAATTTTTCTTCAGGATTATCAAAAGTTTTGATCCATCGATCGTATAATGGGGTATAGCATTCCGCTACAATAACGGCATTGACCCGAATATTGTAAGGCAGGAGTTCAACAGCCCATTCCCTTGTTATGGCATTGCGCCCTCCATTGGCCGCCGCATAACCGGAAGTCCCTCCCTGTCCCGTTACCGAGGTCTTGGAACCTATATTAACAATGGCTCCTTGGGTTTTCTTTAATTCAGGTAACGCAAAATGAGCCATTAAATAATAGTGGGTAAGGTTACGGTTAATAGATCTTAAAAAATCTTCATAATTGCCATTTTCGAGTCCAATACCGTCATTGATTCCGGCATTGTTGACCACACCATCAATCTTTCCATATTTTTCAATGGTACTTTCCACGGCAAGTCTACACTGCTCCGGATCTGTAAGTTCCGCCATGGCAAAAGAAGCTTTACCACCACTTTTTTCAATATCCGTAACCACGGCCAACATACTTTTATTATCCCTTCCTATTATCACTGGGATGGCGCCTTCAGCTGCCAACAGCACACTTATACCATGCCCGATTCCTTTGGAACCCCCTGTCACTATAATTACTTTATCCTTGAGTTGTAAATCCATGTTTTTATCATTTAATGTCCATTTTTATCAACAAAAAAGACACTCATATTCCTAATCTGTGCTAAACCGTCCGAATCTATAATTTTTATTCGCAATCTACTTAATTTTTCTGTATCAAATTTTTCAATTCTTTTGTTGCCAATGCTCTCTCCACTTGCCAACACATTCCAACGACCTCCTGAATAACCTTCAATTTGATACTTTCTAATTCTTTCTCCCTTTGCTATATCTTCCTGAAGCACCACGTGGTTTACTTCCATGGGTTCCTTCAATCTTAATTCTACAACATTTCCCTTACCGCTTGTGCTTGCCAATGGATCGGAAAATCTTCTTTTGATCTCATCTCCCCATTCCTTTAATCGTTGCACATCCGGTTCTGGTAGAAGTCCATCAGGGTCTGGGGTAAGCCCCATAATTAAAGTAGCATTTCTTCCCACCGATTTATAATACATCTCCATTAAATTTGCTAATGGAAATATGTGGGCCTCATCCCCAGGCTCCCAAAACCATTCGTGTCGGCCATTATAGCCTCGTAAAGGAGCATCGGCCATTGCAGGAACCCAAAATTTACCATGGGCATCCCCTTCCTTAAGCAATTGAAAATTGTTATCTGCAATATTCATTTTAGCGCTTTCCCCTGCACCGGTTGCCCTATAAGGAAAAGTAGACCAGTTTGGATAAGAAACCGTGCCCGATTCAGATCCTCCCCAACGGGCTTCTGCCAATTGCCCATTGTGATAGAACAAACAATTTGGCTGATACTGCCGTACAATTGGTAATACATCCGGAGCACCATTTTTTGGATGGTCCGCGCCACCATCGAACCAAATTTCAAACAATTCTCCATAATTGGTACAAATTTCTTTGACCATTCCTTCTACCATCTCATTGTACCATTGCTGTCGGTTTTCCTTGAAATCACCTTCCCCATTAACCTTAAAGTCGTTCACGCCCAAAAACGAATTCCACCTAATACCAAGATAAATCCCTGGCTTAATGCCATATTTTTTGCATGAAGCCACAAAATCTGCCACAACGTCTCCTTTTCCGTTCCGCCAATTCAGTGCCTTAACACTATATGGGTTTACCTTGGATTGAAACAATGCAAACCCGGTCTCATGGGTGGCCGTTAAAATGGCAAAACTGGCTCCTGCATCCTTGGCTGCCTTTACCCATTGATCGGTATCCAATTTTTCAGGATTAAAAATTTGATAATCCTTTACTGGATCGATTCTATTGTTTCCCTGCCCATATTTTACCCCATCAAATACATGTAGATCATAATGAAACACTACACCAAGCTCTGCCTCTTGCCATGCCAATTGCCGCTTGTTGGGGATCGGGGTTTCAACTTTGACTATAGGAATGAAGACGGTATAGGATTCATCTCCTTTTTTTACTGCTACCGACAATACTTTTGGCTCCCCGTTCTCTTGATAAATAAAAGGACGTTCCATTCTATCTGGGACAATAACAGTCCCATCTGCCAATAATATTTCTTTATTCTTAAGAACAAACTCATTAGCCTTTTCCCAATCTGTTCCATTCTTCGAGGTCACTAAACCTATATAGTTATGGGCATGAAAAACACCGTAGAATCGCTCCCAATCTTCATCATACCAAACCGACATATCCTCGGTATCCATATAATCTATTACCGGTTTTTCCTGAATTGAAAATGGTCCATCTGGATGGTCCGAAATAGCTACCGCTTGGTTCCTAACAAAATTCTTTTCGTTGGGCTTATCGCCTTTGACTATTAGATAATACTTGCCATCCCTGCCCCTAGCAATTGCCGGATTTACGGTAAGTGTAGTAATTGGTCCAGCTGGTTCCACCAAGGGTTTATCCATTCTGATCCAAGGTCCGTTCAAGGAGTTTGATACCGCGACCCCTGTGCGCTGGTTGGGTCGTAAAATCTTCCAGTTGGGGTGGGTATAACCAGTTTTAGCAGTTTCCACCAATTCATCATAGGTATAACCTTTGCCTCCCATATTGGTAGCTATATAGTACAAATAGTACTTCCCCTCAAAATATTTAATTTTTGGGTTGTGTGCAGTTATGGCATCCCAGTTACCCTTACCACTGCCGCGGAGCACAGTCTCCTTATATTTCCATGGTCCAGCCGGATTTTTACTTGTGGCATGGGCGACCTCCGAATGGGTAAGCCACCCATGAAAACCGTATTCTTTTTTCCAACGGGAATAAAAAAGATGATATTTCCCATCCCTCTCCTTGATGATGGAACTCCCCCAATTATAATACCCTTCCGTTTTAAAAATGTTGTCTTCGGAAACTTGGCCAAAATTATCGTAGAGATATAAATCGTCTTCCCCATTTTGAGCAAAACCCAAGGCAAGACCAAAACAACAAAGTAAGAGTAAACTTAGTTTCATGTCTTTTTTACTTATTGTTGGAATTCAAAACCTCATCGGGATAGGCTACCTGCTCTCCAGTATCTTTATGAGAAGGTATTTGAGCTTCCACTTTCCTTAAATAATCCGATAATATCTTTGCCAATTCCCGTGCTTTATCTGGTTGTTCTTTGACCAAATTTTTAGTTTCCCCTATATCCGCCCTTAGGTTAAACAACTCCATTCTTCCGTCAATATAGTAGTAAATAAACTTCCAATCGCCCACCCGGGTACTGCTGGAAGCTCCAATTCCTGGACCTGAAGGCCCCCATTCATTGGGGTAATGCCAAAATAAAGGGCGTTCACCTTGAGAACTGTTTCCTGTAAGCACAGTCACAAAACTAATTCCGTCTACTTGCTGCACTGTTTTATAATTTTTAACGCCTGCCAATTCCAGAATGGTGGGGTAAAAATCCTCAATTATGACTTGTTCCTCCGTCGCCGAATTAGGTGCTATTTTTCCTGGCCATTTTACCAGCATAGGCTCACGGATCCCTCCTTCATGTGCGGAACCCTTGCCACTACTCAAGGGTTTGTTGTGGGTGTGTTTTTCTCCTCCTCTGGCTACAGCGCTGAGTCCACCATTGTCCGACATGAAGAGGATTATGGTATTGTCAGAAAGATTTCTATCATCAAGGTGATCCATAATATCTCCCAAACTTTTGTCCATTCCCTCTACCAAGGCCGCATATTTAGCCTCCGTGGAATCCAACCCTTTGTCATAGTATTTTTGGACAAACCTGTTATCTGCCATTATAGGGGTATGCACTGCATAATGTGCCATATACAAAAAGAAAGGTTTGTTTTTTTCCAATGCGGAATCCATGGCCAGTTTTGCCTCTTGTGTTATGGCCTCCGTTAAAAATATATCCTTGCCATGGTATTTTTCCAATCCTGGTACCGCCCATACTTCCTTACCTTCTTTGCCATTTCCAAAATTTTCGGCACCCAAATAACTCGCTGGAGCTCCGGCCGCATGGCCTGCAATATTTACCTCAAAACCAAGATTTAATGGATCTTCCCCAGGGGTGCCTATAGCCCCTAAATGAGCTTTGCCAGCATGTATGGTATTGTAACCCGCATCCTTCAAGACTTGAGGCAAGGGTGTGGCGTACACTGCCTTCTCTGTACTGGCATCTGGACTCATCCCATTTACGTTCCATTGTGGAAATTGTAGTGTTTTGTGGTTAGTTTCCATGGGCTGCAATTTGTCCTTTTGCAGGGTCCAATTGGTTACCCTATGCCGAGCGGCATTCATTCCTGTCATGAGACTAACACGGGTTGGTGAACATACCGCAGTGGCGTAGGCCTGTGTAAATTTCATGCCCTCTTTGGCCAAACGCTCCATATTTGGAGTTTGATAAAGATCATTGTAAGGTGTTCTTTGGTTCCAGAATGGTACGGAGGTATCCTGCCAACCCATGTCATCTACAAAGAACAGTACAATGTTTGGTTGAGAAGAAACCTCCTGGGTTTTTTCCATTTGCTTTTCCTTACATCCAACCAAGAAAAGTGTAACTGACAAAAACAATAAGAAACATCTGTTCATAAACTTTTTATTTCCTTCTTAATCTAATTACTCTCTATCACAGCACCATCCTCGCGATATAAATCTACCTTACCATCCAATAAAACAGCAAGAACAGTCATATTTTCGTCCAGAACATGTTCTGGCAATTTTATATAGTTAATCCCTGGATAATGGCTCCAGAAAACCTTGCCAATTACTTGATGTGATAATTTAGTGCCCTCACCTACAACCCAAATCCGATTGATCCTGTTTTTTAGCCCACGTATCACCACTTCCCCATTGGAATTACCCTTAACAAACAAATAAAGAATATTCTGGTCCTTGGACAAGGTAGTAGGACCATAAAAATGTTCCTTGGGAATTCCAGAGCGTGTTCCGTAGATAGCCTCTTTATGCTTGTTGGTCCAACGACCCAATCCTTCCAATATGCCTACTTGTTCCTCAGGAATACTACCATCCCCTTTAGGACCTATATCCAGCAACAGATTACCGCCATTGCCAATGACATCAGCAAAAATCCCGATAATTTGATCGGTGGTTTTATAATTGTTATCATTTTTTTGGTAACCCCAGGAATCGTTCATGGTAAGACATAACTCCCAATATTTGTTTTTTGGCCTTGTGATGGGCATTCCTTGCTCCGGGGTGGCGTAATCCCCTTGTTCCCTTAGTCTGGAATTCAAAATGGTATTGGGATTTTTGTCAAATAACATTTGTCGAACCTTGGGCACTTCCCATTCCTCGGAATTGTGTTCCCAATCACCATCAAACCAATACAAGTCCGGGTTGTAGTTATCTGACAATTCCTTTAATTGCCCTTGATATAACTTTAAGAATTTATTCCATCTTTGGGGTTGGTCCATTGCATTGTATCGAATGGAATCTCTAGTAAAATGCGTATAGTCCTTATAGGACCAGTCCGGTAAGGAATAATAAATGCCCACTTTTAAATTATTTTTTCGAAGTGCGGATACAAACGGAGTTATCACGTCCTGTTTGGCCGCCGAACTTTTAACAGCATCAAAATCGCCATATTTGGTGTTCCAAAGGGCAAAGCCATCATGGTGTTTAGAGGTAATTACCGAATATTTGGCACCACTGCGTTTAATTAAATCGGCCCAAGCCTGGGGGTCATATTTTTTTGCGGTGAATCCCTTGGTTTGCTTCAAATAATTCTCGTGTGAAATATAGCCATTGTAAAAGGACCAGGATTCGTCGATCCCATTTACCGAATATAAGCCCCAATGGATAAAAATCCCCAATTTGGCGTCTTTAAACCATTGCATTTTCGCCTCATTATGTAATACGGTATCTTGAGCTTGTTCTTGGGCAAAATTTACCGTTATGGCCAATAGAAAAATGGAGGTAATCAGTTTCTTCATGTATGTAAATATGTAATCTGTTAAATAAATATATTAAAATCCCTAAAAAGGGTTAATCCACTTTTTTTAAATCGGAATCCAACCAAATTTTCTGGTTACTTTCCAAAGATATATTGGTATTGGCTTCACCGTAAACCAATTGGATTTCTATGCTATTTTTGGCCATAAGACCTACTTTCTCCAGACGGCCATTCTTCCAGTCAAGGTCAACCACAATATTACCGCGGGCCACCAAACCATGCATCTTGCCTGAACCCCAGTTCTCTGGCAAGGCAGGCAACAATCTAAGGAATCCTTCGTGCGACTGTAATAACAGCTCCGCTACACCGGCAGTATATCCAAAATTACCATCTATTTGAAATGGAGGATGCTCGTCGAACAAATTATCGGCAATGGAAATCTGCATCAATTTATTGATATTCTCCCGGGCCGACTTGGCATCCAGTAACCGTGCATTGAAATTGATCATCCAAGCCCTGCTCCATCCCGTACCTGCACCCCCGTGCTGAAGTCGGAAATCGATCGTCTTTTGAGCTGCAGCAAAAGCTTCCTTATTCTTTGAGGTAATGGCATCCCCTGGATGAAGTGAGTAGAGGTGCGACATATGGCGATGGCCCTTTTCCGGCTCCTCATACTCCTGGTTCCATTCCAAGATCCTACCATCTTTCCCAATGTTAACCCCTGGGTAAAGATCTTTCAATTTTGCCTTAACTTCCTTAATAAAATCATTATCTATCTGCAACACTTCTGCAGCTTCCAATGTGTTCTCAAAAGCCTCTGCTATAATTTGATGCCCCATTGCCGTCCCTAAGGACATAGCAGCTGGTTTACCATCCTCCGCCAAATAGGAGTTTTCTGGGGACATCTCCGGGTAGGAAATCCATTTTCCACTATTTTCATCTTTCTGAAGCCAATCCAAATAAAACTCGCTAATCGATTTTAGGTATGGATAAGCACGTTCTTGCAGAAACACCTTGTCCTGTGTAAATCTATAATGCTCCCAATAATGTTGGCCCAGCCAACCGCCACCGTGGATCCATGCGCCCCAATAGGGCATATCGGCACGCATCCATGGAGCCGCCCAAAGATCGGTAGCGTGATGTAGTACTGCTCCCCGACCTATACCATATTGCTCCTTTGCCGTAATTTTTCCCCGTTCCAACAACCGATCCCCATAATCGAAAAGAGGCATATGGAGTTCAGAGAGATTGGTTACTTCTGCTGGCCAATAATTCATTTGAAGGTTAATGTTGAGATGGTAATCCGCATTCCAAGGGGCTTCTATATGCTCGTTCCAAATACCTTGAAGGTTGGCAGGATTGGTTCCTGGCCTAGAAGAAGAAATTAACAGATAACGGCCATACTGAAATAATTTTGCTGCCAAATCAGGATCTTCGTTACCATCTTTAATTCTTTGTAACCTTAAATCCGTGGGCAGGGAATCCAGTTCACTACCCCCCAACTCAAAAGAAACCCGGTCATACAAGCTGGAATAATCCGTAATATGCCTGCTCAATATTTCTGAAAAAGTTTGTCCTTTCAAGCCTTTTAAGGTTGCATTATTTTTAGCAACATAATCATCCATGTAAAAGGAAGTATTACAAACGATAAATATAGTTGCCTCCTTTACTCCTTTTAAGGTCAAGGCTCCATTTTTGGCCAATACCTCGCCAGACGTATTTTCTACCTTAAGTCTTGTCTCGAATTTAACGCCATAATCTATCTCCAAGGGTTGGGATTCCTTTTCCCCGCCAAATTGGGTCACCATTCCCATCATACTGATTTCCGAATCGGAGGGGTTTGTTGTAGTTACGGTTTTATGTCCATGATCTTCCGGCCGATCCAATTTTAGGTCAAAATCCATTCCTTCTTTGGCAGTAGTAGTCAAATGGATTACCATGACGTCATCTGCCTTGGAAGAAAAAACCTTTTCGGAATAGGAAGCTCCCTTACTTTTATAGTCCACTTCTATTAAGGCATCGTTTAGGTTTAAAGACCTTCTATAGTCTTCAACATCTTTATCACCTTTAAAATCGATAAAAAGATCACCCATAGTCTGGTGTGACCTGATTACCGTTTTATAGGAAAACTTATCCATATAAGCGGCATCTACCTCGTGAGGTTTCCCTTCCCTTAACAAGGCTCTGAAATGCTCTAAATCTTCTGGGGAACCCTTGGAATTACCCCAATCCGGACCTCCGGGCCACATGGAATCTTCATTGAGCTGTATCCTTTCATTTTGAGGGTCTCCAAAAACCATGGCCCCTAATCGACCGTTACCCACTGGCAAGGCTTCCATCCATTTAGCCGCTGGTTGTGCATACCATAGGCCATTGGCTTCCCTGATATTTTTCTGCTCCTGACAACTGAAATTTATTACCCCAAGAAGTGTTAGTAAAAGCACCTTTATCCTATTCATTTCTAAATTCTTTAATTTTATTTCAACTCCCAATCATCCGTTCTAAAAGCGGACGCTGGTAAGCCCCCTGAATTGAAAAGATTGGGTAATGCCCCATTGGTAAAAGCAAACCGAACGGCCACTGGGTTTTTCACCTTTGAGGAGGACACCTCAACAGTATTGCCATTAATTTTGGCCTTTGCGGGGTAAAGTACTTGATCATCCCCTGCAATATAAAACTCGTGTAACTCCTTTCCTTTTTTCATTAATCCATCATCAGAATGATTAAAATTGAGAACGATTTTCTTGTTCTTAATCTCCATGGAACTGTAGACCGGTCCCGAATAATCCAGCTCCTCTTTTCCATAGGTTTTGGCCAAGGCCCATAGCGCCAATCGGTGTCCTACATCCTGCTTATTGATGGGGTGAATATTCTCTAAATTTCCAATATCATTGGTGACCACCATTCCCGTATTGGCTAAATTATTCATGGTATATAACTGGGCATCCCTAACATGGGCTGCATCCGTTGCTTTAGGGTCGTCATATTTATACGGGGCTATCTGCACAAAATAAAAAGGCAGTTCCTTACCCCATTCCTCCCTCCAGGATTTGATCATCAAGGGAAAGGATTTATAATAGGAAAGAGGGTCTACCCTATTGGATTCCCCTTGGTACCAAATACATCCGGCTATATTGAACTTGGTAATCGGGTGAATCATGGCATTGTAGGCCAAGCCAGGATTGTTGGGCCACCAAGCCACTTCATTTAGTTTTTCCGCCGCTTCTTTTAATTCGGCATCCTCCGTAATCAATTCCTTTGGTAACCAAACCTCTACGGGCGTTCCACCCCAACTGGAATTAATCACGCCTACGGGAACATCTAAGTTTTGGTATAATTCCCTGCCAAAGAAATAAGCTACGGAACTAAACCTCTCCATGGTTTCGGGTGTACACACCTCCCATTTTCCTTTTAATTGATCCTGAGGATTATCCGATATCTGCTGTGCAACTTGGAAAAAGCGTATCTCTGGATAATTGGCGTTTTTTATCTCTTCCTCTACATTTTCCAATCCGTTTTTTGGCGTCCATTGCATATTGCTTTGTCCAGATCCCAACCAAACCTCACCAATAAGGACATTTTTCAACTCCAATTTTTCATGACCTTCCACCATAACGCTATAGGTGCCCCCAGCTTTGGGAGTCGGCAATTGTAAAGACCAAGCCCCTTGGAAAGCCTTGGTGGTAACCTTCTCGTTATTCCAAGTACCATAAACAGTAATCTCCTCACTGGTCGAAGTCGTCCATCCCCAAATGGTAACACTCGATTCTTGTTGAAGGACCATATTATCGGAAAGAATGGAAGGAAGCCATATCTCTCCATAAGTATTCCCGGCCCATAGCCATAGTACTAATAGTATTATCTTTTTCATGTATTTACTGTTTCGTTATATTAATATGTTCTTTGATATATTTTGCCCAAACTTTATACCCCTCCGGCAATAAATGGATACCATCCTGGGAATATAAATCTGCCCTTAAAAACCCATTTTCATCAGAAAACTCACTGATTGCATTGTAATAGAATACATTTTTGTCGTTTCCAAAATCCTTGATCAAGGAGTGAATTTTATTGTATTTGTCCCGTCTATCCGTGTTTGGATCCAGTCCTGTGGGTAGGGGGCCAAATAACATTATTTTTGTAGCAGGCGAAAATTTTTCCTTGGTTACTTCCAAGACATTATGTATACCCTCTGCAATTTCCTCCGCTGTATTATCCTCAAAATTATTTACACCAATGGCCAGCACCACTACCTTTGGTAGAGCAGTTTCATATTTTCCATTATTTAGGCGGTACAATAGGTGTTGGGTTCGATCCCCAGAAATGCCGGCACCGATCCAGTTTAAATCGTTAAAATAAAGATCAGCAGCTTCTTTACCTGGGGCATAGGTGACATTAGGCCTATTTCCACCCCACCCTTGGGTAATGGAATTCCCAATGAGGAGTAAATCAATTTCTTTTGATGTCTGGCACAATGAATCTATATCATTGGCCTGGGCCCACCAATCTTTACCTTCTTTCCACCCTGCAGCGGAACGAAATTCGGCACTCGGAGCAGGTACTATAGCAAAATTCAACTTTTGATCAGTAGCCCTAAGTATAAAATCGACAATCGGACTGGGGTTCTCCAAACTATGGGGATGATGCCCCACTCCATCTTTATAAATAACATCAATAGCACCTCCATTCGCCTTTATTCCAGCTTCAAAAGGCGCTGTATTTTCTTCGATAGGCACAACAACATCTGCTGCTCCACATACGTGCATCATGGGATAACCACCCTTGGCGATAGCCTTTATTTTGTGTATGGGATTCCCTTTAAAATTGGAAATATCCTTTTGCGTATTCAGTGAGTACACCTTTTTAAATGCTTCCCAATCCGAGACACTTCCCTTGCCCTTTCCCAAACCTCCTGGCCAGCTCTTGCCATCCAATACAGGGGCATCGGCATATACACAAGCAACTTTTTTAGAATTTTTTGCTGCCCAATTATAAACAATCAATCCACCACGGCTCATACCCTCCAAAACCACTTTTTTAGATAGCCCGTCTTGCGTCATTAATTTATAAAAATCGTCCCACCGCTTCATTGCCTCGGGACCTCCAAACAAATTAGCTACATCGCAATAGGCGATATGAAAGCCTCTTTCCAATAAAGCGATATCAGTTTGCGGTTCATGTCCCCAGAACCTGGCACGCAATACCCAAGGAGCTCCAGTCGCCACTTTCTTGGGCCGGACAAGTTTGCAGGCGTTCCCCTTATATTCGAAATTGGAAAGAGAATAACCATTAAAATTTTCTGTTTCCAGAGCTTTTATTTCCTTTGATTTTAGCGCATCTATGGTTTCCATTTCCTTTTGCACTACCGCCTCATATAATCGCTTTGCAATCAACGTTGCCCCTAAAGAAGAAGGATGTATCATATCGGGCAATAAACCAGGCTGATTTATGAAAAGCTGATATAAATCCAACACTTCCGAATTGGTCTTAAACGCAACCGAACGGGTAATTGGTGTTATCTTATTTTTGATGACCTCGTTCCATATCCCAGTAGTATCCGTGGTAAATGCAGGTACAGGAAGTAAAAGAATTATCCTTGTATTCTTGTTTTCCTTTTTAAAACTATTGACCAATTCAATATAATCCGCCTCAAAATCGTCTAAATGAACCCGATTCTGCAGCTTACTATCATTGGTGCCCAATTTTATAAAAACAACATCCGGCTTAAATTCCAATGCATTGGAATAGGCCTCTGTTTCCCAATAGGGTTTGTCTCCCTTTTTTAAAAGGGTTCTTCCGCTCACCCCAAAATTCTGTACCTGATATGGGTTTCCTAGCATGGATTGCAATTGTGCCGGAAAGGAATTTTTGTCCTTATTGACTACACCTGAACCATAGGTAATGCTGTTCCCTACGCAGGCAATTTTGATGGGATCCTGAAGGGTAGCTCCAGCGGATTCCGTTATTATAAATAACCCTAATAGTATAAATTGTAGCAGCCTACTAACCATATCATTTTATATATCAAACCCCTTTCCAGGAGGATATTAATTCGTTTTAAATTCCCAAGTTACTTTTTTGTTGTAGCCATAAGGCTTCCCTTTTTCTGGAGCGCTTATGGCACCCCTTAGGTTTCCCTTGCTGTCTCTTTTCACTTGAATGTTGACCTTTGAATATTGACCTTTTTCAAAATCGAAGCTTAGACCATCATCATCATAAAGGGTAAACTCCCCTTCCTTTGTACCATAATGACGGATGATTAGATTTACCTTCTCTCCCAATTTAGGAGCCTGTCTCTGAACGGGTCGCATTGGAATTATTCCGCCATCCCTAACATATAATGGTATTTTTTCCAATCCGGGAGCTACTGTAATCACCTCATTTTCTCCGACAAATTTGCCATCGTAGAAATCGAACCATTTGCCTGCCGGAAGGATTACCTTTCTTTCCTTCTCCCCCTCAAACATCGGAGCCACCAAAATATTATCGCCCATCATGTATTGATCTTTAATTTCACTTTCAACGGCCACCTTATAAGGATTGTCGGTGGAATCCAGTTGACCTTCGGCCACATCGTGGTCATAAGAAAAACCATCCACCAAATTCATGGCCCTAAAGGGAGGCAAGCCTTCAAAATGATATTGGGAAAAGGTGGTGTAGATATATGGCAATAACTGCATTCTTAGATTGGCCACGTCCCTAACGGCTGCTTCCACTTCGGGAAAGGACCATGGTTTGGTACCATCTGCCCAGGCATTAAGCATGGCCATTGGCGAAAAACAAACGGATTGCATTCTGCGCAACCACTCTTCTGCAGTTTTTGAAGCACGTACCTCTGGGGTCCATAACACCCCTATAAAACTACTATTTACTAGGGCCGTTATAAAATCTTTATGACTGTAATAATCGTTATAAATTACATAAGGCAAGGCACTGGCCCCGGCATTGGATGCCCTGACCAAACCGTATGTTCTCTGATTCCTTTCCTTAAACCATTTAGCAGTCATATCCTGGATCAACAGACCGTAAACCTGTCTCATTTGTTCGCCACTATATCCAGAGGGGAATGTAGCGACGTCTGGCCATACCCAAAAATCATACCCATCAACCTCATCTATTTTATAACCGCTGACTCCTAAGTTTAAATGATTTTCAACAAAGTGTGCCTTAAAAATATCACGGGTTTCCTGAAGCATCAAATCTGGAACAATACCATTCCAAACGGTATGGGAAGCTGATAGATCTTTCAACTTTGGGTATAAAGAACCAATTGGAGATACATAGGGATTCAACCATAAATTGGTTCGAATACCTTTGTCAAGTAACTCGCTATTGAATTTTTTCGGATCTGGAAACCTTGTTTCGTCCCATTCAAAGGTGCAAGGGTAGGACATACTGTGCCATCCTGGTTCTACCCCAATAAAATCTAAGGGAAAATCATGGTCTTCAAATTCTTTGGCTTCCTTAATTATATCGTATTGACTATATAATGTTGGTACTCTCTGGGTAAATCCCAGCCCCCATTTGGGAGGAATATAACCACCTCCGTTAAATAAATTATAGCGTTGTACCGCTTCCATAGGTGAGGTCCCACCATACACATAAACATCGGTTCCTTTGGCCGGCACCAATATTTCCACAGCATCCGAATAAGGTTGGGCCTGCCATTGCCGATCGGTATTCCTATCCCTTAATACAGGTTTATCATCCGCATCTACACGAACACCTGTCCCGGCATAAACAGTAATATACCTAGCGGCATCTATTAGCACCCCATAACCTTTGGAGGAAACATAAAATGGAACTGGGGCATGGGTACGCCCATCATCCCTACCACCGTAATGATCAACATGTAATTGCATGATACGGCCCCTTTGATGTACCGTCTTAAAATTGAGTCCCAAGCCATATATTTGCTCCTCCTTGGATAATGGAAATTGCAAATAAGTCTTCCCATCAATGACCTTGGTTTTAATTTTATCCTCTTGAAAAGGGAAAATAGCTGCTGGCAATTTGTTGAGTGCCCCAACCTTGGGCTGCACATCAGCTGCCTTTAACAGGCTAATATCCTCTGGCTCCCCTACACTGGTCTTCCAAATTCCATTTTCAATTTCGGTCCACTCCAACTCCTGTCCATCTACTGAGGAGTGATATATGGTAGTTAGTAGGCACAAAATAATTACATGGAATTTGAAATTCATGCTAATTGGATTTTTAAAGTTACGTTTCCACCACAAATTTGGTGAGAACTTCAAAACCAATGACCCCTCGAATCCGCTCGAGGGGACACTACAGTATTAAATAAAAATTTTCCGGTCGAGCGCATCCCGATAGCTATCGGGAGAGACCTGAACGATTATCAGATTAATTACAAACTTGTCAACTATAATTCGGCAAGAACCAAAATTGGCTTAACCTTATTTACCGCTATATGCCTTTGCAGTCTGCTTGGAGCTTCCGAGTCCTTCGATCCCCAATTCTACCACATCACCTGCTTTTAAGTATTTAGGAGGATTAAAACCTAACCCTACTCCAAAAGGAGTCCCTGTTGAAATAATATCGCCTGGCAACAAGGTCATAAACTGACTGATATAGCTTACTACTTCTTGAATGTTGAAAATAAAATCGGAGGTAGAACTTTCCTGTACCTTTTCCCCATTTAATTTTAACCACAAGTTCAGGTTATTAGGGTCTTTAATTTCATCTTTCGTAGCAATGAATGGTCCTACAGGTGCAAAGGTATCGCAGCTTTTGCCCTTTACCCATTGCCCTTCACGTTCTATTTGAAAAGCCCTCTCACTGTAATCGTTGTGCAGCACATATCCGGCAACATGGTCCAACGCTTTTTCTTCCGAAACATAAGATGCCTTTTTACCAATTACCACGGCCAATTCAACTTCCCAATCTGTTTTTTCACTTCCTTTTGGAATGATAACATCATCATTAGGCCCTACTATAGCAGAAGTTGCCTTAAAGAACAATACCGGCTCTTTAGGGACCGCCATCCCGCTTTCTGCAGCATGTTTTGCATAATTTAGACCCACACAAACAATCTTTGAAGGTCTAACCAAGGGAGCTCCCAAACGGACACTACTATCCACTTTAGGACAGTTGCTTTCATTTTCTGACAACCATTTTTTTAATTGGTCCAGTCCGTCTGTTCCAAAGAAATCCTCATTGTAATCCCTTCCGAAGGCAGATACATCCAATCGGGTGCCATTTTCCAATTGCACACCTGGTTTTTCCTTACCTATTTCTCCAAATCGTATTAGTTTCATCTGTTTCTATTTATTGCGTTACTATTGATATACTTGTTGTATTTGATTTCCAAATTAATCCATCAGTTATAAAAAACTTCCAATTGCTTCCAATCCTTACTTCCATAGCCTTCTGGATCATTCTTTTGCTTTTCTCCTAGATTGCTTCTCCCATTTTCTATGTAGGAAACCATTAATCTGGTCATTGCACTTTCTACTTCATGAAACTGACCATAAACATTATTCTTTTCCTGTGGGTCTCTGCTTAAATCGTACAATTGAAATTTTGGAAGGTCTTCTATCCCTTCCGAATTAGGTTTCGGCGCACTCCAACCACCAGACCCTGGGCAAAAGACCATTTTCCAATTGTCCTTTCTTATAGCAAAACTTCCATTTATAGAATGATGCACTGTAGCCTCTCTCTTATACTCTTTGGAAGCGGGATTACTAAACAAAGGTAACATTGAAAAACTATCCTCTCCTTCGGTATCTGCCAAATCCACCCCCACTATTTCGGCGCAGGTAGCCAATAAATCTGTTGTGCATATGGTTTTGTCCGATTTTGAATTGGGTTTAATTTTAGCGGGCCATTTTACCATGAATGGAACTCGATGTCCTCCTTCAAAAATATCGGCCTTATGCCCTCTTAAAATTCCGTTGGGACTATGCCCCTTGGCAATCATTTCATTGATATCAGCTGCAGGCGAGCAACCATTGTCGCTCGTAAAAATAACAAGGGTATTTTCTTCAATCCCTGCTTCCTTTATTACCGCCGCCAATTGTCCCATATAGGCATCGATCATCATCATAAAATCCCCATAAGGATTTAGATCACTTTTTCCCTGCCATTCTTCTGTGGGGAGAATTGGGGTGTGAGGAGATGGTAGCGCCAAATACAAAAAGAAGGGATCCTTTCCTTTTGATATATTCTTTATATAATTAAAGGATTTTCTAAAAAAATTAGGGGTAACATCATCAAAAATAAAATCGGCAGACGTAGGTCCCTTTCTCCACCATCCATATTTAGTCTTACTTTCAGTTACCGTATCCGGTACCATGGTAGGCATTCCATTTTCCACATAGACATATGGAGCCATATCCAACGAACCACAATGCCCATATGAATATGTAAAACCAAGGGTATTGGGAGCATTACCTACTTTCTTGGAGAAATCTATATTATCAAAATCTCCTGGGTCCCAACCTTCCCCAGATTCCACTTTAGAATCCTTTAGTGCCCAGTCCCATCCCAAATGCCATTTCCCAATAAATGCCGTTTCATAACCTTCTTTTTTAAGCAAAGAGGCGACAGTAGTTCTGCTTTTTGGAATCAAAGCATTGGAATTGCCCGTAAGCACCCCACTTTTAATGGGGCTTCTCCAATTATACCTTCCTGTAATTATTCCATAGCGAGTGGGAGTACAGACCGAAGAAGAGGTATGGGCGTCCGTAAATTGCATTCCCGCCGATCCCAGAGCATCCAGATTAGGCGTACTAATCTTTCCTTGGGCATTGTAAAGACTAATATCACCATAGCCAAGATCATCTGCTAAAACATAAATAATGTTAGGGCGCTTTTCCTTTTTTTCAGAACCTTTAAAACTAAGGCCGTAGACTGCTCCACCGAGCAACAATGCTATTAATATATATTTATATAATGGCTTCATGGGGCTTTATTTTTTTGTTGATATAGCTATCTCTTTTTCCTTCTGATTTCTAAATATAGTAAGATTCAGTTTTCCTTTCCAATTATTATTCTGATAAGACTTCATTAAATCGGCCACCGTATTAATTTCAGCTCCTTCGGCCGCGATGATAACATCCCCAGCCTGAAGTAGCGAGTTTCCAGCAACGCTATGTTTTTCCATAGAAAGAATAAGAACTCCGGCAGTCTTATTGAGGCCGGAGGCCGAACGCTCTGCCATGGTAAGAACATTTTTAATTTTAGCTCCCAACCAGTTAAATGTGGCCGACTTTTCACTGGAATCGCCAAAAAACATGGTGGGTATGGTAGGGGTCTCGGCCAAGGATCTTAGCGCTGTATTAACAACACCAAAGCTATTCATATCAAAGTTCTTAAATCCAATTTTAAAGGCTGGCGATTCTTCCTTTACGGAATAGTTCCCGATTTTTGCGTCGATAAATAAGGCATCACCGAAAATACTATGTTGATCCACCCCTTTACTTTGGCTTTCCAACAAGGTTTGCTCATCTGGAAAAAGGTTATAATCCACTTCCTTGCCCCATTCCTGTAGCCTTATATCCTTGTGTTCCGTAAATACAATATTGTGTTTAAAAACATCCCCACTATTCTTAAACCACACATGTGGGTGGAAACCATTGTTTATCATGATGTTGTTTTCCACGGTACGATAAAATCCTTCCCTCAATTTAATTCCCCCATTTAAACACACATTATTATAAATGTGGTAATTGGATGAACCGTCGTCCAAATCTATATCCCACCCGTGATCGCAACGAAACCTATTATTTCTTATAACAGTTGTGTGAATGGCATCCCATTTGGGCATTTCCGGTTGAACTTCCACAATTTTATTTAAAGTTTCGCGATTGGGGTGCCAAAACCGGTCCCTGCCCCAGGAATTAAACGCACCATGATCTCCGGATTCCAATACAGTGTTAAAAACATCGTTGTGTTCAATTATATGTCCGCCCCAAGTGCCATCACCAATATTAATCCCTGCTCTTGGTACATCATAAATACTGTTATGGCTAACCGTAATATCCATGGCCATGGCAATCTGTACGCCAGCTGTTTGCTTTTCCACCCTTCCAGTGCGATGAATCAAGTTATTATCTGCTACCGAATAACTTGGATACTTATTTGTTTTTGGGCCCCGAACGGTGTCCATTTCCGCTAAGGGAACAAATTCATCATACTGGAACGATGCTGACCTAACTGCTTCGGGACTACCCACAAAACTGATTCCCGACGCCCCAATCTCATGGATATGATTATCAGAAATGTCCATGTCCCTATTGAAGTTACTAACCAAAATAGCATTCCCCCCCAAATTGGTCAATTCACAATTCTGGATACTCACATTTTGAGTCCCTTCAAGAATAATGGCCGCTCCTCTATAAATGGTCCAATCGCTTCTTAACAATGGCTCATATTCTTCCATAAAAGTGCGCTGTGAATGCTCAAATTTTATTCCACTTATTTCAATGTCCGTCACAGGGTTTTCTTCATTACCAATAACTTCCACCAGATGCTTTAGTTGTACTCCCTCTGTTAGGGCATTAGCAAGGTCGACTCCCTCTGTTGGCCAATAATATAATCGGTTGTCCCTATCCAAGTACCACTCCCCCGGAGCATTCAATTCTTCGAATACATTTTCTACCATACGATACTTCACGTGCATTTTTGAGGGCCTATTATTCTGGTATCCACCAGACAATATCAGCTCCCCATTTTCATCTACCCCAGTGGAAACGAAATGGAATCCGCCCCACTCCCCACTATGCATGGCATGGACTATAGCTCCTACCGGATTGGCCCAAGTTTTTATCCTTTCTGGGGATATGGCATCAGCAGCGTGTCCTTGCCAATGTCCCCCATTTTCGTCATAATTGGGATAACGGGCCAATATTTGCTGATTTCCATTAACGAAAAGCTGGTCGAAATCGTCGTCCTTCTGTAATTGTGCTACCCATATATGGTCATTGAACTTTTCCCATTTAGAATTCAGCACTTTGGAACCTTTTACCACTGTTTTGTCCGACCCTTCCCCTATCAATTTCAAAGGTCCAAGTTCTGGTTGGATCCTTATGGGAGAACTAATGCGATGATCTCCTGCCATCAAGTGAATGGTCAAGGTATTTTGAACCCCTTCGTCTCTCAGTTGAGCCACGGTATTGATTCCTTCTTCAATAGAACTAAAAACCAATTCTCCATTTTTAAATTCCTCCCCGTTGGAAGTTATATAAATATCAGATACCGTTGGTGAACACCCTATTAAGAAAAGGGCAATTACGAAATTATATAACGCTATTTTTTTCATTAACTATTAAAAAGATATTTTGTCCAAACTCTTAATTCAATAAAAAATCCAATTCTGCAATAGCTGCGGTTTTCCCATTCCCAGCAATTTCCTTGGATTCAATTCTGATATATCTGGTATTTAATTTAGACTGGAACATTAGTGTTCTGGTCGTTGGATCATTTTTTAGGTTTCCGAATCTAAAATCCTCAGCATTGCGCCAAGACTTACCGTCCTGACTAATTTTTACGACACCTCTTTCTATCATCCCTTCGGACGAGGTAGTTTGCGGTGTGTAGTTAAATCCAGTTACAGCATATTCCTTTCCAAGATCTATATCGATATAGTGGACTTTTGAATTTGCCTCTGAACTCCAGTAGGTGTTTTGATCGCCATCAAAAGCATTTTGACCAGCATTTTCTTCATCAACACTATCCACGCCAAGAACTTTCCAATCCTTTTTTATAATTCCGAAAAGCTGTGAAGCAATACTTCCCAATTGTCCATTCACTTCTGATACGGCCTTCACCTCTCCAGAAGGTATTTCAAAAGCTTCATTATAAATTGCAGAGGCCGAGGTAGGCTCGCTACCGTCAGTAGTATAATGAATTTTGTAGCCAGAATTTATATTTCCCATAACATCTTCTCCATGGGGTTTCCAACCAAAAGTGTCCTTTTTGGGCGATATTGTTACAGAGCCGTCCACCGATCTTTCAATACTAAGTTGTGGCGGCCTTGCCTTGTAATAATGTGCTGATATATTTGCGATAGCCGGATAAAAGCGCGATTCCAAGATTCTAATCCGTAATTTTTGGGTAGTAACTTCTGGGAATCTTAAAATTCGTTTATATCCAATATTGGTGCCCGTGGCAATTTCCTTCCAAGCATTGTCCACCCAAGCGTCCAAAGCGTGTTTTTCTACCCGTTCACTATGCGTATCAATAGCCTCTTGAATTGCCAATCTATTGGTTGTGATCGGTGCATTGGTTTCAATAACGATCTCCTGGCCACCTTCGCCAATCAATTCAAAACTGGTTAAGTCGTCATCCAAAACAGCTTGCGGTCCATTGGCTCCGGACAGCAAATTTACACTGTAAGTTTCGTTGATCCGTTGACCAACCTCTTCCAATACGGTAACATCTCTTGGAGAAAATTTCCCTTCCCTATTGGGTGGAATGTTCAACAAAAATGTAGAGTTACCGCCAACCGATCTTTCGTACATATCGAACACATCATCTGTACTACGGACTTTCTGATCCATGTCATCCCTATAAAACCAGCCTTCGCGAATGGAAGTATTGGTTTCTGCCTGTTGATAATGAAGGTATTTTCCCTTGTATATTTCTTCCCTGCTCCCCAAGGACTCCTCTGTTAAATCCGGGAAGCTGATCATTTGATCAGGATCTTCCTGATAGGGAATCACATTCCATTCCGTATCCCTAGTTCCACCAGATTCATTACCGCACCAACGAATATCCTCTTTCCCAAAAATAACCGCCTTTGGCGCCAAAGCTCTGATTAATTCTTTCCAGGCAAGATAGTTATAGGTCTGACCACCCTTTCTTTTTGGGTGTGCACCATCAAACCAAACCTCATGTATAGGTCCGTATTCGGTAAGCAGCTCAAACAACTGATTTAAGAAATACTCATTGTAATCATCTACCTTAAAGGTAAAAGTGCTACTGTTTTCAAAGGGCCTTCCTTCAACTGCCCGTGGAATGGTTCTTTCGGTATACTCACTTAAATTTCCATATAATCCTTCCTTGTTCTCTATCTGGAACAAATCGGCAGGGGAAAGATACACCCCTAGTTTAAGACCGTATTTTTTGCAGGAGTCGGCCAATTCTTTTAATACATCACCTTTTCCATCTTTAAATGGAGAGGCCATAACTCCGTGCTTAGTATATCTACTTTGCCACAGTACAAACCCATCGTGGTGCTTGGCAGTGAAAATTACCATTTTCATTCCTGCATCCTTCATGGCCTTACACCATTGGTCGGTATCCAAATTTTGCAGATTAAATATCTTTGGATCTTCCATGCCATCACCCCACTCCATTCTTGTAAAAGTATTGGGGCCAAAATGAATAAAGGCTATAAACTCGTTCTTTAAAGCATCATACTGGTTTGGAGTTGGCACTACATGGGCAGCCTTGAGCATAATGGTATCATTACCATCCGTTTCATTGACTTTAATGGTATTGGACACTGGCATCACCAAGGCATTAGGCTCTGATTTCGGGGAACAGGCCGCTAATAATAATGTGATGGCTAGGTATTCAAATAATTTATTCATTTAATTCTAGTTGTTTCTTCATGATTCCTGACCCTGCTGGAGGGGCTATTTCTGGATTCTTAAAATGGAACTAAAATATCAAATTGACATCTAGCTCCATTTTCAAATTGGCCCAACAACAGATGTTTAAATTAAACCTATCCGTTCAATTTTATATAACCTCCATCGATTGGAAAATCGGTTCCCGTAATAAAAGAAGCCTCATCCGAACAGAGGTAAACTGCTAAATTAGCCACCTCCTCTGGTTTTCCCATTCTACCTATAGGCTGGGATTGGGAAAGCTTTTCGAACATTTCTGCTTCTTTCCCTGGGTAATTCTTATTGATAAAGCCGTCTACAAAGGGCGTATGAATCCTAGCAGGAGAAATAGTATTGCACCGAATACCCTTATCCAAATAATCCTTTGCTACAGAATAGCTCATAGTAAGTACCGCTCCCTTGGACATAGAATAGGCAAATCGGTCCGAAATACCTACAGAAGAAGCAATGGAAGCCATGTTTAAAATAACCCCACCTTTCTCCTTCATCTTACTTATAACGGCATGCATACAGTTGTAAACCCCCTTTACATTTACATTGTAAATGCGATCCATATCCGCTACGGCAGTACCTTCCAAATTTCCCACGTGGGCTATTCCGGCATTGTTCACCAAAATATTTATATACCTATCTGCTCCAATTGCGGAAATAATTTCCGCCACCTGTGCATTATCGGAAACATCACAAGCGTGAAAAGTGGCCTTTCCACCCTGAGCTTCAATTTCCCCAACAACACGCTCTCCATTGTCTGCATTAAATTCCAAAATGTGCACATCGGCACCTTGGCCAGCAAATGCTTTGGAAATAGCTTCGCCAATACCACTGGCGCCACCTGTAACTACGGCTGTTTTGTTTTCTAAACTAAAAAGTGACATATTATTCTTATTTACGCTATTATTTTATCGCCTATTTATTTGGCAAGAACTTCATCCTTCCAAATTTTACCATTCGGAAAACTATAATCCTCCAGGGATTGTTCTTTCATAGTAATACTATAACCAGACATTGAAGGTGGCATATATGCCCCATTCTTTATAACCACTGGATCATAAAAATGTTCATGCAAATGATCTACATACTCTATAATACGATTCTCCATGGAACCACTTATTGCTATATAATCGATCATGGAAAGGTGCTGCACATATTCACATAGTCCGACCCCTCCCGCATGTGGACAAACAGGAACTTTAAATTTAGCTGCCATTAAAAGGATGGCTAAAATTTCATTTACCCCTCCTACCCTACAACTATCTATCTGACAAATACCAATGGCATTGGCCTGCATCAATTGCTTAAACATAACTCGGTTCTGACAATGCTCCCCAGTAGCTACTTTTATAGGATGCACCGCTTTAGCTATTTTTGCATGTCCTAAAATATCATCTGGACTAGTGGGCTCTTCAATCCACCATGGATCAAACTTTTTAAGTTCCGCCATATTGGTTATAGCCTCATCCACATCCCATTTCTGATTGGCATCCATCATTAATTTTAAGTCAGTACCAATCTCTTCCCTGATAATTCCAGCACGGCGCATATCATCCTCCAAATCTGACCCTACTTTTATTTTCATATGCTTAAAGCCAGCCGCTTTGGCCTCTTTGCATAATCTCCTCATTTTGTCGTCAGAATAGCCAAGCCATCCTGCAGAGGTAGTATATGCAGGATACCCATCCTGTAATAGTTTATTGATGCGCTCCTGTTTGGTAGCGGCTTTACTCTTAAGCAGTTCCAATGCTTCTTCCGGCGTAATGGCATCCGTAATGTAAGTGAAATCTATACAGGACACCAACTCTTCCGGCGTCATATCTGCCAAGAGTTGCCAAAGAGGTTTCTTTTCTACCTTGGCATAAAGATCCCAAACGGCATTGACCACTGCACCTGTAGCCAAGTGAATTACCCCTTTTTCAGGGCCTAACCAACGCAACTGACTATCGCCGGTAATCATTTTCCAAAATGCTCCCATGTTAGCGGTAAAACTACCTAACGATTTACCTTTTACCAATGGTGCCAAAGAATGAATTGCCGCAGCACATAGTTCATTGCCCCTACCTATGGTAAAAGTCAACCCATGCCCTTCTAACCCATCGGGGTGATTTGTTTTTAAAATTACATAGGCCGCGGAATAGTCCGGGTCTGGATTCATGGCATCTGATCCATCCAACGATTTGCTGGTAGGAAATCGGACGTCTTTAACTAAAACATCCGTAATAATTATTTTGCTGTTCATTTGGAATAATATTAAAGAAACAAATCTAAATCCAACCCCTTTTTATAACCACCACTAGAAGCACCAATTGTGATACTTTTTTAACCGAAAATGTGATTATTGTTAATTTTGAGTATGAAGTTTAACATAATCTGAGGGAGACATACCTGTAATCGACTTAAAATGACGGTTGAAATTTGAAATATTATTAAAGCCAGACTCGTAACAAACCGGAGTAATGTTATTCTTATTCTCTATAAGTAATTTACACGCGTACCCAATCCTTATTTCATTTAAGTAACGTGTAAACGTTTTTCTATGGATCCGCTTAAAGAACCTACTAAAGGCCGAAGGGTTCATTTTGGCAATTTCTGCCACATCCTTTGAACCTATAGGTTGGTTGAAATTTTTGAATACAAACTCATAAATTTCATCCAAACCTTTATTATCTGTTTTATTAAAGGAATTTAAAAATCCAGGGCTAGACATTAACTGATATTCCTCATGATTGGCCAATTTATACAAAATTTCAACCAACTTAATTGTTTTTTCAAATGGCTCAAGGCTGTGCAATTTCTTAATTCTTTCAATAATTTTATTGTCGATATTTGAAAATTTGATTCCTTGTGCCGCCCTTTTTATCAACTGTAATATAGGTTTCATCTCTATGGCTTCGAAAAATCCCAAACCTAAAAAATCCTCCTTAAAATGAATAGCAATGGCTTCGGAAACCAAGTCTGAATCAGCTTCAAAATACACTTCATCATTTAGCCACATGTGCGGTAGGTTTTTACCAATCAGCACTAGGTCACCTTCTGAAAATTTCTCAATCCCGTCTCCGATAAAACGGGTTCCTGTACTTTTTGCAATGTAAACTAATTCTAATTCCGGGTGATAATGCCAAATTTTCAAGAAATGGGAATAACTGTTTTGTGTAACAGTAAAGGAACTGTTCTGAAGACTGGCCCTATTAAGAAGGTGTAATTTCATAAAAAAAAGATAAATAACGAAAAGCTTAATGAGATTTTAAATATACATCTTTTTTTACACGGATTAAAAATTGGCAAAAAAAGTATTGCTAAATGTTCAATTATTAGTTGAAATGAAAGAAAATACCTCTTAATTTCGGTCGTTACCTTTTAGGTGTTATTTATTTTTTGGGAAGAACGTACCATAAGTTTTATAAAAAAAATCTTTTAATTGTTTTCGTAATGTCAGGACAACCATTAAGCCAATTGTTAGCTTCCTTAATAAAAGGAAACAGGGCGGCATTCAAGGCTGTTTTTGAACTGTATGAAAAAAGGCTATATTATTTCATACACTCGATCACGAAGTCGGATTACGCTACTGAGGAGATATTACAGGAAGTATTTATTAAAATTTGGACAAAAAAAGAGACAATTGATCTTGAGTATTCTTTTGATGCCTTCCTATTTACAATTGCAAAAAATTCAACATATAACTATTTAAGAAGTATTGCCAACCAAGAATCACTAAAGAAAGAATACTGGAAAAACATTAGCTTTTTAAATGAGGAAACAGAAAACACTATTTTACTCGGTGAATACGAGGACATAGTAAATGATATCCTTCAACAAATTCCCACTCAAAAGCGAAGTATTTTTGTTCTATCCAAACAACAGGGCAAAAGCAATGAGGAAATAGCCAATCTTTTGGGAATAACACAAAAAACGGTGAAAAACCACCTTTGGAAAACACTACAAATCATCAGGACGGAATTGAAACCTTATATGGCAGACAGCCTATATTTTTTTCTAATAAGTCTACTGCTTTTCGTCTAATCTGTCTATTTCGCAAAAAATACATTCTTAATTTGGGACTTTATCATTTTTGAGGTGTATTACTTATATAGCCCATAATACTACTATTAAAATACTGTAAATGCAGAACGAGAACAATTTGGATAAACTCTTCCAAAAATTGGTAGACAATACCATTTCCAAAAAGGAATTGGATTGTCTAACAGAGCTTATTATTAGCGCTGATCTGGATATAATAAAAAATGAAATTTGGGCCAAACACTGGGAAAATGTAAAAAAGGGAAATTTGCCCCTCAAAAAAAGGAAAAAACAGGATTCCACAATTCTATTGCAGAATATACTTTACAAAATAGAAGACCTTGAAAACAAAAAAAAAATTAGGAAAGTAGTACCCAGCTACAATCGAAATTATTGGTCCGGCATTGCCGCGACCCTAATCCTATTGGTGGGTGTTTACTTTTTTAATCAAAAGAACACTATATCAGCCTCAGTGCCAATTACTATTGATAACAACCTAAATTCTGATGTAATAACCTTGCAATTGGACAACGGTAGTGTTGAGACCATCTCAGAAAATGGGGAAAGAAAAATTACCACTGAAAGCGGAAATCTGATTGCTTCACAACAGGGAAATTCATTACAATACACTGGTGCTGAAACTCAAAAAAAGCTGATCTACAATACTTTAAATGTGCCCTATGGTCGCCAATTCGACCTCGTCTTATCAGATGGCACCAAAGTAAAAATGAATTCTGGAAGCTCCATTAGGTACCCAGTGAATTTTCTGCCAGGAGAAGAAAGGAAAGTGTTCCTAAAAGGAGAGGCCTTTTTTGATGTTGCCAAAGATATAGCTCACCCATTTATCGTAAATGCGGACCAAATGAACATAAGGGTATTAGGTACCCAATTTAACTTATCGTACTATCCGGAAGATGAGGACATCAATACGGTATTGGTGGAAGGTGCCGTAGTCCTGTACAAAGAAGGTGCGGACATAAAAACACATTCTGCATCCCAACTAGTACCTGGACAAAGTGCTTCCTGGAACAAAATCAACAATACAATGACCATAAAGGAAGTAGATACGGATATATATACCGCATGGAAAGACGGATATCTAGTATTTAAAGCTGCCCCCTTTTATAGTATTAGGACAAAATTGGAACGACATTTTAATATTACCATCGAAGATAAAAGTGGCCGATTGGAAAATCAGATATATACGGCCACATTTAGACATGAGACCATAGAAGAAATTCTAGAAGCTTTCAAAGAGGATACTCCCTTTGAATATATTAATGAAGGTTCTAAAATTATAATACTCAATATCAATACTAATTAAAAAAAAAGGAAGCCAATGAAAACCAACTAAAACAAGTGCACTAGAAAAATCACTTTTACAAAAAAACCGGAAAATGTTGACGCATTTCCCGGCATAAGAAAGTGACATCAACAAACGAAATGCTTAATCACCAAAACTTTACAAAAGTATGAAAAAATTAAATTTAGTCAGGCCTTTCCATGTGGATTGGCTAAGCAAACATCATTTAAAGATGAAACTAACTACACTTTTACTAATAGTTTCTCTTTTTAAAATTCAGGCCAATACATACGGACAGAACACAAAAATTACATTAAACCTTAAAAACGTGAGTGTTCAACAGGTTTTTAATGAAATAGAATCCCTTTCGGATTTTAGGTTTCTGTACAACCATGAAAAGGTGAATTTAAAGAGAACTGTTTCCGTTAACGTGAATAAAGAGCCTATATCAAATATTTTGGAAGATTTATTTGAAGCAACGGATATTTATTTCAGCGTCAAGAACAAGCAGATTATTTTAAAAACGGGCAAAACAATTAAAGCCATTGCCCCCTTAAATAATACTGTTGAACAACAAACTGTAAGCGGAACCATTACCGATGCTGACGGCACCCCCTTACCTGGGGCAAACATTGTGGAAAAAGGAACCACCAATGGGGTTACAGCCGATTTTGACGGTAATTTTTCACTAGATGTAGCCAATCAGAATACAACCCTAGTTATTTCCTACATAGGATTTGCATCCAAAGAAATTCCTCTGAATGGACAAACTACTATTTCGGTTAGTTTGGAAGAAAGTGCCGCTGGATTGGATGAGGTAGTCTTGATCGGGTATGGTACCCAGAAGAAAAGTGACCTTACCGGTGCCGTGGGCTCAATTAAATCAGAAGAATTGGCGGAAAGACCCGCATCCTCATTGAACCAGGCCATGGCCGGTAAGGTGGCAGGTGTGAACATAACTTCTGGCTCTGGAAGACCAGGGGGTAGAACAGTTGTACGAATCCGTGGTAATACCTCAGTAAGTATCGCCAATACCCCACTCTATGTAATAGATGGTGTTATCCTAAATGCGACCGGTTTATCTAACGGAAGTACCCCTATAGATTACCTGAATCCCAATGATATTGCATCCATTGAAATCTTAAAGGATGCTTCCGCGACAGCCATTTATGGTGCCAGAGGTGCCAATGGTGTAATTCTGGTGTCTACCAAAAAAGGCACTACTTCAGGTGAAACCCGTCTTAATTATGATGTGGATTTCAGTATAGGAACATTACCTAAAAAGCTTGATCTGTTAAATTCTGAAGAGTTTCTTCGCGTTGAGGAAATTGCATATGCCAATGCCGAAAAATTTGACCCGGATGGATGGGCAGGTGGAAGATATGCCGACCCTAGATTAAAAAGAACCGACCCTAGACTCTTTGATGGAAGTGGCAACCCACTTTATGATACCGATTGGCAAGATGAAGCTATTAGGGACGCTATTACCCAAAATCACCAACTTTCATTTACAGGTGGTAACCAAAAATCCAATTTTGGACTGTTTATGGGTTTTAGGGATGAAGAAGGACTTATAGTAGAATCATGGCTGAAGCGCTATTCAGGTAGATTTACTTTGGATACGGAGGTTAACGACTGGTTAAAAGTCGGAGGTAGCCTAAGCTACAACGACCAAAACGAAAAGCAAGTAGACCAACTTGGAGGTGGTGGGATCACCACAATGCGTCAAGTTTATGAGGCCCTACCTATTATACCGGTCCGTTATGAAGATGGCACTTGGGGATCTAACATACACTATCCAGGAATGGAAGGTGGTGGTAGCCCAGTGGCGGTTGCGAACGATCGTAGATATTTCCTCAAGACCCAGACCGTTTTGGGTAGCTTCTACGGCGATATTAAATTCAATAAGAACCTTCAATTACGAACTACCTTAGGAACCAATATCATTAACCAAAGAAACGATTATTACGGAGGTAAGGACCTAAGATATATAGCCTTGCCCGATGGTGCTGCAAGTGTCTCAAACTCACGTTATAATTCTTGGCAATTTGAAAACTATTTGACCTATAACAAAGATTTTGACAGCAATAATTCCTTAACGGCCATGGCAGGACTTTCCTGGCAACATGTTGATCAATTCAGTTCACTGGCATCTACACGAGGGTTTGCCGACGACTTTTATGGCTTTAACAACCTTGGTGCAGGGTCTAACCCCCAGACACCAACGTCGAGCAAAACTGCTTACGGGCTAAACTCCTATTTTGGACGTGTCAACTATAACTACATGAACAAATATTTGTTTACCCTTACAGGTAGAGCTGACGGATCTTCTAAATTTGGACCGGAAAATCAGTTTGCCTTTTTCCCATCAGCTGCATTGGCCTGGAGGGCTTCCGAAGAGGATTTTCTCTCACAGAACGAAACCATTTCCAATCTTAAAATTAGGGCTAGTTACGGTGCAACAGGTAACTCTGAATTACCAGCTTACCAAGGATTGGCCGGCTTGTCCAATGGTTCGGTAATTTTTAATGGCTCACGCTCCGCTTATACTGTCGCAGGTCGTATGGCCAACCCCGATTTAAAATGGGAAAAAACGGAACAGGTAGATGCCGGTGTTGAATTGGGTCTCTTTAATAATCGTATCGGGTTGGAGCTTGATGTGTACCGAAAGTTGACTTCCGATATGCTCCTTAATGCTCCGGTTCCCTCTTCAAGTGGTTTTACCAATGTATTTAGAAACGTTGGAAGTTTGGAAAACAAGGGTGTTGAAATTAGTTTGAATACTGTCAATTTTGATAATGAACTATTTGGCTGGAGCAGTAACTTCAATATTTCAATTAATAAGAACGAAGTAACTGCACTTTCAGGAGGTTCCGATATTTTCTTGGGGTCTACATTGATTCGCGTTGGCGAACCGGTAGGTACCTTCTTCGGATATATTGATGAGGGTACATGGAACACGGATGAGGCAGCCCAAGCAGCTATATATGATAGATTGCCAGGTGATATCAAATACCGTGATCTTAACAATGATGGGGCCATCAATAGCGATGACCGTGCCATCATTGGGAAAGGTATTGCCGACGGTTTTGGAACCTTTTCAAATACCTTCAGATATGCCGATTTTGAACTATTGGTAGACTTGCAGTTTCAATATGGCAATAGTGTAATGTACCGTGACGAACACTCTGCTGAAGACCGTCAGACAATTGCCAATAGCTTCGCGACAGTTTTAAATGCGTGGACTCCGGATAATCAAGATACCGATATTGCCCAAATAAGACCAATTGCTGCTGGATATGATACCAATAACGATTCAGGGAAATTAAAGGATGGTTCCTTTTTAAGAGGAAGAAACTTGATGCTTTCCTATGTCTTCAAACCTGAATTGGTGGAGCGTTTACACTTGAATCGTCTTAGGGTATATACCTCGGTGCAGAACTTTTTTGTAGCAACGAAATATCCGGGGTACGACCCTGAAAGTTCGAATGGTGGTGGAGCTTTCGATCAAGGATTCTCCCTATACGATTATCCGAGACCACGAACCTTTATGCTAGGATTAAATGTTGGACTATAACCATATAAAAGATAAAAAAATGAAAATCTATAGAAACTTTATAAGAGCTATAGCCGTCGTAACCGCAATATCAAGCATAACGGCATGTAGTAATTTTTTGGATGAAGAAGATGAATCCAACTTCACAACCGACACCTACTTTACCACGGCTGCGCACGCCCAAAGTGCCGTTAATGGGGCATATGAACCATTAATTTCAATTACCAACAGTGGTTTTGGCGGAGGTACATGGATGATGTTAGAGTTTGCCACAGGCTTGGCGAACACCTCCTTGGGACAGGCCACCAATATTTACTTGGTAAAGGATTTAATTAATAATTCGGACAATGGATATGGAAGCAGTTTCTGGACCGGATATTATTTAGGCATCTCAAGGGCCAACTTGGCAATTGAAAAAATCCCCGAAATAAATATGGACGAAGCTTTAAAGCAAAAGTATTTGGCGGAAGCCAAATTCTTTAGGGCCTATTATTATTTTGGCTTGGTAAGAATGTTCGGAAACATTCCTATCATTACCAATTCGGTAGATTTGGGCTCGGAGCAATTATTCCCTGAACAATCTTCGCCAGAAGCGGTCTATGACTTAATTGTTAGCGATCTTACGGCAGCCGAAAGCGCTGGCTTAGCTTGGAGAGATCTATCTGGTAGAGTATCTTTGGGCGCAGTTAAAACCCTATTGGCAGATGTATATTTGACCATGGCAGGCTACCCGCTCCAAAAAACAGAGAATTACGCGCTTGCCGCCGCCAAGGCTAAAGAGGTTATGGATTCTGACGTGTTTGCTCTTTTTGATACCTATGACGAGTTGCATGACCCTGCCACCAAAAACACAGGGGAATACATCTTTATGACCCAATTCGCGGCAGGTATTCAAGATGGAAACTGGCAGCCGGGAATTTTACCATATAACTTGGGAATTTCGGCCTATTCAGCCCAAACCGGTGGTATCTTTTCAACGAATGAGTTTGTAGCTTCCTACGAGGTGGGCGACAAACGGGCGGAAGAAAAGCAATTCTATTTTAACAGCTATACTTTAGATTCCGATCGCAACACCAGTGTCAATCTGGGAGCCCCGTATATCTTTAAACATTTTGATATTGAAGCACAAGAAGGAAGTGCCCAATCAGATTTGAACTGGTGCCTCTATCGCTATGCCGATGTATTGCTGATGTATGCGGAAGCAGCGAACGAAGCTGAAAGCGGACCCTCAACAGCATCTTATGGTGCAGTCAATCTAATTAGGCAACGTGCTGAAATTGGTGATTTGACAGGTCTTTCACAGGCCGCCTTTAGAGATGCAGTACAGATAGAGCGAATTCATGAGTTGAGTTTTGAAAATAAGACATGGTATGACATGGTGAGATGGAGAAAAGCATATAACTCTGAAACCAACACATTGGAAGATTTTGTGGGCCATAACTTCTCTTACTTACCAAATAAAGCGCTAACCGCGAGAGAACTTTTGTTTCCGATACCAACATCTGAAATGCAGAACAACCCTAATCTAGCACAAAATACGGGTTACTAATTTAAGCTGACTTTTGGAATACTCAAAAATGGTATTCCACATAGGCCAAGAAGCTATTAAGTACTTATTATTCATTTCTTGAAAGCCTAAAAAGCGTCAAGAAATAAGGCAAATAAACAAGACACGGGCAGGAATTTTCTCCCCGTGTCTTTGTTTATATTATAGAGCTGCTATCCCCAATCCACTGTACATTTGTGCCGGATAGGTGATTATATAAACCTGTCTCTATTAAAACAGCTTAACGCTGTGTTTAATGTAAAAAAGCACTATCATCAACATCAATTGAACTAAACTGGTTAAAATAGCTAGTAAAACACCGATTATACAGGACAGGAATCCCTGGCTTACCTCTTTCTCTTATTAATCTACATTAAATATATATACCATAATCTAAGCTATTGTATAAAAAATGCAAAAATAATATCAGTGTTTGTCAGTTAATTGGTAGCACACAAGAGACTAACCTATTATCTTGCATAAGATTTCAATAGCGAAATTGATTGCTAAAATATTAGAGTTTTAAAATTTTAGGTTCACATTAAATTCCTCTAGGTGAATCTGATAAAAGTTGAGTTGAGTTAGTTTTGAAAAATCCGGATACCGTTTAGGTTCCGGATTTTTTTTATAGACTGAAAGACTAAATGAATGTGCCATTATTACCTTTGCAGTCTTCTATAGGATTTGGGCGTAGCACCAGTAAACTTCTTAAAAGTGGTTGCAAAATATTGGGAGGAACCAAAACCTAGACCAAATGCCACCTCAGTAATCGTTTTGGTGGTCAGCAAATCTACTTTTGCCTGTTCAATCTTTTGTCTATTCACATATTCCTTTGGGGGCATTCCAGATTCCTTCTTAAACCAAGCCTTAAAGTACCCCGTGGACATTCCCACTAAATTGGCCATTTCATCCACATATATAATTCTAAAGAGATTGGTCTGTATATATTTATCCAGTGTATTTAATTTCATGGATGGCGAACTATGCTGTTTTTTTTGGGAAAGGATAACGGTTTCCAACAATAATTGGGTAATTAATTGATCTACCATTATTCTGGACAATAAGGAGCTCCTATATCCCAAATGTCCCACCAATTTTTCCAAAATATATTTTAGTTGAAAGGAACCTTTAAATATATATTCGGATTTATCTAGTAGTGCATCTAGCAAAAATTCCGACTGTTTTTTGGGCATGTTACAAAGTTTCCCACTGGAGCTATCCACGATTATCTGAAGCCAAAATAATTCTCCTTTATCTTCAGGAAATTCCCCCGTACTGTGCACGGTATCCGGAGGCACCACAAAAATATCATTTCCGTTAAGTTCGTATAATTGCTCCCCAATCTGGTAATATTGTTTCCCCTTCATACAAAAACAGATTTCTAGAGCACTTTGGTGTCGATGTCCTTTCAAACCAGGTTTTACCTCCTTATAGCGATAGTGACCAAAGGACAAACCCCTTTTTATGCCAAAATCTCGCAGATTAAATACCTTTCTTTCCTGTGTAATTAAATCCATAAAAAATGTACAAAAAAGTAATATAGTATAAAATTAGAAGACTTTAGTATATTTAAATTACATATTTGGAATCTATAAACTTGAAATATGGAAACAAAAAAAACAAAGTTCAAAAAGGACGGATATATTAAAATTGAAAGCCTACTTTCCCAAGCGGAAGTGGACGCACTTAGGACCATATACGATGAATTATTACAGGACAAGGTCAAAACAGCCCATTTGCGGAGCGACCTAGCTGGCGTAGAAGTCGATCCCAACAAAAAAATTGAACGTATTACCCAAATAATGAGACCCAGTAGCCTGGTTCCGGAATTGCTGAAAACCAGCACTTATAAAAAAGCTTCACAATGGGCCAAAGACCTTTTAGGGGAGGACATGGACCTAGATTTTGACATGATGATCAATAAAGATCCAAACACCAATACACCAACTCCATGGCATCAGGACGCCGCCTATTGGATTAATATGCCAGACCAAAGATCCGCTAGCTGTTGGATTGCTTTGGATGAGGTGTTCGAAGAAAATGGTTGCATGTGGTTTATTCCCAAAACAGAGGGAAGACCAATTCTGCCACATAAAAACATGCCAAACGGAGGGGCCCTATTTTGCGAAACCGATACCTCAAAAGCCCAAAGTATCCCCTTACTTCCTGGCGGATGTACCTTTCATGACGGACATACCCTTCATTTTAGCCAAGGCAATTCCACAGCAACACAGCGTAGAGCATTGATTTTAAACTTTAGACCCAAAAAAATGATCGATTATGAAAGGGAACAGGGGGTAGATCATACCGGGGAAAGAAAACAGAGAAATTAAAATAATGTAAGATATGATTCTTAAATTAATATACCCCCGTTGGGGAAGTTCAGATTTATCTTGGTCCGTATTTCTAAATAAAGTAAAGCAGGCCGGGTACCATGGTGTAGAAATAGACCTTCCTTTAAATGGTGTTAAAAAGAAAGAAATTTGTTCCATGCTAGTGGATTTGGAAATGGATTTTGTTGCCCAACATTGGGAAACACAGGAAGTAAATTTTGAAAAACATCAAGAAAAGTTGAAACGGCATTTATACAATCTAGTGGAAGCCGAACCCCTGATGGTGAATTCGCATACGGGTATGGATTTCTTTACATACGCCGAAAATGCCACTTTGATTGAAATGGCCCATAAAATAGAACTTGAGACTGGGATTATGATTGCCCACGAAACCCATCGTTCCCGATTTTCATTTGCCGCCCACGCTTGTTTGCCCTTTTTAGAAGAATATCCATTTCTGAAACTCACCTCCGACTTATCACATTGGTGTTGTGTGGCAGAATCTTTATTGGAAAATCAACCTAGAGCAGTGCAAAAAGCTATTGAACATACTTATCACATCCATGCCAGGGTAGGTTCATCCCAGAGCCCACAGGTATTAGACCCTAGGGACGAAAATTATAAAAATGAACTTGATCGGTTCAAGGAATGGTGGGGTCTGATGATTGAAAATGCCTTAGAAAAGAAGCGCCCATTTATCACGATCACTCCCGAATATGGTCCACATCCCTACACTCCTTACAAGACCAATACTAAAATACCAATGAACGACCAATGGGAAATCAATGAATTTATTCGAAAGGAGATTATAGAAAACTACACGAAATAAGTACTGATTTCTTTAGACTTAAGATCAACACAATTTTTATGAAGTACACATTGCAAATTTTATTACTCATCTTAATTATTATTTCCTGTAATCCTTCATCACAACGGGAAACTCCAGAAGTAAAAGCCGCCCAAGATGTTCTTAGTAGAGCCTTAGGGCCTGAAAATGCCTCCAAATTTATATTTAATTTCACTCGAAAGGATACCTTGGATACATACACCGTAAAGGTAGAAAACAATAAAATAGTAGTAACTGGAACTTCGCCCACGGCATTGACCAGAGGAGCGTATGATTATTTAAAAAATGCCACACATTCCATCATAAGTTGGTCTGGAAACAATATCCATATTCCAGAAATAGTACCCACATACGACAAAACAACTACCACCCCATTTAAATATCGCTATTACTTAAACACGGTTACCCATGGCTACACTACCCCGTATTGGGGCTGGGAACGTTGGGAAAAGGAATTGGATTGGATGGCCCTTCACGGAATGAATATGCCCCTAATAGCTGGCGCACACGAGGCAATTTTACGGCGAACCTTTAAAAAATTGGGATTAAAGGAAGATGAAGCTTTGGATTATTTCTCGGGACCTGCCCATTTCCCTTGGAACAGAATGGGGAATATTGGGAGTTGGGACGGTCCTCCTCCTCTTTCTTTCTTTGAAAAACAAATTAAGCTGGCCCATAAAATGCAGGACCGAATGAGGGAATTGGATATGCATCCCATTGTTCATGCCTTTGCTGGTTTTGTGCCCAAAGGATTGCAAAGAATATATCCAAATGAAGAATTAAGGGAATTAGGCTGGGGTGGATTTGACGAAAAAGTACAGATTCTATCACCAAAAAGTGAACTTTTTAAAAAAATTGGAAAACTATACATCCAAGAATGGGAGAAAGAATTTGGGAAGGGTGAATTTTATTTGGCAGATAGCTTTAATGAAATGGACGTCCCTTTGTCCAATAATCCAGAAGTGGCCAAAGAAGAACTGGCCAGCTATGGTAAGGCCGTCTATGGACCCATAGCAGAAGCCAATCCGGATGCAGTCTGGGTAATGCAGGGATGGACCTTCCCCTATCATCGCGATAAGGACGGCAATTTGTTCTGGACTCCCGAAAGATTACAGGCAATGATGAGCGGAATACCGGATGATAAATTACTGATCCTCGACATGGCCAATGAATACAATGCTCTTTTTTGGAAAATTCCCTATTCATGGAAAATGTACGATGGCTTTTTTGGCAAACAATGGATATATTCCTTTATCCCCAATATGGGTGGCAAGGTACCTTTGAACGGGGTATTGGATTTTTATGCGAAAGCTCCAGAGGAAGCCATTAATTTTAAGGATAAAAAAAACCTTGTAGGCTTTGGCTTTGCTCCCGAGGGAATAGAAAACAACGAAATGATCTATGAACTATTGGCCGATTGGGGCTGGAGGGAAAAAGCAATAAATTTGGATGACTGGATAAAAAACTACTGTTTGGACCGTTACGGAGGTTATTCCGAGTCTTTAAAAGGAGCTTATGATTTGCTTCGGAATTCTGCATTGGGAACTTTTACCGACCATCCAAGATTTAAATATCAATTTAGGCCTGGTCAGGGCAGTGCTACAGTACACTATTCAGATGACTTCAAAGAAGCAACAAAACTTTTTTTGGAAGCCTCCAATGACTTTGATGATAAGGAATTATACAGCTATGATGCCATAGAAATTGGGGCTCAGGCGATTGGACTTAAAATCGATTCCATATTAACTGAGGCCGAAAGTGAAAGCGACGAAAATTTAAAGTACCAAACCTATCAGAATGCCATAGACTTAATGTTAAAGTTGGATAGGATACTGGCTTCGCACTCCAATCACAAATTAAGTAACTGGGTGGACATGGCCAGGAATTTTGGGGATACCCCGAGGGAAAAATTATATTACGAAAGCAATGCCAAAAGATTGATTACTACCTGGGGCGGTGGTGTTAACGAATATTCTGCCCGTACATGGAGCGGATTGATCGGGGATTACTACGCCCAAAGGTGGCAATTATGGTTGGACGCCAAAAAACAAGATAAGGATTTTGATATATTGAAATGGGAAGAAGGGTGGATAACTTCAGAATGGAAAAATAACACAGTGCCATTTGAAGACCCCATTGCGGCAATAAAAGCGGTACTATATAATCCAAAATAATTGTACAATGGAGAATAGACCCAGACTTGGTCTTTCAACAATCCCATCCTCACTTATAAATTGTTGAGATAAAAAATACCGAGACCTAATTTCTTAATAAATACTGGGTCAAAATAGTATCTTAATTTGGCAAAATATTACAGCTTAAAATTGAAAATTATTTTCGAACATCCATTTTTAACAGTCATTGAGATATGCTACCTAGTTGTTGGTCGATAATCTTTCAGAATTTAACGTATAGTTAAGAAATTTAACCGTCAATACGGTCAAAACTCAAGCCGTAATTACTAACTAAATATCAAAAATAATATGAACAAGAAGATCCATTTCTTTTTAATGGCTTTAACCTTACTCTGTTTTAATGGAGTTATGGCACAAAGTAAAGCAATATCCGGCAGTGTTACGGATGCAAACGATGGAGCTCCCTTACCTGGAGTAAGCATTGTGGTTCAAGGAACTACAAATGGTACGCAAACAGATTTCGATGGAAATTTTACTATTGAGGCTTCTACAGGCGACATACTTGTATTCTCTTATATAGGAATGAAAACACAGTCTGTAACCATTGGAGTTTCTAATAGCATTAATATTTCAATGCAAGAAGATGCCAGTCAACTGGAGGAAGTGGTTGTAACTGCTTTGGGTATAAAAAGAGAGGAAAGAGCTCTTGGGTATGCAGTATCTGAAATTAAAGGTGATGATATTGCCCAAGTGGCACAAATCAACCCTATAAATGCCATGCAAGGAAAGACTGCAGGGGTGCAAATTAGCACAACCTCTGGAGGAACATTTGGAGGTACCAGAATAACGATCAGAGGTAATTCTACTTTCGATCAGAATACCCAACCCATCTTCGTGGTGGACGGAGTAATCTTGGACAATGATATTAGTGGTCAAAATGGTGCAGATTGGGGTAACCAACTTAAAAACCTCAACCCTGATGATTTTGAATCTTTTTCGATTTTAAAAGGTGCTGCAGCTTCGGCACTTTATGGGTCCCGTGCACTGAACGGAGTAGTAATAGTTACTACCAAATCCGGGAAAAAACGCAAGGGACTTGGAGTTAGCGTTAACCAGACTGTTGGTGTACGAACAGTTTATGACACCCCAAATTTCCAAAATCAGTATGGTTCAGGCCTTACTGCAGGTGGGTTTAGCTTTGTAACTAACGGACCAAATACGAGAACAAGAGACGATGCACATGACACTAGCCAGTTTTTCACCTATGACTTGGCCACTGGTCTACCATCCATGGCTTTTGATTCCTATGAAGAACATGCTGCCAGTTGGGGACCCCGTTTTGATGGCCAGGAAATTATAGACTATGATGGTTCTAGATCTACATGGTCTGCACAGCCAAATAATTACAAGGAATCTTTTGATACTGGTTTTATAAGAAATACCAATGTTGCCATTGATGGAGGTAGTGAAACAAGTAGCTTTCGACTATCATTTTCCAATTTTTCCGAATCAGGGGTAGAATTAAGGAACGATTTTGACAAGAATTCTTTAAGTTTCAAAGGATCTCATGATTTGATAAAAGACAAACTTACTGTTAATGCCGTAATGCATTACACTCGCTCCAAAGCAAAGAATCCTTTGCAACCAGGTGGACTTACCTCATGGTTTCACGACGGTTTCCCAAGAAACTATGATGTGAACAAGTGGAAGAATAATTATTTGGACGTTGACGGTGGAGTTCCACACCCAAATGGAGACAACTACAATTTTACCAGAATGAGCAGAATTTGGGCCCATGCTCTTGAAGACGATAATATCCGTACAGAGGGTTCATTTATCTCGAATATTAACTTGAATTATAAGATTTCGGACAATATTACAGCAACTCTTGATGGAAATATTAACCAATATACCTATAATCAAGAAACTAAGACCTTTGCAGACAATAGAGATCGACTGAACGGGTCCTACTCATTTGGAAACGGAGAAAAATTTCAACACAGTTTTTCTGCCAAGTTGTTTTTCGACAAACAGATTAATGATGATTTTAGAATGGATTTGTTGTTAGGTGGAGAATTATGGACTTCTAAAGAACAAAGTCAATATGCCAACACCACTGGTGGATTTAAAATTCGTGATTTCTATTCTTTGGCCAACTCAAAAGATGCACTCAATGCAGGTGGCGGTATTGGACCAAGAAAAAAAATCAATTCAGTTTACGCCTTTTTCAATACTAGTTACAAAAGGGAACTTTATTTTAGTGCCACGGCTAGAAATGACTGGTCTTCTGCTTTGGTTTACCCAAATGGTAAAGGCAACAACTCTTATTTCTACCCATCAGCCAGCTTAGGCTGGGTAAGCTCGGAAACCTTTGATCTACCGGATTTCATTTCCTTTGCCAAATTAAGAGCCTCCTATGCCATTGTTGGTAATGACACCGACCCTTACAGGTTATCTACTGGATTTGTCGCTGATAATTTTAGCCAAAATCCAGACTTAAATATGTTTAGGTTCGAAGATAATACGGCAGTCTCTGTAAATTTGAAACCTGAAAAGAAATATTCATTTGAAACAGGTTTGGATCTTAGATTCTGGAATAACCGAATTGGTTTGGATGTAGCCTATTACAAGGACAATACTAAAAATCAAATTATCCCATTACAGGTTCCATCAGAGTCAGGAATCGATAATCAATTGATCAATGCTGGTAACCTTCAAAATCAAGGGATTGAAGCAGCATTAAATTTAAAGATAGTAGATAACCCAGATTTTAGTTGGGACATAGGGGCCAATTACACTCATAACCGGGATAAAATTATTGAATTGGCACCAGGAATAAACGAATTTAGATTATTCGGAAATCCAGATGACTCCAACTCGGCTACAGCTTCTTACGCATATGTTGGAGGCAACTATGGTGACTTGGTTACCAGAAGAGGCTACGATTATTATGATGGCGCAAACAGTGCAAACCAAGGTATTCCCGTTTTGGCAAATAGAAACGGTTGGTCTGTGGCTTATCCAATTGGGATCCAGAATAAGGACTCCCTATACGTAATGGGTAACATGCAAGCAGATTGGTATGGTGGCATGAACACCTCTGTAAGATATAAAAGATTACGTTTAAGTGCTATTGTAGACGCTAAATTTGGTGGTGAAATTTATTCAGCAGATGCAAGGTACGGTTTACACCAAGGTGTTTTGGAAAGTTCTTTACCCAATAGGGATGCTTCCCAAGGAGGTATTACTTGGACAAGCGAAGGACAAGGACAAAACTTTTTTGGAAAGACCTATGAGGACGGGTATATACCTAACGGAGTCTTTCCTGATGGAACAACCGTTACCTCTGGACCTTCCGACAATAGGTCAAATGTTGACGTTGGTGGCTTAACATATCAGCAAGCATACGACCAAGGTCTGGTAGAACCTACCCATTGGTCTGGATATGTTTATAGATGGACTTCCGCCAGTACTGGTACCCCTATTACGGGTGTTTACACTTCTAGCTGGGTAGCCTTAAGGGAGGTAACTTTGACATACGATGTGCCTTCGGAAATTTTGGACAAACTTCTAGTAAAAAGTGCTTCGTTGGCACTTACAGGACGGGATTTAGGATTTATCTATAATTCGTTACCCGATAATATAAACCCTACACTAAGTAGTAATGCAGCCGCGAATCCACTTCAACAAAAGTCTTCGCCCTACATTAGATCTATTTCATTTTCGTTAAAACTCAATTTCTAAATTTGAAAATTTACAACATGAAAAAAGTAATATATATATTAATCGGCCTGTTTGTTTTTACCGGTTGTGACGACGATTTTGCAGAAATCAATACGAATCCCGACATAGGGGTGCCGCCACCAGAAACTTTGTTCACTTATGTTCAAAAAGAAATGGTTACCTATAAAAATGGCGGTGAATGGTATCACGAAAATCATCAGAAAATGACCTGGGCCCAGTACTTGGTGCAGGGAAAAGCCAATGATAGTGATATTAATACTATTCTACCTGGAAGTAAATATGGGACATTCTATGTAAAAATAATGAACCATTTAACTGAGATGAGACTTCAGATTTCCGAACTATCGGAAGAAGAACAAAAATTCTATCAAAAAATGGTAGCGGCATCTGATATCCTTCAGGCCTTTTTTGCTCTTAGAATTACGGACCAGTATGGTGACATTCCTTACTCGGAAGCAGCTGATGGCCGTAGGGAAGGTAAATTGGACCCCAACTATGACAAACAGGAAGCGGTTTTAATACAGCTTGTTGCTGAACTAAATTTGGCCATTCAAAAAATGGACGAAAATATCTCCAGCAGCTATAATTTCGCCTCTAATGACATTGCTTATGAAGGAGATATCACGAAATGGATTAAATGCGCCAATGCAGTTAAATTAAGAATTGCAACTCGTTTACTAAGTCAAAATGAATCAAAAGCACAGGAAATTATTACCAGTGTGGCCTCAGATGGTAGATTGTTTGAAAGTGAAGATGACCAATTCACATTTGATTTAGGAGGTACCTACAGAGGTTCTCCAGGAGCAGATTTTGAATGGAAAGGTGTAATGTGGTCTGCAGAACCCATGGTGGAATTCATGAAAACTACCTCTGACCCCAGATTGAGAATATTTTATGAACCCAATGGATACACTCAGGAAACAATAGATGCGTTTGCTGATCCAACTACTATTTCTCCAGCTGTAGATATAACTAATGACAATGCGGTATTGTATACTACCGCTGATGGCGAAGATATATTTGGATATCGTTTTATTGGATTGCCCGCCTTTAGAAACGATCCCAATATCGGAGTTCCCGACTACTATTTATTTGCAGACCAACCCAATTCAGTGGGGACCAATGCAACCATGTTGTCAAAATACAACAGAAGATTGATTCAGGAATGTAATTTTCGCTATGGTGGACTACCACAACCTGAAGGCAATTATGTGGATGTAATGATATCCTATTCAGAAGTTTGCTTTATGATGTCCGAATTCATACTTAAAGGCTATACCACTGGTGATGCAGCAGACTGGTATGGAAAGGGAATGGAATCCTCATTGAGAACCTATAATATGTTAGGTGAGAGGCAAGATTTGATTATGCGAGTAGCCAATAAGGAATACCCATATTTGCCAATCAGTGAGGATGAAATAACCAATTACATGGCCAACCCATCCTTACAGTTGAATGGCACAGATGATTTGGAAAAAGTTTACATCCAACAATTTTTAAATTTTTACCGCCTTCCAGAGGAAGGGTGGATACTTTCTATGCGAACTGGATATCCCAAATATGGTTCTTCATTGTTGGCAAGATCTGCCACTGATAACCCGGAAATACCTTTTCCAAGAAGAATACCTTCCCCGGAACCAGGTGACCTCAATGTTGCTAAATGGCTGCAGGCGAATACTGACCAAGGGTTTACCAGCCCTAGGGATGAAACGCCAAGTGTATTAAATTCCCAAAGACTTTGGTGGGACAAAAACAACCCAACCATTGGTAGTGGAGGAAACTAAAATAACTCATTGACAAAAAGGGCAGTATTTATTTATTGCAATGGTTGGCCAACAAGATTGGCCAACCATTTTTTTTGTTAAATAAAATAAATTAAGTGCCTACAATTCAATACCAAAACATCAATAACACATTACAATCAGCAAAAAAAGTATCAAAATTAGTCTGGGCAGTGGTTGCCCTATACTAGGATCCAAAGTATATTGGTATTCCTAAAAAGGATTAAAATTTCAGCAACATATATCCATGAAATACTTAAAAATATATTTACCGCTATTCTTGTTATTCTCCGTGGCCACCTATTCCCAACAATCCACCTCAGGAGTACTATCCCTTTCTGAATTAGATGTTGAAAAACCGGAACAACCTTGGTGGTCTGCCCAAAAGAACTTGGCCATCAACGGAATGCCCATTAGAATTAGTGGAGAATCATTTAAAAATGGTATTGGGACCTTGTCCGGAAGTAAACTATATATTTTCCTTGATGGGAAGAGTCAAAATTTTAAAGCCCAGGTAGGAATTCAGGATAAGCAGGATTTTCCGCAAAACGTAAAATATAATACACTAAGCGATGGCAATAAATTATTCTATACCCAAAACGAAGAGGATAAAACATTTGTAGCCATTGCCAACTCAGAAGTCAACATGGGCAATGGCAGTGTTAGATTCGTAATAAAAGGAGATGGAAAATTGTTGTGGAAAAGTAAAAAAATTATTGGTGGAGGTAAAACCATGGATGTTAATATAGACCTCATAGGCATACAAGTTTTAGAACTCAGCGTTGAGGATAATGGTGATGGTGTCTCAGGTGACCATGCCGTTTGGGCAAATGCAACCATCAACTTTACCAACTTTAAACCACAATTGGTTGATGCCAGCTATCTAAATAAACTTAAAACGGTTGATGCCAATTTTAATAACAGCATTAAACCTTTCATACAAAAGTTACCCTATGGCCAAAACATTTATAAAGGAGGGGTAAAAGAAGATTGGCTAATAGAAAAAATAAGACTGCCTTCCATGGTCTACCAACAGGCCGATGGAAAGGAAATTGTAATATCCAACGGCCTGGTCAGCAGGACTTTCCGACTTACACCAAATTGTGCTACGGTTGGATTTACCAACCTTGTAACTGGCGAATCACTGCTCCGTGGTGTTAGTCCAGAGGCCATGCTTACCATAGACGGACAGGAATATACCGTTGGTGGTTTGGACGGACAAATAGAATATGGCTATTTAAAAGAGGAATGGTTAGAGCAGATGTGGACTCCGCCAGGATCTTTTCAACTTACCGATTTTAAGATTGATGAGATTCAGGACCGTATTAATTGGCCCAACAAAAGATGGTCTTCCAAACCGAAAATTCCAACACAGGGAAAGCATATTATTTTCACCTATGCCCATCCAGGATTTCAAGGCCTATCAGTGAAGGTGCATTATGAAATCTATGATGGCATTCCTTTGATCAGCAAATGGTTCACCATTGAAAACAGTGGGTCAAAATCCGTTGTTTTAAACAATTTTAAAAGTGAAATCCTGGCCATGGTGGAGGCCGAAAGTGCTGTGGAAAAACAAAAAGGCTGGGAGACCCCCAACATTCATGTGGAAAGCGATTTTGAATTTCATTCCATGTCCATGAAAAATGCCAACAAAGTGGTACACTGGGAAAAAGATGCCCGCTATACTTCTCAGGCCAGTTATTTATTATCCACTCCCTGTTTGTTGGAATGCAAACTTCCCATTGGTCCAAATGAAACCATTGAAAAAGATTCCACTTTTCAATCCTTTAGAGTCTGGGAAATGCCCTTTGATAGTTTTGATAAACAGCGCAAAGGCCTATATACCAATGCTATGTATTCCTTAATAGCCCCATGGACAACCGAAAATCCTCTATTTTTACATTTGACTACGACGGATGATACCAAAGTAAAGGCAGCTATTGACCAATGTGCCGAAACGGGTTATGAAATGGTGATACTAAGTTTTGGCAGTGGCCTTAACATGGAAGACCTGTCCGATATCAATATCAACAAATTTAAAGCCTTGGCAGATTATGCCCATTCCAAGGGTATAGAACTTGGGGGATATTCCCTATTATCCAGCAGATGGATCAGTGAGGAAGTAGATGTTATTAATCCCGAAACAGGGAAAAGAGGTGGTGTAATTCATGGCAGCTCCCCTTGCCTAAATAGCCAGTGGGGAATTGACTATTTTGAAAAATTAACGGCCTTCTTCGAAAAAACCGGCTTTGATCTTTTGGAACACGATGGTTCCTACCCAGGTCAATTATGTGCCTCCACCTCACATGCAGGTCATAAGGGTCTGGAGGATTCCCAATGGAAATCTTGGAAACGAATTACCGATTTCTACAAATGGTGCAACGAAAAAGGAATTTCCCTAAATATCCCAGATTGGTATTATCTTAGTGGCAGCACTAAAAATGGCATTGGTTATAGAGAGGTGAACTGGTCATTACCACGTGAACGACAATTGGTACTAGGGCGACAAAATATGTATGACGGAACTTACGACAGGCTTCCTAGTATGAGTTGGACCTTTGTTCCCCTAACAGAGTACCATGGTGGAGGGGCCGAAGCGACTATAGAACCATTGGACACCCATTTAGAAGCCTATAAGGCTCATATGGTACAAAACTATGGCATGGGGGTTCAGGCGTGTTATAGGGGTCCTCGTTTGTACGATACCGATAAAACTAAGGCCTCCGTTATAGAAGTGGTAGATTGGTACAAGAAATACCGCCAGATCCTCAACGCTCCCATTGTTCACTTAAAGAGGGCCAATGGAAGGGAAATTGATGGTGTTATGCACGTTGACCCCGATTTAAACGAAAAGGGACTCGCAATGTTCTTTAACCCTACTAACGAGACATTGTCCCAAACCATAAAACTCCCCCTATATTACACAGGACACGCCAATGAAGTCAGCATTAAGGAGAAGGAAGGAAAAAGAATAAACTATGAATTGGCAAGGGATTATTCGGTAGAATTGGAAGTGGAAATTCCCGCCAACGGCAGCACTTGGTATGTAATTTATTGAGCAATAAAATAACACATATGATGACTAAAATAATGTACCTCCTAGCCATAATTTTCGCCATGGCCAGTTGTAATTCTGAACCAAAAAAAGTGGAACTCGACCGACTTCCCAAATACAAACTTAGCTTCAATAAATTGGCCACCACTTGGGATGAAGCCATTCCCTTAGGAAATGGCACAGTAGGAGCCTTGATTTGGCAAAAAGACGGGAAACTGCGATTATCCTTGGACCGGGCTGATCTCTGGGACCTGCGCCCTATGGAGAACCTAAACTTTAAGGATTTCGGATTTGATTGGGTCAAGGAACAATGGGACAAGAACAGTTACAACAAAGTGCAAGAACGCTATGATGTTCCTTATGACAATTCACCCGCACCCTCTAAAATACCGGGAGGAGCCTTGGAATTTGATGTAAGTGGCCTAGGAGAAGTGGAATCGGTAAAATTGAATTTGGATACGGCAATTTGTGAGATTAAATGGACGAGTGGAGCCCTTCTAAAAACTTTTGTTCATGCTACAGAACCGATAGGCTGGTATTCCTTTGAAAATATAACGGGAGATCTAGACCCCTCCATAATTCCACCTGCCTACGTTTCCGTAAAGCAGGCCGGCGCAGATAATCCGGTTACCGGGCAGGACCTTCGAAGACTGAATTATGACGGCGGTAAGGTTACCCAAAAAGACCATTTTATTACCTATGATCAGCAAGGTTGGTCCAACTTTAAATTTCAGGCACATACCCAGTGGAAACCTACCCCTTCAGGTTTGCAAGGTAGTTGGAGCATCAGCTCCCAAACCTCAGAAAAGGAAACTAAAGAAACCGCTGAACAACTTGTAACAAAATCGCTTCAACAGGGAATTGCATCCTCCCTGGAAAGCCATATTGGTTGGTGGAATTCCTTCTGGAATAAGTCAACCATTAAGGTTCCGGATCCTGTTTTGCAAAACCAATGGTATATGGAAATGTACAAATTGGGATCGGCGGCCAGACAAGGAGCACCACCAATATCACTACAAAGTGTATGGACCGCGGATAATGGAAAATTACCGCCTTGGAAAGGCGATTTCCACCATGATCTAAACACACAATTGAGCTATTGGCCTACCTATTCTGGTAATCATTTGGATTTGGAACAAGGATTCATCGATTGGCTTATCCAATACAAACCCACTTTTAAAAAGTATACCAAAGATTTCTATGGCACTAACGGACTTAATGTCCCTGGGGTTACCACTTTGACCGGAGACCCTATGGGCGGTTGGATCCAATATTCCTTTGGGCCTACGGTCGGAGCTTGGCTTGGACAGCATTTTTACCTGCATTGGCGCTATTCCATGGATCGCGATTTTCTAAAAAATGAGGCCTATCCTTGGATCAAAGACGTAGCTATTCATTTTGACGAATTGTCGGTTTTGGGTGAAGATGGAAAAAGAAAACTACCCCTTAGTTCCAGTCCCGAAATCCATAATAATTCACGTGAAGCCTGGTTTGGTGATATGACCAATTTTGACCTTGCATTGATTAAATGGACTTATTCCCATGCTGCAGAATTAGCTCTGGAGCTAGGGCTAAAAGAGGAATCTGAAAAATGGAAAGCCAGCCTTAAAGAATGGCCGGATTATGCTGTGGATGAAACAGGCCTTATGTTTTCTCCAAGTTTATCTTTTAATGAATCGCATCGTCACTTCTCCCATTTAATGGCCATACATCCACTTGGATTAATAGATGCGGCAAACGGCTCCAAGGACAAAGAAATTATAGAAAAGACCATTGCCAATTTAGACGCAACCGGTACTAGCGAATGGGTTGGCTATTCCTTTAGTTGGATGGGCAACCTAAAGGCAAGGGCCTATGATGGAGAAGGTGCTGCAAGAGCCTTAAAAGACTTTGCTACTTCCTTTGTGCTGCCCAATAGCTTTCACGTAAATGGCGATCAATCGGGTACCGGAAAATCCAATTTCACATACAGACCATTTACTTTGGAAGGCAACTTTGCCTATGCGGCAGGACTTCAAGAAATGTTGATACAAAGTCACACAGGAACGGTTCGCCTATTCCCTGCCATTCCCCAAGATTGGAAAAATCTAAGCTTTAGCAAATTACGAACAGAAGGTGCCTTTTTGGTTTCCGCACAAATGGAATCCGGGGCCGTGAAATGGGTAAAAATCGTTTCCGAAAAAGGAGGGGAACTTCGTCTAATAAACCCCTTTCAGAAAAAAGAAATTTCCATTGATGATGAAGTAACCCATACTTGGGATGGCGAGACCCTAATCATTCAAACCGATCCAGGGCAAGAAATATGGTTAAAACCATAGGGATAAGGTGCTAGTATAGAATTATTAAAGGTAATCTGAGGATTATCAATAATTAGTAAAAATGGTGACAAAAACGGCTATAAAGATGAATAGAGAAGTGAATATTAAAATACTTTTTTTCATTATCCTTATTTTCATGACCAAGCTTTCCTGGGCACAGGAAATTAAAGAAATCTTTGTTTCACCAACTGGCTCTGATTCCAGCTCAGGGACTTATGATAAACCGATCAAAACACTTCATAAGGCCACCGCACTATTGGAGACGTATGAATCCTATAATCCACAGAAAATTGTTGTTTGGCTTAATGATGGGCTCTATCGCATAAATAATCCGATTGTTATTGATTCTGCGGTTAAGAAAAGTGAAATTCCCATAGAATTTAAGGCGGCTGAAGGCTCAAGACCTATAATCTCAGGGGCATTGGCACTAGACGATTGGACATCTTCTGGAGATGGAATATGGGTATCGAAAATTTCCAAAAATCATGGTAGTTTTCGCGAATTGTTCGTTCAAGGAAAACGTGCTATGCGCGCCAAACATCCAAACAAAGAATACCTAAGGATGAAGGAAGTAGGGGCCGATAGACGAACCAATTTTACTTATCATACGGGCGACTTTCCACAACCAAAGAAACCTGGGGAAGTAGAACTGGTTGTATTACACGATTGGTCCATTACCAGGATTCCCATTAAAAACATTGATAAGAACCTTAATTCAATCATTGCGGCCGATTCTATCGGTGCCAAAGGCTTGGACTTTTTTAATCTAGATAATTGGGAGCCACACCCTCGGTATTTCCTAGAAAATGCTATTGAATTTTTGGATATGGAATACGAATGGTTTTTGGACAGTTCGGCCTCCAAAATTTACCTAAAATTACCAATAAACATGGATCCCTCCCAACTATCCATAGAGGTCCCAGTTGCAGAATCCCTATTGCTTTTGGAAGGTAGTGAACAGCTCCCCATGTCCAATGTTAGTTTTGAAGGGATTAGCTTCCAACATTGTAAATGGAATATCCCTAACCAGACCTATGCGGGAATTCAAGCCTGTCATTTTGATACCCAAAAAGGCTATAAAGAATGGGCGGTGGTGCCAGCAGCTGTCCGGACAACATGGGCCACCAATATTCGATTTATAAATTGTGAATTCGCTTCCTTGGGAGGAAGTGGCATCTGGTTGGGAACTGGAAGTAGCAATTGTACTATAAAAAACTGCATAATTCGCGATATTTCTGGAAATGGGGTTATGATTGGCGAAGGACAAGATAGACTGATTTCTGGTGAACCATGGTGGAAGGTATCCCCTCAACAGGCTGCCTTAGGCAATACCGTGGAGGACTGCGATATATCCGATTGCGGTGTACAATTCTATGGTGCGGTAGGAATATGGGGTGGACTAACGGCTGAGACAATGCTAAAGAACAACAACATATATGACCTACCCTATACCGGTATATCCGTTGGTTGGATGTGGAGCCCGGAAGCAACACCCTGTAGGGATAACACTATAGAACATAACCATATTCACCATGTAATGAAAAAACTTAGTGACGGGGGTGGAATTTACATGTTGGGTTTACAACCGGGAAGTAAATTGATTGACAATCACATTCATGATATTTCTGTCAACGCGGGGAGAGCCGAAAGTAATGGGATGTTTTTGGATGAAGGAACCAAAGATGTATTGGTTAAAAACAATCTAATTTATAATATTGCCAAATCTCCACTCCGCTTTCATAGGGCTTCGACCAACATTGTTAAAGACAACTATTTGTTTTCAAATGAAAAAACTCCAGGTATTTCCTATAACAATACCCCAACCGAAAATATTCACAAAGAGGGAAACCATGAAATTAGTACGGATAAGCCAAATTATAAAGTTTTGTTAAATGAAGCCATGTCCAAATACATTAGTTTGTCCCCAATCTTAAAAAATTCCCATTGAAACATTAATCATTCTAGGCCTTAACAAAATATTAACAATTAGATTTTCCTTTTTTATACTACTGGGATATCGAATAATTATATCTTAATTTGGAATTAAATGAACATTATAATAACGCACCCTATTATCCATTAAAAATTACTTCATGAAGCATTTGAAATCCCTGTTGATTATCGTTTTTGTCCTTTTATTTGGGATTAGCTCTTACGCACAACAATCTGAGAACCCCTATAACCCTGAGCCAAAAATGGATCAATTACGGGCTAGAAAAGGTAAAAAACCTACACAAATGCACTTCTTGGTGTTCGGGGATTCCAAGGGGTCGGAACATTTCCCGGGTGTCTTAAAAAGGGCGGATATGTTGCAACCTGATTTCTGTATTACTACTGCCGATCTAGTGAACCGAGGCGCTGGTGACCAAGGCAAGATAGATTATAAAACTTTGGACGAGGATGGGGGATGGTTTATGCGAAAATATCCTATGTGGCCAACCGTAGGTAACCATGAAGAATCTGGTGGGGAAGATGGCGTAGAAAATTTCAGCAATTTCTTTGGAATGAAAAAGGCCATGTATAGTTTTACTTATGGCAATGCCAAATTTATTGCCTTGCCCTGGCCCAAAGTAAAAGATGATCCCAAAAAATTAAAATGGCTTAAGAGAGAATTAAGGAAAGCTAAAGGAAAACACATTTTTGTATACAAACACCGTCCTCATTATACAATGGGCAGCAAATCCTATGAAGATGTGGAAGGAGCAGAAACGGAAACCACCAAACTATTTGACAAATACAATGTCACTGCAGTTTTTAGCGGACACGATCATATTTATTACCGCACTAAAAGAAATGGCACCAATTACATTATTTCTGCCGGTGCCGGTGCCAGTATATACTCGTTGAAAAGGGAAAAGGATGCTATTGAAGGAGATGCCTATTACGGTAAAAAGGTTGATAAAGAGCAAGGAGAGGGCATTGCCCCTTATAAATTCCACGCTGCCGATGGTACCGAAACCGATATCCCTGAATCTATGTTTTACGTATTGTCCGTTAAGATTGAAGGAGAAAAAGTATCTATTCAAATGATAGATGCAAAAACCGGTAAGGTTTGGGACGAGGCCGATATTAAGTGATAATTTACCTAAAAGGGACCTTACTATAGGACAGAAACACTGTGCCTATTGGAGACTTTCCATAATCCCTGAAGTATAGGACGTAATTGGCAACTGAATTTTAAGCTCACGAAATAGAAATAATAGTAGGTTATGAAAGCAATAAAAAATGGTGTCACCACCAATCCCGATCGAAGAAAATTTTTAGGCACAGCATTAATGGGCAGCAGCGCCCTGGCCTTAGTCCCTCATTTTGCTTTTGCAAACATACCCGCCGTAAATAAAAAGGTTAGAATTGGTATTGTCGGAGGAAGGTTTGGTGCCGGCTTTTATTTTCATGAACACCCCAATTGTATTGTAGAAGCAGTAAGTGATTTACGTGCAGATCGCCGCACCCGTCTTATGGAAGTATATTCCTGTAAAAAAAGTTATGAATCCTTGGCAAAATTGCTGCAGGATCCTAAAATCGAAGCCGTATTTATTGCTACCCCTGCTCCAGACCATGCAAAGCATGTTTTGGCCACCCTAAACGCGGGAAAGCATGTTTTGTGTGCAGTACCAGCCGCTTGGACCTTGGAAGAATGTTATGAATTAAAGGAAGCAGTGAAACGTACTGGACTTACCTATATGATGGCCGAAACCAGCGTTTATAGACAAGCTACCATATCGGCTAAAAAGTTTTATAAGGAAGGAACTTTCGGGAAGGTTTTCAGTGCCGCAGCCGAATATAATCATCCAGGACTGGAGGAACTATATTTTGAGGATGGTAAGGCCACTTGGAGACATGGGGTACCACCTATGTTATATCCTACACATTGTACTTCGTTCTTAATTTCTGTAACAGGGGAACGGCTAACCCAGGTTAGCGCTATGGGTTGGGGAGATGATAGTCCATTATTACAAAACAATCCATACAACAACCCTTTTTGGAACGAAACAGCCTTTTTCAAGACTAACAGAGGAACACCTTTTCGTGTAGAAGTGAACTGGAAGGGAGCATTACGCGAAGTTGAAAGAGGAGAGTGGCGGGGCGATAAAATGAGCTTTTACATGTCTGAGCATGGAGGAGGAGATTCCACCATGGTATGGGCATCAGATGTTATTGGAAAGGATGACGCAGGTTTTAAAAACAAAAAAAGTAGGGTAGAAAAATATGATCAACCTCTGTGGTGGGAGACGGATATGTTACCTGCAGAACTTAGACATGGTAGTGGGCATGATGGTTCCCATTCGTTTATAACCCATGAGTTTATTGATGCTATTGTAAACAACCGTGACCCAGAAATCAATATTCATGAAGCCCTAGCGTATACGGCACCAGGGATTGTTGCGCATTCATCAGCACTAAAGGGAGGTGAATCTATGAATATACCTAGTTTTGACTAGTATACACAAACATTAACCTCACCCCTGTTAAATAATTATTTTTATCCTCCTTTAAGGAATGGATTGAAAAACTTCAAGTCCTGGATACTAGATTGAGGACTTGAAGGTTCAATCCTGCGCCACATGAAAAATAGCATCGCCCTGATTTACTATTGGAGATTGGTTGATGCATATGATATGTCCATCGTTCAACGCATTTACTCTCCGTTCAAAGTTGCCAAACGGATCGGATATATTCCCTAGAAGATCTCCTTTTGATACTTTACTCCCTAAAGAAATAGAGGGGTGAAACATGCCAGAATATTTTGCCCTAATCCACTGGGATGACCCAATGGTCACTGGGTGTGGAGACCTTGCCTCCATTAGCTTTAACTCTCCGGTAAAATTCCTCATTCCCAAATGATCCATTACCCTAAGCGCACCTGCAATCCCCATCTTTGTAATCTGGTTATTTATATCCAAGGATTTTCCCCCTTCAAAAAGCAATACTTTTTTACCCATTTTGGCCAATGCTTCCCGAAACGACTTCTCCCTAGTTTTTGCCAATACAACAAATGGTGCGCCAAATACTTTTGCCAATTCCATACATTGTTCATCGTCATTATTTATCCTGGTCTGTGGTGCATTAAATCGGCTTTCAGCTCCTGTATGATAATCAATACAATAATCTACCTTTGGCGCAATTTCTTTCATAAGATGATAGGCAAACCTACTGGCCAAGGAGCCACGGGGACTCCCTGGAAACACTCTATTTAGATCTCGCCCATCAGGGAACTGCCTGGTTTGGTTCAAAAAACCGAATATATTGACCACTGGGATACATATGACCGTTCCACAATCCGGTCTGTTATATTTTTTGGAAATCAATTTGCGAATAATCTCTACTCCGTTAATTTCATTCCCATGAATGCCTCCCGTTATTAATAAAACAGGACCTGGATTTTTTCCTCGTTGAACAATGATAGGAACTTCAATTTTTGTCCCTGTATGCAATTTGGCTATATCCAGATTTAGCAACATCCCCTTTCCTGGCAAAATGGTTTGGCCCAATAATACATTTTTCTTATTCGGCATGTCTTTCCACATATTTTATCATAAGACCAGCAATATCTTTACCGGTCGCGGCCTCAATACCTTCCAAACCGGGAGACGAATTTACTTCTAAAATCAGTGGTCCCCTAGCAGATTGAAGCATATCTACCCCTGCCACTCCAAGTCCCATTACTCTAGCCGCTTTTATGGCTGCATTTTCCTCCTCATCTGTCAATTCAATAATATTGGCCGAACCGCCGCGGTGCAGGTTGGATCTGAACTCCCCTTCCTTTCCCTGCCTTTTCATGGCTCCTACCACTACCCCATCTATAACAAAGGCACGAATATCGGCTCCTTTAGCTTCTTTGATGAATTCCTGTACAATTACCCTTGCTTTTAACCCATTAAAGGCTTCCAATATGGATTCTGCGGAATTCCTGTTGTCCGCCAGTACCACCCCAAGACCTTGAGTACCCTCCAATAATTTAATGACCACTGGCGCACCACCTGCATTATCTATAATGGTACCTACGTCCCTGGAATAATTACTGAATACCGTCTTAGGAAGTCCTAAACCAGCACGGGATAAAATTTGTAGGCTTCGCAGTTTGTCCCTTGAACGGACCAAGGCCTGTGACTCAACGGCCGTAAAGACTTTCATCATTTCAAACTGTCTTACCACCGCGGTACCATAGAAGGTTATGGACGCCCCTATCCTAGGTATTACCCCTGAAACGTCGATGATTTCCTTCCCTTGATAAATAAGCCCGGGCTTTTTCTTTTCTATGACCAGATCGCACTTTCCATGATCTACTACCAACATTTCATGCCCTTTTTTTTCCCCTGCCTCAACAAGTCGCTTAGTAGAATACAAGTTGGGATTTTGGGATAGGATTACAAATTTCATATTTTGATTTAGTTATTGTTATTAAAGTAATTTTGCTGGGAACGAAATGAAGAACTGAAGTCCTATTGTCTTCCTTAATTTAAAAGATACATAAAATCCTTTTATCAAACTGCTTACGGAATATTATTTTAAACATATCCCATTAATATTTTATTGAAACAGTCTTTTCCCCTACCTAATCCAGTAATCTTAAAAGGCCAAGCCCTAATTTTTAGATTTTTAGAACTGCTAAACCTGTGATTTAGCGCATGACATTTCTATTTTATTGGTATTCGTGAACCTTCAGTTTCTCCGAAGTGGTGAGTATAACGAAATATGTAATGACAGAGCGTGTTGTGTGATTTAGCTCATGACATTTCTATTTTAGGGGTATTCATGAACCTCCGCTTAAGCTTCGGTTTCTCCTCCCTACCAGTCGTTCGAAATGAACTTGCAGTCACTTCGACAGAGTCCCTTTTTGGTACTCCCGATAGCTAACGGGAGAGAAGTCGCATATACTTGGTTGCTGTAGTCCGTTTAAACTAGTTAAGCCGAATCTTTGATTTGAGCTAGATGTGCGATTTAGCGCATGACATTTTTATTTTAGGGGTATTCGTGAACTTTCAGTTTATCCGAAGTGATGAGTATAACGAAATATGTAATGACAGAGCGTGTTGTGTGATTTAGCTCATGACATTTCTATTTTAGGGGTATTCGTGAACCTCCGCTTAAGCTTCGGTTTCTCATCCATACCAGTCGTTCGAAATGACTAAGGAAGTCACTTCGACAGAGTCCCTTTTCGGTACTCCCGATAGCTAACGGGAGAGAAGTCGCATATACTTGGTTGCTGTAGTCCGTTTAAACTAGTTAAGCCTAATCTTTGATTTGAGCAAGAAGTGTGATTTAGCGCATGACATTTCTATTTTACGGGTATTCGTGAACCTTCGGTTTCTCTCTATCGTTCGAAATGACCGCGGAGGGCACTTAGACAGACGATTATTTCTGAACTACAAAAAGTCTAAAAAGAGGCCTCATCGACGATTTTTCCTAGCATTTATATGCAAAAAAGAGAGAAAATGAATTAAAAATTAATTATCAATAACCAAAAGGCATCATTAATATAGGCTTTAACCAAGAAAAACTACACAAATAGTTCTATAACTTCTTTTATAGTTGCATAACTAAAAATATAGTTTTATGTTTGGCTTGCGTTAAGGATTGGAGTGAAAAGCCCACAGTTCTGGACACCAGAACGAGGACTTGCAACGTAAAGCCTGACGGCTTTTGCCGAAACGCCCAACAGATGATTAATAAAGCAGTGATGAAGAAATTGACCAACAAGGAGGAAGAGGTAATGAAAATTTTATGGGAATTGGAGAAGGCTTTTGTTAAGGACGTTCTTGCCAAATTCCCCGAAGACAAACCCCATTACAACACGCTATCCACCATTATTCGAAATTTAGAAGAGAAGGGATATGTATCCCATGAGGCCTACGGAAATACCCACCAATATTATCCTGTGGTTGCCAAAGAGGAATACAGAAAACAATTTATTAACGGGGCCATTGAAGACTATTTTAATAATTCCTATAAGAATCTGGTTTCACATTTTGCTTCCGAGGATAAGATCAGTGTGGAAGAATTGAAAGAAATTATAAAGCATATAGAAAAAAACAACTAATGGAAGATTTCTTTATTTACCTAGTAAAAAGCAGTGGTATTCTCGGTCTTTTTTGGTGCTGTTTTAAACTCTTTCTAGAAAAGGAGACCCTCTTCACCTTACATAGAGTTTTTCTAATTTCAGGGATTGTTATGGCCCTGTTATTTCCCTTATGGACACTTACCGAGATTGTCATGGTGGACCCCCTACCCATTACTTTGACCGAATCCCCGATTATGGAATCCGTTACTGTAAGAAATCCAACATTTGATTGGTGGAACCTCGTTGCCATCCTTTACGTCTGTGGAGTCCTCTTTTTCGTAGGTCGACTTGGGATGCAATTACTATCCTTAAAGCGATTGATAAAACAAGGAACTATTGTTAATAGCAAAGGCTTTAAATTTATAGAGTCCAAAGCCGATACTTCTCCCTTTTCCTTTTTCAATCTCATAGTATACAATCCGGCCCTTCACCAGCCAGATGAATTGGAAAAAATCATTGCCCATGAAAAAATACACTCACTTCAATGGCATTCCTTGGATATCTTATTGATCCATTTATTTTCTGCGTTTCAATGGGTAAATCCCCTCGTTTGGCTTTACAAAAAAACGCTATCACAGAATTTGGAATACATTGCAGACCAGTGTGTTACAAAAAACATGGAAAGCTCCAAGGAATATCAATACCTATTGCTAAAAAATGCCTCAGCAGACCAACAATATTCATCCATCATCAATCCATTTTTTACTTCATCAATCAAAAAACGAATCGTCATGTTAAACAAAAACAGATCAAACAATCTCAAAGCCTGGAAATTTTGTATTGTAATTCCCTTCCTTGCCTACTTTTTAGTGGCCTTTAATACCAAAACAGTAACACGGGTAAATACCTCCACTAACCTACAAGAATCATCATTGGAAAACAGTAGTACAGACACCACCAAAGTTGAATTTATCATTAACAAAACCAGTACACCAGAAGACTTGGAGAAAATCTCCAACACTCTAAAAAATGATTATAACGCTACCCAGTCGTTTACAAATATTGAACGAAATCCAATGGGCGAGATTATAAATATATCCTCTTCTATTACAATTTCCGAGACAGACAAGACAACGGTTACCGGTAAGAACGTATTTAAGGATTTGAAAGGGATCAATACCTTTTCTATTTATGTCGAAACCGATAAGAATAATAAAATTATATCAATGGGTCATGGGTCGGAGGAATCGGAAAAATATGACAACATGGAAGGCCTAAAGACCTACCAACAAAATCGAAAAACTAATCATGGTCCTGATACAATCCGTATTAAGGCATCATCCACGTCTAATGTTTATGGCCCTATAAACCCGATTTATGTTGTAGATGGAAAAGCCGTTGCAGTAGCCTCCGAAGCGACTGGTATGGATCCGTCCAAAATACATAGTGTTAATGTTTTAAAGGGAGCTGCTGCTACCAATAAATATGGTGAAAAAGCAAAAACTGGGGCGATAGAGATCACCACCAAAAGTTATCATAACGCGATAGCAGCCGACAAAACCCCCGCCAATACGCAAAACAATCCATACACCTACATTAAATCCGATAAGGAACCATTGTTCATTATTGATGGGGTGGAAAAAGAATCAGATTTTGACTTGGGTAGTATCCTACCAAGTTCTATTGAAAGCATAAACGTTTATAAAGATGAAGCAGCCTTGAATAAATACGGCAAAAAAGGAGAGAAAAATGGAGTAGTAGAAATCACTACTAAAAAAAGTGAATGGAAGGTCCAGTCTAGTAGCAACATCAATGCCTCACAACCCAACTCCAATTGGAATAGCCTTCCAGCGGGCTCCATTGAAAGTATTGAAGTCAAAAAGGGTGAAAATGGCACTACTCCAAATAGTAAATGGAAAGTGGGTTACGGCATCAATATGAACGACCCGAATGATATTTTAAATATAAGTTCATATAGAAAACAGGGAATGGAAAAAGCAGTGATCTTTGTAAACGGTGTAAACAAGGGAAAAAACTATGTGCCCACCATGAAATATTCGGAAGTTGAAGGCGTAGGCAGTTATGCACCGGGTGAGTCCACCTCCAATAAGTATGGAAAATTAGGAAAACACGGGGTTATAGAGATTATTACTAAGAAAGAATAGAATAAGTTAAGGCTTAAAGAACCGGCTCAGTCACATCCACGAGGTCCCTTTCCAGGTGGCGACTGGAAATCGCACGTACTAGGCTAAAGCCACTTGTGTGATTTCTCTCTAACGATCGAAATGACTGCAGGGGTTACTTCGACAGAGTCCCAGTTTTGGGACTCCCGATAATAATCGGGAGAGAAGTCGCACATAATTTACTCTCCTACAGGATTTAGCAAGGCCGTAGATTTGAGCGGAGCTACTTGTGTGATTTAGCCTCTTGAAACATTCATTTTAGGTATATTCGTGAATCTTTGATTCCTCCTCCCTGCCAGGCGTTACCAATGACGATAACAAAAAAGCTCCTCCCTTTAGCCAAAGGGAGGTGTCTTCGCCTTAGCGAAGACGGAGGGTTCTGAAAACCCAATAGTTGCGGATATATACAGAAGACAGGGAATAGGTGAAAGTTAGGACTTCAAACTCCCCTCCAGATAGTTACCTAAGCTTTGAGAGGAGCTACTTGTGTGATTTCTCTCTATCGATCGAAATGACTGCAGGGGTTACTTCGACAGAGTCCCTATTTTGGGACTCCCGATAATCATCGGGAGAGAAGTCGCACATATTGGGGGCACAGTGCTTGTGAGATTTAGCTCATGACATTTCCATTTTACGGGTATCGTGAACCTTTAGTTTCTCAAATTCTTGACCGATGACCAAAAAAAAGGCTCCTTCCCTTGGGTAAGCCTGTCCCGCGTTTTCCGCGGGAGGACAAGGTGGATCCTCCGCTAGCTGCGGAGGAGACGGAAGGGTTTGGAAGCACCGGTCTTTGCGAGCAGACAATAGATTGAGTATGAGTCTACGTCTCAGGATTTCAAACTCCCCTCCAGATAGTTACCTTAGCTTTGAGAGGAGCCACTTGTGTGATTTCTCTCTATCGATCGAAATGACTGCAGGGGTCACTTCGACAGAGTCCCTTTTTTGGGACTACCGTTAGTTTTTAAATCGTTTTCAACACCTTATTAAAACATAAAATCTCCTAGTTTAACCATATTTTCTATCTTTAGCCTTATCAACCTATTTTAAAGATATAATGAAATTATTCATTTTCCTTTTTAGCTGTTTAATTACTATGACCACTTTCGCTCAAAACACTATACTCCCGATTTGGCCCAACGATATTCCCAACTCTATAAAAACTGACGAAAAAGAGGAAGTCGTTAGTGCGGACATCATAAGAATAGCTAAGGTGCAGGTACCACAAATAGAAGTATATCTACCAGCTAAAAAAATAGCGACCGGACAGGCAGTTTTAATTTTTCCAGGAGGCGGCTATAGTAAACTGGCCTATGATTGGGAGGGTACCGATTTTGCAAAATTGCTGAACGCCAAGGGCATTGCCGGCATTGTAGTAAAATATCGTTTACCAAGTTCAAAATCACAAACAGAAATACACAAAGTACCCCTACAAGATGCGCAACGCGCTTTAAGGACGGTTCGTTCCAAAGCAGCAGAATGGAATATTGATCCAGATAAAATTGGTATTTTAGGTTTTTCCGCAGGAGGTCATTTAGCCTCTACTTTAGGCACCCACTATAATGAAGAAGTGTATCCCAAAAAAGATGCTATTGATAACCTAAGTGCGCGACCCGACTTTATGACTCTTGCCTATCCCGTAATTACTATGGGGGAACCAAATACACATGGTGGTTCCAGAAAGAAATTATTAGGGGAAAACCCATCCCAAAAAATGGTTGATCATTTTTCCAATGAATTACAAGTTACCGCAGATACCCCACCAACTTTTCTATTGCATGCCACTGACGACCCGGGAGTTCCCGTAGAAAACAGTCTTTTGTTCTATGCGGCACTAAGGAAAAATAAGGTTCCGACAGAAATGCATATCTATCCAACAGGGGGCCACGGTTTTGCCTTGGGCTTACAGGACCCACATTTGGCCACCTGGACAGATCAATGGGTCGGCTGGTTGAACAGTTTAAATAATTAATTCCATATACTTTTAAAATAAACTATTCCTAATTAAGTAGCGTCAGTATTTACGGCAAGAAACAGTCCAAAAGTTTGTAAGGAAATAACTTATACCCGACAATATCTAAGTACAGATATTATATCTTGACATGCCCATAAAACTATACCTTTATAACTAAAACATTCTGGAATGAAGAAGTGGACTTTAATTATGGCTCTTTTATTTTCTGGTCTTAGTACTGCCCAAAAATGGGAAAGCGATTGGTCGACAGCAGTTGCTATGGCTAAAGAAAATCACCAGAATGTGCTTTTGGTCTTTTCTGGTTCCGATTGGTGTGCCCCCTGTATTAAGCTAGATAAAAGTATTTGGCAGTCCGTAGAGTTTCAGGAATATGCCAAAGACCACTGGACAATGCTAAGGGCAGATTTCCCAAGAAAGAAAGCTAATCAACTCCCTGATGCGCAAAAGGATAAAAATGCCCAACTCGCAGAAAAATATAATAAAAATGGATATTTCCCATTGGTTTTGGTATTGGACTCAAATGGAAATATATTAGGTCAAACCGGATTCAAAAATATTTCTGTTAAGGAATATATTGCACTTTTAAAATCGTTCGAAGGTTGAAAAACCCTATAATATTAGCGATTGCCTTTTTGGTTCATTGCACCTTTTTTTCTCAAGAATTGGTACAAAGACGAACCACAAAATTAATGGGAAGTAGGTTCGATATTACATTGGTTGCGAAGGATGAATCTACCGCTAACATTTATATAGATAATGCCATTGAAGAAATTAGTAGGATTGAAAAGTTGATTTCCTCATGGAACCCTACCTCACAAACCTCTGAAATTAATAAAAATGCTGGCATATCCCCAGTAAAAGTAGATCAAGAATTAATTGATCTTATTGAACGGTGTATCACCATCTCCAAAATTACCGATGGTGCTTTCGATATAAGTTATGCCTCTATTGATAAGGTTTGGAAATACGATGGCAGCATGACCGAAATGCCTTCTAAAGAAGCCATAGAAAATTCTGTTGCCAAGATAGGGTACCAAAACATTGTCCTGGATAAGAAAACACAAACCGTATTTCTAAAATTGGAAGGCATGAAAATAGGTTTCGGGGCCATTGGAAAAGGATATGCAGCCGATAAGGTTAGGACCATGTTAAAAGCGGAAGGCGTAAAGGCCGGAATCATAAATGCCTCAGGGGATCTAACCACATGGGGGAAACAGCCCGATGGCACGGATTGGATGGTGGGCATTACCAACCCTCTTAACAAAGACAACATATTCTCCTGGTTCCCGGTATATAATGCGGCCGTTGCAACATCAGGCAATTATGAGAAGTTCGTCACTTTTAACGACATAAAATACAGCCATATTATCGACCCAAGAACAGGATACCCTTCCACTGGTATTCTAAGTGTTACTATATTTGCTCCTAGTGCGGAATTATGTGATGCCTTGGCAACTTCTGTTTTTATAACTGGAGTGGAAACGGGCCTAAATATCATAAATCAAATAAAAGGGGTGGAATGCATTATTATAGATGATGAAAGCAACATACACACTTCCAAAAATATTGAACTCAACAAAACACAATAGCATTATGCGACAATTATTCATTCTACTTATTTGCATTTTATCGCTATCCTCCTGCGTTGCCGTCAGGGAATATGACAAAGTATACCTCAATGACGAAGAAATGATTTTGGCCACCAAAAGCCTGGAACGCTTTGAAACAAATTTTCAAGTTTATCGAGAAGCTGCCGCGGGTGCCAATGGTGGCAAAACAGGTGGTGGATGTGGATGTAATTAAAAAGAAAATGAAGAAATTAGGATTTATATTGTTTTTTGGATTGATTTCTTGGAATGGATTTTCCCAAGGAAACAATCTGGAATATGTTAAGAAGGTCTTGGAAACCCCTGAAGTGGAGCTGCTGTATAGTTATTATAGTCAAGATGGGGACAACGCTGCAGTAACAGGCGGGGAGGGAACAGAAAAATTAACGGATATGACCCCGACTATTATTGTAAGTATCCCAATAGGAGAAAATAATGTTTTAACCTTGGATGCCGGAATATCTGCCTATACCTCAGCCTCAACTAGCAATGTAAATCCGTTTGATGGAAATAAAACAGCCAGTCCTTGGGTAGCCTCTTCGGGCGCATCCAAAAGTGATGCCCTAACCTATTTTCACCCAACCTTTACCCATAGTTCCAAGGACCGAAATAATATCTTTAGTGGTAACATTGCGGTGTCGGCCGAATACGATTACTTTTCTTTGGGTTTCGGTGGCGGCTATACCCATCTTATGAATGAAAAAAATACGGAATTGGGAATTAGTGGACAGGTATATTTGGATACCTATAAACCCCAATACCCTATTGAACTTCGCGAAGGTTTTTTTGATAATAGAATAACAGGTACGGGAACCTATTCGCCCCTATTTAATGATTTTAATGACTTAAATAGAAACTCCTATTCCCTTTCCCTAAATTTTTCCCAGATTATCACTAAACGCTTCCAAGCGTCTCTTTCACTGGATTTTGTGCTTCAGGATGGATTACTTTCCACTCCACACCAAAGGGTTTATTTACAGGATAGGAATGATTTTTTTATAGAGGATTTTCAATTGGCGGACAATGTTGAATTATTGCCTACTTCCAGATTTAAATTGCCAGTTGGCGGAAGGCTTTCATACTACATTAACGATCTTATGAGTCTTCGCGCTTATTTTAGATATTATTATGACGACTGGGGAATTACCGCTTATACCGGAAGTTTGGAAATTCCCATAAAAATATCGGAAAAGTTTACGGTATATCCTATGTACCGCTATTACACCCAGACGGCCTCTGATTATTTTTATGCCAAGGAAACGGCTTTGTCAACATATCAATACTACACCTCGGATTATGACCTTTCGGCTTTTAACAGCAACCAATACGGCTTTGGCGTTACCTACAAGGATATTTTTACACAGTCCAAAGTGTGGAAGTTTGGCTTAAAAAGCATTAGTTTTAGGTTTAACCAATACGAAAGAACCACAGGGTTAAGTGCCAGCATATTTGAATTGGGTGCCAAGTTTATAATGGATTAGGATTTGGTGAAACCAACTCAGCATTTTTTGAAGTCCGTCCTATAGAATAAATTTCCACAAACACTCTTTAGGAGTTCCCTCCCCTTGGGGGAGAGCCCGCCCGACTTTAGGCGGGGTTAGGGTGGGGACCTATATGAAGCGAATAAACATTCCAAACCAAAAATTTGATTATATTTTCATAAAATCCTCGGCCAAAATTTTTCTTAGGTAAAAAATAAGTTCTTCGGCATTTTCTTGAGAAAAGACCATAGGAGGCTTAATCTTTAATACGTTGTGGTCTGGGCCATCCGTACTCATAAGGATACCATGATCTTTCATACGGTTGGCCAAATAATCGGTCTGGGCCGCCAAAGGGTCCATTTGGCCATTTACCAACTCTATTCCCAAGAAAAGTCCTTGCCCCCTGACATTCCCAATAATGGGGAACTCTTTCGCCAGAGTTCCTAGTTCCTGTTTCAAGTACGTTCCAACTACCAAGGCATGTGCTTGCAGCTTCTCCCGTTTCACCACCCTCAAAACCTCGGCACCAATGGCACAGGAAACTGGATTGCCCCCAAAGGTGTTGAAATATTCCATGCCATTGGCAAATTTTTCGGCTACTACATGGGTACACGCCACCGCAGCCAAGGGATGTCCGTTGCCTAGTGGTTTCCCTATGGTCACAATATCGGGTACCACCCCGTGCAATTGAAAGCCCCAAAAGGTGGTTCCCATACGGCCACAACCCACTTGCACCTCATCTGAAATACAGAGTCCGCCCGCTTCCCTAATATATTGATAGGCTTTTGCCAAGAATCCCTCCGGTAATTCTATCTGTCCCCCACAGCTAATGATAGGCTCTATGATAAAGGCCCCTACTCTTCTTCCCTTGGCCTGTATATTCTCTATTTGCTTTTTAACCTCCATGGCGTATTGCTCCCCCGTATTTTCTCCCCGGTACTTCCCTCTATAGGCATCGGGAAGTGGAAAAATATGGGTGTGGTCAGGTGCTCCATGTCCTCCTTTACCATCAAACTTATACGAACTGATATCGATACACATATTGGTATTGCCATGATAGCCCACCTCAGAGGCAATTATGTCGCGCTGTCCGGTAACGGCCTTTACCATTCGGATCGCCAACTCGTTGGCCTCACTACCGGAATTCACAAAATGGAGCACGCTTAATTCTGGTGGCAGGGTCTCCAATAGTTCTTTGGCCAGCTCATTTATATTTTCGTGCAAATACCGACTATTGGTATTGATCAAAGCCATTTGTTCCTGTCCCGCCCTTACTACCGCTGGATGTTCATGTCCCACATGGGCCACATTGTTTACGGTATCCAAGTACTTCCTTCCATATTGGTCCATTAGGTACTGCCCTGCACCCCGAACCATTTTAATGGGCACCTTGTACTGTAGGCTTAAACTTTTTCCCAAATGCTGTTTTCTATAGGCAATGATATCCGTATTGGAAACCGACCCTTCCCGGGCCAAGGCCATTGTCTTGAACAACATATTAGGGTCCGGACAAAGGCTTCTCCATAGGTCGATCTGACTGTAATAGCCTACTCCAGGGAAATCAATTTTAAAATCGAGCATGGAAAGCATGATCTGAAAATGCAGGTGTGGGGCCCAATTGCCATTCTCAGAACAACTGCCCAGAACACCTATTTCTTCTCCTGCCTTTAGCCACGTGCCAACCTTATGCCGGGTAGCACTGTCCACCGATAAATGTCCGTAAAGGGTATATAACTCCAATCCTTCCTCCTTATGCCTTAAAATTACCAGTCCGCCGTATTCCTTATCCCCGGCATCGTTGGTTGCTGTAACCACTTCCCCATCAAAATGGGCATGTACCGGTGTAGCCGCTGGCAACCAAAAATCGACCCCCAAGTGGATGCTTCTACTTTCCCTTCCCTTGTTCCCTATCTTATCATAGGACGAAGCAGTATAGATAGGCCGGGGCTCAAAATAGCCTCCAGCCACTATTTTGGAAGGATGTTCTCCCTGTAGTTTATCAAGTTTATACTGAAAATAGTCCAGGTCGTTAAAATCTTTTTCATGCCCTATCCATTTACTGGACACACTTAAATCTAAGGGATGTATTGTATTGGAACCTATAGTGGGAAAAAGTCTTTCCAGGGAAAAGGCATGCCTCTTCGTCCACTCCGAGAATTCTTCTTCCTTGGGATGGGCGGTATATCCACATGCTTCCCTAAAACTAAAATGGGCCAAATCCCCATTTATGTCCCTCCATTTTCCAAGCAGCTCCCAGGCCGGTTCTTCGCTGATCAACAGATATTTATTGTCCGGCTCCTTCTTTTTATTGATGGCCGATTTGGTTACGGAAATCACCAATCGCATGGCGATGGCCATATACAAATGTTCCAGTTCCGTTTCTTCCAAAGGAAAGGCTTGATGATAGCCCCGTACAATGGGCAATGCGGCCTCCAATGGATCATTATGCCCCATAATGGCATAGGCACAGGCTATGGCCAGGTCGTTAATTATCTGCGTATACACCGAATCCCCGAAATCTATGGCCGAGACCACTTTGGGATCGATCAGGTCTTGTGAAACAATAACATTATTGTCATTGGCGTCATTGTGTACCACTGCCTTCCGCAACTGGGAATAACTGGACTGTGACTGCTTAAACTGGTCCTGAAAATAGGAGACAATCTCTTTATGCTCACCGTCAAAGAGGTGGAGATAGGCAATGGCCCAACTTCCCTGGGCCACATCCCAGACAAATTCCCGATGGGCCTCGGGATGATCAAAACCTTGCAAAGCCTGGGTAAGTCTTCCACATTGCTCACCCAAACTGTAACGTAGCTCATCCAACTGGGGGTTCACCCCACTCCAGACCCGGCCTGATACCCAGGACAGAAGGCGCACCTTCCTGATTTGCCCAAAATCATCCTTAATTTCAGAAATTAAATTCCCCTGCCTATCCGGAATGACCTCGGGGGAGGTTAAATCCTTGCCGTGTTCGCTGGCGTAAAGCAACAATTTCTGCTGAAAGTCCAAATAATCCCCGTTCTCGTTGGGGCGGGAGACTTTTAAAATATACTGCTGCCCATCCACTGCATCGATCTTAAAATTAAAATCGATTTCCCCGGGCAGCGTTTTTGCACTACCCTGAATATTAAAGTTTTCAGAGGCAATTTTTATGGCCTGATCTGCAGTTATTCTAATCTTGCTATATTCCATTTATTTTATCCTACAATATTGAACTCTCCCATGAATCAATAAACTAACTACCAAAATAAGGATATTATAGTCATGTGTCCTTGGACTTAAAAATAAAAATACTACATCAATTACGAGACTGTTTTAAATTTTTCACTTAAAAATAATATTGATATGCTATCTTTAGATCATAATCAAACTTTACCAAAACGTATCCATGAAAAAATTTATTTCCCGCCCTTTATTACCTTTATTATTGATGATTGTTATAATGGGCTTAACCACTCAGTGCAAGCAGAATTCAAAAAATAAAAAAGTTGCTGTAATAAATGAAACTAACATTGCAATTCCTGAAGGATTTTCCATAGAGGTTGTTGCCGAGGATCTAGGTAATCTAAGACATATGACCGTTTCAAAAAATGGCGATATTTATGTTAATAGATCTAAACTAAAGGATGAAAAGGCTATTGTGCTTTTAAAGGATAACGACCAAGACGGAAAAATTGATGAACAAAAACAATTTGGCAATCTCCCGGGAACAGGGATGTTGATTAAGAATGGATACTTATATTCCTCATCCAATTCTGGTGTCTACCGCTATAAATTAAATGGAAAGGAAGAAATAATAGATATTGAAAATCCTGAGAATATTGTAGACGGATTAGCGGACATGGGTCGTGACAATGCAAAATCGTTTGTAATGGACGACAATTCCAACCTGTATGTCACCATTGGCTCCTGGAACGATTCCTGTCGTGAAGAAGGTACTGGAAACGGTATTATGCCATGTGCCATCCTAGATTCTGCAGGAGGAATATGGCAATTCAAGGCCGATAAATTGAATCAGTCCCTAACCGATGGCAAACGCTATGCCACTGGGGTTAAAAATGCAGTAGCTACTGCGTGGAACAATAAGACCAATACTTTATTTGCGGCAGTACACGGTCGCGGTGCTTTTCATGATTTCTATCCAGATTACTACACCGCTAAACACAGTGCAGAGCTTCCGGCCGAAACATTATATGAATTACATGACGGTGATGATGCCGGTTGGCCCTATATCTATTATGATCAATTTAAGAAAAAGAAAATGCTTTCTCCTGAATATGGGGGTGATGGGGAAAAAACCGCTGGGGAAAATGCCATAGATCCCGTATTGGCCTTTCCTGCCCATTTAGCACCAAATGATCTTCTTTTTTATACCGGAAATATGTTCCCTGAAAAATATAAAAATGGGGCATTTATTGCGTTTCATGGACAGTCACCAGAGCTAAAGGAAGGTTATTTCGTAGCCTTTGCCCCTTTTAAGAATGGTAAACCAGATGGGACTTGGGAAATTTTTGCAGATAACTTTTCTGGTATCGACCTGGCAAATCCCACTGGTCCAATACAGCATAGACCCTGTGGCTTGGCACAAGGTCCCAATGGAGAACTTTATGTAAGTGAGGATTTAAAAGGTACGATATTCAAAATAACCTATTAATCGTTACATGACCAAGATAGATATCGCCTAGCATCTCCAAGTTTTATAACACAAAGGGGGACATATGTAATTGTGCGAAAATTAAAGTAAAATCCACAAAATTGTACATCTACTAATCCTTCAAGTAACTTAATACAATAGTTTCAAAGATTGGAAAATAATTAAATCCCTTCAGATGTTGATCTTTAGGGATTTTTTATGCCTGAATTTTGAATCTTATTACTTCCTTTTACATCCCCGGTACCGTATTTTTAAGAAAATCTTAAGATGGAGTTATCTAAATAATTTGTTATTTTTCCCCTGAAAAAATGCATTATCAATTAATTATTTCAAAAAAATCAACAATAACTATGAAAACAACTATTGCACTTCTTTCTATTTTTTGTTCATTAAATTTGGCTCAGGCCACAAATACACCAAAATTTGATGATATAGTAATCGGCTCGGAATTAATGATCGGAGTTCCGTCAGCTAATTTATATGAGCATATAAAATTACCTAGAATGAATTTTATAATAAAGAAGGGTGGTATTCCCAATTATAAAACGCTATTAGAAAGCAAAGTGGTCGTTTCCGATATGAAGGAGATGCCCGATGGCAGAAAGGTGGTATACTTAAAAAGGAAAAATGGAAAACGATTTTTTAATAGCCACAGCTATATAAAAGCTGAACTCCAAGAGGCCATAACATCGGAAGAACTTGTTAGGCTTTAGAAGATCTCAATTTGCTTTTAGGCAGCCCTAATCCAAGGTGTTGTCAAGCGACAACATAATAACTACCAATATTAAAAACCCTTATTCATAAGGGTTTTTTTATTATCGCAATTGTTTGATGAATACGTTTTGAAATTCAATAAACCCTTGCCTTAATACCTATAATTTCTATTCCCCAACCTCCTTAAATATAAAGGCTATTTTGTATCTTACTATAATTCATATCGTATCATATTGTTTGGCCAAGGAAATGGAAGTAATACTTAGAAACAAATAAGGGGGCATTCAAACTGCTACATTGGTTCTAATTAAGGACGGAAAGCGTAGCATAAATATTCAAATCCTGTTCAAAATTATTCTATTAACTATAAAGATTGATTTCCAAAGCCAAATAAGAATCACAAGATACCAAGGTGCTTTTTCTACACTATTATGGGGACAGTAAGGGACTAAGAATTGATTGATAACTTAAAAAGATAGAAATGTTTAAGGACAGAATGGATGCAGGACTACAACTAGCTAAAAAGTTAAGCTTATATAAAGACAAAGAAAACATAGTGATTTTGGCAATTCCTCGTGGTGGACTACCTCTAGGAGCCATTGTAGCCAAATCTTTGAATGCTCAACTGGATGTTGCCCTTTCAAAAAAAATCGGCCATCCTTTTAATAAGGAATTCGCCATTGGGGCAGTTAGTCTAGACAACATTATACTGGATGATAACACTAAAATCTCAATTGGTTATATTGAAAAAGAATCGAAACGACTTCGGGAAAAACTAAAAAAAAGGCAGAACCAATATTTCAAAAATAGGTCTCCCCAAAGCCTAAAGGACAAAATCGCAATCATAATAGATGATGGCATAGCCACCGGAAACACCATTCGTGTTACAGCACAATTAGTTTATGAACAAAAGCCGGAAAAAATAGTGGTAGCAATACCCGTGGCTCCCAAATCGACCGTACAAAAATTAAGGGCTACTTCATATATTGACGAAGTGGTTTGTCTGGAAATACCTTTTAATTTTCAGGCGGTAGGTCAGTTTTATATGAATTTCGATCAAGTATCGGACGAAGAGGCCATTAAAATTTTGGATGATTTCCACGCCTAATTGGAGTGACATCTAACCTGGGTCATTTTTTTGTTAGATTTGCAATCTATTATGGCAACAAATTAAATACCTCTTTAAATTGCGAGAGCATTCCTCCAATTTTCGTTTACATGAATTTTCCCTTTCGAAAAACTACTCCTAAGACAGTATCTCCAACCTTGCCGTCCTCCTTTAACTTTTATGGCTGTTAAATCTAAATAGCTATATTTATAAGGAATATTTATTATAGGACCAATACCATGAAAAATCCACCTCGGATGGCCTCTTTCTTTGCGACAATAATAGTGCCTATATTCTCCATATTCCTATTCAGCAGTTGCGAACCTCAAAAAAAGGAACCCGAATTTTTAATGCGAGCCGCACTTTTGGTCAATGAAGACCATGCATGGCACAAGGCCTTCGCTTATTTCTCAAAAATTGTGGGGGAACGCTCTAAAGGTCGCATCAAGATAGAAATCTATCCATCGGAACAGTTAGCCAAGGAAATCGAAGCCATTCGACTTATACAGGCCGAGGTAATAGATATGACCACCACCGGATCTACTTTGACCAATTGGTTTGAAGTGGCTACATTCTGCGAGCTGCCCTTTTTAATGAAGGATTCCACTGATATGAATCGTTATATTAATGGTCCCGTCGGGAAATTAATGGAAGAGGAAATGATCAAAAAGGCAGGTTTACGCTCCCTCGGCCATTTTGAACGGGGTCCACGGCACTTAACATCAAATAGACCAATACGACATCCCGATGACCTAAAGGGGCTGATCGTTAGGGTTCCCAATGTCCCCGCATTTGTTACAACATGGAGTGCACTTGGAGCAAAACCCACCCCAATGGCCTTTTCCGAAGTATTTACGTCCCTGCAGCAAGGCACGATCGAAGCCCAGGAAAATCCGTTCGCCATGATCCATAACGCCGGTTTCTCCGAAGTACAGAAATACCTCAACTTAACTGGCCATGTCATAAGTTGGGTGTACCCCGTTGTGGGTGAAAAGCAATTTCAAAAGCTTCCCCCGGACCTACAGGAAATCTTGCTGCAGGCCGGCAAAGAAATGCAGGCCTATGAACATCATCTCTATTTAGAAAACGAAAAAAACGTACAAGAAGAATTAAAGGCTGAGGGCATGCAATTTATAGAAGTGGACAAAGAAGCCTTTGCTAAAAAAAGTGAAAGGGCCATTTATGAAAGCCTCTCTCCTGATATGCAGAAAATATATCGCGAACTCAAAGAAATAAAAGATGATGCTAAATAAAACGGTCGGTCGCATCCTAAAAATAGGCACTTTATTAAGTACATGGGGCCTTATATTAACTGTCCTGCTTCAAATAGTTTGTCGTTTTACACCCTTCAACACTCCCCCTTGGACCGAGGAGGCTTCACGTATTTTCTTTATCTATGCCATGTCGTTCGCTGCAGGTCTGGCCATGAAAAATGAATTCTATGTGCATTTGGATATGTTCTATAATCGTTTCCCTGAAAGAATCAAAAAAGTATTAAACTTGGCGATACCCATAATTACTTTGGCGCTATTTGTAGTCATGGCTATATATTCCATTAAATTCATTCCGTTGGGAATACCAGAAAAATCGCCCAGTATGGGCTTTAATATGGGCATAGCTTTCTTTAGCATTTTTATAATGTCGGCCTCCATAAGCTACTACCTCTGGAAAAAAATTCAGAAAATCTTTAAAATCTCTAGACCATGATTTGGATACTCGTCATTGTTTTTATTATTGGTCTAGTGCTTCGCTTTCCTATTGCTTTCGCGCTTGGGCTAGCCTGTTTAAGTTATTTAATCGTCAAAGGGGTGCCTTTGATTATTGTCCCCATGAAAATGTACTCGGGCATAGATGTCTTTGTACTACTTAGTGTCCCAGGATTCATCCTAGCAGGTAACTTGATGAACCGAGGTGGACTTACGGAAAAAATTATAAAATTCTGCAACCATCTTTTAGGGCACATTCGTGGAGGACTTTCGTTGGTGAACATTGGGGCTTCCATGCTCTTTGCCGGAATTTCCGGTACCGCCATTTCGGATACGGCCAGTATGGGATCTATAATGATACCCGCTATGAAAAAAGAAGGATACGACACTGATTTTTCCTGCGCGGTTACCGCAGCCTCCTCCACCATAGGTCCCATAATTCCTCCGAGTGTTCCAATGATTATTGCAGCAACCTTGAGCGGACTGTCCGTGGGCAAATTGTTTTTGGCAGGAGCACTACCTGGCTTGTTACTGGGAGTTGGACTCTTGTTTACCGCTTATTTTATATCCAAACGAAAAAATTATCCAAAACATAAGCGCAGCAGTCTTAGGGATGTGGCGCGCAGTTTTGTGGATACCTTTTGGTCGCTTTTGATGACCTTTATCATCCTTTATGGCATCGTAGGAGGTATCTTCACACCAACGGAAGCCTCGATAATTGCAGTGGTTTACGCCATGATTATAGGTAAATTCGTTTATAAAAAATTAAATTTAAAAAATACTCAGGTCATTATCCTGGATAGCATGAAAACCTCAGCTTCTCTCATGGTCTTGGTGGGTTTCGCCAACCTATTTGGCTATATTTTGATTACGGAGCAAATTCCTCAGAACATATCCAATGAAATCTTGGGCTTTTCAGACAATAAATACGTGGTTTTGTTACTGATCAATCTATTATTGATCATCGTTGGCACCTTTATGGAAACCATAGCGGCCCTACTTATACTTTTTCCAATCTTGTTGAAAGTAGCTGTTGCAGTAGATGTGGACCCTATTCACTTCGCAGTAATTGCCGTCTTGAATTTAATTATAGGCCTGACCACTCCTCCTGTAGGGGTTTGTCTTTTTGTAGCATCAAGTATTGGAAAAATTTCGATTGGGGAAGTCAGTAAAGCTGGACTACCTTTTCTTTTGGTCAGCTTTTTGGTGCTGATTTTGGTCACGTTATTTCCATGGTTCTCCCTAGCCTTGCCAAACTTGTTTATCGATTGATATGTGAACAGTCAGTTAATGTTTAAACCCTGTTTTGAAATTGCAAAAAAATTGATATTTCACGCTCCTAAATGAAACATAAAAGATTTACAAAGGATAATTTCTTAGTCGGTTGTTATCTAAAACCTATAAATTAGTATACTTAAAATTTAAGCCTATGAAACATATTAATACAGCCCTATGCTCTTTTGGAATGAGTGGATACGTTTTTCACGCCCCCTTTATTGATGTACATCCAGAATTTAATTTATACGGGGTTTGGGAAAGAACAAAAAATAACGCCCAAGTCAAATATCCCAATATAAAAACCTTCCGCCGTTTGGAAGAAATGTTGGCAGATGAAAATATAGAATTGGTAGTGGTCAATACCCCAAGCATTACACATTATGATTTTACGAAACAGGCGATAAATTCAGGAAAAAACGTAATCGTTGAAAAACCATTTACTGCGACCCTGGCACAGGCCGAAGAATTGATACAATTGGCCAAGGAAAAAAATGTAACACTTTCTGTTTATCACAATAGAAGGTATGACAGCGATTTTAAAACGGTGAAAAAAATATTGGATGAGGGTTGGATAGGAGAAATTGTAGAGGCTGAGATCCACTATGACCGCTTTGACCCAGGTCTAAGTTACAAGGTACACAAAGAGACCCCAACAGCTGGGGTCGGAAGTTTATATGATCTTGGCTCACATTTAATTGATCAGGCATTGGTATTGTTTGGCATGCCCAAGGCCATATATGCCGATTTGGACACCTTCCGCCCTAATTCCAAAGTGGAAGATTATTTTGATGTGAAGTTGATTTATAGTTCTCATAGGGTAACACTAAAATCCAGTTACTATGTTCGCGAGATTATGCCCGGCAATATTCTGCACGGAACCAAGGGCTCATTTATAAAATCCAAAGCCGATGTACAGGAGGCTGCCCTTCAAGCTGGAAAAATACCAGGCACCCAAAATTGGGGAGCAGAATTGGATAAAGAGAAAGGTCTATTACATACAGAGAAGGATGGTAAAATTATCAGGGAACAAGTCCCTACCTTAGAAGGAGACTATATGGCGTATTACGAAGGTATCTACCAAGCTTTAAGAAATAATAAGTCGGTCCCAGTATCGGCAACAGACGGATTGAACGTGATAAAGGTAATTGAGGCTGCAATTCAAAGCAACAAGGAAAAGAGGGTCGTGGAGTTATAGATAGGAACTAATTTATCAATTTTGATTCAATGCATTAATTACCTCTGTAAATACACTGGTGTTGAAAGGACCCAACAGCTATTTTCAAGTCATGTAGACAGTTGATTTAAGGGAGGGACCTCAAGCTGAATACCTTTTATTTGCTTGGCCCATATTACCATTAATCAAAATAAAACTATCAGAACCAAGGTGGAAAAAATTGGATGTAAAATAATTTATGCTACATTTGTGCAATCGATTACATTATTCACGTGAATTGACCATAAAAGCTTTTAGGCGCATCCCTAAGGTAAATCGGTTCAGGTAATAATAACATTATAAAAAAAAGAAATATGCAACCATTAAACAGAAAAAACGCCAATTTAGAGTTGACCCCACCAATTAAGATTGTGCAATTTGGAGAGGGAAACTTTTTAAGGGCATTTGTAGATTATGCTTTCCAAAAATTAAACCAGAAAGCTAATTTTAATGCGGGCATAGCGGTGGTCCAACCTATTGAAAGAGGTTTGGTGAAAATGCTTAATGACCAGGATGGACTTTATACCTTGTTTTTGAAAGGAGTTCAGAAAGGCAAGGAAACTCAGCATAAAGAGCTAATTACCAACATTGTAAAAGGAATTGACCCTTACAGCAATTTTAAGGACTACTTAAGTTTAGCCAAGGAGGAGGAACTTCAGTTTATTATTTCCAACACCACCGAAGCCGGTATAGCATATGTTGCCACGGACACCTTGGATATGCAACCCCCAAGTTCATTCCCTGCTAAATTAACGGTGCTATTGTATGAACGTTTTAAACATTTTAAAGGTGATTCCAATAAAGGTCTAACCATAATTCCTTGTGAGCTGATCAATAATAATTCCGACACACTTAAGGAAATAATACTAAAATACTCTGATGACTGGAAACTGGGCGAAGATTTCACCACTTGGTTAACCACACATTCCACATTCCACAACACCCTGGTAGATCGTATAGTACCAGGATATCCAAAGGATGAAATTGAGGAGTACAATGCCCAACTATCCTATAAAGACAATTTAATTGTGGCTGCCGAAACGTTTCTACTTTGGGTCATAGAAGGTGATGATAAACTTAAAGAAAAATTACCTTTTCATAAAACCGATCTGGACGTAAAGATTGTAGCTGATATGCAGCCTTATAGAACAAGAAAGGTTCGAATATTAAACGGTGCACATACCGCAATGGTACCTTTTTCCCTTTTATATGGAAACACCACGGTAAAGCAAACCGTAGACAACGCCTTTACAGGCACATTTGTGAATAATGCCATCTTTAATGAAATAAACCATACCCTTCCAATGGCCAAGGAAGAGCTCGACAGTTTTGCGGATGAAGTTTTGGACCGATTTAGGAATCCGTTTATTATTCACAACCTATCAAGTATTGCATTAAATTCAATCTCCAAATTCAAGGTAAGGGTATTACCAAGTTTATTGGAATATGCGGCCATTCACAATAAAATACCTACCAACCTAACCTTCTCCTTCGCTGCCCTAATACGTTTTTATAAAGGAACTTGGAAGGGAGAAAGTTTACCTTTAAATGACAGCGATGAAATAGTGGAGGCCTTTGCCAAAATATGGACATCGAATGATTATTTGGAAGTAGCTAAAAAAACCTTGAGTAATGCAGCCTATTGGGGAGAAGATCTAACTCAGGTTGACCATCTCACGGAAGCAGTGGCCCTAGCCTTGGAGGAAATTGAAACAAATGGAATTGAAGTAGGATTTGCAAATTACAGCAGAAGGTTTTAAACCATTAGAGATAACTATTTTGAAGTCGATAACATGAAAAGTAAAATTATAAGAGTAAATACCTCTGATAACGTTGCCGTTGCATTGGTTAATTTAAAAGCAGGTGAAGTAATTTCATTTGAGGGAAAGGAAATTACTGTGCTATCGGATATCAAATCAAAGCATAAAATTGCCCTACAAAAATTTGAATCCGGAGATCGTATTGTTATGTATAGTGTTCTGGTGGGCAGTGCCAATGGCGTCATAGAAAAAGGGGGTGCTTTAACCACTGAAAATGTAAAACACCAAAGTGAAAAAGTATTTGGAAAAACGGAAACCATAGGTTGGACCGCTCCCAATGTGGAAAAATGGAAAGACAAAACATTTCTTGGTTATCATAGGGAAGACGGACAGGTAGGTACAGAGAACGTATGGCTGTTTTTTCCATTGGTTTTTTGTGAAAACAGGAACATAGAGATCTTAAAGGAAGTCTTTGAAAAAGAGCTTTTAAAACAAAAAGTTAATCCGCATCAAATGTTACTTCGGTCTTTGGTGAACAATAATACTGAAGCAATTGCGGTTGATCCTAATTCAAGCGATGTGTTCAATAATATTGACGTAAAATTCATTACACACCCAGGAGGTTGTGGCGGTATAAGACAAGATTCTGAAAGTTTGGCCAAATTATTGGCAGGTTATGTAAACAATCCTAATGTTGCTGGGGCTACTGTATTGAGTCTGGGTTGCCAAAACCTTCAAATAAGCGTTTTTAAAGAAGCATTAAAGAGCATTAATCCCAACCTGAACAAACCAGTTCTTATTTTTGAACAACAACAAATGGGAACAGTGGATGAAATGTTATCGGCCATTGTCAAGGAGTCCTTTGAAGCCATTAAAAAAGCTAATAATGCAGAACGCAAACCCGCGCCATTATCTAAACTACGGGTTGGTTTGGAATGTGGCGGATCCGATGGTTTTTCAGGGATATCAGCTAATCCCACTTTAGGGGCCGTTTCAGATTTGTTGGCAGCCTTGAACGGTACGGCCATCCTATCAGAATTTCCGGAACTATGTGGAGTAGAACAGGAATTGGTAAACAGATGCGTTGAAGACGATAAGGGCCAAAAGTTTCTAAAGTTAATGCAAGCCTACGAAAAATCTGTAGTAGATGCAGGTTCAGGTTTTGACATGAACCCTTCCCCAGGAAACATTAAAGACGGCTTAATAACCGATGCCATGAAATCTGCCGGAGCTGCAAAAAAAGGAGGCACCTCTCCCATACAAGACGTTCTGGATTATGGCGAATACATTACCAAACCCGGCCTTAACCTCTTGTGTACTCCCGGAAATGATGTGGAAAGTACTACGGCCATGGTAGGTGCAGGAGCCAATGTGGTCTTGTTTACAACAGGGTTGGGAACACCAACAGGAAATCCTATTGCTCCAATTATAAAAGTATCCTCCAATACGGAACTAATGGAAAGAATGCCGGATATAATCGATATCGAAACTGGAGCGGTAATACGAGGTGAAAAAACGATTGAAGAAATGGCAGATGAAATGTTGGAATTTATAATCGACGTAGCCAGTGGAAAAATTCAGACAAAAGCCAAATTATTAAATCAAAATGATTTTATTCCTTGGCGCAGAGGAGTGTCTTTATAATAAGTCAGTCGATTTCCCTGAATATTAAATAATTAAAGGTTGAAGAAATGGAATATTTCTTCAACCTTCTTTATTTTTCAAGGAAGATTTTCTAATAATCAGTTGGGGTGTCAACACCACGTTTTTGGTTATTTTAGTGTCCTCAGTATTGCTTACTTCTTCCAAAAAAACCTGGGCAGCGGTCCTTCCCATCTCCAAAGGAAATTGGTCCACAGTAGAAATGGTCGTAAGTTCCATAAATCGTGTAAAGGGCTCATTGGAAAAACCTACAACGCAAATATCTTCTGGAATCTTAAGTCCACTCTCCTTTATTTTCTGAATAGCTCCTAAGGCAGCAAAATCACTGGAAGAGAATATGGCGTCTGGTGGAGTTTCCATATCCAAAAGAAGCTGCCCTGCCCTTCTCCCATCAGTAACGTTACTCTGAGTCTCAATGACCAAGCTCTCATCAAATTCAATTCCATTATCGGACAAAGCCTGCTTATAACCCAAGTATCTATTCCGAAATATTTCGAAATTACGATCATTGGACAAGTGTGCGATACGCTTACAACCCTGATCCAACAAATGTTTGGTAGCATCATATCCACCTTTAAAATCATCTATAGTTACAGAACTGATCCCTTTAATATCTTTCTTCCTATCAAAAAAGACCAATGGTGTTCCTTTATTTTTTAGAAGTTTATTAAACCCTTTATTTTCCTCCAGATTGGCATTGGAAATAGACATTAATATGCCGTCCACTTGGACATTTACAAGCGAATTTATTTTTTCGTTTTCAATATTTTCCTGGTTATGGGTCTGACAGATTATTACATGGTAACCCTTGGGGTATAATTCTTCCTCTATACCGCGTATAACCGATGAAAAGAAATTACTATCTATTCTAGGAACTATAACGCCAACATTATAACTCTTACCACTTTTTAACGCCAAAGCCAACTTGTTCTGCTCATAATTCATTTCTAGGGCAGTCTCCAAAACTAGCTTGCGTGTATTTAAACTTATTTTGGTATTGTTGTTTAGGGCCCTAGAGACGGTTGCAGCAGTTAGACCAAGTTTTGCCGCTATGTCATATATAGTAGTTTTCTTTTTCATGAATTACTTAACTTGGTTCTTATAACAATACCTCTATTGTTCGCTGAAAATTGATAAATACGTGTGGCCATAAAAAATAGTACGTAAACCACTCATAAGGCAAAATAGGTAACATGTACTATTTTCCGCTACAGGTACCACCTTTAGCCTCTGTTTAAAAGGCATTTTTAGATATAATATTGGCAAGATATAATATTTTAGCAACTCAATTGTAATCGATTGCATCTAAAATATAAAAGAATAAATTGGTGACACTTTGTTTGTTGGTCTTAGATGAAATTGCCCTTCATTAGCCCGATAATACGATTCCCCTTTATTTTAAGTACTTTTCAACAAACTCTTCCCTATAGGCACGCCCAATAGGTATATATTTTTCTTGGTCAAAGAATATACGGTTGCCCGAGACCTTCTCAATTTGTAATGTATTTACAATGTACGATTTATGTACTTGTGCAAATTGATCTGTTGGCAGGGTCTGCAACCAATACCTTAAGGAGTGGGAAGTCAAATGTTTTTTTTCGGAAGTGAAAATTTCGGTGTAGTCCGATTCGGATTGGATATATAAAATATCTGCAGGAGCAATTTTAAGATGCTCGTAGCCCGACTTTATAAAGATTACCTCTGGTGCTGCGGTCTTCCTTTCCAAATCCTGATCCATGGCCGACTTATGTAAAGGCATTGGAATTTTAGAAACGGCCATTACAAATCGTTCAAATGAAAATGGCTTCAACAAATAATCAAGTACATGGTATTCGTAACTTTCCAATGCATATTCTGAAAAGGCCGTTGTCAGAATCACATGTGGTTTCTTGCTCAAAGCCTTTAGGAAATCTATCCCTGAAATCTTGGGTAAATGGATATCCAAAAAAATCAAGTCTATCTCTTCCGTTTTAAGATATTCCATGGCCTTGAGAGCATCGGCGAAGGTGGCCTTAAGCTCCAAACTCTTCAATTCGCCTAAATACTTTTGAAGAACACGCTGTGCTGGCGGTTGGTCCTCGATAATGATACAACGAATCATGAGCTGCCTTTTTTAAGATCAATGCTCAACTTAACGGAATAGGTGGTATCTGTTTCTTCTATTAATAAATTATGGGCTCCAGGATAAATTAGCCCAAGTCGCTTTTTTACGTTTTGTAAACCAATGCCATGGGAAAGATCATCTGTATTGCTTTCACGGCGAAAGGAATTGGCACATTCAAATTGCAACACGCCATTTTCCGCTACATTGATATCTACACTAATAAAAATATCCTCCGACTGGCTTGCTGTACTATGTTTAAAGGCATTTTCCACAAATACTGTCAAGATTAAAGGTGCAATTCGGTATCCTGACCCTATAATATTAGTTTTAAAGTCGACAGTCCCCCGATTTTCAATTTGAAGTTCACTTAATTGGGTATAGTTTTTCAAGTGCTCTAATTCCTTTGACAAGGGCACGTACTTTTCCTTACAGTCATACAACATATACCTCAATACCGAAGATAGTTCCAAAATAATCGTAGGTGTTTTAGGGGAGTTGTCAATGGCGTAAGAATAAAGGTTGTTCAAGTTATTAAACAAAAAATGGGGATTGATCTGTGACTTTAAAAATTGCAGCTCATTTTCCTGTGCCGAAGTCCTTAATTTTTCCACTTCATTTTGAGAACTTATGGCATCCCAGGCAAACTTAAATCCAGACAAAATTGCAATTACCGGTAAAACATCGAAGATTGCATAATAAATCCCAGGAACAATTCTTGCTCTTTTGGTACCAGGATAAAAAACCAGTTCCAAAAGTTCTTCTGCCCATATCACTCCAAACAACACTAATACAACCAGCCCTAAAAACTGCCAATATTTTTGTCGGTATAAAAACCTGGGCATCAGAAAGTAAGTGATAAAAGCAGCAAAAATAATATACAGCAGAAAGAAAACCAATTGGGCAAAGGTAATTCCTGGATTATTCTTATCGAAGGAATAGAAAAGCAGCACCAGGATATGGAGCACGACTTGAAAGAATAGTTCCTTTCTGGAAATCATGGCTTTTTTCATACATCAAATCTAAACTATTGCGCGCATTTCATAAAATAGAGGTGTCCCAACGGCAGAAATAAGCCCCTAAACGGCGTAGGCCTAACATAAAAACCTTGACTGTCGTTCATTGGAATACTTTTGTCGTTCACAGAAAATACCCCAACTTCTAAATAAAAAAGTGAATATTTGTAAATCTTACAATTCCAATAGAACATAATGAAGGAAGTCATGAAAAAAAATTTGGCACAAATGTTAATTGTAGTTATGCTAATTCTCTTTAGCACCACGGCCAAGGCACAGAATACTACCCTAACCATAAAGGGAACGGTAGTGGAAGAGTCCAGTGGGCAGCCAATTTCCTTTGCTACTGTAATGGTCGCCGACAACGAAACCAAGAAGCCCATAGTAGGTACCACGACATTGGATGACGGAAGTTTTTCTTTTGAGACCACTGCTTCAGATTTTTATATTGAGGTTAGTTTTCTGGGATTTAAGACCAAAACTTTTGGAGCACCACCAACACCAGGTAAAACTATAAATTTAGGTAACGTATCGCTCTCCGAGGATGCGGAGCAATTACAGGAAGTAGTGGTACAAGGCGAAGTTTCGCGTACAGAATTTAAGTTGGACAAACGGGTTTTTAACGTGGGGAAAGATCTTAGTACAACAGGAGCAAGTGCCTTGGAAGTTTTAAATAACGTTCCCTCTGTTAACGTTAACATAGAAGGGCGGATAAGTCTACGGGGGAGTCAGGGCGTTCAGATACTCATCAATGGTAAACCATCCATAATTGCTAGTGATGAGGGTAATGCACTAGGTACCATAACTGCCGATATGATCGAAAAAATAGAAGTTATGACCAATCCCTCTGCCAAATACGATGCAGAAGGGACATCAGGTATTATCAATATTGTTCTTAAAAAAGAGGAGCGTAAGGGACTCAATGGTTCTATTTCGGTGAATACTGGAGCTCCTGATAGCCATAGTGTTGGGGTAAGCTTAAATAGAAGAACTGAGAATTTTAACCTTTTTACCCAATTGGGAATAGGTCTTCGCGATATGCCGAACGATCTTGAAACCCGAAACGTAGATTTGGAAAACAACACCACCATTCTTAGTAATGGTACAGAGTACCGAAATGAAACCTATTATAATATAGTCCTTGGAACAGACTATCATATAAATGACTACAACGTTTTAACGCTTTCAGGGAACTTTGCTCTAGAAATAGAAGACCAGCCATCGAATACCAATTTTATGGCGCTCGACGCTAATAATTCCACTACGTCTGAATGGCAACGTAACGAAGTTACGGAGGCCACAAATCCAAAACTTCAGTACGAATTGCAATATAAAAAGGAGTTCGAAAATAATGAGGACCATACACTTCTTTTTAGTGGCTTGGGAAATTTCTTTGGAAAGGATCAATCTTCCGAATTTTTTAACACCACTATTTCTGGGGATGATAATGATAGCAGACAGAAAACTAGAACAGATTTCAAAGAAGCCATATTTACGTTTAAATTGGATTACACCAACCCAATAACAGAAGAATGGACTCTTGAGACCGGAGCCCAATATGTTTTTAACGATGTAAGCAATGATTACGAAGTAAATAACTTTAGCGGCGGATCCTTTGTTAATGACCCAGGACTAACCAACGTTTTTGAGTTTGACCAAAAGGTTCTTGGCCTATACGGTACGGGCTCTTACGAAGGAAAGAAATGGGGGATTAAAGGAGGATTACGTTTAGAAGAGACAGACCAAAATACCTTGCTTGTTACAACAAACTCAACCAATGGTCAAAGCTATAGCAACTTTTTTCCAAGTTTACATTCTTCCTATAAATTTAGTGATAGGGTGTCATTGCAGGCTGGATACTCCAAGCGTATATACCGCCCTAGAATGTGGGATTTAAACCCCTTTTTCAACATTCGGAACAACTACAGTGTACGCCAAGGAAATCCTGAATTACAGCCAGAGTTTACGGATTCCTATGAAATAACAAGTATTTACATTCTAGGCTCAGCAAGCATAAATTTTGGAGTATATCATAGGTATACCACGGATGTAATTGAAAGGATAACCACCTTTGAGAACAACGTAAGTACTTTTAAACCTGAGAACATTGGAGTCAATAAGGCAACAGGAGTGGAGTTCAACGCAAAATATAGTCCAGCAAAATGGCTCACTCTAAACGGCGATTTTAATTATAATCAATTTAAAAGAGATGGTATTTTCGAAACCACTGTTTTTGATTTCAATAATGACCAATGGACTTCTAAGCTAATGACCAAAATTAAATTTCCAGCGGATATCGATTTAGAGATGACCGGCAATTACGAATCCAGTTACCAAACCGTACAAAGTAATGTTAGTGACAACCTGTATATGGATCTTGGAATTAGAAAGAGTATGCTTAAAGGTAAGGCCGTTATTAATTTAAGCATAAGAGATGTTTTTGCCTCTAGGGTTGATGAGAGCCAAATTGCCCAAGCAGACTACGAAGTGTATAATCGCCGTCAGCGAGGGAGGTTTTTAGCATTAGGGTTTAGTTATGGTTTTGGTAAGGGAGAGGCCATGCAATACTCTGGACAGCGCAGGAGATAGGATTAGTTATTTTAGCCTTCAAAACATACTAAACACAAAACAGTATTTCCATGTATGCCCTGTAGTATGAAAACCGCTTTATGCTTAGACAAAAAAAACCATGGAGTTAAAGTATTAAATCGCCTCATTTCTACAACGTATAACCATTTCTAACCCACATTATCTTCTCCTCTTAAAGGGTTATATCGAATATTTACCGTAAAACTTTTTCCCTAATCTCCACCTATAAAAGAAGAGAAAACCTAGGTCCTTATAGGGAGGGTCGTTAAAAATTTCCAAATTATTTCATTGAAGTTAAGGCAAAGTCTATTAGGGTCAATCTTCCACCAACGGGTTTAGTATATTGAAATCATAATATGTCAACCGGTAGGCATATCGTATATAGTTACCGTTAAAATATAAATTATGAATAAGGATATTGAAAAAATAGAGGGCAAGATAAAGGATGTCATCACAAAAAATGAAGATGCCGTAAAAGGTTTTGAAAATGCGGCAGAAAATGCCAAGGAAGTAGGTATACAAAATTACTTTGAAAATAAAGCTACGGAAAGAAGGATGTTTATATCAACTTTAAAGAATTCCTCTCCCGAACTTAAATTGGGAGATAACGAGATTGATGGAAGTGCAGCAGGTACCGCACATCGTGCTTGGATGGATATTAAGGCATTTTTTTCTGGTGATAACGACGAGTCCATGTTGGAAGAGGCAGTGAGGGGAGACAAATCAGCTATTGAAGAATATAATGAGGTTTTGGCCGAGGTTCTAGTCCCACATAGGGTAAAAGAAATTCTACGGGAACAACGCGATGCCATTCAGAACGATTTGGAAACATCTAAAATCCTTGAAGATTTCAGGTAGTTATTCACTTTACTAAAAACAAAGAACCCTTATCTAAAAGGGTTTTTTTGTGCCGAGTTTAGTTTTAATTACCAACTATTCAAAACAGGTTTCTAAGCCCCGCTAACACCTTCAACGACAATAAGTTTAATAGTCCTGCTTCTTTTCTTTTCGCTTACGCAATTGTCGCTCTAGGTCGTTCACAGACTCCGCGATGGAACTTTCAAAATTATCATGACTCGCTTCGGCAAACAATCGTGGTCCCGGGAGACTCAATCTAATATTGCAGATTTTTCCAGTTTCATCAGAAGATGTATTTTCCTCCTTGAAGAAGACATCGGCTCGTATGACCATTGCATACTTTTCCCCTAATTTTTCAAGTTTCTCTTTTGCCAATTTCTCCAAACTGGCACTACCAGCCACATCGTGATATTCATATATAATGTCCATAATATTTATTTAGCTAATCAATTCTAGTTGGATTTTGCAATGCTCGTTTTATTTGTCAATAAGCATTAATCCCATTGGTTATTTATTATCCCGAAATGTACGGACCAATAATGGCATGGGGTGCTTTAATCGGTTATAGGATGACCCCAATGCATTTCAATGAGTCTGAAAACAAAATATTATATTTTATTGAGTACAGTTTTATAAGGGACCTGGACCTATCAGGAAATCATACTATAATTAGTGTGTAGCAGTCATAAATCTTTTTAATGCTGATAAATCCTGCTTCTTCTGCTAATCCTTAACAATGGCGAGCTTCGTAAATTTTATTCTATAACCTTATGATTGTTCTTTCTTAGTTAAAGACCATTCCATAATTTCCTTGCGTATCTCTTCTGGGCTACGTTGTCTTCTTTTTGCTATGCTATCGATTATCTTATTAAAACTTCCTTTTTCATATTCGGTATCTACTTCCTTTACAGCAGGGTAATGGGAAAGATATTCATCCCGCACTGCCAACCATTGCGCTTCCAAACGCGTATCAAGTTTCATATCTACCCCTCCATTATTAACGGGTTTTCCCAAATCCTCATCTGAATTTCCAATGGATTCTGTCTCATGGTAATCCTGACTTAGACCATGGTTTTGTGGAACATCGTTTTCCAAACCTTGGAAAGACTTTTCATTATCTTGATTCTTTCTTTCTGTAGTCATGCGAAAATATATTTGATTAATATTCCTTGAAAAGATAAAACTACAAAATGACCACTATTAAGCTTGCTCATATGGACTTATAACTAACCTCAAAACCGTATTACGGCATAATATCAAAGCGGCGCAGATATACAATATGCTTTAAATAAAAAAATCCAACCTATTTTCATAAGTTGAATTTTTTTGTTTGCCACCCTCTTGGGCTCGAACCAAGGACCCTCTGATTAACAGCCTCAAAAGTAGTGGTTTCATCTAACGTCATTTGTCTTCTTATAGTCTGATTATCAATATTTTATGAAAATTTATTTTGTATTTGGTAATATAATTTTTACATTTAATAGCCCATTTGTTGTACCTATGTTGTACCCAAATCAAGTCAAATGATAACTATTAAGATTGTTCAACGGAAGAAAAAATTAACTGATGGATTGTATCCCATCTTTTTGCGAATTACTAAAGATAGACAATCCAAATTTTATAAAACTCCGTTTAGCTCAACTATTTCAGAATGGACAACCTCCACCGGCACATTTAATAAAAAGAAAAATAATCATTTTCAAAATAACCGATTGCTGGTAAAAATTAAAGATCGCGCTTATAAGATTGCCACTGACCTTGAAGTAGAAAATCCTGACTATACTTTACAGGATTTCGATAAGCGATATAGAATTACTTTCAACCCTGTAAGTAATGATGTATTTGCCTTTTTTGATGAAATCATTGAGGAGATGACGTTTGCAGGACGTATCGGAAATGCGAAGTCCTATAAAGATGCAAAAACTTCCATTCAAATTTTTCATAAAATCAAGAAACTAAATTTTAGAGAGGTAAATTCTGCTTTTTTAAGTAAGTATGATGCCTTTCTTCGCTCCCGCGGTGGCACGGATGGTGGCGTCGGTGTAAAAATGCGTGCCATAAGGGCGTTGTATAATAAAGCTATAGCGCGTGGTGTAATAAAGGAAAATCTATATCCATTTAAAACCTATAAAATATCAAGGCTAAGAGGCAAAGGTTTTAAACGTGCATTGGATTATGAAGAGATCATCCGTATTATCAATTTAAATTTGTCTGACCACCCACATTTAATCAATACCAGAAATTACTTTGTTTTTAGCTTCTATACCAGGGGAATGAACTTTGCGGATATGATGTGCTTGGAATGGAAAGATGTAGAAGCTAATGTCATCTATTACACCAGAGCGAAGACCAAAGGAAACTTCTCCATAGCCATTATGCCCCCTGTTCAGAAAATATTGGACTATTATCGAGAACATGGTTATGGTAACAAATATGTACTTCCCCTGCTTTTTCGCGAAGACTATACCCCCACCCAACTCGCTGATCGGAAACATAAAATGTTGGGTATTTATAATATAGAACTCAAGGAAGTGGCCAAATTATGTAATATTACAAAAAACGTTAGCAGTTACGTGGCCCGGCATAGTTTTGCCAATTGCCTCAAGCAAAAAGGTGTGGCTACGGATGTCATTAGCGAATCCTTAGGGCATCAGAATTTAGCTGTTACTCAAGCCTACCTTAAAGAGTTGGATACTGATATTGTGGACAAAGCGCTTGAAGTGCTGTTACAACCCGAATAAAAATAGTAGATTAAATAAGAGGATATGGCGGACATAGTAACTACATATATAAAATCATTATTACGACAAATTGTATTATATGTTGATTATTTTAAAGTGTTCAGTGACAATGAACATTCAAAATCATTGAACGGTAAGTTTTTCCTAAATACAGGACTATCCCATAATGTGTAAATGGCTTTACCCTTCCAAAACGGTTATTAATTTGCTCTTCTAAATCTCTTTTAATCATTTTTAGGGATTACACTCCCTGAATATTAGTTCAATTTAGGTCAGGTTCAGACTGGAATCTTACCAAAAACTTAGCGCCTATATCCTATTCTATTTTTGTAGTGTTCGGGAAGATAATCGTTAGACAAAAACCGCAGAGGGCACACATGCTTAGATAAATTTGGGACGATATTCCTCTTTTGTTCAAGTTAACCTTGCTTTGGCAAGTAAAAAGGATGGAAACTGGCGGTAAGCTAGTAAATGTTTTCAATTTTTGTTCGGTAAAAATATTTGAAGTTTCATGTTTATTATATCACTTTTACAAAGAATTATAAATTTTAAATCTAAAACCATTCTTTAATGACCACCACTAAACTTGAAAAAACTATTTACTCCTTATTCGAAGCACTGGAAAAAGAAATTCCCAGGTTTCAAAACAGTCCTGAAGATTGGGAAATTTGTAATGGGAATGTAGCTATCTGTATCATCTCGGAAGATGGCAAAGTTTATGGAAAGTTATTTGGAACAGATAAAATAGAACAAAGGGAAATCTTTAGGATTGCCTGGCAAAAAGCGAGTCAGGTGTGGATTACTGGTCATAATACAGGAGATTATGAAAAGATTGTTTTTGGGGGCACTATGGACCCTGAAGATGCCCCTATAGAACTTCCCGACCTTATTGGCTGGGTTGGTGGACAATTAATCCAATTAGACGATGAGAGTCGCATTTCTGTAGGATTTAGTGGTTTTCAAGGTTTTAATGATATCGGTATCGTTCAGACAGCATTGAAAAAGGTTTTGGCCGAATAGTGAAAAACTTGAATAAGTTTATTGCCCTTTTGCCACCAATTTCATATACCTGGCAATAATCTCCTGAAAGGACAAGGAAGATAAAAAAACGTAATACAACGGATATTATCAGTTTTCATCTAATAAGAAAATACAAATGTAATATTCTCTATTTTAGAATTTTCATAACAAACTCTTCGTTATACTATCCCTTCTAATTGCACGAATAAAATTATTATATAATAAGAAGATTAATAGCACGTTAAATTTCAATAATATTCTCATTAACCGCTTTTTATCAGTATTGTTATAATGGATATTTAATTATAAGTTATAATATCTTACGGTGTAAAACATTTAAATCCAACCTATGAAACAGTTATTTAGCAAAATTGGCACTGGAATTTTTATAGTATTCTGGCTTTTTTTAGGCCTAAAAGGATGCGTTAATAAAGTTTACAGTTTAAAAGATATTGCTGTTTATGAAGACGTAAATGAAAATGGAGAATCAAATAAAGTATATTTTATTCCAAGCAATAAGATAATAGTTAAAAAACAATATCAAGAACAATTTGAATATGCTGTATTTCAAGTTCGAGGAACTGATGCAACTCATTATTTTGGACCTTTTTATAATAAAGGAGAAAACCTATTGGGTATAAGAACTTTCTTTGACGCAAATGAAGTCTGGAAACTAGAAATGGAGATAACGGACAAAAAAGGCAACCTATTAGAAACTACTTTTGATGATATTGGCGATAGCCATAGAAATACTTTAGTCATAAAAGATAATTCGATTGAATTCGGCGATTACGAGTATAAAAAACTATGGCCATCGGAAGAAGATTTAGAACTTATTACTAAAGTTAAGACAGAATCGAAATGATTAAGTATTTTAAATTAATCATTTTATCTTTTTCACTCTTCCTTTTAAATTCTTGTATTGGGCAAGACTGTAGTAGAATAGATAAAACTTTTGGCACCTACCAAAATGCTTTAAAAATTATAAAATCATCGGATTTCAACCTTATTGATGATTGCAACACAAGCAGAAGCTCTTGGATATACAATGCTGAATATTTTTCGTGTGATGGCAAGACTGGATTTTTAATAATCGAAACTAAATCGCGAACATATATACACGAAAAAGTGCCAATTGAAATATGGAACGAATTCAAAAAAGCTGAATCTTTTGGTAAGTATTATAATCTAAATTTAAAAAGTCGATTCGGATTAATATTGTGAGAAATACCGTTTTATCATCGATGCTATAACAAGTAGGGTAGAAAGTGCTAAAATCATTTGCTCAGACGTGTTTGCGAAGACCGAAACCTTTTGAATTTGACTTTTAGAAAACAAAATACATAAGCTTTGGGCAAGGGCCTAAGCGAAAAGGTAATTGCCCATCACCTGTTCTAATTGTCATAGCCAAAACCTTTATTATCGTGCAAAACAACATATAATAAAAATGAAAATAATTAAATGGATATTATTTCTGCCCTTGGCAATTATTACATCTATAATTTGTGATTCACTCCTTCACAAACTGCACGCATTGATATCAAATTTCTGGGATTCCGTAGGGTCATATTCAAGTTACGGAAATGGAGGCACTTCAAAAGATCAACTTGTACTCATTCTGGGATATTACTTGATTCCTGCTATATCATTTTATATTGCAGGGACAGTAGCGGTCTGGGTTGTGCCGAATAGAATAAAGCTTGCTGCCATTATCTTCTTTTCATTCACTATAATAGCATCATTAGTGAGCGTAGCTTACGGGCAAACCTCGATTATGGCATGTATAGCGGCAATTGTGGGTGCAGGAATCCTTCTATTTCAACTGAATAAAAATGATAACTTACCCTCCGGAAACTCATCCAAACAATTGTAATTCTTGAGTAGAAGAGTAGTATACGCCCTAAGCAGTGGCTCCCATGAAAATCTCTAGCCCAGTTCCTTAAATTTTATTTTTTATTAAGTCCTTAACTATTGATTTTAGGGAGTTGGAATGTGCCAATTACGGAACAGCTAATTTCTTATTTGCTGAGATAAATTTTGGTCTGAATTAATTAAACTTAAGTCTCCAAGTGGAACCCTTAGGAAAAATTGATATTTTCAACATTAAATTTCCAATCATAGAAACAACCACCAAAGTTACCGAAGTAAATTCCTTTCCAGAGGAGACATTAACGGAAATGAACTTTAATAACTAGAAATCGTAACCTATAAACAAGGAAAAAAATCCATTACAATAGAAAACCCGTCGAAAGCATAAATTAATAAACCCAAATTGAAACGAGCCCTCTTGGGTCAAGATGCCTTGGAATATTTGATGGCCAAGGTATTCAATAAAAACAAGTAGTATATGCATCAGCTACTACCATTATGTGGCAGTAGTTAGCCTATGGTTAAGGTGTGGCTATGCTGTGGCTAAAATAAGTCGTTACTCAATTGCCAACATAATACATACACCTATAAAATACTAATTTTAAAGTAGTTAAAACTAATTTAACTATTAGGGTATTCATAATGGTCCTGTGGTTAGTATGGTAATAAAAATCATTGATTTTCGAACCCCAGTGAAAGTGAATTATAGACATCCAAAAAAACGCATTACAACGAATATTACTTGAATACGGGTGGCAAACATTTTCAAAACCTAATATTAGGTATCCTAGAGGGGTCATAGCAAACACTTGGTTGTAGCATTCCAATATGTACACCAACAAAAATTACTGAGAATTATAGGATTTACAATACACTAAAATGCAATAAAGTTACGTTTAGTTGACTTTTGGTCTAGTTAAAGTATATTAACAAATTATTATATTTCTCATAACAACAATTTGAACAAATAATGACGAGAACATTAATTAAAGTACTACTATTATTCACCTTCGTTTTTAGTGGATATTCTATAGATACTGACCCCCCATTCTAGTGATGTTGACCCCTCTTGCTATTTTGGTTTACAAAAGATAAGACATGACAATATTACAGTTTTTTTCTAAGACTATTTCCTTTGAGTTCAA
>NZ_PHQQ01000080.1 GCF_002909235.1 Arenibacter catalasegens
CATTCCAAGGCTTCCTGACCATTTTTATCCGGCAAATCCAACCAAGGCCGGTTCTCCGAATGGCTCCGTAAAAACAACCTACTAGGGTCAATATCTTATACGTAGAGCACTTCTGCAACGGCCACTTTCGTTTAAAGAGACTATGTTCGCGCAGTCCGTCATTTAATGGCATACTTGTCTATTCGATTACTAACGGTATTTACTAAGGTACAAATTCCTTATGTTTTCGTTGGGTAAGTTAGCAGCCTGCTGGGTTTTCAAGTCTTCCGATGCATAATACTCCTTGAACGAGCCTTTTTCCAAATTTATTTTGAAGGTTATATACTTCTCTACAAACTTGTAAAATTCTATACTATTAGTATCCCAATTTTTCAAGATCGCATTCTCGTAACAATCCGTATATAATTTAGGTAAACTTTTTGATTTAAAGTCTTTTGCTAAATTTTCGGAATACACATATTCATACCAGTTGAGAAACTGATTTAATGATCCTAATTCAATTTCAGTTCCGATATAATTTTTAAATCTTGTGGACGCATTTTGAGGCATTTTATCAGATGCATACATTTTCATTTTTTCTTTTGCTAAATGTATCAATTCAAATGCTTCTTTCGGATTTAGCTTTTTGAAGCCATTATCAATCCTTAATTCCCCATCAAACTCTTCACTACCGACTTTTACATAAAAGTCTCTAAGAAATTGCTGAGTGTCTCCATTACTACTTCCATAGACGATGGAATCTTGAGACCAATCATTATTAATCCAGTTTATAGAAATGGAGTTACCTGGATCAGTGAATAAATAAACACCATTAGAATAATAATTACTACAAAAAGAAAAATAGTAAGCTTCCGGATGATCCTTTAAGAACTCAACAGTGGGCGGAGTTGCCTTTGTTGTGGATAGATAAAGTAACTTAGGCAGTTCTTGCCTTAATGCATAAGAAAAGGATTTATCAGCTTGAATATTTATAGAGTCAATGATTAAATCTCTGTCATTATTTGTAAAATAGTTAAGGTCATAAATGTTGGATACTTCGGACCAAATTGCGCCAGGCGTTTCGGTTTCATTGCGCCAGTGATTTCGGTTCAAACTGCGCCACTTCCCTGAGGGATTTCGGTTCGTTTTGCGCCACTTTGAAGGATCGAGCAA
>NZ_PHQQ01000081.1 GCF_002909235.1 Arenibacter catalasegens
TTCCTCGAACAAAGAATAACGGGAGTACTCCCTTCCCCTGAAAGACATCTTGTTATGGGTTTCCAAGAGTTCGAGTATTGTTTTGTTGATCTCGGGTATGCTGTGAAAGGTCTGGTGCCGTAACGGGGCAAAGACCCGTGTGTAAATAATACGCACGGCATTCTCCACAATGGCCTTGTCCCTGGGCCTGTACGCCCTGGTGGGGAGTACGGCCGTTTCATAGTGTTCCGCAAAGTCGGCAAAGGTATCATTGACCTTTGGTTCGTAACGACTGCTCTTGGTGACCGCCGACTTAAGGTTGTCGGGGACCAATGCATGTGGCACACCGCCATAGAACCAAAAGGCGTTTTCCACACAAGCTATAAAATCTTCTTTCTTTTGGCTGGCACAGGCCTCTACATAAGTATATTGACTACTGCCCAGTACACACACGAACACTTCCAAATCTTGTAGTTCGCCCGTATGACGGTCAACTATAGTAAGTTTTTTGCCTGTAAAATCTATAAAGAGCTTATCGCCCGCCTTATGGGTAAAATGCATTACGGGCGATACTTCTTTGGTCCATTCGTTATACCAGTACTTGAACTGTGATAGCTTGAACCCATCGGGGTGTTTTGTATAATATTCTTGCCAGAGCAGTTGTCTGGTCACTCCGGTCTTACGCAGTTCTTTATCAAAATAGGGATAGTACTTCTCTAGGGCCAATAGCTGCTGGCTCTTGGGCTTTTGATCCGATTTGAAGAGTTTGTGCAGCTCTTCAAAGGTCATTGCCGAGACTTCATAATTAGTAAGCTGATAACGCTTGAAAAAGGCTATATACTTGGTAATGGTATTGCGGGAGAGCCCCAGCCTTGAACTTATCTGGCGTTTGCTCACACCCTCGCTATATAACTTGAATATCTGTTTTACTTTTCGCATGTCTATTTGTTTGTTGGCCATAATCTTTTTAACAAAAAAAGACCTTTGGCTTTTTACAAATAGAATCGACTTTCTTAGTGGTTCACTTTCATCCGGCGAAGGTGGTTCACTTTCACCCGGCGAGGGTGGCTCACTTTAATCCGGCCAGGGTGGTATACTATGACCGTTTTTTGCA
>NZ_PHQQ01000082.1 GCF_002909235.1 Arenibacter catalasegens
TCACGTACGGTCACGGTATAGGTTCCCGGAGCGGATACGGTAAATATGCCGCTGCTCTGGAATCCGTTCCCGATGCTGTATTTTAATGGGGCCACACCTGTACCTGTTGCGGTAAAGGTATATGAGTTCCCATTGGAGGTACACTGGTCGTCTGCGTAAACAGGCAGGCTAACTGTAGGCATGGGATCTGCGGCAATGGCCACATCGATCTTATAGGTACAGTCCATGGCATCCTTCACCCAAACGTCCCAATTGATGTTGGTGGCAGGGTCAAGGATTGCACTCGCACTAGCGTTATAATCACCGGCTACAGGTGAAGCCCCGTCCTGTACAAAGGCATAGGTATACCCTCCGTTCCCGCCACTGGCGGTGATGGTCACCTGGGCGCCGATGTTACAGTTTGCGTTGATATTCTTGGTCACTATCATGTTTAGGTCCGCAGCTGGGGACCCAATGGTCACCGTATTGGAGGTATCGTCACAGAAAGGGGTATCGGTAGCGGTAATTACCACATAGAAGTTACCTGCGGGCAATCCTAAAATGGTTCTTGGGTTGGCGGAGGTGTTCGAACCTATAACTGCAGTAACGCTTGCCCCACTGCTGTCAAAGACCTGGTAGTCGTAATCGCCAAGGTAGTTGTTGACCTGGATCTGCAGTCGACCATCGGAGTCCCCATAACAGGTCACGGGCGTCATGGCCGTTGCCACGACATCTATAGTGTCGTAAGGAGCAACAGTATATGGTGCTGTGGTGAAATAGCATCCGGTCACATTATCGGTCACCCTAAAGGTATAGTCCCCAGGCGCGGTCAATGTAAAGTCGGCCATATAGGCGGCTGCTCCCGGAGTCTGTAGTGCGGCACTTCCCGTAGGCAAAAGTTCAAAGGTAAAGTCGCCCGAACCTCCCGTTACGCTCACTCTTGCCTCCTCGCCATTGGTACAGGTAATGGCGGTCTGTTGACTTACATTAACTGCTGTTATAGTGGGCAATGGGTTTATGGTTACCGTATCGGTATCTGTACATCCGTTGCTATCCCTTACGGTCACTGTAAAGTTTTGTACGGCACCGGTATCGT
>NZ_PHQQ01000009.1 GCF_002909235.1 Arenibacter catalasegens
TTTATTGCTAATTGTTCACTGTAAATTGTTTCAGCAACTGTTCACTGACTACTGCCCACTGAAAACTGTTCACTGATTACTTCGATTTCGACTACGCTCAATCTCCGTAAAGACCTTGAACATTGAACATTAAACTTTGAACTTTAAATTGTTTATTGCTAATTGTTCATTGTTTACTGTATCATTTATACCCCCTTACATCGCCCATATTTAAGGTTATTGGTCCAATGATGTGCTGACTGGGCAAAAACGCACCACTTTCCGCTACTTGCCATTCGTCCCAACTAGCTTCCACGCCACCTATGGGGATAATACTCACCCACATCTTAAAACTGATTGGGAAACCATTGGGCTGCAGTTTCCATAAATAGGAATCGCCCGGGGTGTTTCCACCTGCGGTATAAGTGACCAAAAGTCCTTGGGTATCGTCTTCTAGAAGAACAATACTCCGTTCCGTACCTGGATCAAAAATTTTAAATGGGGCTACCAACCAGAAGGAATCATTGTTAAAGTAGGAGGAGGCCTTATTAACGAGCTTCTGTTTTTCAGCACCGCTAATGCTAATAGTATTTTTTGAAACCGAACTTCTTTCGGATTCTTTTAAATCTAGCATCACACGATAGTCGCTCCAAGTTACCACTACGGTGTCTGATTTCTTATCCCAATGGTAATGGTGTTTTCCATTGGCAAAGGACCATTCCAAGAAACGGGTTTGTATAAAGGCGTCGTTATTGAGGGCAGCCAACATTTTTAAGGCCAAGTCATCGGCTTTTTCGCTTTTAATGCCCACAGGTTGCGCTTCATTATAGATAGCGTAGAGGATACCGGCCAGGATAAACAATAGCACTAATGTTCCAAGTAATATTTTGCCTATTTTTCTTAGCACGTATTGTTTTTTTTGTGGAGATAGTTTATTTACTGGTTTAGGGTATTAGCGATCTTAGAATATTCTTCATATTAAAATCCCACTGCAGTATCATCCCCTCGTTTATCTGCGCCGCCTTCCAATTTTCCGTTAGGCAGAACCATAATGGCGTCTACCTTACCAATAACTGGGGTGTTTTCCTCATTGATGATGTATCCTTTGTTTTTTAAGTCGGTCATTAAACTGGTAGGGAATCCGTCCGGTTCAAAAATTATGGCATCGGGCAGCCATTGATGGTGAAAACGGGGAGCGTTGACAGCCTCTTGCATACTCATATTAAATTCATAACAATTGAGAATGGTCTGTGCCACCGCTGTAATTATAGTGGAACCTCCCGGGGAGCCAACTACCATCCATAGTTTGCCGTCTTTTTCAACAATGGTCGGTGTCATACTGCTTAACATCCTCTTTTCTGCCGCAATGCTATTGGCTTCTGCGCCAACAAGTCCGAACATATTGGGAACCCCAGGTTTGGCACTAAAATCGTCCATTTCGTTGTTAAGGAAAAAGCCGAGTTCATCCGAATACAGTTTGGAACCAAAGCCGGCATTAATAGTGGTTGTAGCCGCAATGGCATTTCCAAAGGAATCTACGATAGAGTAGTGGGTTGTTTGATCACTCTCTACAATCTGAACAGCTCCATGGGATACGTCCGCGGATTTGGTGGCCTTATCAAAAGAGAAATTTTGCATTCTTTCTTTAAGATATTGATCGGATAAGAGTTCGTTTATAGGGACTTCCACAAAATCCGGATCTCCCAGAAAATAATTTCTATCTGCATAGGCCCTACGCGCGGCTTCGCTAAATAATTGAACGGATTTTACGGAATTATGTCCAAAGGACGAAACGTCATAGGGTTCCATCATTTTAAAAATTTGATTGATCGTAAATCCGCCACTGCTGGGAGGGCTCATGGATATAATTTTCAGGTCCCTATAATTAAAGGTAATGGGAGACCTCCATTTGGCTTCATACTTTTCAAGGTCCTCAATAGTGACATAGCCTCCCTTAGCCTGGATAAAACTCGCTAGTTTTTCGGCAACTTCACCTTTATAAAATCCATCCTTGCCCTGTTCTGAAATTTTTCCTAGGGTTTTGGCCAATGCGGGGTATTTTATATAATCACCTTCTTTATATACCGTGGCAAAAAAGGTAGAATCGCCATTCACTTTAATAAAAATTTCTCTGTAGTCGGCCAATCGCTTGGCTTGTTTTTGAGTTACTATAACTCCCTTTTCGGCTAGCTGTATTACCGGGGCCAATATCTCCTTAAGGGGTAGCGATCCAAATTTTTCGTGTACTGCTATGACCCCTGCAACTGTGCCAGGAACCCCTACGGCCGTTGCCCCTACAGTACTTTTGTCTGGGATAACATTTCCCAAGGAATCCAAATACATATCCTTATTTGCCGCCATAGGTGCCTTTTCGCGGTAGTCCAACGCTCCTATTTCCCCATCCGCTTTTCGGTAAACCATAAATCCCCCACCGCCAATATTTCCGGCATAGGGATATGCTACGGCAAGCGCCAATTCCGTGGCTATCATGGCATCGAAGACGTTACCTCCTTTTTGGATGATGTCCGATCCAATTTTGGAAGCTTCCACACGCGCAGATACTACCATGGCCTTTTCGGTCACGAGTCCAGTTGGTAAGGCCGATTGTTTTTTGCAGTTGACTAAGAGTAGGAGGGTAAGGGCCAAAAGGAAATAGTTCTTCATTTTTACATCTTTACAATACGCAAAAGATAAACATTTCTATAGAATCTTCTAATCACCCATACCATTTTATATATCATTCCATCCCATGCCATGTCACGGGTATGCAGCCAATCTTCTTTTCATGGGCTGATTTCATAAGAAAATAAATGTAGATAATTGAAAAAGTTGCAAAAAAAAAGGGTTGTACTATGACAACCCTTTTTATAGTGTCTATTCGGCTTCTCGATGCACGAATTCGCTTAAAGAGATAATTTGCTTTTGATCTTTTGAATTTTGATAAACATTATAGACTGTTGGATAATTGGAGGTTTTTGCGAATTTTGTAGGTTGCAAATAAGCTTCGCTGAAAGGAATCCCACTTTCTATATATGCCACTGTATTCATAGGTTCTATAAAGGTTAGCTCCCCATCGTAAGTTCCGTAAAGTAAGACATTGGAAAATGGCGGTATAAAGCTAATTGGGACCCAATGGGTACCCATCATAGGCACTTCCGTTCCACCAGGAGCTTTATAATCATCAGGTAAATAGCCTGGTGGCGGATAGTTATCAAACTGGGCCATTGCTTCGGGGTAGATTGGAATTGCCTCCCGGGCGGCCACTGAAGTCAAATAAAAATGAACATCAAAATGAGGAACATCAAATACGCCTGGAGGTTCATGGCCGTGAGGATTCCAATCAAAAAGGACGTGATTGAACGGGGTCACTTCCATTGCCTTTTTGTGCAATGGGAGTACCAATTGTACAGGATCATCACCAACAGGCAGTTGGTGTAGTAAATTTTTGGACATTTCCACACCCAATTCTTCTGGCGTGCCATCTTTTGCAATCCTTATCCATGACCGTACATGGCCTTTCCCCAAGGATATTTGGGGACCGTAGAAGGTGTTGGTTTTTGTGGCTTTTAATATAGCCTTACCATTGACAGGTTCCAGGGCATCTTCGACTGTAGATTCCTTACTACAGCCCAGACTCAGAAGGAGTAGCATTAATCCCACTCCTTGGTAATTCAAAAGTTTAAATCTCATAGTTAAAGTTTTAAGTGTAATGTTGTAGAAAAAAAACACACCATTGTTTGCACAATGTAAAGAGGACGTAACTATGGGGGAATTACAATTAAAAAGGAATTTGTAAAAACTAGGGGGAGTTTTTTATAAAATTTGAAAGGATATTAAAGATACTTATTAATTGTATTTCAAAACCAATTTATAAAAAAAAATAATTATTGGTGTCCCTTTTCAATGAAAGGGTTGGAATTCTCAATTTCTATGTTTTTAACATAGGTAATCAAGTCATTAAAAAATATACTGAATTCTTCTTCAAAAAGCGAATAATGTTCCTCTAAATCCAAGATGGCAAAATTCATTTTGGATTTATTTTTGGTTCTTCTGTTTATGCCATGCAAAACCCTAGAAATACCAGAAATTTTAGAATAATTGTAAATCCAATTATCCGCAATCATATGAGGCATCATGCGCTTAACACCCATGGGGAGTAATTCGTAATTTTCATCCAATAAAAGGTAAAAATCATTTACATACTTTTTTAAGGGGACTTCAGAATACATATTCCAATTCTTCGCAAGAAAATGGTCGTAAAAAATATCTACGATTACCCCACTATAGTGACTATAATTCTCATGTAATCGTTTGGTGCTCTGTCTCACTGTAGGGTGCTTGTCCGTGTAGGTGTCAATAGCACGGTGCAGCATAATTCCTTTTTGTATTTTTTCTGGAAGGTGTTTGTATTTATTACCGCGAATACTATCTGCTATGAAATTTCCAATGGTGAGTTCGTTGTCCCCGAACGAGAGGTATATGTGCGCTAAATAATTCATTGACCTCGGTTGAAGTTTATTAATCCCGAATTTACAACTTAGCAGCATAGGATTTAAACCTAACCTTTTATATTTGTAAAAATTTATAAATACAATATGACATTAATAAAATCTATTTCGGGAATACGTGGTACCATTGGGGGCAAGCCTGGAGACAATTTAACGCCTATAGATGCGGTTAAATTTGCCGCTGCCTACGGTGTTTGGTTAAAGGAATACTCTAAAAAAGAAAAATTAACCGTGGTCATTGGACGTGATGCGCGCATATCCGGAGAAATGATCCAGAATTTGGTAGTGTCCACCCTAGTAGGACTGGGAATAGATGTAATTGATCTAGACTTATCCACCACCCCCACGGTAGAAATCGCGGTTCCTATGGAAAAGGCCGATGGCGGTATTATTCTTACCGCAAGTCATAATCCGAAACAATGGAACGCCTTAAAACTCCTAAATGAGAAAGGGGAGTTCTTAGATGCTGCCCAAGGTGCCAAGATATTGGAAATAGCGGAAAAAGAGGCTTTTAATTTCTCTGAAGTAGACTTTTTGGGTACCATTACAAAGAATGATTCTTATATAGATATCCATATAGATGAGGTTTTGGACCTATCCTTGGTGGATGCCGATGTTATTAGAGCGGCCAAGTTTAAAGTTGTGGTAGACGGCGTAAACTCTACTGGCGGTATCGCCATACCAAAACTCTTAAAGGAATTGGGGGTTGAGGTAGTTGAGCTGTACTGTAATCCAACGGGGCATTTTCCCCATAACCCAGAACCACTAAAGGAACATTTGGGGGATATATGCGAATTGGTAATTAAGGAAAAGGCAGACTTTGGGATTGTAGTAGACCCGGACGTGGATCGTTTGGCATTTATCACCAATGAAGGGGAAATGTTCGGCGAAGAATATACCTTGGTGGCCTGTGCCGATTATGTATTGGGGAAAACAAAAGGAAATACCGTTTCCAATTTATCGTCTTCCAGAGCTTTAAGGGATATTTCTGAAAGACATGGAGGTACTTATGAGGCAGCAGCTGTGGGGGAAGTAAACGTGGTAACAAAAATGAAGGCCAATAAGGCCATCATTGGAGGAGAGGGCAATGGAGGTATTATTTATCCTGAAAGTCATTATGGTAGGGATTCCTTGGTAGGAACGGCCCTATTCTTAATGTTGATGGCCGAAAGGGGAGGTACCGTTAGCGAGCTAAGGGCCGGTTACCCAAGTTATTTTATGAGCAAAAAGAAAATTGAACTTACTCCTGGCTTGGATGTGGATGGTATTCTTGTGGCCATGGCGGAGAAATATAAAAATGAGGAAATATCTACCATTGATGGTGTAAAAATAGATTTTCCTGAGAATTGGGTTCACTTACGTAAATCTAATACGGAGCCAATTATTAGGATCTACACTGAAGCCAAAAGTCAGGCCGAAGCGGATGGTTTGGCCGATCGTATTATAGGGGAGATAAAGACGGTAGCCGGAATTTAAGATAATAGTTGAATATGGGTCGGAATATTAAATTTCGGCCCTAAATTTTATTTGGAATATGAATTGGTTGAGCTCGAAATTATTTCTTTTTGTTTTATGCGCAAGTACTGCCTTTTTTAGCCTTGCACAGGCCGATACACTGCGAGTGATGAGTTTTAATATTCTACATGGGGCTACGACCAAGAACGATTTTAACTTGGATACCCTTGCGGGAGTTATCAATCATTACCAACCAGATTTGGTGGCCTTGCAGGAGGTTGACTTTAAGACCAAAAGGGCGAAAAATTACGATTTGCCAACTGAATTGGGTATACGGACAAAAATGGCATCATTATTTGCCCGTGCCATGTATTATGACGGAGGGGAGTATGGAGAGGCAGTGCTATCCAAATTTACTTTTATTGCCAGTGAAAATCTATCCTTGCCCCATTTACCGAACTCGGAACCAAGGGCGGCTTTGGTAACCCGTGTTAAAACCAAAAACGGGAATACCATTCAGTTTGTTGGCACCCATTTAGATCACTTAAAGGATGAGACTGATAAAGTAATGCAGGCCAATGCTATAGTGAAAAGCCTAGAAGATACGGAATATCCCACTTTATTGGTAGGCGATCTAAACGCCGTCCCCAATAGTGCTCCAATAACCATCCTTTCAGAAAAATTCACGAAGCCCCAGCATAGTAATGCCTGGAAAGGCACTTTTCCTGCAACCGGTCCAAATATTTGCATTGATCATATCATGTATAATCAACCTAACAAATGGAAGGTATTGGATTATGAGGTGTTTTGTGAAAATTACGCTAGCGATCATTGTATTGTGATTGCTACCTTGGTATTTACTCCTTAGCCAGTTGTTCTTTTAAATAGGCTCCTCGTACTAACTTTGAAGTTTGATGTTCACCTGTATGGCTCCAACCTGGAGGCATTACAATGTAAAGGAGTTTGTTTTTTAAACCAGGCGCTTTGGCTACATCCTTGAACAGCGCTACAAATTCTCCAAAATAGACATCCAAAAAATTGCCGCTGTTCATTTTGCGGGTAATACCATATTCGATATCAATATTGTGTTGTTCATCCTGGTAGGTTCCAAATACCTTGTCCCAAATATTTAAAAGATTACAGAAATTGGTGTCCATGTATAACGGATTCTTTGCATGATGCACCCTATGGTGGGAAGGGGTTAAAATAATTTTGTTCAAAAATCCCATTCTACCATCTTTCATCATATTCTCGCCAACGTGTATGAAGGCACCATAGGTACCATCTATAAACATGATTAAAAAGAGCAACACCGGTTCTACCCCTAATAGGATACAGACGGTGGTTCTGATGGCATCGGCATATGGGGCCTCTAGGAAAAAATGGGCATGGGTTACGGAAAGGTTCATTTGTTCCGGAGCGTGGTGGGTTGAGTGTAAACACCAAAAAAGTCGGACTTTATGCCCCCAATAGTGGTATAAAAAATGCCCAAATTCCCAAACAATGTAACCATAAATAAACCAATACCAGGTCATTTTGGTCTGGAATAGGGCGTAGGGCTGTAGCCAGCCAATTATAAAGGTAACCATGGCAATGGCTATAAATCGGCCAATAAACCTATTAAAGATATAAATGAGGAAGTTTACCTTGTACACTTTGGTATTGGGCTTTTTGTATACCAGTCCAAGAATAAATTCTAGGATTAATAATAAGGGAATAAGTGGGTATATTAGGGAAACAACACCATCATAGGTGGCAAAAACACTGTAATCGCCAGATTGCAATAGCTCAAATGCCTGTCGTATTCCCAAAAATCCAATTAGTTCATCATATAGGGTGCTAAAAATATCCATAAGCGGGTTGACTTATTATAATTATGGCTTTAATATAATCATAAAAGTTAAAACATAAAGAAATTTTAGACCAACATCAATTTTAGGCCTAGGTATGTTTAAATTATGTTGGGTATCCGTGACACAAATTGAATCTCCTAGACTATAAAATGCAGCAATTATTTTTACTTTATTTACCAATAATTATAAAATCGCAACGTCTATTGGCCAAATGATCTTCATTGCTGCAGGGAACTCCGTTAGCACAATTATTGATCAAACGGGACTCACCATAGCCAATGGCACTCTCAATTCTTGAAGAATCGATTCCCATATAAACGAGATAGTCTTGGGTAGATTTGGCCCTATCATTGGAAAGTGACAAATTAAACGCATCGGATGCCCTAGAATCGGTATGGGCCTCTATCTTTATTTTAACATTGGGGAAGTCATTCATAAAGCTAACTATCTTGTCCAGCTCTGCCGCAGCTTTATATGTGATATTAAAGCGGCTCAGATTAAAAAATATAGGATTCACCTTAACTTTTTCTACTCCGCCTTCGGTGACCACGAAACTTGAAAATGGGATTAGGGTAGTGCTATTTAGGTCTTTAAATAGGTTTGGTGAATCAGCATTGTCCACCGCCTTAATTTCTTGTTTGTATTCTAACTTTAAAAAAGCAAAAATATGATTGGTACTAGAGGATAACGCTACTTCAAAATTACCTTGTTCATCGGTGCTAACTTCTGTAACCAGCTGTTTGTTATCGTCGTATACTTTTACAGTAACCCCCGGAACGGGCGCCTGGGTCATGTCATCTACAATATTGCCCTTATAAATCATCATTTCGGCCGATTCGTTAAAGGAATAAATATCGTCGTCCCCTATGCCATTGGCCCTGTTGGAAGAGAGGTAGCCAGTGTTTACCGAGTCATTAATAATTAAGGCAAAATCGTCCATATTGGTATTTATGGGCATTCCCATGTTTTTAGGAATCCCAAAGTCATTGGTCGGCTCAATTTTAGATTTAAAAATATCCAATCCTCCCAGTCCAAAATGACTGTCCGATGCAAAATAGAGGAATTGGCCTGTAGCAAAAGGAAACATTTCCCTACCCGGAGTATTAATGGTAGGTCCAAGATTTTTGGTAGGACCCAAGTCTCCATCTTCATCAATATCCACATAATAAATATCCGTCTCCCCAAAACCTCCGTACATGTTGGAGACAAAGTATAATCGCTTCCCATCCTTAGTTAAAAAAGGATGCCCGAAAGAGTATTTGGGATTGTTGAATTTCAAGGAAACTACCCGAACAATGGAATCCCCCTCTACGTCTCCCCGTAAAATCTGCATATTGGAGAATCCTTTTGGGTTAAGCTGTAGCTTATTGCCCTTAAGATAATTTTGAGTGAAATAAACGGTTTTATAATCGGAGGAATAGGTTAGGGTTCCTTCGTGAAAAGATGATTGAATGTTCTTATGGAATTTTTGTGCCTCGCCAAGCTTTCCGGTAGTTTTGTTCATATCGGCTATTAAAATGGAAAGATAAGGTTGTTGGTTCCATGAATAATCGGCATCCTCGGAAAACTCCGAAGCGCGACTTGAGGAAAACACTATGGCGTCTTTGTAATACATTGGGGCAAAGTCGGACAGGGGCGAGTTAATTTCGGAATTGGAAATATTGAATTTGGGCGTGTCTGCCATAAGGCTATCCAAATATCTTTCCTGCTCCAAAATGGTGGCTAATTTCTGTTCATTGTAGCTGTAGTAGTCCTTTAAAACACTGTTGGCAACATCGTATTCTTTGCAGGCTTTGAGGCTTTGCACATATTTGATAAGGGTTACTTCATCTACTCTTTTTTCCTTAATGGTATAAAATTTTTCGAACCAAATCTTGGCATTTTCATAATCATTTATACTGAAATAACTTTCTGCCAACCGTTCTACAAATAGGGGTTTTGATTTTTTCTTTTTCGATTCTAGTTGTTGGTATAGCGGTATTGCCGCTTTAAAGTTTAAATTTTGAAAATGCTCATTGGCATCCGTTCTGGAATTTTGTCCCAAAAGGATATTATATAGTAATAATGTGAATATGGAAAATATAATTTTCATAGGTCTTTGCTTAGAAAAATCTGGGTGAGCGGGCATTTGGCCCCCATCTTGGCATTAAATATTTGAGTATAATTTCGTGCGAACCCTGATTGTAATTACCAATATCGGATATACTGTAATCATAAGAATAGCCCATGAAAAAGTTTTTAGAAATCTGAAACCCTGCCAAGGCACTGTAACTGTCCTTAAGTCTATGTGATGCTCCCAATGTAAATGTTTGCAGGAAAAGTACATTAAGGGAGGCATCTATTGTTGGAGGTGCATTATCTATGGTCTTGACCAAAATAGACGGTTTTAGCTTTAATGAGGCAGAAAGGTCTATAACATACCCACCCATAAAATACACATGGTTGTCCCGGTGTATCAAGTTTTTATCGCTTTCTACATTGGATTGGTTTATGAGCATGTTGGGAACTGAGAATCCGACATACCAGTTGTCGCTAAAAATATATATTCCGGCTCCTACGGCAGGTAGTGCATTGTAGTAATTGTCATAACTGAAAAGAATATCATCTTGATCGTAATAACTACCCTTGGAATAGTCGACCTCAAAAAAATCGATTCCTGCATTTAAACCTAGTGACATTTTTACTTTCTTGCTGAGGTTTAGATAGTAGGAGAAAACGGCGTTGGAACTAAATTCGGTAGAAGGTCCAATATTATCTTTAAAGATATTAATGCCCAATCCAATTTTGTTATTGATGATACCAGAAACGGTAAGTGCTTTAGTCTCTGGGGCACCATCGATTCCGATCCATTGGGCCCTATAGCTTAGAGTGGCATCCATACGGTTGTTTTCATTGACGTATGCCGGGTTTATAGTAGCAGTATTATACATATACTGGGTATATTGCGGCAGTTGTTGCGCCATAATTTCACCTAGGTTGATTAGGAGAAACAGTATAAGGAGCTTTAAGCTGATTTTTTGGGGGATCTTCATGTATTGGTTTAAAATGTATTGCTCATTATTCTTTTCTTAAAAATAACCAACCAGTTTTGTTTTCGCTCAAAGTATCGGTTTTTAGGATATAGAAGTAAGTGCCTGTTGGCAATGGCTCTCCTTTGCCGGCCAGACCGTTTACATTGGCTAACCCCCGCCAATCATTTTGATACGCTTTTTTCTGATAAACTAGCGCACCATATCTGTTGAAGACTTGCAGGTCCGACTCTGGAAAAGTCTCAATACAATCTATTCTAAAATAGTCATTATCCCCGTCATCATTAGGTGTAAATTCATTGTAAATAGTTATGCAAGAGGGTTCCAAGGTAATTTCCACGCTGTTGTTCTGTGAATTTTTATCCCGAGGTATAGAATTTTCGAGCGCTGAAATACTGTTATGATTTCCGTATGCTGTTGCCTCAACTTCTAGATTCAATACCGCTGTGGCCTTTGCCGGCAGTGAAGTAAGCGTCCAAACTTTGTTCGATGAATCGAAGCTACCGTTCGATACTTGAGCATTTACATAATTAAAGCCTCTATCCAGATGTTCACTGATGACCACATTGTTAAATTCGGAAAAACCATCATTTTCTACGGTGATAGTCAAAACTATTTTTTCCCCAATCATAGGGTGTTTATTGTTGACTGTTGTGCTCATCTTTATGTCCGATGGCTCGTTGATTTCTGCCTTGACCATTAGTCGAGTAACACTTTCGCAGATTGAAGTCAGTTGGGCAGCATAATAACTTTTTCCATTTTGCAAAGGCGTATCAAAATCAAGTAGATTGCCAGCCAGAGGGTCATCATACCATACAATATATGTTTCCTCCACATCCAAATCTGCCATAGTAGGGTTTTCAGTTGAAGAAAAAACCTGTAATTCATTGTCAGTTGTTGGGGTGGAAGGGGCTATTAAAGTAACGGATATGGCCAATCGTTGGGAACTTTCCTCGCTTCCTATCAATTGAGTGGCATAGTAGGTTGCATTATCCATGATTAGGCTGTTTGGAGCCACTGGCTTGCCATTGGAAACCTTATCGTACCAAATAATATTGGATTCATTAATTTGAATGGATTTTAAAGTAGGCCGGTCTGCCTTACAAAATTCCTGATGGGTATCTTTGGTGGTAGGAGGTGATACTTCCACTTTGTTGCCCATTGCATTTTTTGGGGCAAAAAGAGGAGGTTGATTCCCCTTATTTAGATTAGAAATGGTATTGGAAATTGTGAAGTAACTACCTTGCCCAGTAATACTACTTAGAAGGCAAAAAAGTAAAACTAAATTACCTCTCCAAAAATTATTTCTACTATCAAATCTCATTTATAGGTTGTAATTTTTAGTTTATAACGCAAAATATTATAAAATATTTAGATTTCACGGTATATTCCGATATGGTAAGATCCTAATTTTATGGATTTTAAGTAAATTTTAAATGGATAATAATAGAATAATTAAAATTCTAAAATTGGTTTATTGAAATTCGCTAGGTACTTTATTTCTGTGTTTCCAACGCTTATGGGTCCAAAGGTAGTATTCCGGTTGTTCCAAAATTTGCTGTTCGGTCAACCTTAGGAATCGGTCCGTGATTTCATGTTTGTTGGTTTGTTTAGCTGTGGTGGTAATAGTAATGAATTCTGCCTTATAATATCCTCTTTTTACTTTGGATACTTTTAAGAAAACTACCGCCAGGTCCAATTTTCTGGCCATACTTTCTGGTCCGTTAAAAATAGGCACCTTGACCCCCATAAATTCGCTCCAATATTGAGCCCTTTTTACTTGTGGGGATTGATCACTAACCATACCATAAGCAGAAATAATCTCATTTTGGACATTCCTATAAACGGTTTTAACCGTTTCTTGTTGGGTTATTAAGGTAGTGTTCCACTTGGCCCTTATTTTTTTTATAAGATCGTCAAAATACGAATTCCCAATTTTTTGATAAACGGCATATCCTTTGGCATTCACATAATTATTAATGCTCACATTCCACTCCCAATTAGCATAATGTGAGCACACAATGAGAACGCTTTTGTCTTTTACTATTTCTTGGAGGACCTCAATATTCACAATCTTATACCGCTCTTTCAGTTCCTCTTTGGACAGGTTCAGGGTCTTGACCATTTCAAGGAACATATCGCACATATGGTGGTAGAAATCTTTCCGTATTTTATGTATTTCTTCTTTTGTTTTAAGGGGGAAAGCACGAGTAAGATTTTCTTTCACCACTTTTTTGCGGTAACCCACAACATGATAAATAATAATAAAAACAAAATCCGAAAAAAAGTAAAAAAGTCTAAAGGGTAATATGGAAATGAGCCATAGTAAGGGGTAAACTAGTATATAGACAAGAAACTGCATGCATATTTAATTAGGGCAAATATAGCTATATTTGGGCCTAAAATTAATAGTTTTCTTCATGAATAATATTCATATTGCTACCATTGCCATTATGGCCGTGAACATCTTGGTTTCCTTAAAAGGTTTTAACGATAATATATTTTTTGACCGCTATAAGTTTGGTGTTGGTGCCATACAGGCAGGGCAAAAGGAAAGGATGCTCACCTCTGGATTTTTACATGTAGACCTTTCCCATCTTTTTTTTAATATGTTTACCCTCTACTTTTTTGCCGATGTGGTCATCGATTGGTTTGGTCCTGGTAAATTTGTTATTCTTTATTTTATAAGTCTCGTTGCCGGCAGCCTGTTGGCATTATATTTTCATAAAAGTGAACCCTATTATACTGCTGTAGGTGCTAGTGGTGCCGTTACTGGTATATTGTATTCTGCAATCCTATTGGAGCCCGGAATGCGTTTGGGAATTATGTTCATTCCAATTCCGTTACCTGCATATGTTTTGGGAATTCTATATTTATTCTATTCCATCTACGGAATGAAAAAAAGGTTAGGAAATATTGGTCACACTGCCCACTTTGGAGGAGCAATAGGGGGATATGTCGTCACCTTATTATTCAGGCCCGAGCTACTTTATACAGATACCTTAGTGGTGTTGTTATTGGCCTTGCCCATTGTGCTTCTTTTTATTCTAGGTAAAATGGGTAAGATTTAGTTAGGTTTCCAGAATATCTTAATGTGGATACCCATTGAACAGTTTGGAGATGTGTTGTTCAAAATAGAAATCTGGTCTAAGGGCAGTGTAATAAAGGTAAATTTTTTGACCAAATAATAAAGGCCCGTAAAACTTACGGGCCTTTATTATATTATGAAGTATTGTTTTACTTCAAAAGTTCTGATATTTTTGATTCCAACTCTGGACCTCTTAAGTTTTTGGCAATGATAACCCCATTTTCATCTAGAATAAAGGTAGCTGGAATAGCCTCCACATTATAAAGCTTGGCTATGGCATCATTGAAATAATCCAAACTGGAAATATGGTTCCATGTAAGTTTGTCATCAGCAATGGCTTTTTTCCAATCCTCTTCCTTACGGTCTAAAGAAACACCTATAATATTAAGGCCTTTGGAGTGGTATTTATTATAAACGTTTACCACATTAGGATTTTCAACCCTACATGGTTTGCACCATGCAGCCCAAAAATCGATTATCGTTACTTTTCCCATGGCTTCTTTTAGGGACAATTCCTTTCCGTCTGGTGTAGGTCCTGAGAAATCTGGAGCTGTAGCTCCTATAGAAGTACTCTTCCCTTTTTCTTCCCTTTCCTTAGCTGCTTCCAAGCTTTTTAAGATGCTCTTGGCTGGCAAGGTTTCCTTTATTTCTGGAGTTAGGCCATCGTACATTTTTTGGGCCTCTTCGCTCTCTACCATTCTCGAATTAAGTCCTTTTTCGATCAATAGTGCGGAAATAAGACCATTTGGATTGTTTTTGATGAATTCCAATTCAAAATTTTTGTACTCTTCCTGCAGTTCGGTAAACTCGTCGTTTAGGGAGTTTACTGTAGCTTCATTGCCGCCCATTTTGGCATTTTGCATATCCTTTTGAATAGACATGGCTTGATCGGATAAAGTTCTGGATTCATTAAGGTATTTAAAAAAGATGTCGTTCTGAACGGTTCCCTTCACCTTTGCGAAATTTAAACTGTCTTTTTGTGCGGTAAGTTCAATTTCACCTTTTTCGGCAACAACTGGAGTATAGCCTTGAATTTTATCAATAAAAACATAGATTAATTCTGGTGAATCCGCTGGACCGCTTACAGTGAACTTACCATTTTCAACCGTGGTGGTATCAATATCATAGGGCTGATTGGTTTCATTGATCTTTCTAATAAATATTTGAGTGCCATTTTCAACATCACCTGTTAAAGTTCCGTTCAAAACGTAACCCTCAGGTTTGCTGTTACACGCCAATACTCCTACAATCACTGCAAGGGACAATACTATTTTTTTCATTGTTATTTTCTTTTGATTGCCGCAAATGTACTTATATATGGGTAATAAAAAAAGCCATAAATGTTTCAAGAACATTCATGGCCTAATAAAATAGTAATTAGCTGTTTATGTTAAAACTGATAGCGTATCCCCAAGGCGATATCAAAATCAAAATTATCCGAAAAATTTTTATAGCCTGCAACTCCAATTTCTGGTCTAAAATCAAGTGAAAGCAATAAAGGAATATCAAAATTATATTCTATACCAATATCTCCGGCAGCCAAAACAAATAAGCCGCCATCAGGGGTGTAGTAGTCATTTTGATTATTGGGCCTGGAGGCAAAATCAACACTTCCAAGTCCACCACCTACACCGTAATACCAATTAAAGTTCCCATCCAAGGGCCTAACCCATTGGTAAAGAGCCGTTAATTTAAAGGCATCAAAATACCTGCTGTCCCGCCATCCAAGGTTGGCTTCCAACCTGTTATCGCGATCCAAGGATTTTTGATAGGAAATTTCGGCACCAAAGCCGTCACTATCCCCCAAACGTAGCCCAATGGCGTGATCGGAGATTTCCTGAGCACTCATTGAGAACCAGGAGCAAAACATAAATAGGGTAAACAATTTTAAAATTTTCATAAGCGTTCTAAAGTTAATTAATGTAAAAATTAAAAATTCATTCTTAATCTGAAACAATAAAACTTAATTTTGTGCCCAAAATTGTTTCGAGTTGGATAAAAATATGCTAAATATATTAAAGGATGATTTAGAGGGCGATTTGTTCGTAGACAAATTAATGACCACCCTTTATGCTACCGATGCTTCCGTATATAGAAAAATGCCAATGGCAGTAGCCTACCCAAAAACGGAGGAGGATATTAAAAGACTAATTCTTTTTGCCGGAGAGCACAAAATTGGTTTAATACCGAGAACGGCAGGAACGTCTCTTGCCGGACAATGTGTTGGTGATGGGATCGTAGTGGATGTCTCCAAAAACTTTACCAAGATACTATCTGTTGATGTTGATAAAAAGCAGGTTACCGTTCAGCCAGGTGTAATCCGGGACGAGTTGAACCTTTATTTGGAACCATATGGCCTGTTTTTTGGCCCCAACACTTCTACCTCCAACCGTTGTATGATCGGGGGTATGGTCGGTAATAATTCCTCAGGCACTACTTCGATACAATACGGTGTCACCCGTGATCATGTGGTGTCCCTAAAGACATTTTTATCCGATGGCAATAAGGTAGAATTCAGGACTTTGTCCATGAACGAATTTCTGGGAAAGATGTCGTTGGATAGTTTTGAAGGTACAATTTACAACAACATTCATAAGGAGTTAAGTAATAAGGAGATACAGGCGGAAATTGTAAAGGAATTTCCCAAGCCCCAAATCCACAGACGCAATACAGGCTATGCGGTAGATGAATTGCTGCAGAATAATATTTTCGGAGAAGTAGAGGAGGGGATAAACCTATGTAAATTGTTGAGCGGGAGTGAGGGTACCTTGGCATTTACTACGGAAATTGTGCTTCAATTAACAGAAATGCCTCCCAAACTTTCAGCTATGGTGGTAACCCATTACAAATCTCTGGAAGATTGTTTATTGGATGTGGCGCCCGTTATGACCCATAGTCTACATACCTGTGAAATGATGGATAAGGTGATTTTGGATTGCACCAAAAATAACCGTACACAGTTGGAGAATAGATATTTTGTGGAAGGGGATCCTGCAGCCTTATTGATGTTGGAAGTTAAGTCCGATACCGAAGCGGATTTAGTTCAGCAAATTGAACGCTTATTGGAGACCGTTAAAATGTCTGGATTAAGCTATGCCAGTCCCATTTTAAAACATGCGGATGTCAATAAGGCTATTGAGCTGAGAAAGGCAGGATTGGGACTTCTGGGGAATATTGTTGGAGACCGAAAAGCAGTTGCTTGTATAGAGGATACCGCGGTGGCCTTGGAGGATCTAAAGGATTTTATAGGCGAGTTCTCCGGGATTATGAAGGATTATAAGCAAGATGCAGTCTATTATGCCCATGCTGGAGCAGGAGAGTTGCATTTAAGACCTATTTTAAACCTGAAGAAATCTACGGATGTGGCGTTGTTCAGATCCATCACTACGGACGTGGCCAAACTCACCAAAAAATATAAGGGATCTTTTAGTGGGGAACATGGCGATGGAATAGTAAGGGCAGAATTTATTCCTTTAATGATAGGAGAGAAGAACTATGAGCTACTAAAGCGCATAAAAAGTTATTTTGATCCATACAATATTTTCAATCCAGGGAAAATTGTGGATGCCTATCCTATGGACGAATCCCTACGTTATGAAATTGACAGAAAGGAACCGGAGATAGCCACTTTAATGGATTTTTCCGATAGTGAAGGGATTTTAAAGGCGGCAGAAAAATGTAACGGGAGCGGGGATTGTAGAAAAACCCATTTGGTATCGGGCGCCATGTGTCCCAGTTACCACGCTACAAGAAATGAAAAAGATACGACACGTGGTCGTGCCAACGCTCTAAGGGAATTTTTAACTTCCTCGGAAAAGACGAATAAGTTCGATAATAAGGAGCTAAAGGAAGTATTTGATCTGTGTTTAAGTTGTAAGGCCTGCTCCAGTGAATGTCCGAGTAACGTGGATGTAGCCACTTTAAAAGCAGAATTTCTGTATCAGTACCAAGAAGAGAACGGCTATCCGCTAAGAGCGAAGCTATTTGCCTATAATACCAAGCTTAATAAATTGGGAAGTAAAATGGCAAGTATTACGAATGCCGTGTACGATTCCAAAATATTGGGAGGATTGCTTAAAAAGTCGGTCGGAGTTGCAGATCAAAGAAGTTTACCTAAAGTGTACAGCGTAGACTTTGACAAAGAGCTTCTGAAGGCCAAGGGTAAATCCAACACCACTAAGTCCAAAGTAGTATTATACATAGATGAATTCACCAACTATTTGGATGTTGAAATGGGGAAGGATGCCATTGAAGTGTTGACTCGATTGGGTTATGAAGTGGAACTTTTCTATGCCGAGAGTGGACGTACCTATATTTCAAAAGGATTTTTAAAACAGGCTAAAAAATTGGCTATTAAGAATCTGGAAAAGCTTTCTGAAATAACGGATAAGGGACTTCCCATCTTAGGTCTGGAACCCTCTGCCATACTAACATTTAGAGATGAATATAAGCGCTTTGGGTTCGACAAGCAGAAGATCGAGGGCATTGGGTCCAATTCATTTTTAATAGAAGAATTTTTGGCCAAGGAAATACAGTCCGGAGTTTTGACCGCTGACCATTTTACCAAGGAAACCAAGACGGTTAAGATCCATACGCATTGCCATCAAAAATCGATATCAAACCAAAAGGTAACCTTTGATATATTGAACCTTCCAGAAAATTACAGTGTTTCTATCATTAGCTCTGGATGTTGCGGAATGGCAGGGTCCTTTGGTTATGAAAAGGAACATTATGAGGTGAGTATGCAGGTAGGTGAATTAAAGTTGTTTCCAGCGGTAAGAAAGGCAGCCGACGACGTTATCATTGCTGCTAATGGCACTAGTTGCAGGCATCAAATTTATGATGGCACCCAAAGAAAGGCCCTGCACCCTATTTCTATTTTAAAGGAAGCACTTATTGCTTAAGAAGGGTTCTGATTAGTGTATGTGCTTTCGCTTTTCACTGTAAATCAAAGAATTTTAGCCCAGTCCGATATTTGGTATGTAATATTGGACAGGGCTTTTTCGTATACCTTATTTGGTAGCTGCCAGCTAAGGGAAAAAGTTTATCATAATTAAGCCTAGTACAGCGGTACTCCTAAAGTTTTGTTTTTTTTGGTGGTCTTATGTTAATGGATGTAGCAGCCAATAATTCATGAATATCCATGCCCTTAATTTCTTCATCTGCAAAGAAGGCGGAAAGCTTATCCGAGCTGTACCTATATAATTTCCAACGTTTAAAGGTATATTCCAAGGCAGTAAGATTTTCTATCCAATCCCCAGAATTTAAATAGGTACATTGCCCCTGTTCATTTTCATATACCTCCTTTTTGGGTTGATGGATGTGGCCACAGACCACATAGTCGTAGCCCTTATCGATGGCCAGTTCCTTGACCGTTCTTTCAAAATATTCAATAAACCTGACAGCGCCCTTTACATTTCGCTTAATTTTTTTTGATAAGGAATATTTTTCCCGGCCTAATTTTACCAATGTCCAATTGATGCAGCGGTTGAGGAAAATCAGTAGATGATAACCATGTCGCCCAAGTTTGGCGGCCCATTTGGCATTATGAATGGAAATATCAAAAACATCACCATGAAAGAACCATGCCCGTTTCCCATCCAATTCAAGCGTTAATTTATCTACAAAGTGAATATTCCCTATAGTGGAGCCACTAAATTTTCGGAGCCTTTCATCATGATTTCCAATAATATAGAACACTTCCGTACCGTTGGTGGCCATACCCATTATTTTTCTAAGCACCTTTAGGTGGGTAGCTGGGAAATACTTCTTCCTAAATTGCCAAATGTCCATGATATCCCCATTTAAAACGAGCTTTTTTGGATCAATGCTATTTAAATAGGCAAGTAGTTCATCTGCATGGCAACCGAAGGTTCCTAGATGTACATCGGAAATAACTACTAATTCTATTTGTCGCTTTTTCACTGTTTATGGATTTTATCAAATTAAAGCTTTGATTTTAAATTTAAAGTGATGTTAAAATCAAATTATAATAAGTAAATAGTTAAGTTTATATTAAGTTGGACCAATTTTGTTTTTATTCGTTAGGCCCGTATTTCAAAAGCTGCCGCCTTATTGAAATAAGATAGTAGAACGAACCCCACTTTTTGGGAGGAGTTTCTAATTAAATACTATTTATTTTGCAATAACCAAGGGTTCAATTTTCGTATCTCTGTTTTAAGATTTACCTTTGGATCTTTAAGTGGAAAAGACCTAATAAACCATTTCATAACCACAACCTTTAACTACGATTATGGCAGGAAATACTTTTGGAACCCTTTTTAAATTATCCACCTTTGGTGAATCGCACGGTGTTGCTATTGGCGGCGTATTGGATGGTTGTCCAGCGGGCATAGAATTGAATTTGGAAGCTATTCAGGAGGATTTGAACAGACGTAAACCTGGTCAATCGGCCATAGTTACCCAGCGCAAGGAACCGGATACCGTTGAGTTTTATTCCGGACTTTTTGAAGGGAAGACAACAGGGACACCTATTGGTTTTGCCATTCACAATACCAATCAAAAATCTAACGATTATTCCCATATAAAGGACTCTTATAGGCCGTCACATGCAGATTATGTGTACGACCAAAAATATGGTTTCCGGGATTATCGCGGGGGAGGTAGAAGTTCGGCCCGAGAAACTGCCAGTAGGGTAGTGGCAGGAGCCATTGCCAAACAATTTTTAGGGGACATGAAAATAAATGCCTATGTTTCCCAAGTAGGGGAGCTGGCATTGAAAAAAAGTTACCAAGAACTTGATTTTTCACTTATAGAGTCCAATCCGGTACGATGTCCGGATACTGCCACGGCAGCCAAAATGGAAGACTATATCAAAAAAATAAAAAAAGAAGGAGATACTATTGGGGGGGTTATAACCTGTGTTATCCAAAATGTCCCTGTTGGTCTGGGGGAACCTGTTTTTGACAAGCTTCATGCCGAACTGGGAAAGGCCATGCTTTCCATTAATGCCGTAAAAGGCTTTGAGTATGGAAGTGGATTTGAAGGGGTGAAAATGAAAGGGAGCGACCATAATGACCAATTTAACACTGATGGCACCACTAAAACCAATCATAGTGGAGGTGTCCAAGGAGGTATAAGCAACGGAATGGATATTTATTTCAACATTGCTTTTAAGCCAGTAGCGACTGTTATTCAGGCCTATGACACTATAGACAAGGCGGGAAACAAAGTAACAACTCAAGGCAAGGGCAGGCATGATCCCTGCGTAGTTCCCAGGGCAGTGCCAATAGTTGAGGCTATGGCCGCTTTGGTTATGGCAGATTATAGCTTGCTGAATAGGACCATTAAATTATAAGCCTTTATTTTTTGGAGCTTTGTTTGGCAAAATAGTATCTTTCCATTCTAAATCATTGTTTTTATGAGGAAGTTGGAATTGCATTGGCAAATTATTCTAGGAATGGTAGGCGGAGTTCTTTTTGCCTTGGCCATGGTTCAGTTTGAATGGGGGCCAAAAATAATTTCCGATTGGGTAAAGCCTTTTGGGAATATTTTTATTAATTCCTTAAAACTCATCGCGGTTCCTTTAATTTTAGCTTCTTTGATCAAAGGGGTTTCCGATCTAAAAGATATTTCCAAACTTTCCAAAATGGGAGGGCGTACTATTGGAATATATATTATAACTACTGTTATTGCCGTTTCCATTGGGCTTACTTTGGTAAATATTATTAAGCCAGGTGCCTCTATTTCAGAAGAAACCCGTAACGAATTGGTGGAGAGTTACAAAGGAGATGCCGATTCCAAAATTGCCCAGGCTAATGAGCAAAAGGAATCCGGACCACTGCAAGCCTTGGAAGATTTGGTACCCAGCAATATTTTTGCTGCAGCCAGTGATAATGGTAATATGTTGCAGGTCATCTTTTTTGCAATTTTCTTTGGGATAGGACTTATTTTAATCCCAGAGGAGCAAGCTGCCCCGGTAAAGAAGTTTTTTGATGGTTTTAATGAGGTGATACTCAAGTTGATAGATTTGATCATGTTGGCTGCTCCCTATGGTGTTTTCGCTTTATTGGCAGCTTTGGTGGTAGAATCTCCCAGTTTAGATCTCTTTAAAGCTTTGGGATGGTATGCCGTCAGCGTGATAATAGGTTTGATTTTAATGATCGGTGTTTATATTTCCTTGGTATGGATCTTTACGAAGCGTAGTCCATCGTTTTTTATCAACGGAATATCTCCTGCGCAATTACTGGCATTTTCTACCAGCTCTAGCGCCGCAACACTTCCAGTTACTATGGAACGAGTTGAGGAACATTTGGGGGTGGAAGAAGAGGTAACCAGTTTTGTACTGCCCATTGGTGCAACTATTAATATGGATGGCACCAGCCTTTATCAGGCAGTAGCTGCTGTGTTCATTGCTCAGGCATTTGGAATGGATCTTAGCTTTAGCGCCCAATTGGGAATTATTGTTACGGCAACCCTAGCCTCTATAGGTAGTGCGGCCGTGCCTGGTGCAGGGATGGTTATGCTGGTCATTGTTTTGGCCCAAGCGGGGATTCCGGAAGCGGGACTTGCCTTGATCTTTGCAGTAGACCGGCCTTTGGACATGTGCAGAACGGTAGTAAATGTTACCGGGGATGCGGCCGTGTCCATGATGGTTGCAAAGTCTGTTGGTAAATTAGGGGAACCTAAAGTCAAGGAATGGGGTGATCATTATAAGAAGTCCAAATAATCTGGTGTATATTAATTCTTGGAGCACTTTCACCTAATGGATAAAATAATTTATTGTTCATTGTATTTTCAAAAGATCTTTCCCTGGTTTTTGTAATTGGTAGATACGGTTTATATGATTAAAGAAAATGGCCTACAGGAAATTATTCAGCAGTTTCCCAATGTATTCGAAATAGATGCCAACCTGGACCGTTTGGTCAAAAAAATTGAATTGCTTACCTATTTAAATCCCCTGAATATTGAAAAGGAAAAGCATCGTTTTTTTACTTCCAAATATATAGATGAGCCCTTATTTAAATATAAAAAGCTTCAATTTGATCCTTATAAATTACATCGGCTGATTTTTTCACAGCGACTGGAACGTATAAAGGATGAACAGATACGGAAATTTTATCAAGAGGTGATTTATTATTATGCCAAAATGATACAGTGTATAGAAACCATTGGTCAGGCTAAAAAGTTTTATTATAATTCCTTAAGTGTTTACGGTTCTCCTACTGAAAAAGATGTTCAGAATGCCAGGTTCATACTTCATGTAGGGGACGAACCCGACACAGGGGATATGGAAAAAACATTCACCCCTGAAGACGCAAAAGCCTATTTTGAGGAGTTTTCACAGCAATATAATTTCCCCTTAAATATCGCCTTCTCCAACAGTATTGCGGCAGATGCCATGGTCAGCAACAATACCAAATCACTTTTAATTAAAAAAAATGCCATTTTTAGCCGGAACCAATTACTCACTCTGGCCAATCATGAGATAGGGGTCCATTTGGTAACAACCTACAACGGCGCCTTGCAACCTCTAAAAGTTTTTTCCAACGGATTTCCTAAGAATGTGGAAACTCAAGAGGGTTTGGCTGTTTTCAGTGAGTATATGAGCGGAGCACTTACCTTAAAAAGAGTAAAGGAACTGGCATATAGGGTCTTGGCTTCCGATAGTTTAATAAAAGGTTATAGTTTTTCTGACACCTTTGATATGCTCCACGGGCAGTACAAGTTGGATAGAAATAAAGCCTTTACCATAACTATGCGTGTCCATAGGGGTGGAGGTTTTACTAAAGACCGCTTGTATTTAAGTGGATTAAAAAAGATTTATAAGCGCCATAAAAATGGATTATCTATGGATACTTTGTTGACAGGGAAGGTTACTATGGAATCCGAAGCTACCATAAACCGTTTAAAAGATTTAGGCCTGGCCGTTGATTTGACCCACACCAATATAGCCTTTAGAGAAAATTTAAATAAGAATCGTACCCTGGATTTTATTTTGGACAACCTAAAATAAATCAATCAAAGGTATTGTTCTAGTGAATAGAGAGTTTGATAATCTTGGGGGAGTGACCTACCGCGAGGGCAGACAAGGAAAGTTTGTGCATTAATAGCACAAATTTTTTTAAATACCCCTTGGAATAATAACTTAGATTTTGATATCTTTGTACCAGAATTAAAAAAACATACCAATCATGTTCGATTTTGACCAATATCTAGGTTTTTTAGCATTTTTAACCATCTTGACCATCGGTTTTTGGTTAATGATTTTTCTGTTAACATTTGTGGTGCCTTATTGGATAGGTGGGGCGCTACTTGAGATTTTTAAGGAGAAACGCGCCGCTAAAAAGGCGAAACGTAACGAATAGGATTACGATATATAAAACAAAAAAGGGAACCAATTGGTTCCCTTTTTTGTTTTATGAGGTTTTAGTTTTATCCTTCAAAATCCATGTCTTCCCCTCCGCCATTGCGACCTCCGCCATTTCTTCCCTTTTGATTCTGAGGTTGATTAAAGCGATATTGAAAGTTTAAGGTAATTTGCCTTTGCCTAAATTGAAATTCACTATAGGTAGCTACATTTTCTGTTCTTGTATCGCTCCTACGCATTCTGGTATTAAATATATCGCTTACGTTCAAGGTTAGAGAACCCTTGTCCTTTAAGATATCCTTACTTAGGCCAAGATCGGAACTTAACATACCTTTATTGGTATTTTGGGCATCTTTGGATGGCCCCATATAAAAGAAATTAGTTTGAAAGTCGATCTTTCCTGGCAAAGGTATTTTTGCACTAAAGCGCGTAAACCATGAAAAGTTATTAGCATCAAAATTTTGAACTATTTCTTCATCTTGACTATTGGTATAGATGTAATCACCTTTTAAATCCCTTTGGAAAGCATTTACGTTCCAGGTTAATCTCCAGTTTCTTTTTGGGGTATAAGTAGTGGTAAACTCCATGCCATAACGATCTTCGGTGGCCAAATTTATAGGGCTGCGCACTTGTATAGGTACTACAATAGGATTTTGTGGATCGTCCGGATTTTCAATGGTAACAAAGTCGCCTGTCTCCCTGGAAACAAACTGGAACACTCCGGTGGATCTATTAAAGTATCCAGATGTGGTAAAAGTGAATTTATCCCATCTTTTTAAATAGCCCAAATCATAGGCATCGGTAAAAGTAGGGTCCAAATCTGCGTTTCCTTGAAAAAGGTTGGTGTTACTAGACCTGGAAGGAAATGGATTGATAAACCTAGATCGAGGTCTTCTAAGCCTTTTGCTGTAGCTTAAGGTAATTTGTTCTTTTTCGGTGAATTCATATCCCAAGAATATTGATGGAAACCAATTAACGTAGTCCTTGTTTGTTATTTCGTTGGAGTTTAATAGTTCTATGCCAATATCGGAAGCCTCTACCCTTAAACCACCAAGTATACTGAATTTATTAAATTTAGACCCTAATTGTGTATAGGCTGCATTTACATATTCCTTATAATTAAGTTCATTGCTGAAGTTAGGGTCGCTGTTAAAGCTACCATCCTGTTGCTCTATACCAAAATCAAAATCGGTATTGTTATTATTGAAGGTTCCTCGATAACCAATTTCAAATTGTGACTGGTCGTCCTTCCCAAAAGGGAGAACGTAATCCATTTGAAGCAATTGCGATATTTGTGTTTGGGCATCTATTGTCTTTTCGGTATCCAAAGCAATATTATCCCCCAAGATCACCTCCTTTATAATAGAATTTTCATCATCTATTCCTTTGGAATATTGATAGTCGAAGGTTAGGGTATGTCCTTCTTTTTCAAATTTCTTCTGATAATTTAAGGAGTATTGTACCTCCTCCTCAAACTCGTCTTCAACAGTAAATCGGTTTCTTTGGATGGTTGGAGCCATATTGGCATCAAAATTGGAAAAATCTACATTGACTGTGTTGTCCCCATTGGATTTACTAAAAACAAGGGAATTGGTAATGCTACTGCTCTTGTCCAAAAACACTTCAAAACCAACATTGGTATTAAAGTTTTTGTCTTTTCTTTGGTAGTCCCTTATTTCGTTCTGAAAACTCAAGGTATTGCCATTGCTATCAAAATTTTCTTGATTGAATAATGCATTACCTGGTCCACTTCTGTAACGATAGGTGGTGTTGGTGAAAATATTAAAATTATCACGTCTTAAATTTAGACTTACAGATCCCCCATATGTCTCAGGATGACCGGTATATACATTGACCGATCCATTCAACCCAGCCGTCTTACTTTGTTTTAATATTATATTTAAGATACCTGCCGTTCCTTCGGCATCATATCTAGCAGATGGATTGGTTATTACTTCTACCTTTTCAATGGCATCCGCAGGCAATTGTTGAAGTGCCTCAGGACTTAATCCAGATAAGGCCGAGGGCTTACCGTTGATCAGGATTCTAACACTTTCATTTCCTCTAAGACTAATATTGCCCTCCACATCTACGGAAACAGAAGGGACGTTGCTTAGAACATCGGTTACGGACCCTCCTTTAACGGTTAGATCGGAGCCAACGTTATATACTTTTTTATCCAGTCTTAGTTCTACCGTTGTCCGTTCACCAACAACTTCAACTTCGGATAACTGAGCCACATCCAACGAAAGATGTATTACCCCAAGATCCGTGGCAGCCCTTAGGTTTTGATTATTTAATTTATAAGATTTATAGGAGATATATTCAACACTGATGTTATAATTGCCTGGCGAAGCCTCTACATCAAATTTCCCAGTTGCATCCGTGATGCCACCAGTTACTTTCTCGGGATTCCTTACACTTTGCAGTACCAAAGTGGCATATTCCAATGGTTGACTTGTCTCTTGGTCCAAAACAGTTCCAGTTATTTTTATTGGTTCTTGTTGGCCCTGGGGCCCTTGTGCGTAACCTATTAATGTAAGTAACAATAATGTAACTGGAAGTAATTTTTTCATTTGCTATGTTTTGGATCTATTCTTTTTTCTTTTTTTCTTTTTTTCCTTAACTTTTTTAAAGCCATTTTTCTGAAGCTCTACAAAGGCCTCGTATTTATCTGCAGGTAGTCCTGCCATAAGTTCTTCATCCTGCTTTTGGGTAATTTTCTCATAACTTTCCCTCATCTTGTCAGCAGGTAGCTCTAGTATCTGCAACTCTATTCTTTCTTGCAGGTATTTTTTTAAGGTTGTGCTCAAAACCGCTTCTTCAAAAGGGTTTAAGCCCAATTTTTCTGTAATGCTTGGCATTTCCTGGTCTACAATTTGAGCGGCCGTTAATTTTTCGGGTTCCTTGGGCGTTTCCTGTGCTTGTGGAATGCTATTGCGTTGTCTACCATATCCTCCGTATCCATATCCATTTCCATACCCATTTCCGTATCCATTACCGTATCCGTATTGGGCACTTAAAAATGGAAATGATAATACGATCAATAAAACACTAAAAAATAATTTCTTGTTCGTTTTCATATTGCAACTGGTTTATGGGATTCCAAAATTAATAGATGGTTTAACCGTGAAGGGTTAAATGTTTGTTAAATTGAATATTTCAAGAATTGTGCCGTTGTGTAGCCACAATTGCTTTGATCTGTTGGAAAGTGCTTAATATAACAATAAATGTTTCTTTTTCAAATCATTTTAACTTAGATGCTAAGCTAAAAGATCTTTAATCTTTTCCGGAGGACGTCCAATAACCCCATGTTTGTTTTGAATTACGATCGGACGCTCAATTAATTTAGGGTTCTCTATCATGGCAACCACTATCTCGTCATCTGTCAAGGATTTTCCTCTGTATTTTTCCTTCCAAATGGCTTCGTTAGTGCGTACCAATTCCAATGGCGATATGCCTAAAATTTTTAAAATAGCTTCTAGTTCCTTTTTGGTGGGTACTTCCTCTAGATATTTTATAATTTCATATTCTTTTCCAGAATTCTCCAAAATGGCCAATCCTTCCCTCGACTTTCCACATCTGGGGTTGTGATATATTTTAATCATAATTTTTGGTTTTAAGTTCCGTAACTATTAATCTCAGGCCTACTCTTTCATTTAAATCAAAACATTGAAATCAAGAAAGTTGAAACTCCCCTGCCAGAGCCCAATAACAATTTAATTTTGTTCAAGGGAGCAATATTTTCCTAACTTTCTTCTTTTTGTCCCATCATCATTAAGTATGCCTTTAAGAAATTGTCGATATGGCCGTCCATTACAGCATCAACATTTCCCGTTTCTTCACCTGTACGCACGTCTTTCGCCAATTTATATGGGTGCATAACATAATTCCTAATCTGGGAACCCCATTCTATTTTCATTTTGGAGGACTCAATCTCCTGTCGGGCTTCCATTTTCTTGCGCAATTCTATTTCGTACAACTGGGACTTAAGCATTTTTAAGGCCGTAGCCCTATTGTCATGCTGCGATCTAGAATCCGAACAAGAAATTTGAATCCCAGAGGGTTTATGGGTCAGCTGAACTTTGGTTTCCACCTTATTTACATTCTGCCCGCCGGCACCACTAGATCTCGCAGTTGTAATTTCTACATCAGCAGGATTTATGTCAATTTCAATACTGTCATCCACCAATGGATATACGTAAACTGAAGCAAAAGAGGTATGGCGCTTGGCGTTACTGTCGAAAGGGGAAATACGTACCAGCCGGTGTACACCATTCTCGCCCTTGAGCCAGCCAAAGCTAAAATCGCCTTCAATTTCCAAGGTCACGGTTTTTATTCCTGCAACGTCACCTTCCTGATAATTGAGTTCTTTTATTTTATAACCATTTTTTTCGCTCCACATCATATACATTCGCATCAACATGGAGGCCCAATCACAACTTTCTGTGCCTCCTGCACCAGCAGTAATTTGAATTATGGCCGTAAGTTCATCTCCCTCGGCAGAGAGCATATTCTTGAATTCCAATTTTTCCAAGGCTTCTACGATCTTGTCGTAATGGTTTTCAACATCGGCCTCGGGCATTTCACCCTCTTTCTGAAATTCCAAAAAAATCTCCAGATCGGCCGCTAAATTTTGAGCGCTATTGAAATCATCAACCCATTGTTTCTTGGATTGTATTAACTTCATCTGCTCTTGTGCTTCCTGGGGATGGTTCCAAAAATCCGGAGCCAGGGTTTTCTCTTCTTCGTTTTCTATTTCTACAAGCTTGGCATCAATGTCAAAGATACCTCCTTAACGCACCAAGGCGATCTATGAGACTCTTATAATGGTCTGTTGTTATCATATCCTAATTATTTTCAGCCAAAAATAGTACTTAAGTATGGTTGTGCAATCTATTTTATATAATTTTAAAACTTTAATTCTATATAAGTGGAAATTCTCTATAGGAGTTTTTTTACTTCTAATTTCTGGCATTTATGCTTATAAATCTGATTAGTGATACCGTTACAAAACCAACCCCTGGAATGTTGCAGGCCATGATGACTGCAGAGGTGGGGGATGACGTTTTTAAAAATGACCCTTCGGTCAACAAATTGGAAGAAATGATGGCCAAATTATTTGGAATGGAAGCAGCTTTGTTTTTTCCAAGCGGCACTATGGCGAATCAAACAGCCATAAAATTGCATACCCAACCAGGGGAACAATTAATTTGTGATAAATACGCCCATGTGTATAATTACGAAGGGGGAGGGGTGAGTTTTAACAGTGGTGTCTCCTGTAGATTGGTAGATGGCAATAGAGGATTGATGACAGCAAGACAGGTAGAAGAAGCTATTAACCCACCAGACTTTTATCACAGCCCATTAACTTCACTAGTCTGTATTGAAAATACAACGAATAAGGGCGGGGGAGCCTGTTGGGATTTGGGAGAGTTAAGCGCCATAAGAAATGTATGTGACCAACATCAATTAAAATATCACCTAGACGGTGCACGTCTTTGGAATGCCCTGGTGTCCAAAAATGAATCTCCAAAGGATTATGGAGCCTTGTTCCATACCATAAGTGTATGTTTAAGTAAAGGACTGGGATGTCCTGTAGGTTCCGTTTTATTAGGAGACAAGGAGCTTATTAACAAAGCATTAAGGGTAAGAAAGGTGCTTGGTGGAGGCATGAGACAAGCAGGTTATCTTGCGGCAGCAGGAATATATGCCTTGGAAAATCACAGAGAAAGATTGGTGGAGGACCATTTGAAAGCCAAGGAAATTAGCTTGGCACTAAAAGGGTTGCCATACATTAAAAAGGTGGAGCCTACGGAAACTAATATTGTTATTTTTGAAATTGATGAAAATCAGATGACTACTGATCGGTTTCTGGATAAGTTGAAAGAAAAGAATATTCACATTATTGGAATGGGGCAAAGTAAGCTGCGTATTGTTACCCATATGGATTATACGGACGAAATGCATGGAGCTTTTTTGGAAATACTAACTAGATTATAGACCAATGGTGTCTGGCAGTATGGATATGCTAGTCTTAAGATTTTTAATGCCATTCTCCATTCCTGCCTCAGAACTATATAGCATGGAGTTTCCAATAATTTTCCCTTGATTATCTTTCATGATAAAAAGAAATTTTCCAGTATAGTCGGTCTTACGTTCAAAAACAGAAGATTGGCCAATGAGAATCTTAAGATTGGCAATTGTTTTGTCGATCTCCGCCCTTTTGCTAAATGGGATACTCGTAAGCAGCGTTTGTCCACTTTCAGATTGCAGACTAAAGGTATATGTGGTATCCGATTCCTTTTTTATTTCTAGCATGGCCTACGGCAACTTTTTTTAAAGTTACACAAAAAACGTGAATCTTTAATTTTTAAAATCTTATCTAATTAATTACCTGGGCTGACTTTAATTGGACTTTATGACAATGACCGATTTTGTTATTAGTAGCCACTTTTGGGAGGTAGAAATTGTTGTTTTGAACGGTTTAGGACCATATGTGAGTCGTTAACCTTAAGTTGGATTTTAACGGAAAAGCCAGTGAGATTTAATGATATCCAAAGGGCTATGCCTTAATGGGAATGCATTGGAGTCCCTATCCGGTATTGTAGCTCTGATGTTATCCTCCCTAAAATTAGCTAGTATGGAAAACGCAACCAGCTTATAAAAAAGAAACTTCAGGGTAAAAAAGGGAGTCTAAATAGCTGTAAATTTTAGACTCCCTTTTTATTGGTTTTCTTAAGTTATTTCTCTACCTCAGGTAGCCCGAAGGTATCTACAACATAGTCTATATCCTTATCGCCCCTGCCGCTTAGATTAACTAAAATGGAGGATTGTGGATTTTGCTGTGCCAATTTAATCGCATAGGCTACGGCGTGTGCGCTTTCCAAGGCAGGTATAATACCTTCCAAGCGACTTAATTCGTAAAAGGCATCTATTGTTTCCTGATCAGAGACTACGTCATAGGTAACTTTCTCAAGATCTTTCAACATACTGTGCTCTGGACCTACACCAGGGTAATCCAAACCACTGGCTACGGAATGAACCGCCCCTGGTTCTCCCTTTTCATCTTTCAGCATATAACATTTAAATCCATGTATAACCCCTGGAGAGCCCAAGGTCATAGTGGCAGCATGTTCGCCATATTCTAAAGAGCGGCCACCTGGTTCAATGCCATAAAGCGTACATTCGGGTTCGTCCAAAAAAGAGGAGAATATTCCCATGGCATTACTGCCGCCACCAACACAGGCAACCACATTGTCCGGCAATTCCCCGGTCATTTCAAAAAATTGTTCTTTTGCTTCGATACCCACAACACGCTGAAAATCGCGTACTATCATCGGAAATGGGTGTGGACCTACCACGGATCCTATACAATAAATTGTAGTAATGGGATCTTTTAGATACGCCTCAAAGGCAGAATCTACAGCCTCTTTTAAGGTTTTTAGGCCATGGGAAACGGGTACTACCTTTGCACCTAGGATTTTCATCCGAACCACATTGGGATGTTCTTTGGCCATATCTACCTCTCCCATATGGATTTCGCATTCCAATCCAAAATAAGCCGCTGCGGTTGCCAAGGCTACACCGTGCTGTCCAGCGCCAGTTTCCGCAATTAGTTTCTTTTTCCCCAAGTGTTTTGCCAACAAGGCCTCTCCCATACAATGGTTAAGCTTATGCGCACCTGTATGATTAAGGTCTTCTCGTTTAAGATATATTCTTCCTCCGTATTTTTCTGACAGCCTGTTGCAATAATAAACAGGTGTTGGACGACCTTGGTAGTGTTTGCGAATGCTTCGCAGTTCCGAAATAAAGTTATGAGATTTGCTGATGGAATAATAGGCGTCCGTGATTTTTTTCATTTCAGCTTCAAGAACTGGAGGAATAAAGGCACCACCGTATTCTTTAAAAAAACCATTTTTATCTGGATAGGTTTTAAAATAATTTTCCGTCATAATAAATGTGCAGTTTGTAATTGATAAATGAGTTAAAGGCAGAAAAGTAATTGCCTATACAATTATAATGAATTCTAAAATAAATTTATACTTTTCCCCTAGGGAATAAGGAGTTTGTACCCGTTTTTATTTAGCCAGTAACAATAGTTAAATAAATAAGGTTCGTTTTATAAAAGAAGGATTGGATTATAGTAAAAATACAATCTGGGTTAACTACTAAGAAGGGAATTACTTTGTGCCCATATTACATTTTTATGTTGCGTCTAAGAAAGTCCATATATTTTTCCACATCCCCTTTAGTACCATAACCAGAAAGTGTGGCTACTTCTTTTTCTTCGGTACTTACCAAACTTATAAGAGGAAAAATGCCCTTTTTGTTCCATTGTGTTAGCAATTCCTTGTTTTGTTTCATTTCATCGGCACTGAGGCTTTCTTTTTTTCTGGGTAGATCTACATATAAAAGTACATAGTCCTTGGCCACTTCCTTAAATTGTTCGGTCTCGAATAAATCTTTCTTTAAGGCCTTACATGGGGAGCACCAATCACTTCCAGTAAAATACATCAGAATGTTGGAATTGGTTTTTTTTGCAATTTTCTGAGCACTGTTGTAGTCGGTCAGCCATGTTGTTTCTTGGTCATTGGCACTTTTATTTTGTGCTTGCACAAGAATAGGGAACAAGAGTAATAAGAAAAAATTCTTCATTATTAACAGTTTTGATTAAATGGCAGTGATAAACATAATGAAATTTATTTTAAAAGCGAATCCATCCCTGGTATGTTGGGCATACCTTCTTTGGCAACAGCGGCCAATTCGTTTTCATTTATGGTGGTGGCTTTTTCAATGGCCTTGTTAAGGGTCAGGATCAGATAATCCTCCAATTGATCTTTGTCGCTTAAAAGACTATCATCAATGGAAATGGACTTAATGGTCCTATTGGCAGTAATACTTACTTTAAGCAAACTGTCCGGAGATTGCTCATCCACTATTACAGTATTCATTCTTTCCTTGGTAACTTTTACTTTCTCCTGGGTTTCCTTCAATTTCCCCAACATGCCCATCATATCTCCAAACATAATTATAGTTTTAATAAGTTCTACCCCCAAAATTACTAAAATGGTTGGTATTTATATAAATATTAGCTTATCGTTATAAATTTAGTTCTTTTTTAAGATAGTTAAGTTTATTCTGGATAAAGGTCTTATTTAATCAGGCCGGTCACATTTAAATATTATTTTTGCGCTTTCTTATTAAACAGAATATATACATGCAACGGGAATTGAAAGCGCCAAGTGCGAAAAAAATTGCAAAACAATTAATAAAGCACGGTGATGTTAGGGTCGACAATTATTATTGGTTGAACCAAAGGGAAGATCCGGAGGTTATCGCTTTTTTGGAACAGGAGAATGCCTACTACGAAGCCATGACGGAACATTCCAATGACTTCAAGGAAAGATTGTTCCAAGAGATGAAATCCAGGATCAAGGAAGATGATTCTTCCGTGCCCTATAAGTTTAATGGATATTGGTATGCTACACGATATGAAGTGGGAAAGGAGTATCCAATTTTTGCGAGACGGTTTGAAAAGGAGGATGCCGAGGAGGAAATAATGTTCAATTGCAACATTATGGCAGAAGGATCCGATTATTTTAGCCTTGGAGGCTTGTCTATAAGTCCCAACAACGAACTTGGGGCTTTTGGGGTGGACACGGTTTCCCGACGGCAATACACCTTACAAATAAAGAATTTGCTCACAGAGGAAATTTATGATGATAAAATTGAAAATACAACAGGTAGTGCGGTATGGGCGAATGATAATAAAACCTTGTTCTATACCAAAAAAGACCCTAAGACCTTAAGGTCCAATAATATCTACAAGCATATTTTAGGGACATCCTCCACAGAGGACGAATTGGTTTTTCATGAAGAGGACGAAACCTTTACCACCTTTGTTTATAAAACTAAATCCAAGGAATTTATTGTAATTGGTTCTTCCAGTACCTTGACATCTGAATTTCAAATACTAAGGGCCGATGAACCCAATGGAAAATTTCATGTTTTTTCAAAAAGGGTTAGAGGTCAGGAGTATTCTTTATCCCACTACAAAGACAATTTTTATATTCTGACCAATATGGACGGGGCAACCAATTTTAAATTGATGACAACCCCTGAAGACAAAACGGAATCTAAAAACTGGGTAGATTTTATTCCACATAGGGAAGAAGTCTTGCTTGAGGATATTGAGATGTTTAATGATTACTATGTTTTGTCCGAGCGTGAAAATGGTTTGAATCAGTTGAAAATTGTGCGATGGGATACTGAAGAAAGTTATTATTTGCCATTTGATAATGAAACCTATACAGCCTATGTGGGCACCAATCCGGATTTTGATACGGAAATTCTCCGATATGGCTATAACTCCATGACCACCCCGAGTTCCATTATCGATTTTAATATGAGGACCAAGGGAAAAGTAGTAAAAAAGGAGCAAGAGGTATTGGGCGGAAAATTTAATAAGGAAAATTATATTTCCGAACGGATTTGGGCAAACGCTAAAGACGGTAAAAAAGTTCCGATCTCCTTGGTATATCATAAAAACACTAAGTTGGATGGTTCCAGCCCGTTGTTACAATACGCCTACGGTTCTTATGGGCATACCATTGATCCTTATTTTTCTACAGTAAGGTTAAGTTTGTTGGATAGAGGTTTTATTTATGCTATAGCCCATGTTAGGGGAGGGGAATATTTAGGTCGGAATTGGTATGATGAAGGGAGACTGCTCAAGAAGATAAATACATTTACCGATTTTATAGATTGTTCTAAATTTCTGATAGAAAAGAAGTATACCAGTCCTGAACATCTTTACGCTTCCGGTGGTTCGGCAGGGGGGCTTTTAATGGGGGCAATAGTCAATCTATGCCCACAAATATATAACGGGGTAATTGCTGCCGTTCCCTTTGTGGATGTGTTGACCACTATGTTGGACGACACTATTCCCTTGACCACTGGGGAATATGATGAATGGGGCAATCCCAACGAAAAAGAATATTATGATTATATGAAATCATATTCGCCCTATGACAATGTATCGCGGCAAATTCAGCCAAATATGTTGGTTATTACCGGATTGCACGATTCCCAAGTGCAATACTTTGAACCGGCAAAATGGATTGCCAAACTAAGGGAGTATAAAACGGACAATAATTTGTTGCTGTTCAATATTAATATGGATGCAGGTCATGGCGGTGCTTCAGGCCGCTTTGAGTCCCTAAAAGAGGTGGCTAAAGAATATGCATTTTTATTAGATTTGGAGCATAAAATTCGTTAATCCAAAAAAAAGACTAATTTTGTCCTATCAATATTGACATAAATCAAAAATGTCGATATGTTCTAAACCTAGAAATTGTTTATGGAACAAAAGATAAACGCTTGTAATAACCTACTAGAACTCGTAGGAAACACCCCATTAATCAAACTAAATAAAATAGCTGCCAACCTTGAAGGTAATTTTTACGCTAAAGTTGAAGGCTTTAATCCAGGACATTCTTCCAAAGATCGTGTTGCCCTTTATATAATTGAGGAGGCGGAGCGTAGGGGATTGCTGAAGAAAGGGGATACTATTATAGAAACCACTTCAGGGAATACAGGTTTTAGTATCGCTATGATCAGTATCATAAAGGGATACGGCTGTATATTGGCGGTTAGTTCAAAATCTTCCAAAGATAAAATAGACATGTTACGGTCCATGGGGGCAAAGGTTTATGTTTGTCCTGCCCACGTAAGTGCAGATGATCCGAGGTCCTATTATGAAGTGGCCAAAAGATTGCACGAGGAAACAGAGGGGTCTATATATATCAATCAGTATTTTAATGAATTAAATGCTGAAGCCCATTACAGAAGTACTGGGCCGGAAATCTGGAAACAGACCAATGGACATATTACCCATTTGATAGCATGTAGTGGCACAGGAGGCACCATTTCTGGGACTGCCAAATATCTAAAAGAGCAAAATCCGAATATTCGTGTTATAGGCGTGGATGCTTTTGGTTCCGTTCTTAAAAAGTACCATGAGACGGGAGAATTGGATACTAAGGAAATTTATCCGTATAGAATTGAAGGCTTAGGTAAAAATTTGATACCTACAGCAACCGATTTCAGGGTTATAGATGAATTTATTAAAGTTACAGATGAGGAAAGCGCACATACTGCAAGGGAGATAGCCAGGACCGAGGGACTTTTTGTTGGTTATACAAGTGGAGCTGTAATGCAAGCGGTGAGGCAATTGGAAGAAATGGGAGAGTTTAACGAGAATAGTAATGTAGTCGTTATTTTCCCTGATCACGGTTCCAGGTATATGAGTAAGATATACAGTGACCAATGGATGGCCGACCAAGGCTTCTTCGATAGTAAAAATGTTGAAGAGCCACAAAAAATAGAATTCATAAAGTAAAAGTGATGTAAAATTTAAGATATTTAAAGCAACGGTTCATAAGTCGTTGCTTTTTATGTATTAAATAAGTTGCATATGCAGTTTAAAAATCTATACTTTTGCAGTAATAATCAATGTAGGCTAGATGAGAGATTTATTTGAAAGAATTATCGAGAATAAAGGTCCTTTAGGGAAATGGGCTTCCCAAGCAGAGGGCTATTTTGTATTTCCAAAATTAGAGGGTCCTATATCCAATAGGATGAAGTTTCGAGGGAAGGAGGTAATCACTTGGAGTATTAATGATTACTTGGGATTGGCCAATTTACCGGAAGTAAAAAAGGTTGATGGCGAAGCAGCAATGGAGTACGGTGCCGCTTTTCCTATGGGAGCTAGAATGATGAGTGGTCATACGGATTTCCACGAACAGTTGGAGCAAGAATTGGCTGCTTTTGTTAATAAGAAGTCTGCTTATTTATTGAACTTTGGCTATCAAGGAATGGTTTCTGCTATTGATGCCCTGGTTTCCAAAGATGATATTATCGTATATGATGTTGATGCGCACGCATGTATTATAGACGGTGTTCGCTTGCATATGGGTAAGCGATTTACTTTTAAGCATAACGACATTGAAAGTCTTGAGAAAAATTTAGATCGTGCCGTTAAAATGGCAGACCAGACCGGAGGAGGTATTTTGGTTATATCCGAAGGGGTTTTTGGCATGCGTGGAGAGCAGGGTAAGCTGAAGGAAATTGTGGCCCTTAAGAAGAAGTATAATTTTAGATTGTTTGTAGATGATGCACACGGATTTGGGACTTTGGGTAAAACTGGGGCCGGGGCCGGTGAGGAGCAGGGAGTACAAGATGATATAGATGTCTATTTTGCAACTTTTGCAAAATCTATGGCGGGTATCGGTGCCTTTTTGGCTGCGGATAAAGAAATCATAGATTATCTGAAATATAACCTAAGATCTCAAATGTTTGCCAAATCATTGCCGATGATTTATGTGAAAGGAGCTTTAAAGAGGCTGGATATGTTGCGTACCCAACCAGAACTTAAGGCCAAACTTTGGGAAAATGTAAATGCTTTGCAAAATGGCCTTAAGGAAAGAGGCTTTGATATAGGTACCACAACTAGTTGTGTTACGCCTGTTTATCTCAATGGTAGTATTCCGGAAGCCATGGCATTGGTAAGGGATTTAAGAGAGAATTTTGGAATCTTCTGTTCTATTGTGGTTTACCCTGTAATTCCTAAGGGCTTAATTTTATTGAGAATGATTCCTACAGCTACTCATACCTTGCAGGATGTTTCCGAAACCTTGGAGGCCTTCTCTGTAATTCGTGACCGCTTGGAGAATGGGACATATAAAAGGTTGTCTGCCGCAGTAGCAGCAGCTATGGGAGAATAATACTTTTTCAACACAAATAACAAAAGCCAACTTATTAATTTAAGTTGGCTTTTGTTATATGTATAAAAGGTAGCCCTGGGGGAGTCTACGATGACTTTTGAGGCCATATCCCTATAATGTTAATATCTTGGTCTAAGGGCTAAAATAAATGAATACAAGGCCTTAGTGCAATTGCTTTATGAGAAAAGTAGTTTTTTTTAGAATGCTACCTATCCTTAATTGGGTCTACTAAACGCTACTTTGGGATTGGAAGTCTTTTGTTCCTTAAACAATCGCTGTTGCTGTTTCACGGTAAGTGTGCTACCGTCCGGACTCCATCCTGGAGGGCCGAAAATATACATGAGGGCATGTGAAAGTTTTTTGGATTTCTTTACATCATTGTAAATATCCTTAAATTCATGTGTTAGGATAACTATTGGATTATTGGAATTAGGGGCATGGATAACTCCATATTTTACGTCGATATCATTATCCAACTCTTTCCATGTCCCAAATATTTTATCAAAAATATTTAAGAAACCACCGTGATTTTTATCTAAATATTCTACATTTTGAGCATGATGTACCTGGTGCATGGTATGGGTGTTGAATATCTTTTCAATGAATCCCATTTTTGGTACATAAACGGAATGTAATTGAAATTGCCACAAAGCTTCTATTCCCAAACATACTACAACCATTTCTGGCGGGAATCCCACAGCCGGCATCCACATATAAAATAAAGGTTTATATAGTATAGTGAACCATCCATTACGTACCGCTGTGCCTAAATTAAAATTATCTGAAGAATGATGTACTATGTGGGCAGCCCATAAAATCCGGACCTCATGATTGGCTCTGTGAAACCAATAGTAAGTAAAATCGTCCGCTAGCTGACAAAGAAGCCATATATACCAGGCGTATCCAAAAGAGCTATAACCAAGAATGTTGCTTCTGATCCCATCTGTCACCGGGTTAAATAACTCATAAGTGAATTCGAATATTACAATCGCGGATACCACCTTGATCAATGGGGCGATAATAGCCGAACCCACGCCCATAAAACCACTGGCCGCCAAATCTTTCCAATCATATAATTGATCATCCCCGTGCGTCTTGCTGTAAGTAAGTTCTAAGAGGATGAAAGCAATAAAACAGGGCACACCATATACCAGGGGGTTGGTAAAATCCATATAAAAATCAGTTTTCGCAAATATAGGTTATTATTGAAGGAATTCTCAGCTAATTATCTCAATTAACCTTTTATCCATAAAAAATAGGGTAATAAAATGGCGTTGGCCAATCCTATAATTATTTAGGAATGCCTTAAAACAGTGTTATTTGGCCCTCATCATCATCCTCTTCGGACGGATTTTCTGATTTTTTTGGTTTTTCATCAGTAGTCTTGTCCGTGTTGGATTTAGGGCTCTCTGTTGATGCTACATTCTCTTCGTCTACTACCTCAATTTCACTTGTTTTACTTTCTTCAGGCTCGTCATAAGGGAGTGATTCCAGGGCATTCATGTTTTTAACCTTATCCGACGTTAGTTGATTGCCTAAAGCTTTTATTCCCTTTATGGATATAAACTCTTCTAAATCAACTATTTGATTCGGTCTTACCTCTTTGCCTCTTGGTTTGGCGTATTCAATTTCTACCACTGGTCTCCAATCAGTAGAAACGAGTTCCAGGAACGATTTAGGATGTTCTGATATAAACAGTTCCTCTTTGTTTTCGTTCTCGATCAAAAAGCGTTTTACATAATAACGGTCCTTTTCCCCTTCAAAGTAAATTGCCGATAAAGGTTTGTTGGGGTTCCATTTTTCCAAAACCACCATATCTTCATCAAAATGAGTGGATAGATTGGGGATAAATGTTTTTGCCACGCCTTTTTGGGTGACCACCAGTAGCATATCATCGCCTTTAAATTCACCAAGTAATTCCCCTCTACCGTCCACATTTAATCTACGGACAATTTCATCGAACCATATTTTTCTCGGTTTCAGGGTAGAAACCCCTTTCTCTTTTAATTCAATGCGCTTCACGGAGTATTTGGTGACAATATTGCCCTTGGAGGCCCTGCCTTTAATCAATACATCTGCAAAATCAATATCCCATTTTAATTTTTTAATACTTCCTACCTGTCTTAGCAGAACGGTTATGACTTCAGCCTCTCCGTTGGGATTGGCGGAAAAGTACAATACTTCAGATTGTGGCTTTCCGGCTGAAAGGTCATAGGGTTTGTCTCTGGTAACCCCAGTGACGTTGAATCTTTTAATGTAACTGGGACCGCCCTTTCCATCTTTGTAAATCATGTTGTAGATGGTTCGTTTGTCTTTTTTCTTGAAGACGGCAACATGAATAATATTTTTACCCACAAATATCTTGGAATCCACTTTGGCAATCATCATTTTGCCATCCTGTGTAAAAACGATGATATCATCTATGTCGCTACAATCGGTTACATATTCATCCCGTTTCAAGGAAGTTCCGACAAAACCTTCCTCTCGATTTACATATAATTTAGTGTTTCTGATAACCACCTTGGTGGCTTCTATATCGTCAAATACTCGTATTTCCGATTTTCGCTCACGACCCTTGCCGTATTTTTCCTTTAAAGATTTGAAATAGTTGATAGCGAACTCAATAAGGTTTGCCAAATGATGTTTTACTTCAGCAATTCTATCCTCTAAACTATCCAAATATTGTTGCGCTTTGTCCAGATCGAACTTAGAGATTCTTTTGATCCTTATTTCCGTAAGCCGAACAATATCATCTTCGGTGACCTTTCTTTTTAAGTGTTTGGTGTATGGCGCAAGACCTTTGTCTATAGCTGCAATAACCCCTTCCCATGTTTCTTCATCTTCAATATCCCGATAGATCCTATTCTCTATAAAAATACGCTCGAGGGAGGCAAAATGCCACTGCTCTTCCAGCTCTCTCAATTGTATTTCCAATTCCGCCTTAAGCAATTCCACTGTATAATCTGTGGATCGCTGCAACATTTCCGTAACCCCTATAAATAGCGGTTTGTTATCCTCGATAATACAGCCCAAGGGGGATATGGAAGATTCACAAGATGTAAATGCGTATAGGGCATCTATGGTCTTATCTGGTGAAAGACCCGGCGGTAGATGTACTAATATTTCTACTTCCGCGGCAGTATTATCCTCTATTTTCTTTATTTTTATTTTCCCTTTGTCATTTGCTTTAAGGATAGAGTCTATTAAAGAAGAGGTGTTAGTACCGTATGGTATTTCTTTGATTACTAGGGTGTTTTTGTCCAATTGCTGTATCTTGGCGCGCACCCTAATTTTTCCACCTCGTAGGCCATCACCATAGTTGCTGATGTCTATTATTCCGGATGTTGGGAAGTCTGGAAATATGGTAAATTTTTGCCCTTTCAGGTGTTTTATAGAGGCGTCTATAAGCTCTATAAAGTTATGTGGAAGCACTTTAGTGGAGAGTCCAACAGCAATACCCTCTGCACCTTGTGCCAGCAAGAGCGGGAATTTTACAGGAAGATTTACCGGCTCCTTTTTTCTACCGTCATAAGATTGTTGCCATTCAGTGATTTTTGGGCTAAAGACCACTTCCAGGGCAAACTTGGTCAATCTGGCTTCAATGTAACGAGAGGCTGCCGCACTATCCCCGGTTAAAATATTCCCCCAGTTACCTTGGGTGTCTATCAATAAGTCCTTTTGTCCTATTTGGACCATCGCATCTGCGATACTGGCGTCACCGTGTGGGTGGTATTGCATGGTATGGCCTACAACATTGGCTACTTTGTTGTATCTGCCGTCGTCCAGCTCCTTCAGTGCATGCATAATCCTTCGCTGAACAGGTTTAAATCCGTCCTCGATTGCAGGTACTGCACGTTCTAAAATTACATAGGAAGCATAATCTAAAAACCAGTCTTTATACATCCCTGTAACTTTCGTAAGGGCGTCATTGGATTCTTCTTGATTTTCTTGTGGTACTTCGTTCAGTTCTTCATTCTCTTCCATAAAGAAAGATTCGTATTAGTTTGGTTTATAATTGGTTTTCCTCAATTAGGTCTACCTCTACTTTAAGGTTTTTTATGATAAATTCTTGCCGGTCAGGGGTGTTTTTGCCCATATAAAACTCTAACATGGTTTCAATAGGCACAGATTTGTCTAGCATCACTGGCTCCAATCTTATGTCTTCACCAATGAAATGTTGAAACTCATCCGGCGATATTTCACCCAATCCCTTAAATCGGGTTAATTCTGGCTTTCCTGTTAACTTTTCAATGGCCTGTAATTTTTCTTCATGACTATAGCAGTAATAAGTGTCTTTTTTGTTACGGACCCTAAACAAGGGCGTCTGTAGTATATATAAGTGATTTTCTTTAATTAGTTCCGGAAAAAATTGAAGAAAGAATGTAATTAGTAATAAGCGAATGTGCATTCCGTCTACATCAGCATCTGTTGCAATCACTATTTTGTTATATCTCAGGTCCTCCATGGATTCCTCTATATTCAATGCGGCCTGGAGTAGGTTGAACTCTTCGTTTTCGTATACGATTTTTTTGGACATGCCGTATGAGTTCAAGGGTTTCCCCCTTAAACTAAACACAGCTTGGGTATTTACGTCCCTAGACTTGGTTATAGATCCGGAAGCTGAATCGCCCTCAGTAATGAATAAGGTGCTTTCCAAACAGCGATTATTTTTTGAATCCGCTAAATGAACTCTACAATCCCTTAATTTCTTGTTGTGAAGGTTGGATTTTTTGGCCCTGTCCTTCGCCAGTTTTCTAATACCAGAGAGCTCTTTCCGCTCCCGCTCTGCCTGCATTATTTTACGCTGGAGCTTTTCCGCCGTGTCAGGATTCTTATGAAGGTAGTTGTTGAGCTGGGTGCCAACAAAATCATTGATATAGGTTCTTACGGTTGGTAAATCGCCACCCATATCGGTAGACCCCAATTTGGTCTTTGTCTGACTCTCAAAAACAGGTTCCATAACTTTTATGGCTATGGCCGAAATAATGGATTTTCTTATATCGGAAGGCTCATAATTTTTACCATAAAAATCCCTTATCGTTTTTACTATTGCTTCCCGAAATGCCGTTTGATGTGTTCCGCCCTGAGTAGTGTTCTGGCCGTTTACAAACGAATGGTATTCCTCACTGTATTGGGTCTTGCTATGGGTGATGGCAATCTCAATATCGTTACCCTTTAAATGAATTATAGGGTAGGTCATATCCTCTAAACTATTGTTGTCCTCCAAGAGATCTTTGAGTCCATTTTCAGAGAAAAATTTCTCACCGTTGAAAATGATCGTTAAGCCCGGATTTAGATAAACATAGTTCTTGAGCATACGCTCCACATACTCGTTCCTGTACTTATATTTTTTAAAGATAATTTCATCAGGGGTAAAGGATACTTTTGTTCCCTTGCGTTTTGAGGTGTCTTCAGGGCCTATTTCCCCAACAAGGTTTCCTTGCTGAAATTCAGCGGTTTTTAACATATTGTCCCTTGAGGACTCTACTTTGAAAAAGCTGGACAAAGCGTTTACTGCCTTGGTACCAACCCCATTAAGACCTACCGATTTTTTAAATGCCCTTGAATCGTACTTACCGCCAGTGTTCATTTTGGAAACTACGTCCACTACTTTGCCCAAGGGTATTCCACGGCCATAATCGCGTACATTCACGACATTATCCTTTATTGCGATATCAATGGTCTTGCCTGCACCCATTACAAATTCATCGATACAGTTATCTATAACCTCCTTTAGGAGGATGTAAATGCCATCATCTGCCGAGGATCCATCACCCAATTTACCAATGTACATGCCCGGACGCATCCGGATATGTTCTTTCCAGTCTAATGAGCGAATGTTGTCTTCTGTGTATTGGGTGTTATCTGACATGGTCTAGGGCGTTTTCCAAAGTGTTGCTAATATAGCAAGTGTTACAAAAAGATGAAACCCCTACGCGTTAAAGTAATTAACAAAGGAAACTAATGATTTGTTGATAGTATTGCGGACTTAAGTGAAATAAAAGTCCTTGATCCTAAACTTATGAACCAAATTTTAGACGTGAAGTTGGTTAAAGCTACACCAGGGAGTTGTTGTTCACGTTGAATATTTTGTATTCAAAACTAGGTCTATGCCATTGGAAATAGTAATTATACTACATCACCAACTTTTAATACAGAAATACTATCCCGATAGTATTAATGGCAGCGTCATTATAAATTGAGCAATTACTTGGGTAACATCCCATAAATTTAATAATAAAAGGAAAGTTACCCAAGTAATAAACAATAATTTAGGAAACATTGGTAGATAGGTGGGCAATTTTTTTATAGAACAGAATTATAACACAGAGGCGCCTTGGAATTACTCGAGAAAACCATTGATGTGCACCTAGCCATTAATTTGGACAAGTTATAAAATCTTGCCATCGGCATCAACTTTTAGTTTCTTTTTTACATTGCCTTTCCTTAGTTTTAATTGATAAATTTTGGTCGGCCTTTTGCCTTTATAGTAGGTAACCATATAGCGGTTTTTATCCATTGTCCAATTAGGGTATTTTACATATACACTATTTCGAACGGGTTGGGGAGGTGTTACATCTTTAAACCTCTCCAAAGTAGATATAACTCTGCCATAAGGGTCATAAGTAGCAATAATACTTCCGTTGGTTTGGGCGAAATAAACTACGTATGGGGATGGGCTTTTATAGTATTCCGGGTCTTTACGGACATCATAGGCTGCTGCTTCAGTCTGTAAGTTTTTCACAAAATCAGGAGTGGCTTCCACATATACCACATTGCGATAGGAATGGTTCAAAATAGGAGAGATGGTTACTTCTTCCAGATTAACGGCTTTAATGAGCTTTTGGGAATACCCCATATACGTAGAGCATAAAATGCCGAGTACAATGAGCGAATTTTTCATGATAGATAGATTTTACAGTTGTATCCTAAAATTACCTTATCTAAATGTCCTTAGCTGCTACCTAAGTAGCAGCTAAGGACATTTAACATAGTGTTGTGATAAAATTGAAAACGTGGCTCTTTAGGAATTTTGCTGCTTCGGAACGACCTGAAGTTTTTGAACTAAAAGAGGTAAGTTGATTATTTCTAAATCCCCACCATTAATTTGCAGTATACCAATTTCTTTAAATTCTTGTAGGTGACGATTAAGTACGGCCCTTGTAGTACCAATTAAGCCTGCTAGTATGGTATTGGAAAGCCCATTGATCAATTCAATTTTATTGGTCTCCTTGTTTAAATGGGCAATCAATAATTTTGCCAAGCGGGTGGAGGTGTCCAAAGAACAAAGGTCAAATACTTTGTCTTCTAATTTCTCGGTTTTGCTTACCAAATAGTTCATGATTGGGTCAATAATTCTTGGATTTTCCCTAATCCATAGCCGCATTAAATCCATAGGAATCCAAATTAATTCAGCGGTGGACAATACTTCATAGTAAAGTTTGCTAGCATGACCATTCATTAGGGTGCACACATTAAAAAAATCATTTTTTGTCAATATTGCATGGATGATCTCCCTATTTACACTATTCTCATAATTGTACTCCTTTATTTTGCCTGAAATTAAAATGTAAAATTTATGCAGTGAATGATCTGTGTTCAGAACACATGTTTTTTTTGGCCATAATTGATTACTTGCAATTTCAAGGAGTGTTTTTAGGGAGTCGTTTTGAATTTCGGAGAATAGACTATTTTGCCTTAAAGTTTCGTAATAGTATCCATATTGCTTTAGTCCACTGTTCATAAACCTAGATTCAAACTGATATGATTTGGCAGGGAGGTCTCTAATTGGTCAAATACACCTGAAAAGCGGTGTGCTTTTATAGCTTCTATATTATTGAAGAGGGGAATTAAAAGTACGATAAAAAAACTTTAATTTTTTTTAATTGTGATTTGGCCGACAAATAATTATATGCCAATTCCCCAGATTCTAAATCTTTTTATCAGTTCCATTCATCTTTTAAAATACCGTAGCAACAGGTATTCCTTTTATAACCATCCATTAGGTAAACATTTTTGCGTAAGATACCTTCCAATTTTGCACCTAACTTTTCAACGGCCTTTCGGGAGGGGACATTACGCTCGTCAATTCTAAATTCGACTTTTTCGAAGTGCATTTCATTAAAAGCATAATTGAGCATAAGTAATTTTACCTGTCCATTTAGTCCTGTTCCGTGAAATTCGCGGCCTATCCAAGTAGCGCCTATTTCAAGAACTTTATTTTTGTAGGCTATGTTCATGAATCGGGTACTACCGGCGTAGGTTGCCATTTTTTTGTCATAAATAATAAACGGCATTGCCGCAAAGCTTTTTTCCTTTTCAACAGCCTCTTCCACATATTTTTTTAATGCTCCGGCGGACGCTATATCCGAAGGAGAGTATTGCACAAGTTTTTCTTGACAGGCAATGGGCGACAGCAAATGGTAATTGCTTAAAGTTAAAGGGGCTAGTTTAACAAAATCATTTTCCAGGGTAGGGCTAGGGCTTCTCATTTGATCAGATTATTAATTATGTCCTTTTTAATTTCGTGTCCACCCTCGAATTTAATTAATTCTGCCCTTCCGCTAAACAGGGAACTAGCTTTTTCCTGTTCCCTTTTTAGACGGACTTCGGTGATATATTCGTCCTTGTTGCCGATCACTAATTTTATCTGGGCATTTTTGGATTCTGAAAATTTAAAATCTTCGGGGGTAAGTTCTTCCGGAATTCCCCCAGCATATAATATTAATTGGTCAAAGCTGATTTTACTATTCGCTATCCAACGTGTGGCAATAGATACCCCTTGGGAAAATCCCAGTATAATGAGCTGGCAATGGTCTGGAATTTTTTCTGAAGCATACAGATTGTCCATATAGCTTAGGACATTTTTCGTTTCGGTAAGTCTATTCTCTTTGGTAAGCCAACTGGCGCCAACATGTTTGTATTCTGTATTCAAATAATATTTCGCGGGAGCTTGGGGTGCAATAATGTAATTTTCATCTTTGGCTAACCCAATAAAATATTTAAGAAAGTATTTGCTTAAAAACCCTATACCGTGAAAAACTATCCAAACGTTTTTGGTATTGTTACCTAGTGTATTCAAGGTGTTATACGTATTTGTAGTCGTATATGAGATTTGCTTTTCTTGAAGTTCCATGATTTTCAGATAAGGGATAAAGTAACACAAAAGTTGAATTTCTAATGCTTAATTTTACAAAAAATTAATACATGAACGATTACAAAGAAAAAATACTCAGAATTTGTAACGAGTCCAGCAAGGGAACTTTAATGGAAACCTTGGAAATCGAGTATATAGATGTTGGAGAAAATTTTTTGTTGGCCAAAATGCCCGTTACTTCTAAAGTTCATCAACCGGACGGTGTTTTACATGGGGGGGCAACAGTAGCTTTGGCGGAAAGTGTAGCAAGTGCTGGATGTTTTATTTTTTTGGATACAAAGGAATTTTTTATTCGTGGATTGGAAATTTCAGCCAACCATGTTAAGAGTATTCGTGAGGGTGATGTTTTTGCTAAGGCGGTTATTCTGCACAAGGGGCGTACAACACAAATTTGGGATATTAAGGTAACGGATGTGGATGGAAACCTAATTTCAGTTTGTAAATTAACTACAGTATCATTACCTAAGAAATAGTATGTCTTTAAGTTTTTTGGATCAAATTAGTACACAGTTCCACAAAGATCTTCCTTTTGTTGCCTATAGGAAACCGAATGAAGTTGAAGTAAAGGTGATATTTCAAAAGGACCAGGAATTGCATTATGTGAACGACTTTTCAGAAAGTGGCTTTGTTTTTGCCCCTTTCGATGGGCAAAGTCCAACGATTTTAATTGAAAACGATGAAGCTTATGTTGAAGCTTTTGAATCAAACCCTAGTTTTTCTACTAATTCTGTAATCTCTATACTAGAACAGGACTTGGATAAGGATTTTTATCTCAAATTAATTAAAAAGGCGATTGTCAAAATTGATTCGGGCGAAATCAATAAAGTGGTTCTTTCCAGAAGTATTGATTTGAAAACAACCAAGACTCCTTTTGTTTTGTTCAGTGAACTGTTGCACCAATATGCAAAGGCTTTTTGTTACATCTGGTTTCACCCGAAAATTGGAATGTGGTTGGGGGCTACTCCAGAAATATTTCTAGAAACCAGGAACAATCAATTCAAAACTATGTCCCTAGCGGGGACTCAATTACATCACGGAGAGGAAACCCCAAAATGGGAGGAAAAGGAGCTAGAGGAACAAGAAATGGTAACCCAATTTATCCACGATTCCTTGAAGGGAAAGGTTACCTCACTTTTGGTGTCCGAGGCTAATTCGACAAGGGCGGGAAATCTTTGGCATATAAAAACATCCGTTTCTGGCAACATGAGTACTTCGGGTCTCGAAGACATTATTAAGGCATTACATCCAACACCCGCTGTTTGCGGAGTGCCGAAAATGGGAGCAAAGGAGTTTATCCTAAAGAATGAGGGTTATGAACGACAGTTCTATACCGGCTTTTTGGGCGAACTAAATTTTAAAGAAGATGTAACAAGGCCGTCATCTAGGAAAAATCAAGAAAATAGAGCCTATAGGACCATAAAGAACAGAACCTCCTTGTATGTAAATTTAAGATGTATGCAAATATTGGGAAATAGCGTTAAGATATATGTAGGGGGTGGAATAACTAAGAGATCGGTGCCAGAAAAGGAATGGCAAGAGACAAAGGATAAAAGTAGTACCATGTTGAATATAGTTTTAAAGTAAACTAAAAAGAGAAATTGAATTGGTTTTAGAATTAGCTGCGTTGTATTTTTGCTGTAATGAAATATTCTAGTATTCCCTCCGCAAGGTCAGTTGTCCATCATTGCAAAGCAAGGGGCATAAAAAATATAATTATTTCTCCGGGATCAAGAAATGCGCCCTTGACCATTAGTTTTTATGAAGACCCATTTTTTAAATGCTTTAGTATTGTAGACGAGAGATCTGCGGCATTTTTTGCATTGGGCATAGCACAACAGTTGATGGAACCAACCGTGGTTTTATGTACTTCCGGTAGTGCGCTTTTAAACTATTATCCCGCTATTGCAGAGGCATTTTATAGTGACATCCCCTTAATAGTCTTATCGGCCGATAGGCCACGTTATAAAGTGGATATTGGGGACGGACAGACCATTAGGCAAGAGAATGTTTTTGATAACCACATTGGGTATTCTGCAAACCTAATGCTGGATATTTGTCATGCTACCGATAAAATACGAAAATACGACCCAAATCGATTAGGGCCGGACGAAACTAAATCCCAGGCACAGGTTCAAAAGTTTAATGATGCAGAACTTGAAAAGGCAATGCAGATAGCCATCTCGAATAGTACGCCAGTACATATAAATATTCCTTTCGAGGAGCCCTTGTATCAGACTATAGACATGTCCGATCCTTTACCACAGGTTAATTATACACCGGTCCAAGAAGAAAGTGGTATAGTGGAATGGCAGGAATATCTTAAAACATGGCAAAGTTCTTCTCGAAAAATGGTTCTTGTTGGCGTAAATCCACCGAATGCAGTAGAGCGGCAGTATTTGGACATATTGGCAAAAGATCCATCGGTTATAGTATTGACAGAAAGTACATCCAATTTATTTCACCCCAACTTTTTTCCCAATATAGACAGTATCATAGCTCCAATTGAGAAATCTGGGAACAGGGAGCAATTGTTCAAAATGTTACAACCGGAAATTGTGCTAACTTTTGGGGGGCTAATTGTTTCAAAGAAAATTAAAGCATTTTTAAGGGGTTATTCCCCTGTACTGCACTGGCATGTTGATACCAAAAAAGCGAATAACACCTTTTTTTGCCTGAAAAAGCATTTTAAGACAAGTCCCAATGATTTTTTTAAATATGTTTTAGAAGGAAGTCCCGCCAGGGAAAGTGGCTATTATGCGTATTGGGCAGCTAAAAAGGTTCATTATAAGTCAAAAAGAAAAGAGTATTTAAGCACATTGGCATTTTCTGACATGTTGGTGTTCCATGAGGTTTTGGACAGCCTCCCCAAGAATTATCAATTACAATTGTCCAATAGTTCTACGGTTAGATATGCACAATTGTTCGATTTAGACCCCTCTATCCGCGTTTTTTGCAATCGTGGCACCAGTGGTATTGATGGTAGCACTTCTACTGCAGTAGGTGCTTCAATATATGATACAAACCCAACATTATTGGTTACTGGCGATTTAAGCTTTCTATATGATAGCAACGGCTTGTGGAATAATTATATTAAGCCAAATTTCAGGATTATTGTCATCAACAATGACGGGGGAGGTATTTTTAGGATTTTACCAGGAAAAGAGGAAAGCAGTAACTTTAATACCTTCTTTGAGACAACTCATAATATTGAGATTCGGCACCTTGCTGAAATGTATAAGTTTGGATTTGAATCAGTTTCGAATAAAATCGACTTAAAAAAGGCCTTAGACAATCTTTATAAAGAGTCCAAAAAACCTAAGATATTGGAAATTAAAACCCCGAGATTATTAAATGACAAAATTTTGCTTAGTTATTTTGATTTTATATCTTAGAAGAATATAAATCTAATCATTATAAGAATATTAACTATTATGAGCAAAAGAGACGAATTGATCGAAAAATATGCTGCAGACATCAAAGACAAATTTGGTGAAACGCCGAATATGGATTTATTGACCAAGGTCACCATCGGATTAGGGCCATCTATTTATAATATGGATGCCTCAAAAGTTTCCGGATCGGATGACAAAGAATTGCAAACGGTCAAAAATAACTTCTTAATTAAAAAACTTGGGTTAAATGATAGCCCACAATTGATGGATGCTATAAAAAGCGTTACAGACAAGTATGGTAGTTCTGTGAAGAGTAAACACCGAGCAGTGGTTTATTATATGCTGGCAAAACACTTCAAGAAGGAAGCCGTTTATAAGAAATAATATTCGTATAGAATTATATGTAAAAGCCGTTCCTTTAAAAAGAGCGGCTTTTTTTTATAGAGATTCTTTTTAAACGTATTTTTGCCGCATGATAGCACTTGGGAAATATAACAATTTAGAAATACTAAGGGATACTACAGTAGGTCTCTTTTTGGGCGATGACGAGGATAATGATGTTTTGCTGCCCAATAAATATGTGCCGGAAGAGTTTGAGATCGGAGATAACATAGAAGTTTTTTGCTATTTGGATCACGAAGAGAGAATTGTGGCAACTACATTAATACCATTTGTCACCGTTAATCAGTTTCAATTGCTTCAAGTAGCCGAAGTAAACGAATACGGAGCTTTTATGGATTGGGGATTGGAAAAGCATTTATTGGTTCCTTTTCGGGAACAACGTAATAAAATGATGGATGGTCAATGGTATGTTGTTTACTGCTATTTGGATGAAAAAACGGATAGATTAGTGGCTTCGAATAAACTGGATAAGTTTTTATCCAATGATGAATTGACCGTAGACGCACTGGACAAGGTAGATCTAGTGGTTACTAGGCTTACAGATTTGGGATGGGAAGTTATTATCAACCATAAGCACAAAGGTTTGGTCTATTCCAACGAAATATTTAAAAAGGTAGCCGTAGGGGATAAATTAGAAGGGTATATCAAGAATATTAGACCCGACAATAAGATTGATGTTAGTTTGCAGCCCATAGGATACCAAAGTTTGGAGCCGGCCGCTAATCTAATTTATGAAAAACTTGTAGCCAATGGAGGGGTCTTAAATTTACATGACAAATCTGACCCTGAGGATATTAAGAAAATAATGCAGATGAGCAAGAAGACATTTAAAAAGGGGGTAGGGGCATTGTATAAAGAGCGTAAAATAGAAATCAAAGCCGATAGCATTCGCTTAATATAAAATGGCTTTGTTTAATTAATCGGTTTTAAATAAATGGAGTTCAATATTTTATAGATTTTTGACCTTGATTTGTTGTCGTTTTACTACAAAAACTATTACTTTTACAACATCGAAGTTTAAAAATATAAATAGTCGATTTATTTTTATTACTTTTAGAATTCACCCCTTAAATAATTAGCCTATGCCATTCATAGAGGAAAGTGATTTATTAGAATTGCATAAAGACATTGACAAGGCTCAAATTATAAATGAGCGTCTATTGGATCAAATTAAATACAAGAACAAGGAATTAAAGCGAAGTAAGATACAGCGAAATCTTTTTGGCAGTGTTACGGTGCTTTTTTTAATAGGTACTTTGGCCGTTTTCTCCTATAACGCCGGTTTTATTAGGTCATCCAATTTTGAAAACAGGAATAACCTTAGAAATAATCTCCTGGTATCTATAGATAGCTTGGATGTCATAAAAGCTAGAATTGATAATCTTAAAGAGCAGAATGAAGAACTTAGCTTGGTAAAGGAATTTTATTTGGCCAAAAAGTTTTTGGATAAAGAAAAAATTTACTCTGTACAGGTTAAATCCTTTGTAGACAACAATATAACCCTTGCTTCAGAATCGCTTAGCAATACAATATTTGCAAAAGCAAATCCTTTTTATTCTTATTCCTTGGGTAATTTTGAAACCTTGGAAGAAGCTAGGTCTTTTAGGTTTCAATTGGTGAAAATGGGCTTTGAGGATGCCTTCGTAGCTTCATACAAAGAAGGAAAGCGTGTAGAAATAGAAGACCCGTATTAAATTGCTTAAATTAAAAGCGTGGATAAGTGCGGCCAGATTGAGGACACTTCCTCTTTCGTTGTCAGGAATAGTGGTGGGTACAGCTCTAGGAAGTATGTATGGCCAATTTCAATGGGATATTTTTGTATTTGCTATGTTCACTACCGTAGCATTTCAGGTTACCTCTAATTTTGCCAATGACTATGGCGATGGTGTTAAAGGCACTGATAATGAAAATAGGGTAGGACCTAAGCGTGCCCTTCAAAGTGGGCAATTATCCCGAACAGAACTTAAGAATGGTATTTTATTTTCGATTGCTGTTTGTGTTATTTTAGTTATTTCCCTTTTATACAGCTCATTTGGTACTAAAAATTTGTTGTTCAGTATTATTTTTGGTGCCTTGGGAATTTTAAGTATATGGGCGGCCATAAAATATACTATTGGATCCTCGGCCTACGGATATAAAGGTTTGGGCGATTTATTTGTATTTCTGTTTTTTGGATTGCTAGGGGTATTGGGGTCCATGTTTCTTTATACAAAAGCACTATACGCGACCCCTGTTTTACCGGCAATAACTATTGGACTATTGAGTACCGGAGTACTGAATCTTAATAATTTAAGGGACTATCAGTCCGATAAGCTTTCCAATAAAAATACCTTGATTGTTAAGATGGGTGTGCTAAACGGTAAAAAATATCATGTTTTACTTATTATATTGAGTTTTATAAGCATTTTAGCCTTTACTATAGTAAATTACCAGAATTGGAAAAATACTATTCATTTATTGGCATTTGTACCTATCTTTATACATCTAAATAAAATGTGGAAGCTTAAAAATACAATTCTACTTGATCCTGAATTGAAGAAATTGGCACTTAGTACATTTCTATTGGCAATTCTGTTTTATTTTAGTTATAATAATTTTTTGTAGTTTTGAGTAAATAACCAATCAAATAAATACACTTTGGAACAACCAATTAGAATTCTTATTGTAGAGGACAACGTGATTATTGCAGATGACATGCAATCTATGTTGGAGGAGATTGGATACGAAATCGTAGACAATGTTATTGTGTACGAACAGGCAGTTGAGGTATTAAAAAATAAGGAAGTTGATCTTGTGCTGATCGACATAATTTTGGCCTCGGATAAAACTGGTATCGACTTGGGCAAGCACATCCGAGAAAACTATAATATTCCCTTTATTTTTGTGACATCCAATTCCGATCGGGCAACTGTGGAAAATGCTAAGACCGTAAAGCCAAATGGGTATTTGGTTAAGCCTTTTGAGCAACAGGATTTGTATACTTCCATCGAAATTGCACTTTCTAACTTTATTTCCGTTAAAAATAATGGGGCAGGAGTAAGTCAAGAAGAGGAAGATGACAGGTTAATGTCCAACAAAGTTTTGAAGGATTCCATTTTTGTTAAAAAACAACATTTGTATTATCGAATCCAGTTTGGAGATATACAGTTCATAAAGGCGGATAACGTTTATCTGGAAGTAAATACGGTAGATAAAAAGTTTTTGGTACGTTCCCCGTTGAAGGATTATTTAGAGAAATTACCACAACAGAAATTTTATAGGGCACATAAATCCTATATCGTTAATGTGGATCATATAGATGCCATTAACTCCAAGGATATTTTAATAAACAATACCCTGATTCCTATTTCAAAAGAATTTAAGGAATTTATAATATCGGCTATGAATTCTTAAGTAATAGCCTGGTAAAAACAGAAAAAAGGTGCTTTAGGGCGCCTTTTTTCTGTTTTATGGGTGGGGTTGGATAGGTAAAATCTTTAAGTGATTATGTAAAGTGCTGGTAGAACACATTTATAATTTTAACCTGTATATCCTTTTCTTTGGAACCGTTATTTAGGAATGTTTTTATTTTTAGCTCCGTAAAAAAAAATCTAATAAAATTAAGCGTAGTTATATAACCATACAATGTCGATTCATTTAAATTAGACTTGTAGAACGTTCCATTTCCCTCAATTTAGTCAAGGCCTCCGATTTTGAGTTCACATTCAATTTTAAGTATATATTTTGAATGTGAAAATTTATAGTGCTTGGGGTAACATATAAATTATCAGCAATTGTTTTATAGGTTGCTCCCTGGCTTAAATGATCAATAATTTCGTTTTCCCTTTCTGAAAATGCGGCATATGATTTTCTTTGGAACATAGAAATTATTTTCTTTGCAATATCATTGCTTATGGTTGCCCCTTCGTATTTTATGGCATTCAAGGCATGGTATAGACTGTTTATGTTTACTGGTTTTGTGAGATAGCCATTAGCCATATTTTTAAAGGCTTTTTTTACAGTCTCGAAATCACTTTCGGCACTTATCATGATAATTTTAACCTTGGAATCCTTTTTCCGAAAGTGTCCAATTCCTTCAATACCACAACCTTCCGGCATAGAAACTTCGGAAACAATAATATCAGGCAGGACATTGTCGTAATCCAGTAGAGCGTCCTTGACAGAAGCGTACACTCCTACAAGCGAATATTCTTTGTATGTTTCAAAATAATAGCTGTAAGCCTCGTGAAATGATAGATGGTTGTCTATTACAATAATTTTCAGAACATTGGATTTCATATATTTTGGGATTTGGGGAATTCTTTAATGCTTATCTTAATTTTGAATGGCCATGGATTACATGTGGAAACGTACGATACATATTCAAGTTGGTATGGAAAGTTTATTCTAAGGATATTCGGCGTAATTCAATTAAACTAATAACTGATACTCCAAAGGGTCACTCTACTTATACCGATGCCATAACCTAGAAAGTCATTGATCCATATTTATAAAGGGGGGTAAGACGTAAATCGCCCTTGCTTTTTTGTAGGGATGATGTTATTTTCATGATTTGGGATTATGATTATTATTTCTGCTCTTACTCTTTTTGTTTTTTTAATTTTTTAAAATCTAAAATAAGTAGGTGGCATATTATAAGAGTGTAGGTACTATCTTAAATGTTTTGAGCCAGTTTCTGATTTTGATTATAAAACTTAAAATTTTGTTAATAAAAGTTAAATATAGAATTTAATTTTATAAAATCAATATAAAAACGATGTATTTTCCTACAAAATAAAATTGACATGGTTATTATGAATTATTATTAAAAAAATACATGTTTTGCTGATATATTCTTATTCCATTTTTAATGGATTGAATATGAGTTATCTAGGGTAAATCGGTCATTTCATAATTATAGTGCTTCCCAAATGTTTTATAAAGCAAGTAAGGAAAGTAGGTGAAATCGGAATACTGTGGGCGGACAAAGGGTTGAGTAAATCCTTTTTGGCTCGGTCACTATTAGTAGTCCACTGTATATATCAATATCTAGACTGTTCGAATAGCGTTTTTAGTTATTCGAAGCGGTTATTTAGTTCATCCGCGTCTTCGTACAGATTCTCGGCTGTGACGGTATTGCTATAAACTTGCATGATCCATTTGTCTTTTTGATACTTTCCATCCAAATCTGAAGTATATGCCATTTCGGCGTCATTTTTCTTATTGTAATCAGCTAAATATACATAGTATAGTCCATTTTCTTTATTGAAAAATTGCTTGGCACTTACGCCCTGTTGGCCTAAATCTTTTATAAATGAATCCACATTTTCTTTATTCTTATAAACATTGGCTATCAAATAATAGCCCGATTTTACTCCAGCTATATCTGACTGTTGTTCCATTCTAATGGGCAATTTTGAGTATTCTTTGCGTTCGGGGTTATTTATACGGTAGATTGTCTTTTCTTGAATATCGGCCACAGCGGTTTCATATTGTTCATTGTTTAATTTTTGCAGTTCCGGTTTCATGTTTTGTTTTATTTCGTCCTTTATGATGTGTACCAACATATTGAACCTTTTGTCAATCTCCCTCTTGTTCGCTGTCTCTAAAGAGTCCTGCCTTAAAATCAATCCATCCAATATTAAGCGATTTTCATTAGCAAGGGTATTTTGACATATATCACTTTTTTCAGTCAAACCGCCATTACCAGTATTGCCAGTATTACCCGTATTAACAGTTAGATTGATAATATGGTCATCTACGGTTTTATTTTTGACCAGTTCTTTTAATAGTAAATGATTTTCATATGCCAAGGAATTTTGACAATCACAATCATTATTTTCACTGGATAACCTAAGCATTTGGTTACCAGAACCATTTTTTTGAGGTACATCAACCGATGCCTGTTGGTTCTGGGAGGGAAGGCTTCTTTGTTCTGTTTCGCTCTTTTTTATTTTAGCGTTTAACTTGGCAATTTGCCCCTCATATCTCCTGGTTTGAACCTCCATTTTGTCATACTTGGGTTTTGAGGGCTTTTTGGAACGGGAATTTCTGCGGTTTTTAGTATTGGCAATATAATTTCCTGGATAGGAAGTGTTGTTTTTGAAGGTATAAGCGAGCGTTATTTCATGATTCCAGCCAAGGCTAGCTCCATAATCCAAAAACTTCTTTTCAAATACATACCCGATAGATATCTTTTTGCTAAGATTAAAACCAAGACCTAGAGACAATCCATATCTGTTGTCCAAAGTGGTTTGCAACCAACCATATTCCGGGAGATCTAACAATACAGATCCTATAAAGGAAAAATTAGCCTCCTCCTTGCTGTGTACTTGTAAAAGTGGCATAATTCTGGCTTCGGAAAATAAACCTCCTCTAGCGTTCACTATATAGGTATATTGGAGGGAAGCTTTTATGGTTTTTTCGCTAAATTCTGTGACTATACTATTGGTCGTTTGATTGTAGCTGAGTAGATTTTCCGCATATAAACCAAAATCAATTTGGCCTAATGATAGGGCAAGCCCAGGTTGAACGGTCAACTTGGTTTCTTTTCTGGCATCCAATATTTTAGGGTCATTCTCGAGGGCTATAACCCTGTTTTTATCTATCCCTTGGTTTATGTAGGTGATATTTACCCCAAAAGTCAATTTATTTTTCTTGCTTAGCTGTGTAGCGTTGGCGTAGTTGGCATTTAAACCAAATTCTTGCATAACCCCGTCCAAATGGGTATAGATCCCAAGGCCAACCGCCGCATTGTCATTGAGTTTGTTGCTATAACCTAAAAAATAATTTTGATTGTTATCAGCGAAGGTCGCATACTGGTTCCTGTGTAAGATATTAAGGTAAGATTTATTTTCCCTGACCAGTGAGAAGGCCGGATGAATTAAAAATCTATTGAAGACTAATTGGTTGTGATAGGATGTGGTTGAACTAAAGTCTGAATTGGCTTCTTGACAATATATAGTGGTTTCGCAAAGCAGAATGCAAACAAATATAAGGAAGTATACCTTCTTAAAAGTGGCAACTCTGCAGTTCATCCAAGGGGAAATTTATGTTATGCCGATCATAATGTGTTCTTTATAATCATATATCGGGTATCTCTCTGTTAACTTGGATTATTCATTTAAAATTGACCACTAACCTGGTCGGGGCTTCGGAAAATTAAACTTGATATAGTCCAAAAATAACAGAGGACCAAATTACAATTTTGTAGGTAAATTCCTACTGTTAATTTATCATAGGTTTGTGGTTCAAAAGGTGGCCTATTAATTTAAAGCCTACAATTGATGTTGGCATTACTCTTCAAAGACTGTGTTTGAATAATTAATTTGTGAATTATCATTGATAGATTCCAAAATATTTAATGGTCTTTTATCCAATAACCTTTCCTTTTTATCCTTGGAATAAGTGAAAGCTACCCGTTGAGGATTACTTTTACTGGCACCTCGATTAGACATAACGTACCCCATTCCGTTTTGTCCGGTTAGTAAAATTGAAAAGTCATCTTCAATACTATTAATGTTATTTCCTAGGTTGACAGAGGTTCCTACTTTTTTATGATCAACTTGCACCATGTACACATCAAGTCCACCAAAACCTTTTCGTCCTTCAGATGCAAAAACTAGGGAAGACCCCTCTATTATCTTTGGATATAGGTCATTGTCGTCCGTGTTTACTTTTTGACCTAGATTTTTAGCTGTTCCAAATGAACCGTCTCTTTGAATGTCTGCCACGTATATGTCATACTTTCCAAAAGTTCCGGGCATATTAGAAGCAAAGAACAATCTTTTTCCGTCAGGTGAAACTGTTGGGTGAATGGCCGAGTAATGTTTGGGTACCAATGCAACTTCTTTTATGTTTTCCCATTTCCCATTTACTTTATTAGCCTTGTAAATTCTGTGTACCAATTCCTTTTTGGAAAGGACCCCATATAGTGGTTTTGTATAAACGGCCTTGCTAAAATAAGCCGTACGGCCATCGTCAGTAATTGCAATTGGCGCATTGTAGGCAAACTTGAAATTTTCCCTAATCTCAATACTGGATGCCGAATCATTTCCTAGACCCAAATCTTCTATTGTAAGTTCTTGTGTTGCTACAGCTTCTTGGCTCTGTTGAAAATTAAAATCTCGATATTTGCTTTCCTTACTATTTGTAGTGGTATTTGCCACAGGATTACCGTTTATTTGATAATCCACTTTAATTTGGGCAAGCCAATCTTTATCTTCGGAAGGACTTTCCAAGTTGGTAGATCTAATACTTTTAAGGGCAAAAAGATAACGTTCATAATAACTTGAACTTACCGTGGTATTAGCGGTTGCGTCAATTAATTTTTTATACCAAAATGTAGCTTCTTGATAATTTTCTACCAAAAAGTTAGCATTGCCCAAGTCCTCAAATATTTCATTTTCTTTATATCCTAATTTAAGGAGTTGTTGATACTTATCAGCTCTGTTGCTGTTTTCGTAACTATTAGGGTTGTCACGGCCCAAAGTCTTAGCTTCTTGTGCCGACATTGAACAGAAGAATAAGGTAATAATGCAGCCAATGACTCCTCTGAAATTAATGTATCGGTTCATATTATTGGATATTGGGGTGTTATACGAAGCAAAGGTCTTGAAATTTGTAGGAATAGTTATTAGTAATATTTCATAGGTTTTTATATTTCGAGGCTGATTTCTACCTAATTAGGATATGATTGGGTTTACTTTATGCACTTGATTTTCTAGTATTTCATAAAAAAATGGTCCCGAGAATTCTCGGGACCATTTAAGAATATGAATACAGCAGTCTGTGGTGGATATTCTGCCTTAGTTCTGTAATTACTTAAGTTCGGATTTCCTTGCCTGTGATTTTAAGAAAGAAAACAGGTCAATAACTTCCTGCTCATTCAATCTATTTAATAGTGAAGGCATCATTGCCGATCTTTTGGAAACTACCTGCGTCTTAATATTAGCCTTGGCCAACTTTGTTAGTTGTTCCGCGTTTAAAGGGTTTTCGTTGATAATAATAGTATCATTGGTTTCATTAATAATACGTCCCCAGTGTCCTTTATCGTCGTTCATGGTAATTTCTACGGCCTCATATTGGTCAGAAATGGTCTTATTGGGATTAACGATCGCTTCGGCTATATCCTTCGTAGAAAACCGCGAAGTTACCTGAGTTAAGTCAGGACCTATGCTGGCCCCATTTCCCTGCAAGGCATGGCAAGAGCTGCACAGTACTGCTTTGAACATATCTTCACCATTTTTCAAATCCCCATTATCACCTGCAGAATCGTACAGCGCAACAATTTCTGCTACAGACCAGTTTTTACCAGGTCCTTTTGGGTGAGGAAGATTGGCCAAATCCGTGCTGTTCAACTGAATTAGTTCCTCGCCTGATAAAGTCAATAGATTTTCCTTTTCGGCTTGTGGTACGTGTACCAATGCATTTTCTCTTATTTTTAATAAGAACTTGGAGTAACTTTCACCACCGTTGGCTGCGAAAAGTCTTGAATAATACGTGAAATATTTTTCTCTCAATGCTTTGGTCCAACCATTAGGGGCATAACTTAATGCCTTTACATAGTGTATCAGTTCAGCAGGAGGAGTATTGGATTTCATTCGCTCAATGGTTCCTCCATATTGCTCACTACGCCCGGTCACATCTTTTTCTATTATCGTCGTAATTTTTTTGGTTTGGGCCAAAGTGTCCAATAACTTCATTGTTTTTGCTACAACCGAAGGATTTTCTACATATGCCAATAACTGAACTAATTCCCTATTAACCTGGTTGTTCAGAGTTGGGTAGGCGGGATCTAATTTTTTAGAGACTGCGGATTTAACATTTTTGTTAAAATCACCTCTTATAAATAGTAGATCACATGCCCTAATAAAATCTGTTTTTAAATTTGTTGTTAGATCAGGGAAGGAAATGGACATTAATTTATTCATGGCGTTTTCCCTATTTTCCTGATTCCCGATCCTAGCTAGGGCAATACCACTTTGAATTAAAATGGATGGATCGCTTTCGGAAACTAGTCTTTCTTGAATTGTTTGCACATCTTGGTATTCCAAAGCTACCCTGGCCGCATATCTAATTCGTCTGTCTTGGTGTTGTAAGGAAGACCAAATAAGATCTATATCCCCTTTCTTTCCCGATGCAAATGACTCCAGCTTTCTTCGAAGCTGTTGTTCCTCCGTAACAGCAGTATTTTCTACTTCCTTGCCCTTATCCTCTCCATTATAAAATACTCGGTACATTCCGGACTCCAATCTTCTGCCACCAGTAAGGAAATACATGGCGCCATCATCCCCGGCAACTCCATCTGTCAAAGGGAGGGAGGCCCCTGATAAAAATTCTTCCTTGGTGCCTTTATAAGTGGCTCCATCCGGTGTCATTGAAATAAAATACATGGTTCCAAAACTCCAGTCGAACACAAAGAGCCCTTTTTTATAATATTCCGGAAAATCCAAAGTGTTTCCTGCTAATACTCCAGTAGGAGACCCTTGTCCTATGTCTACTACACTTGGCACATTATCGGGGTAATAGGCTGGCCATTTACCAGATCCAGTTCTCCAACCAAATTCGGATCCATTGGTTATATGGCATACTCTAATGGGTCTGTACCAAGGAGACCCCATGTCCCATTCCATGTCAGAATCAAATGTAAAAAGCTCCCCATCTGTATTAAAGGCGAGGTCATAGGCATTTCTAAATCCAGTAGCAATAACGGTTAATTCTTTACCGTCCTTATCGGTTCTTGCCACCCAGCCACCAGGTGCCACCACATCATTTGCATGGCCTCTAGGATCCTTAATGGCATCGAAGAGTTGATCTTCGTCCCAAATGGGTTTTTGAATTGAATTAAAGGTTTTTGGCAAAAGGGTATGATTTCCCCCAGACATGTAAATATATCCATCAGGACCTAAAATGATTCCATGTGGGCCATGTTCGCCCCTTCCAACGAATTGGAATAAGAAATCAACCTTGTCCAAGGCTCCATCGGCATCAGAGTCCGTTATTTTATATAAACCGCTTTCCTCTTGGTTATCTGAATTGGACATGACGTAAAGGCTATTGTATGCCCATAAAAGTCCATGTGCATTACCTATTTTTAAAGGAATGGAATCAACTTTAATTTTTTCTTTCGAACCAATTTCGGGTACCTCTACATAATATAAAGCACCATATTGGTCAGATGTAATAAAGCGTCCCTTATCATCTTTGGTAATAGATACCCAAGATCCTTGGTCCATATCACTTGGACTATATAATTTTTCTACCACGAAACCATCTTTGACTAAAATGTTCGGGTCAGATTCAACTGGGGCCGGGGACTTACAGCCCAAAATCATAATAAAACACACCAATAAGGATGTACTAATTCTACTCATACCTGAATTTATTTAAATGTTTAAGCAATTATTTTTCAAATCATTGATAGTTGGTTGGTTATCGACTGCGAAATGAACAATAATAACACTATCCTAAGCATCTAATATAGGTAAAAGTTTAAAACCTTTAATAACTGAAATCTATTTCTATAGTGTCATCGGTGTTTTTACTGATTATACTGAAAATTGACACTAAATTTGGCTGTAATGTTAAATAAATATAAAAGCACTATTCGTTGAAACTGGTCGTTATTTGACGGAATGTCTGCTTAAAGACGGATGACTCCGCCTTTAAGCGAGTATAGGATTGCCAATACATCTTTCTTGTCTTCATCCCCAAAATTATTTTTATCCATAGCTTCCAAAATATCATCTACAGCAGCCAAAAATTCTTGTTCCGATATATTCATGCCTTTGTGGGTTGAAACCATATCCCTGCCTTTGTATTCTTGGGGTCCACCGGCACCGGCACAAAAAAAATGGACCGTATGTTGTTTAATGGCCATTAGGCGTTCTGGTTGATCTTTATAAGGTATAAATCTTGGACTTACATGTGGATTGACCATATGGAGATTTACTACATCATCTACTAATTTGGTAATTCCTTTTAGTTCACCTAATCTGTTATAAAGTGTCCGTGTCATAATATTATTCTTTAGTGGTTTATTTCCTTATCAAGATTAGGCTCTTTTTCGGAAAAGCAATGATGTAATTCATTCAAATAATTACATTTTTAATGCATTGGTAACTTATTTGGTCAATTTTAGCTTGCCAAAGCTGTTGTCCTTTTAGTAAAGAGGATACAATGTATTTTTATTGAATAAAATTTAAACAACAGGATGGGTATTGGAGGGCAATGCCTTAAAAATTATATAGTTAACAGCTATTTTATTAGTGGAACAATTGTAAGATTATGGCAACATTTTTTAAATATAAAAAGGGTTTGCAGCAGAATATTCCGCTACAACCCTTTTTATTTGTATTGTGGTTAACTTGCCTAATTTTTTAAGAAGTGGCCACCCCTAATGTATATAATTGTTCCAAATTGGGTGATGTACTACCACCAGCAGGTTCCAACGTTATACCAAATGCTTCCGACTCATTGGGATTGGCAAGGGCAAATACTTTATTGTCATCCTCAATAAAGTCCGCTAACAGTCCCATGCTGGTAGGCGTTAATGGATTCAGTTTTAAGGACCACACCTGGTAAACAAATCCATCCGGGGGATCAGGTAATCCTTGGGCATCTATAAATACTTTCTTTTCATGCTTGTTCCAATAAGCTTTGGCGTATGAGGTAGGGGAGACCGTTTGTCCTCCCAAGGCTACTACCGTAATATTTTTATCGCGAATAGTGTTTAATAAATCTTCTGTCTTTTCCAAGGAATTTTCAGAATCGGCAATCTGCTGTTCCATGGCACTATTTTCTTGTGAAACCACTTCTATATCCGACAAAAGCTGATTGTTCTGTTGGTACAGCCAAATTAACCCTCCCATAAATATCAAGGATACTGCCCAGCCCAAATAAGCAGTCCAACCAACGCTATTTCGGGTTTCCACAGTTGGGGAAGTACCTTCCTTGGCCATTCTATTGCGGATATCACCAAAACCCAATGTTCCGGGGGAAACTGTTTTGGTCAAAGTAAGGACAGATGTTTCAATGGCCTCTATTTCTTTTTTTATCTCTGGATATTTTTCCGCATTTAGATACACCTCCAAATTTTCTAAATGAGAAAGTGTTCCAGCAACGTAAAGTTCCAATATGCCTGATCCTATGTATTCCTTTGTATCCATATTATAATGCCATGTTGTTCCTAATTTGGGAAATGCAGCTTCTATTTCTAGTTTTTACGGTCCCCAATGGAATATCCAATTCTTTTGATACTTCTTTTTGCGTAAAGCCCTTAAAGTAAAGTAGCTCTATTATCTCTACACACTTTTCCTTTAAATTTACTAATAGTTTTTTTAAACCGATGGTATCTTCCTGGCCAACTTCACTATCTTCCTTGCTTTCCAAAATACCTACGAAGTAATCTGCGGAAAGGTTCTTTTTACTGTTTTTATGCGACTTACTACGTATTTCATCGATAGCTGCATTCCTGGCAATATTTAATATCCATGTAAAGAATCTCCCCTTTGAGGCATTATAGCTCGCGGAATTGTTCCATGCCTTCATAAAAACATCCTGACAAATTTCTTCAGCAATATCAGTATTCTGAACAATGGTGTTTATTACGCCACATATATTTTCAGAATACATAGTATACAGCTTTTCAAAAGCGGCAGTATCCTTTTTTTGAAATTGTTCTACAATTACATCTAATTCCATTCAAGAAATTTTTTAAAGATAAAAAAAGCTACTTTATAAGCAGCTTCATGATTTTGTTAATAGTTATTATTCAATAATTCCTGCGCAACTTATTCTTCCTCCAGCATCTCCAGTGGGTTGGGTAATAAAATCATCGACCCCTTGATGTACGATTACTCCCTTCCCCAAAAGGTTTTTGGCCTCATCATCACATCCCAAACACCATTCATTGGTAGAAAATTCCACCGTGGCATTGCCATCGGTATCTGCAGTAAAATTACCAATATCCCCTTTATGATAGCCATCCTCAGAACCCCATTTGCCATGAGGGGCAAAGGTAGGATTCCAATGTCCTCCAGTAGATTTCCCATCGGCAGAAGAACAGTCGGCCTTTTCATGAATATGGATTGCATGTTCACCAGGTGTTAATCCAGACAGTTTTGTTTTCATGCTCACCGTTCCGTTTTCTTCAGTAAAACTAACTTCTCCTTTCACATTACTGTCGCTTTTTGGCTCCAATGCGAATGTAAGTGTCTTTACATTTATTTTTCCCTTAATTTTCGTAGCTACAGATTTAACCTCTTCTATACCCTCCTTTGAATCTTTTTTCACTTCTTTACAGCTATAAGCAGTAATAAATAGAACTGCCAAGAACAATGCATTTATATATTTCATTTTTAAGTTATTTTTTGTTATGAATAAAATTACCAATTAATAAAGGAGATATCAAGCTACCGCATGATATGTGTTATTATTGAACTGATTAGAGTTAAAAATACAATTTGCTTAAACTGAAAATCCCCGTTTTTGATTATTTCAAAAACGGGGATTTACTATTAAACTATGTTTCACAATTCTACTGAACGGGCATTGTCAATTGGTCCTACCAGCTCATTTGGAATTATTCTTATGAAACATTATGCGCTACAAGTCTTACTTTTCTTGCAAAAGAACATCAGCATGTACGGCAACTTCACTCCATGTTTTACTTACACCATCTTTTCCGGTGTGCAATACTTCGCAAGCTTTGTTTATGGAGGTTACCGCATTTAAGGCGTCCCAATTCTCCAAATTCATTACTCCGCTAAATGAATACCTGTTATCCCCTGATATTGTATGGTCTAAAGGAATATTTGCCGTTTTTCCATTTAAAGTAACGTCTATAGAGCATTTATCCGCTCCTGAAACTTTAAATTCCCCAGAAATAAGTTCTGTATTCTCCATAACACCAAAGAAGAACTCCAAAATTTTTGGGTCTCTTGTACCGGTGGCATCATTGGTAAACAAGCTACTTACAGGAATACTAAATGTAGTTCCGTTTAGGGCTTGCAGTGCAGTAATACCCTCATTGGTTTCTTTAATATTGATTTTGGTAAACTTGCCACCAACAGGTAATTTTTCGGTGGTCTTATAGGCCGTGAAACTAACTTTGGTAGAATCTTTTACCAAACTAAATTTTTGGGAAGATGTGGCCTCCAATTCTACGGCCTGTTCATCTTGTCCCTTTTTAGCATCCTTACAGCTTATTCCAGTAATTAGAAGCAAGCTTAAGCATGCAAAAGCAATTTTTTTCATGTTGTTTTATTTGAAATATTAGCTATAAAGTTAAGCATAAATAATATCGTTGAACAATTCTTTAAAATGATTTAATAATATTTTAATTGAGCAACTTGATATAAGGTTGAAGGCGGAAATAGTTCTATTTATTTATCAATGTGGTGATCACCCTTGTTTCACTGTGCAAAGTTCTGTGGACGGGGCATTTATCGGCGATTTCCAAGATTTTGGAAATTTGTTTCTCGTCTAGGTCCCCAGTCAGTTTTATGGCTCTATTAAACGTGTCTATTTTTGCCTCACTCGATTCACAGTTCCCGCAATCGGCTGCGTGTATTTTCTGATAGGACGTATGCACTTCTACGTTTACCAAAGGCCATTTTTTTCTTTTGGTGTACATCTGAATGGTCATCACAGTGCAGGCCGATAGTCCTGCCGAGACCAATTCATAGGGAGAGGGTCCAAAATTGTTCCCGCCATAGGAAACAGGCTCATCAGCAATCATATAATGGCTACCAACTTTCATTTGGGTGGTAAATCCGTCTTCCTTGTCTAAACTGGCTATGACCTCTTGTTCAGTTTCAAGGGCTATAGGACCAGGCATATCCAAATACCTTTTGGACCAACCTCCTATAATTTCACCAGCATAGGAAGCGTCTATAGGGTCGTTCAGTAAATGATCTGCCCCATCTAGGGAAACAAAGCTTTTGGGATGGTGTGCCGCTATGTAAATTTCCTCGGCATTTTTAATTTCGACAATAGTATCTTGTGGTGAGTGTAAGATTAAAATTGACTTATCGATATTTCTTAGGGTTTCTTGAAAGCTGTGTGATTTTAGATCTTCCAAAAACTGTTGTTTTATAGTAAAATTTCTGCCTCCAATATTTACTTCAGCAACACCTTTATTGTTGATAGCATCAATATCATTTTTAAAAATATGTTTAACATGTAACGGACTGGATGGAGCACCAATAGTAGCAATAGCCCTAATGGAGGATATTTTTTTCGAAGCTAGAATGGCCGCAGCTCCCCCTAAAGAGTGACCAATAATCAATGTAGGGGAAGTGTAGTTTTCTTTTAGGTAGTTGGCGGCTTCCAATAAATCTTCAACGTTTCCTGAAAAATTGGAATCGGAAAACTCACCTTCACTTTCCCCAAGACCGGTAAAATCGAATCGCAAAACGCCAAAGCCCAGATCAGTAAGGGCTTTACTTATATTTTTAACAGCCTTAAAGTTTTTATTGCAGGTAAAACAATGGGCAAATAGCACAAAATTATGTGGAAGTTGGTTGACCGGGAAAGCCAAACGTCCTACCAAAGTTTCACCATTGGCATTCTTAAAAGTTACTTTTTGCAGATTCATAGCACTATTTTTTTTTCAGGATACTTCTTAAGTCGGGATTATAGGTAATACCTATCTGAAGTCGCTCATAATTTAAGGAAGAAAATTGATTTTTTAAGTACCCTAGTTGTAGGCTCATATTATCGGTCACGTTAATTCCAAGAGCAGCGTAAAGGCGATTTTGATTAAAAAAATCATCTTGCAAGTTGACCATAATCTCGTCATAAAAATTAAGGAAAAAGGTATTGGTTAAGGGAAGGGTGAGCTGCAAACGATACCGTATCCTATGCTGAACATCATTGAGGATACCATAATCCAAAAAACGTTGTTCCAAGATATATCTGTGTTCCAAATTAAATTCCCATACTTTGTTTTTTAAGAAAAATCGTTCAAAAATGCGATGCTCATAAAGGTGCGTTTCATTGGAAAACTCCATAAAAGAAGCATCTGTGGTAATATAGCCATACCCAAAAGTGGCAATTGTGTTTGAGTCTATATGGTAGTTTAATCCGGTACGTAAAAGTAATTGGTTAAAATTTTTGGCTTGTTCATAATAACGTAATTGTGCTTCCGTATGAATACTTAATTTGTTGGTAATCCTATTGGTACCGAAGTACATGTGCCAAGACCCCAACTTGTTTTCACCATTTTCCTGGGCCAGTACTGTAAACGTTGAGATAAGGATAAGTAAGCCTAAAATTTTCTTCATAGTGTAAACTAGTTTCTTGTTATTGTATTTAAGGTATTAATGTAGTTTTAATGATCTGCTGTCTAAAAATGCATATTCTACCAAAATCCCCCATCTTTTAGGGTTTCTAGTAAAATTTTATCGAATTTAATATTGATTTCGGGTTAATTCAAGGTTTCAAAATAGCATTAGAATTCTTCCTTGTTTGCTTAAGGATTATTTTTTGAATGACCAATATTAGTTATTTTTTGAATTATTGGCAATTTCCTTCAACTTTTCGTCAATGGATTCTTTGGACAACCATTTTCCACGGACCATAACACCTATAATTTCTTTTAAGGCGGAAATATCTTTCAAGGGATTGGAATGTAATAAAACCAGATCTGCGTCCAATCCTTCTTTTATGGTACCGAAAGTATCTTCCATTCCAAAAAACACAGCCGGGTTCACTGTTCCTGACTGTAAGATTTCCAATGGGGTAAGTCCGGCTTGGATCATCCCTTCGGCTTCATGGTGAATTGAGAATCCAGGAACGTTGAACAGTTGGGGGGCATCCGAACCCAATAGTAGACCATGTCCATTATGCTGTAATTTATAAATCAACTGCCTTCTTATGGAGGTAAACTCATTCCATTGCTCCTCATTAAAACCGGTATCCGCGCCGGTGGACTCATCTTTCCTTCTTTTCCATTCTTCCAAGGTGGAAACGGGCATATATTTCATTTCAGGTTGCTCCAACAATTTATCGGAACTTATAGGGGCAAACCATCTTTCAAATAAACTTTGTGTGGGAACTACCCACACCTTTTTTTCCTTTGCCAGCGCCACCAATTCATCTATCTTGGAAGTATCGGCAATAGGGGTAAAGGCAAAGCCGAAAAATCCATTTGCTGAAGGGTCAACACCTTCCGATTCCGGTACAAGTCCTTCCAAAAATCCATCTACATGGTCTATGGAGGCGTATTTACTGTCCAAAGCGTGACGTATGCCTACCATTACCGGAACGTGCCCTGAAAAGGGAATGTTGAGTTCATCGGCGGTTTCTGCCATCTGATCAAATACTTCCAATTGCATCCCGGGATGAATTTTCAAAAAGTCGTATCCAGCATCTTTATACGCCGTAACTTTCTGTATTGCCCCCTCTTTGGTGGCAACGGAATTTCCATTAAAAGAGGGACTTGAAGTAAAAATACGGGGACTCAAAATATCGCCATTCCTAGCTTGCTCCTTTAATTCTAGATGGGTAGGGTGACCCAACATACCCCGAATAGTGGTTATGCCATTGGATAGGTATAAAAACAAGGTTTCCTTAATGCGCTCATCACTAGTAGGAGGTTGTGGAATATGCGCATGCATTTCCGCAAGTCCAGGGATTAGAAATTGATCTTTACCTTGTATTATAGTAAGGTAATCATCTACCTTTTCGATCGATTCCACTATTTTTTTGATCTTCCCCGAATCAATCACCACCTGCTGATTTTTCAGAATATTTCCGTTTCCAACATCAACAATATTGACGTTGGTTATCAATATGGCGGTAGGACTAACTTCCTTCTTGGTTGGGGAACAAGCAAGAAAGGCAATAAAACAAATGAGTAAACTAATTTTTTTCATTTTGATATAGGTTTTAAGTTAGTGCCATTGCTTTTATGACCAAAATAAGGATATTCCAAAAAAAAATTATTGTAAACTAAATTGTGTTTTAGATCTTACTAAAAAAATGGGGAGTTTATCTATTCCTAACGTAGATCAATTTAAACCTTCCCTTCACATTTTCACGTTGGTCTATTTCAAAGTTTTTAATGGATTTTATTAAGGGAGTCAATTTTTGAAAACCATAGTTTCTAGAATCAAAATTAGGTTGCTTCTTTTGAAGTAGACTTCCTACATCACCCAAGAATGCCCAGCCATCGTCATCGGCAAGGTCGGAAATAGTAGAAGCAATGAGTTTAATTTCCTTTTGGGTAATTTTGTCCACATTGTCCTTCTTTTCCCGCTTGCTATCCGTTGTTTCCGAAGCATTTTCCAATGTTTGATTTTTAAGGATCTCTATATAGATAAACTTGTCACAGGCTACAATAAAGGGGTTGGGAGTCTTCTTTTCTCCAATACCAATTACATTCATGCCAGCTTCCCTTAACCTTGTAGCCAAACGTGTAAAATCACTATCACTTGAGACAATGCAAAATCCACCAACCTTATTGGAATACAGGATATCCATAGCATCAATGATCATAGCCGAGTCAGTGGCATTTTTTCCGGTTGTGTACGCATATTGTTGAATAGGAGTTATGGCGTTTTCCAATAACAAGTTCTTCCATTTGGACAATTTGGGATTGGTCCAGTCGCCATATATTCTTTTTATTGTAGGGTTGCCATATTTCGCAATTTCCTCCATCATCTCCTTAACATAAGCAGAAGGGATATTGTCTCCGTCTATTAATACTGCTAGATTTATTTCCATTATAAGTGATTTATTGTATTAAGATTTTTACTAAGCTAACCATTTATTGGTTTCTCGACTTTATATTTTGTTTGCAGAGCGATATAATTTCGGTAATACGCTTTTGTCTAGTGTCTTCCCGTTTAGCTTGGTGGAGCCAGTAGAGATAGTTTTTTCTATAACTAGGTGCAAAACCTTGATAATTTATATGGGCTACTTTCTCTCTGTTGAACACTAGTTGTAAATCTTCTGGGATTATGCCATTTTCAACATCGTCCAAGGCCTTCCAGGAACCATCAATTTTTGCTATTTTAACTTTTTCAAGCCCACTGAAGTGCATTTTTTTCGAAGCGGTAAGCTCTTTAATATAGTTTTTGTTTAACCTACTCCAAACGCTTTTTGGTTTTCTGGGGCAGAAATATTGCCTTCTTTTCCCTTCTCCAAGGCTTTTGACCGTACTGTCTATCCATCCATAACAGATGGCAACTTTTACGGCATCTTCCCACCGCATGCTATCCTGTTCATGTGCTACCTTGTAAAAAATAAGATGTACTCCAGAACTACTCGCATGATTATTGTGCAACCAGACTCGCCATTCAGTGTCGTTTCTAAAATAAAATTCTTCAATTACTTTCAAAAATTAGATTTTTTTGGAGTCCACATAAAAATTTTCATCCACACCAAAAGATTGTACGGTCTTTTTCAAGGTTTCTGATTTCCACTCCGCTGTAGGGTACAACCAGTTTACGGCACCATTTACATTGACCTTTAGGGGCATGTCAAAACCATCTACAATATGTACATAACGGTATTGTAATTGTTTGCCCTTCACGCTATATTCTAATGTAGGAATCTTATTATTGCGCAGGTATTGATCAAAAAATTGGGTAAGGTCTATACCTGAATTTTTGCTAATATAATCCTCTATTTGTTTGGTAGTAACGGTTTTATGGTAAAATTCCTTATTGAGCCCTCGAAGAATAGTCCGCCATTTTTCATCATCTTCCACCAATTGCCTTAAGGTGTGCAACATATTTGCTCCCTTATAGTACATGTCTCCTGAGCCTTGCTTGTTAACGTTATAAGGACCAATTATAGGCTTGTCATTTTGAATATTTTCACGGGTACCAACAACATAGTCTGAGGAGGCCTTTTTCCCGAAGTGGTAATCTAAATACAGGTTTTCCGAGTAGGCCGTAAAACTCTCATGAATCCACATATCTGCCATATCCTTGTAGGTAATATTATTGGCAAACCACTCATGTCCGGATTCATGGACCAATATGAAGTCGAATTTTAATCCCCAGCCCGTTTTTGAAAGGTCTTTGCCCAGATATCCGTTCTGGAATTGATTGCCATAAGTTACAGAACTTTGGTGCTCCATACCCAGATATGGTACTTCTACCAGCTTATAGCCGTCTTCGTAAAAAGGGTAGGGGCCAAACCAATGCTCAAAAGCTTCCATCATTAATGGGGCCTGTTTAAACTGTTTTTTTGCTTTTTCCAAGTTGTCTCGAAGAACATAATAGTCCATCGCCAATTTTCCCTTTTCGCCATTGTAGGTTTCGTCAAAATGGACATAATCGCCCATATTTATATTTACCCCATAATTGTTGATTGGGTTGGCCACGTACCAATGATAGGTATTGCTATCTTTATATTCTTCCACTTCTAAAAGATTACCATTCGAGACATCCATCAATCCTTTTGGAGTAGTAATGCTTATAGCCATACTATCTACTTCGTCGTACATGTGGTCTTTATTAGGCCACCACACACTGGCGCCTAGACCTTGGCAGGAAGTGGCTACAAAGTGTTTGCCATTGTTATCTTTTTTCCATGAAAAACCACCGTCCCATGGTGCTCTTACTGCTTCTTTAGGATGTCCTGAATAATACACCACTACCTCATTTACATCTCCTTTAAGCTGTGGTTTTTGCAAGGTGATAAAATGTGCATTCCCATTCGATTCTATCTTGAGAGTTTCTCCATCTTGGGTAACCTTTTCAATAATTAAAGGCGGTTGTAGGTCTACTTGTAGCCGCTGTTGCTCTTCTAAAACGGTGTAACGAATTAGGTTACTGCCCGAAATGTATTTCTCGTCGGGTTCAACCCTAACATTTAAATGATAAAAATTAAGGTCCCACCAGCTCCGCCCAGGGGTTATACTTCCCCTAAGGGAATCCTGTTCCGTGAAATTTTGCTGTTGTGCATAGGAGAAGACCCCTAAGACCAGCAATAATGCTGAGATTATTTTTTTCATTTTAAAAGTGCTACTAATTTTTTCCAAGACTTTTCATAGGCCATTGTGTTGGGACCATAGGCTTCTTCGGCCCCTCTTCTCATAAAAGCATGTCCTGCGCCTTCGTATATATCAAAAGAATAGAGGTTACCATATTCTTTCATAGTTTTTTCCGTATCGGGAATAGTGGCATTTACCCTATTATCGGCTCCACCATAAAAACCATAGACGGGGGATTTAATATTTTTTAAGGTCGATAAATCTTTGGGGGCAGTTCCGTAATAAACCATGATACTTTCAAGGTTCGGGTTTTGTGTGGCATAATTGAAACTCTGAGATCCACCCCAACAAAATCCAATAACCGAAACTTTTCCATTGCTCGATGGCTCATTTATTACATGGGTATACACCATGTCTAAATCCTTGGTAACTTGCTCTTGTTGCAAGGCATAGATGGCTTCCCTAGCTTTATCCGAATTTTCAAAATCGGTCGTTTTATCAATACCCTCAACAGTATTGGATATAAGGTCTGGAGCAATTACCAAAAATCCCTGGGCGGCCAATTCGTCCGAAAAGGTCCTTGCCCAGTCGTTTAGGCCCAAATTTTCGTGAATCAGGATAACCGCCTTGGTCGATGCATTACTTTCAGGGTATACCACAAAAGCCTTTAGTACACTGCCATTATCCCTTGTGAAATCTACCCATTCCTGATGTCTTGGGGATTGCGACAATTTATTTGATTCTTGGCCTAACAATAACCCGTTAAAACCCAACATTACGATAAGTAATTGAAAATTTAACTTCATAAAATTTTATTCTAACCTCTTATATTATCTTAAAATACCATTTGGAAAAACCACAACACTTTCAAACCCATCCTTCCCAATGGCTGAAACCCCAAAGAAAAAATTATCAATTACCACTCCCTCCAAAGTAAATTCAGTGACATCACCTACAAACCTACTATGATCCCAAGTAGGGCTTGTGGTATCCCGCCAATATATTTTATATCCCACTGCTCCGGGAACCTTGCTCCAATTAAACCTTGCCGAAGGTGCTACGATCCCTCCAATTTTCACATCATTGGGAGCGGGAGGTGCCCAAGCCAAAGAGGCTAGGTTAATGGCATTTACAGAGGTTAGTTTTTTTGCATATTCAAAATTTACATGCTCCAGAACATCGCCATAGGCAATTCCATTTTCTACCCTAATGTCCTGGTGCTGTTGGGTGTAATTTTCGTGGGCTTCCATTATCCTTATTCCGGCATACCCGGCGTCATTAAATGGTCGATGGTGTCCCCCACGTCCAAATCGATCCAATCTATAGATCATCATGGGGTTCATTTCGGGCATATAGGTTTTTACGTTTTTATGCACATAACGCGCCAATTGTCTTGAAATACCATCGACTTCACCGCCATAAAAACGGCGCATATTTCTTTCCCTTTCTGTCTCAGTGGGGGATACAGCCTCTGAAAAAATTCTAAAATCGGTATTGCTAATAGTTCCATCAACACCTTTTATGTTACCGATCATATCGTTATTGAATATCCCAATAATATCCCACTCCTTTTCCTTGGCACTCTTGGCCAAACCCTGACCTCCAAAAAGACCCTGCTCTTCTCCAGAAAGCCCTAGGTATATTATACTGTTCTCAAATTTGTATTGTGAAAGGACCCTTGCAGCTTCTATGGTTCCAGCCATACCACTGGCATTATCATTGGCACCAGGGGAATCGAAAGTATAATTGTTGGCATCGCTGACACGTGAATCTATATCCCCGCTCATAATAATATACCTATCAGGATATTTTGAACCCCTTTGAATGGCCATTACATTAACCACAAAAACATCTTTAGGTATTCGGTTGTTCTCGTCCTTTTTTACCAAGTCCTTTTGGAAGGACACTTCAAGACAATTATTGCAATTGTTGGAAATCTTGTCGAATTCACTCTTTATCCATCGCCTTGCCGCACCAATGCCCCTAGTATTGGAAATTGTATCGCTCAGCGTATGCCGGGTACCGAAATTAGCTAATATGGTGACATCATTTTTTATTCTTTCGGATGACACCTTGTCTATTATATCATATATACGCTGGTCTGTCTGCGCAAAAAGGCAGTAAGAAAACAGAAATAAACATGCAGTAGTTATTTTGAGCATTAGTCTTTGATTTGTATTGGTAATTTACGTTTATCCATAAAAATAGCTTCTTAATTATTTGTTAAGTCCTCTTTTTTGCAGCGCCAATATCCCTAGTATTGGACCAATGGCCAAGAAGGTGAAAATATAGCTCGGATCAACAACATCCAACCAAAAAGTTAGCAATTGGATACTGATTATACTGATGCTGAAGCCTATACAATTTACAATAGTAAGTGCGGTACCCTTCAATTGTTGAGGAACTGCATTGGCAACCAATGTGGAGAATTGTGGCGAATCGGATACTACAAATATTCCCCAGAGGCAAAATAATAACAGGAATAGGTAGTTTGGCAAGAGAAAAAATAAGGGGGAAGCAATGCACAGGAATCCGGAGATTAACAACGAGGCCATGGCTACCTTTTTACTACCCATTTTTAGTGATATATGTCCGCCAATGGCACAGGAAATCCCTCCTAGGGCAATAATAGCCCATGTCCATAAGGAAAATGGAAGCTGTATTGTATGCAAGGCGTTGTAGGATTTTATGGCAAATGGAATAAAAGCCCAGAACGCATAAAGTTCCCACATGTGACCAAAGTAGCCTATTGCCGCTTTTTTAAAATCTGGTATTTTAAAAAGGGCAATTCCAGCTCTTAATTTTAAAACCTTGCTTGGTTTTCTGTATGGGCCATTGGGGACCAGAAAATACATGGCTGTCCCACCCAGAATTGCCATCAAAGAGGTTATTTTAATTACAATGGTATAGTCTTCCCCTAATTCCAAACCCTTTAATAAGTGCGGGAATGCAGAACCTAAGACCAGTGCACCCACCAAATATCCCAAGGCCTTGCCCAATCCTTGTTCATAATAATCTGCGGCAATCTTCATGCCTACGGGGTATATCCCAGCCAGAAAGAATCCGGTACCCAACCTGGCCATAAAAAGTACAGTCTTAGAAATATCCCCGGCAAGTAGCAGCGCATTGCAAAGGGCTGCTAAAAAGGCACAGGTCATAAAGACCTTGGCAGGCGAATACCGGTCGGCAATCATTAAAAGAGAAAAAACCAAGGTGCCTATTATAAAGCCTAATTGTACTGAAGTAAGCACATAGCCAATTATTTCTGTCCCCAAGCCGGTTTTTAAAATCAGGTCATCTACTACGGCATTCCCTGCAAACCACAAGGAGGTACACGCAAATTGCGAAATAATAATGATAGGAAGAATAAATGACTTTTGCTTCAAATCATAACCTTATTAGGAAATGGACAATAAAGAATATATTGGGCCAAAATGAATTAAAGTAACCCTCAGCGCAACAAACCGGTTGTCCACTATTTTTTTGGTTGATCAATAAAATGTTCAAGCAAGCCCCGAACGTTCTTAATACTGTCCACGTAATATTGGGCCTGAGTTTTTTGTCGCCCTACTTTTACGGTGATAGCGCTATCCGGTAATTCCTGGAACATAAATTCATCGGTCCAGTCATCTCCTATGGCAAAAACAAAATCATACTCCTTTTGGGCAAGTACGCGCGTTGCTGCCCGCCCTTTGTTTACATTACTACTCTTTATTTCTATAACCTTATTTCCGTTCAGTATACTCAAATCGTCATTAGCGATTAAACTAGTGAGAACCGTATTGAGTTCTGTAGCCCTTTTTTGTCCAAAATCTGGATCGGTCTTTCTGTAGTGCCACGCGAGCGAATAATTTTTTTCCTCAATAAAGCTACCAGGTGTCCTGTCCACAAAAGATTCCAATACGGGATGAATTTTTTCCATCCAATCCCTTTTTACATTTTCCAACATTCTAAACTCTTCTCCATCCTCTGAAATCCATACCCCATGCTCCACGATCATATTATACTTCTTTGGCAGAAACCATTTCGTAAAGGTGTCTTTGTCCCGACCACTTATTAGATACATATCCGTATTTTCCTGTGCTGCAATTTGATCTAAAAGCTCGTATAATTGCTTATCGGGATTTGCCTTTTGCGGATCAGTGTTGAAGCCTGCTAGGGTGCCATCATAATCTAGAAACAGTAATCTTTTTTTGGCTGTCCTATAATCGTTGGTAATAACTTTCAACATATCGTTGGACAACCTGTGGGACTTATAAGAATGGTCTATTTCTTTTTGATTTTGTAAAGAGGTCATAAAGTCATTGGCCCATTTTTCAACATTATATCGTTCAAGTCTTTTTTGTAGTATTGAATTTCTTGCTTGTTGCTCTTCTACGGGCATATTGATGGCCTCATAGAGCGTGTCTGCGATTTCTTCAAAATTATTGGGATTTATGAGTAGTGATTCGTTCATCTCATTGGCGGAACCTGCCATTTCACTAAGGATAAGTACACCGGTTTGATCTGTTCTTGTGGCAATATATTCCTTGGCCACAAGGTTCATCCCATCCCTTATGGGCGTTAACCAGGCAATATCACAAGAGGTATAAAGATCTATAAGGTTTTCGAACGGCATAGAGCGATAAAAATACCAGATGGGTGTCCAACTTACGGTAGAAAATTCACCGTTGATTCTCCCTACCAACTCATCTATTTCCTTTTTCAACAATTGATATTGAGGCACATTTGATCTAGAGGGCACTGCAAGGACTATAAGCCTAACCTTTTCTTTGTATTGGGGGTATTTGTTCAAAAAATACTCAAAAGCATTGAGTCGCTTAGCAATTCCTTTGGAATAATCCAACCGGTCTATTGATAAAAAGAACTTGGCATCAGGGGCCGATTCTTTGTGCATATCCAGTCTACGTTGTAATTCCGATCTTTGGCTAGATTTGTTGTCATCATGTTTTTTCGCAGCATCACTAAATTTCTTATAATCAATTCCCATGGGAAAGGAATCTACTTTTATAACACGGTCCTCAAGATGGATATCGTTAAAACTCACTTCCAATCCCAACAATCGCCTTACCGAACTTAAAAAATGTCTTTCGTAGTCATAGGTATGAAATCCGATCAAATCCGATCCCAACAGTCCCATTAGTACTTCCTTACGCCAAGGCAAGGTTCTAAATATCTCATAGGAAGGAAAAGGAATATGTAAAAAGAAACCAATGGAAATATCCGGGCGTTGTTCCCGGACCATTTGGGGCACGAGCATCAATTGGTAGTCATGTACCCAAATGGTATCATTGTCCCCTGCTTTTTCCAAAATTGCATCCGCAAATTTCTGGTTCACGGATTTGTAGGTATTCCAGCTTTCAAGCTCAAATTCTGAATATTCCAAAAAATAGTGAAATAGTGGCCATATTGTACGGTTGCTAAAGCCATAGTAAAAACCATCTACCTCTTCTGAACTAAGATTTACTTTAGAAGATCCGTGCTTTGCCAGAGCTTTGTCAATTTCAGGAGCGAGTCCGTCAGGGATTTCTTCGTCCGTTAACCCACTCCATCCAATCCATAAGCTATCACCTCCTTTATGAACAGATTTCATACCAGTTGCCAATCCGCCTACACTTGGTATTGCAGTGATGCTTCCATTATCAATTTGTAATTGTACGGGTAGTCTATTTGAGATTATGATAGTTTTGGCCATAATTTGACATTTTTCAGTGTTATTCGAATTTAATTTTCCTAAATTTCGGTAAAATGATGTGTAAATCCTACTAATGAGGGTTATTTAAAGGATAAAATATAATATGGATAATTTAGATTACGGAATAATAGGAAATTGTAGAAGTGCTGCATTAATTTCTAAGAAAGGCTCATTGGATTGGTGTTGTTTACCTGAATTTGATTCCTCTTCCATATTTGCTAAAATTCTTGATGAAGAAATAGGGGGAAGTTTCGAAATTTTAGTGGATGATTCATACGCTATAGACCAAAAGTATATTCCTTTAACTGCTATTTTGGTTACGACCTTTTCGGATGGTAAAAATAGTTTTGAAGTTCAGGATTTTATGCCACGTTATCATAAGCAAAGCGGAGGCCATAATGCACCTCCAGAAATTATCCGTTATATAAAGTTAATTTCTGGCAAACCCGTGTTCAGGGTGCTTTACAATCCCAAATTGGAATACGCCATGGGAAAAACAAATACCTATGTCAAAAAACATTTCATAGCCAGTTTAACCCATGAAGTTAAGTTCGATACCTTTTTTCTCTACACTTCCTTTGATAAAAAAAGTGTTTTGGAACAGGGAGAAGTAGTTTTGGAAAATGATGGTTATTTTCTCTTGGGTTATAACGAAAAGATATTGGAACCTACTTTGGAAAGGGTATACCTAGAATTGGAGCGCACCAAGGTATACTGGTTAAATTGGTCTAGTAAGACGCCCACTTATAAGAAGTACGATACTGAGATAAAAAGAAGTGCCCTAACCTTAAAAATGTTGAGTTATGATAAATCTGGGGCAGTGCTGGCAGCCATAACTACATCACTACCAGAAACTATTGGTGAGGTTAGAAATTGGGATTATCGTTTTTGTTGGATTAGGGATGCCTCGATGGTCATCAAGGTTGTTGCTCAATTGGGGCATAAGAATATTGCCAAGCGGTATTTACAATTTATCATAGACCTCATGCCCGATAAGGATGAGAAATTGCAAATAATGTACGGCATCAACAAAGAGAAAAAGTTAACGGAAGAAACCTTGGACCATTTAAACGGGTATAAGGGCTCCAAACCTGTTAGAGTAGGGAATGCGGCCTATAAGCAGCGTCAGAATGATATTTATGGAATCTTAATGGATGTCATTTATACCCAATTGGAAAAATTTGATACGGAAATAGAAAATGGTGAGGAACTTTGGGGAATTACTAAGGGAATTGTTTGGATCGTAAATAAGCATTGGCAAGAGGCCGATAAGGGGATATGGGAATTTCGTACGGAGGATAGGCATTTTACATTTTCTAAAGTTCTCTGTTGGACGGCTGTTGATAGAGCTATTAAAGTGGCCGAAATTTTTGGCAAGCAACGTAAAATTGATAAATGGCGAACCTTGGAAAAGGAAATTCGAGAGGATATTCATATGCACGCCTGGAATGAAGAAAAACAGGCATTTACCCAATCTTATGGGTCACCACATTTGGATGCCTCGGTTTTATTAATGGAGTCTTACGGTTTTATTGACCCTAAAGATCCTAAATATGTAAGCACGGTGCTGGCCATTGAACGTGAACTATGTAATGACGGACTTCTATATCGTTACAAGAATGAAGATGATTTTGGATTGCCCTCGTCCTCCTTTACTATTTGTACTTTTTGGTTTATCAATAGTCTATTTAAGATAGGCCATGAAGAAAAGGCCATGAAACATTTTGATCAATTATTGAGTTACAGCAACCATTTAGGTCTGTTCAGTGAGGATATAGATTTTAAGACCAAGAGATTATTGGGGAACTTTCCACAGGCCTATTCGCATTTGGCATTGATAGAATGTGCTATGAATTTTTCAAAAAAACACAGTGAAATGGAAATTTTAGAATCCCTTAAGGATCACGATAAATAATTACGGTTATAATCTAGACTCATCAGTTTATAGAAGGTTATGTCTATAACGGTCCAAGAGAAAAAGGTTTAATACTTTAGAATTTTTCAAACACCCCCAACCCAAATAAGGCAAAATCGTACTTTACGGGGTCATGGGGGTCTAATTTTCTAAGATTGGCATCCAATTCGGCCAAGGCTTTTCCGTCATTCTGTTTACGAAGGATTAAGCCTAGTTTCCGGGCCACATTACCGGAATGGACATCCAATGGACATGACAGTTGCGAAGGTTTAATTTTATTCCAAATGCCAAAATCCACGCCAGTGGTATTGTCTCTAATCATCCAACGCAGAAACATATTTATTCTTTTTGCAGCAGATCCCTTTATGGGGTCTGACACATGTTTTGTGGTCCTTGGTAAGTGGTCCAGTTCAAAAAATACAGTCTTAAAATGGGAGATGGCAGATTGTAGTGAAGTTATATCGCTTTTCTGGGCAAATAACTCTTCCAAACCTGAATGACGGCTGTAAATGTTATTCAAACTGCGTATAAAATACCTCAAGTCTTCTCCGTTAAAGGTTCTATGTACAAAGGCTTGAAGTTTTTCAAGATCCCGCTCCTCATGGTTCATTACAAAGTCGAAAGGGGAGGAGTCCAACATTTCCATCATTCGTTCCGCATTGTTGATAATGCTTTTTCGGTTGCCCCAGGCAATCGTAGCTGTTAGAAAGCCACTGATCTCTATATCTTCCTTCTTTGTAAATTTATGTGGAATCTGGATAGGGTCCGTAGTTAAGAAATCGGGATGATTGTATTGTTCTACTTTGGCATCCAAAAATTCTTTTAGTTCTTGCTGTGTCATTCCAGGGGAATATTTAAAATTTTATAAAGAAGTATTGGCGTAATGAGTATGGCATTGTAGGAAGCGTGCAGACCAATAGACCAAATTAGTCCTAATTTAACACGGACATAACTTAAAAACGCCCCTAAAATAAGTTGGGGTAACACCAATAAAGGCGCTATATAATATATCTCTTTGGGCAGGTCAAAATTGGTTATATGAACCCCAGCAAACAATAAAATGGAAGCGTATAGAATGTAATTGAAATATTTTTTTCCCCTGAACCAGATCAAAGGACCTCTAAACAGCGTCTCCTCTGCTATTGGAGCAACAATTACCGTTATAAAGAATAATGAGATTGTTGAATAGTTCTCAAGAAAGCTTTCTATGGCATGCTCCCCAAGGTCTATGCCCAAAAAGCCTATTAACCTCTCATTTAATATGCCAACACCCATGCCGAGCAAGATTCCCCAAACGAGAAGGGCAGAAATAATTCTTAGCCTTAACGGATTTTGGATATGGAGCAATCTAGTATATTCCGGAGCCTTAATAAATATCCATACTTTATAAAGTATTTTCATCGAGTAATGGATCCATCCACCATAGTGAGTTTTCTATCCGCCATATTTGCCAATTCCTCATTATGCGTGACAATGACAAAAGTTTGTCCAAATTTGTCCCTAAGATCAAAGAATAACTTATGAAGATTATCGGCACTTTCAGAATCTAAATTACCGCTGGGTTCGTCGGCAAAAATAACGGAAGGGTTGTTGACCAAGGCCCTAGCCACTGCCACGCGCTGTTGTTCCCCACCGGAAAGTTCATTGGGTTTATGTTGTAATCTGTGCGAAAGTCCCAAGAAATCCAAAAGTTCTACCGCTCGTGCCTCGGCTTTTTCTTTTTTTGTTCCCTTAATAAAGGCAGGGATACATACATTTTCCAAAGCGGTAAACTCGGGTAGTAACTGGTGGAATTGAAATATAAACCCAATATGGCTATTACGAAATTTGGCCATGGCCTTGTCCGATAGTTTAGTTACGTCCTCTTCATTAATCAGTAAGGTACTGTCATTTTTATTACTTTGCGTATCCAAAGTTCCCAGTATTTGTAAGAGAGTGGTTTTGCCGGCTCCAGACGGTCCAACAATGGATACAACCTCTCCTTTTTGTATGTGAAGGTCCACTCCTTTAAGTACCTGGAGATTTCCGTAAAATTTATTGATATTTGTAGCCTTGATCATCGTTTTGAAATATGGGTTGAAAGTAAACATTAACGAGAAGATTACAAAATGCTTATGCTTTACGATGCCTTTTTAATAGTGTTTAAATGTGATATTAACATCGATTATATTACACTTTAATTCTATTTTTATATTCTTTTTTAATTATGTGGTAATGCTTATATTGTGAATGCGACAAATTCATAATCCATCAAAAGGAAGTAGGATGTTAGTTTATAATACTGTTGGGATAAACGAGCCGATTAAAAATAAATTTAGGACTAGAAATTTATGAAACAATATAGAAGTTTGGAAGAATACAATCTAGAAATTACTGACGAGGTTAAGTCTAGATATTCATCGATCATCAATGAAATTGGAGAAGATCTCACTAGGGACGGATTGGTTAAAACACCTGAGAGAGCAGCGAAGGCAATGCTTTTTTTAACTCAGGGGTATAAACAAGATGCTGTAGAGATACTCAAGGGGGCGATGTTTAAGGAGTCTTACAATGAAATGGTCATTATAAAGGATATTGAAATGTATTCTTTGTGCGAACATCATATGTTGCCCTTTTTTGGAAAAGCCCATATAGCCTATATTCCCAATGGCCACATTGTTGGTCTGAGTAAGATACCTAGAGTAGTCGATGTCTTTGCAAGGCGATTGCAGGTACAGGAAAGATTGACCAATGATATCCTAGAATGCCTTAACAATACTTTAAAGCCACAGGGCGTAGCTGTAGTGATCGAGGCATCTCACATGTGCATGATGATGAGAGGGGTGCAAAAACAAAACTCAGTTACCACTACTTCAGGATTTAGAGGTCAGTTTGAAAAGATAGAAACCCGAAACGAGTTCTTAAAATTGATCAGTTCAGATTTATCCTAAAACCAGTCAAGATCAAGGGGTCCATATTTTGGCACTCTATTTGATTTAAAAGCTGTTGTAAATTATTATTATTATTAAATATGTCAACATTAAAAGACCATAAATTAAGAAATCTATTTTTGGGATTGCTTTTTGACGGGATAGGAATGCTTTCCTTTATAATTCCTGGTATTGGTGAATTTTCAGATGTTATTTGGGCTCCTGTGGCCGGATGGCTAATGACCAGATTGTACAAAGGGAAGATAGGACGGGTTGCTGGGGTAGTAACCTTTGTAGAAGAAATGCTTCCTGGCCTGGATGTTATCCCCACCTTTACGATTATGTGGTTTTATACCTATATTTTTAAATCTTTCAAAAAAGAAAAATTTATATCGGTCAAGTAGTTTAACCATCAGCCCATTATAGAATAAGATAGGCCGATCCAAATGTATTAAGTGACCATTGTTACTTAAAATTTCCAATATCTTTCTTAGATTTATCTTCTATTACAATTCAAGTTAAATGAAAAGAAGAAATTTTGTCAAAAAAACCACCTTAGGTTCTTTGGCTGGAATACTAGGTATGGAAATTGTTTTTGGATCTAACATACCAGAAAACTATACCTTATTGGGGCTTCAGGACCCAGACCCATTTCAATTGTTCAATAAGGATAAGGAAATGGTAGTGCTCAATAGCAAACCGTGGAATATGGAGGCTGTGGCCCATTTATTGGACGACAGGATAACGCCCAACAAATATATGTTTATCCGCAACAATGGTTTGGTTCCGGAAAATATAAATGAAAAGGAGTGGACCATTACATTCGATGGGGAATCGGTCAAAGAAAAGAAATCTTTTACATTGGAAGAACTCAAATCAAAATTCTCCCATCACACCTATCAACTTACCGTAGAATGTGGAGGTAATGGTAGGAGCGAATTTGATCCGCCGGCGAAAGGGAACCAATGGACTATTGGAGCAGTTGGCTGTGCTTCTTGGACAGGGGTTCGTCTCAAAGATGTTTTGAAGGAGGTTGGAATAAAGGATGATGCCGTCTATATCGGCTATCATGCGGCAGATCAGCATTTAAGTAGGGACCCTCAAAAAGAGCCTATATCTAGGGGTGTACCTATGTCAAAGGCTTTGCAGGACGAAACATTATTGGCTTTTAAAATGAACGGAGAGGATATTCCCTTGGTTCATGGATACCCATTGCGTTTGGTTTGTGGTGGATGGCCCGCATCTACTTCTGGTAAATGGGTAAACAGGATTAGTATTAGAAATATAGTCCATGATGGCGAAAAAATGATGGGAACTTCCTATAGGGTTCCTTGTCACCCAGTGGCTCCAGGGGAGGAAGTTAAGGATGAGGACATGTGCATTATAGAATCCATGCCAGTAAAATCTTTGATTACCTATCCAAAATCAGGCGCCATTATTTCCAAGGGTAAAAAACTTAATATTAGAGGTCATGCTTGGGCAGGGGAATTAGAAATATCCAAAGTCTCGTATTCTATTGATTTTGGGGCCACTTGGTCCGATTGTACTTTGGAAAAGCCCGCGAACAGGTTGGCTTGGCAGCATTTTAAAGCCAGTATCGGTTTTCCAAAAACAGGATATTACGAAGTATGGGCTCGGGCCACAGATACCCACGGAGTGAGTCAGCCCATGTTATTGCCAGGTTGGAATCCCAAAGGATACCTGAATAATGCATGCCATAGAATTGCTGTTAAAGTTAGTTAAATGAACAAGCAAAATAATTTTAGAAAACAGGTCAAGTCCATTTATAGTGTTTTAGTGGTTTGCTTCGTCATGGTGATACTTATAGGCGTTTTGGGAATTGCCTATATGATGGATCCATCTGCCTTTTCGTTTAAAGGGGATGCACCCAGTTCAGAAATAATTGGCACAACCTCCGAAGATGATGATTGGGATAAGATAGAAAATGGCATTCATTTACGCACGGGATTTAAAGACGGAGAAGGGTTAATGGCCGTAGTGAATAATTGCACCAATTGTCATTCCGCCCAATTAGTGATACAGAACAGAATGAATGAGGAGCGATGGGTAGAGACCATTCGTTGGATGCAAAAAACCCAGAACTTATGGGATTTGGGAGATAATGAAAAGGTAATTATAAATTATTTGGTCACAAATTACCCTCCAATGAGTAAGGGAAGGAGAGAAGCGCTGACCAATATCCAATGGTATCCATTGAAGGAGGAATAGGGGAGTGGGACAATGTTAAGGAAATAGATCTTGGGAAAATATTTTGAAGCTTTTATTAATGCGTTTATAGGAACTGCGAATTGGACATGGAAGTCCATTATATTCGAAGTGCCTTGGTATACCAATTATTTCTGGGGGTTGATTATTATTTCCCTATTGGTTTGGATGCTGGAAATTTTATTTCCTTGGCGTAAGAATCAATCTATTTTTCGAAGGGATTTTTGGTTGGACGGCTTTTATATGTTTTTTAATTTCTTCCTTTTTGCCATTGCCATAAGTGGTTTTTATAAGTTATTGGGACTACTTTTTGGAGACTTGGGGATTAATAAAAATAGCTTGGCTATATTGGATATGTCACAATTTCCTTCTTGGGTCCAATTATTGATTTTCTTTTTGGTTTTGGATTTTGTCCAATGGTTTACCCATATTTTACTACATAAATATCCATTTTTGTGGAAATTCCATCAAATACACCACAGTGTTAAGGAGATGGGCTTTGCCGCCCACTTAAGGTATCATTGGATGGAAAACGTTTTTTACAAACCTTTAAAAACTTTTGGGGTAATGATCTTAGGGGGATTTGAACCGGAACAAGCCTATATTGTACATTTTTTGGCAATTTCCATTGGTCATTTTAACCACGCCAACATAAAAATTACCTGGGGTCCCTTGAAATATGTTTTAAACAATCCCGTAATGCACCTGTATCATCATGCGCACGATTTGCCAGATGGGAAATACGGCGTAAATTTTGGAATCAGCCTTAGTCTTTGGGATTATATTTTTAAAACCAATTATATCCCGGAGGATAGTGGCACTATTGAATTGGGCTTTAAAGGAGATGAGAAAATTCCGAAGTCTTTTTGGAAACAATTAACCTACGGCCTAGGTAAGCCTAAACCGTCGGGATAATTTATTTAAATGTCATACAGTCATATTTGGACCTTAAAAAGGAATGCTTAATCCAACTGAAATATTCCTTCCTGGATTTAATATTCCATCGGTCTTCAATCGGGACAAATGGGATATATAATTTTCGTTCAGTAGGTTGTTTGCGCTTAGCCTAACATTAATATCCTGATTGGCCACAATAAGTTGGCCACCCAATCCTATATTTAACAAGGTGTAGCCGTTTGTAGGTGTCTCAAAATCACTTATTTTATTTTGTTTAAATACTGAGTTTAAGGTTGCAAATGCATAACTACTGTGTATCCATTCTTTATTTTTTTGAAATTCCACTCTTAGCGTATTGGTCATTGAGTTGGCAGGGATTAGGGGTAGATTGCTTCCATTTTTTAATTTGCCCCTCACGGTCTGATAACTGCTTTCCAAGTGCAGCCAATCCAGGGGGTGGGGGTGAAGATGAAATCCAAATTCCCCACCGTACAACTCGGCATTTTCCTGCTCATACCTAAAAACGGCGTCCGCTCCCTCAAAAGTTCCATCGGGCGCAATAAACACGTAATCCCTAATGGTGTTGTAAAAACCGTTGGCGTAAAATTCCAAATGTTCACTTTTATATTCCAAGGCCAAATCTGTTTGTAGATTTTGTTCGTTACCTAAATTGGCATTACCTATTTCGTATCTATTGGTACCTTCGTGCACTCCATTGGAGGTTAGTTCTGCCAAGTTTGGGGCCCTAAAGCCAGAGGCTATGTTTAATCGGGTGTTGAAGTTCTTGGCAAAATTATACTTGTATCCTATGTTGGCATTAAAGCTGCTGAAATCTCTACTTAATTCGGCTATATAACCTTCTTCCCCAACAATACCATTTTGGTCACCATTAATGGCTCTATGGTCGTATCTAATACCGAGCTGTACATCATTTTTGTCATTAAAATGAATATGAGAGGTTGCCAAAAACCCAATATCATTGGTGGTTGCATCCGGTATCAGGGCTTCTTCCCCATAATTGGTGTTGGTCTGATGTATGCCCTGTGCGCCCACAATGGTCTCAAACTTTTTCCATTTAGGAAGGTGATATAACAAATTGTAGTTTAAGGTAGACAAATTCATATCCAAGGCGGCTGATCCCACGTCTTCAAATTCCTTTCTATTATTAAATATATAACCAAGGGTTAAATCCAAACTCGACCTATCAAAAAACATGTTGGTTTTAGAGCTTAGTATGTGGTTGTTTATAGTTTGGAAAGGGAGGTCAGGTTTGCGTTCATTGGTCTGAATCCCTATTTCTTCCGGAATGCCCAAATCAGATTTGTTGTAATTGTACCTAACTTCTGTTTTAAAGTTGGTGGACTGATATGCGGTCCCCAATTTGATGTCACTTTCCTTAAAACGGGAATTGGTTACCTTATCGCCTTTTCCAGTGGTATAATCCACATGTGAAGTAGTTCCGGCCCTGAGTAAATACTTCATTTTATTTGCTGAGGTCCTTATTCCGAAGTCCCCATTTAATCCTTGGGTGTTGGAATAGTAATTAAGGTTGAGATCTCCCTCTGTTTTTTTTGCATCGGCGAATTTCTCTGGATTAAGATAAATTACACCGCCCATGGCATCGGACCCATATAACAAAGAAGCAGGTCCCTTAATTACTTCCACACTCTCAATGCCGGCATCATTCACCCCAAGTCCATGTTCATCTCCAAATTGTTGATTTTCCAAACGGATTCCTTGAGTGTATACCAAAACCCGATTGGAGGTAAGCCCCCTAATAACAGGTTTTCCAATGCCTACTCCTGTAGAAACTACATTTACACCGGGAATATCTGTAATTCCTTCTGCCAGTGTTGTGGCTCCTTTGGTCTTTAGTGTAGCCATTTTTGAATACTCCACCTTCATGACATTTTCACTTTGTAATTTATGGAAAGGAGTAGAAACTATTACCTCTTCCATTTCAATGGCACTGGGCATTAATGTAATATTTAATTGGTTTTCCCCATTCGTAATGTTTATGGTACTTGAATAGCTTTGAAACCCAATATATGAGGCTACCACTTTGTAGGATCCAACGGGAAGCTTATCTATTTTATACTCCCCACTAGTATTGGTAACACTTCCCTTTTCCAATTGAGGGAAGTATATGGATACCTGTTCCAAAGGCTCTCCATTCTCTTGATCGGTTATCTTACCGCTAAGGTTATTTTGGGAACTGACGACAATGAATGTCAACATGCTTAGCAATGACAAGAATATTTTTTTCATTTATTGAAATTTTATATGTTGTAAATTGGCTTATTGGCCATTTACATGCACTTTGTTATTTTTTAATTGAATTTATAAGCTCCGGTTTTTACTTATTGACTTATGGGCAGATTGTGCATATTTTAAAAATTAAGACATGCACTTTTTAAAATTTTTTAGCTATTGCCCAAAGTTGTGTCAAATCATGATAGTTCGTTATATGGCAATAGGCGCATATATGTCCAATCAAGAGCTTATTAGGTAGCAGTGAGTAATTGTCCACAGACAGATTTCAATCGTTATATATTTTAACTGGATTGAGTATCCTCCGTGATGAAAACCATACGCTACTAATTTATTATTGGCAATTTATGATAGACGGGGAGGGCCTCTACGGGAGAAATGAAGTTTTTGATACTTGCTTAAGAAATTATAGAAGTTTATGATTTTCGTGGATTTGGGGATCACTGAAAATGTCAGGAACTCTTGTTGTAGACTAGAATAAAAAGGGGTTAAATTGAATTTATGATAATCGCAATCCAGTTCTACCTCATGTATGTGCAGTTTACCTTTTTCTTTACAAACAAAGGTATGATGCTCAAAGATGGCATGTTTTAGTTTTAAAACAGAAGGAAGCGTTATTAAGCCGACCAAGAGGGCAGCAATAAAAGAAAATAAGGTATTTCTTAAATTAATCTTCACTCTTCAAATCTAGTGGTATAGCCACAAAATATTTGTTAAGAAAAATATAAATTATTTAATTATAAAACCTAAACCGAGACGGCTTAACATTTTTTTTTCAAATTCCCAGAAGAATTTGAATTGGCCAAACAACCACCCGTAGATTACTAATAGAAATTGATAAATGGGGAAGATTAATAAAATTCTAAAACATAAATAAATAAGACCTCCCCAAATAAAATCGGGAGAAAAATTATCCCTATTCAATCCGATCCAATTAAGAAAGGGTTTTGCAGCATAAACCGCTGATGAACCTGTAATGGAGAATACTATAAAAATTATCGTGAGCTGCAGATTAGAGCTTACTCCCCAACGTTGTTTTAATTTCTTCATACGCTAATAAATCGACACAAAGATAACTTTTTATACACGGGGAACAAATGGCCCCAATCTTTGATTGTATTTACGTTGGAAATAAATAAAGTAATTATATAGTTTATAATTCACCTCATAACCATAATCAGTATTGGAGTTATAGTCGATCTGCAATTCATAAAGATTGGGACTATATCTAAAGGGTTGTGTTACCCTTGAATTCCACTCCAGGACATAGATTCTGTTTCTATTTTCCAAATAAGATTGGGAATAAAAACCTTCGGGCTTGGCAATGCTCTGTAGCCAAAAGTCAAATCCAGGTTCTATAATAATAATTTCATATGCCGTTTTATCGTCCTTGATGGATATGGTGTCACCTTTGGTTTGGGAAAAAGCCGCCTTCTCATCATCTGTAATGGAAATTGCTTTCTTGGAACTGCTGCAATTGACTATAGATAAGATAAACAACGCCAGGATGCCGATAGTAAATATATATTTTTTCATTGCTCTTTATTTTCAATACTCCTTATTAAAATGTGGGAAAATAATGTGTTTTACTCCTACCATTATTATATCCGATTCTTCCTTATAAGGTACAAAAAAAGCCATTTGAATAACAAATGGCTTTTCATAAAAAATGTTAAATCTGTTATTTTCCAAAAAGCCCACCAAGTAAGCCTCCTAATCCACCTTTCTTTTTACTGGTTCCCATAACCATTCCTGCAACATCATCCAAAATGCTTCCATCACCATCGGCATCCAACAGGGTTGTAATTAAACTTTGGTTCTGTTGTGGCTGTCCTCCCAACATGCTGCCCAATAAACTATTTAATCCATTGGAATCATTTACATTGCTTTGAGCCTTTTGTTTTCCCAAATACGCCATTACCAAAGGAGCTGCTATTTTAAGGATTTGTGCTACAGAACCAGCATCCAAACCTGATTTCTGACTCAAAGCATTCTCAACATTAGCTTGCTTTCCTCCAAAAACATGTCCCAATATACCAGCACCGTCATCCATTACTGACTGATCTACACCGCCTCCGAATAAACCTCCAAGGTTATCCAATAACCCGCCATCGTGTTTGGATGATAATGCATTCATTAGTCCCTCGGCCCCTTGAGGTGAGGAAGCATTTTTTTTCATTGCACCTAACAGCAGTGGCATTGCCATACTTAAAACGTCTGCTGTTTTACTTTCCGGTTGTCCTGTTTGACCAGCAACACCACTAATTAGTTGTTTTCCAAGAGGGCTACTTAATAAATCCAATAATCCTGACATTTTTATAGTTATAAGGGTTAGAAATTAATTTTCATCAAGGTACAAAAAAGAGATTAAATGGTCTGTTTAATCCCATTGGGCAATTATTTGTAAAGTTCTATAATTTGGGATGCCAATTCCAGCCCTATCCGATCTTGGGCTTCCTCGGTTGCAGCTCCAATATGTGGACTTAAGGAAATATCGGGGTGCATTAAGATCCTTATTTCCGGTATAGGTTCAGACTCATAAACATCCAATCCGGCAAAGGCAACCTTCCCGCTTTCCAAGGCATCAACAAGGGCCACCTCATCCAGGATACCTCCGCGTGCAGCATTTACAATACCAACACCATTTTTCATCAATTCAAATTCCTTTTTCCCAATCACATACGATTTTTGGGCAGGCACATGCAGACTGATAAAGTCCGAAGTTTTTAATAGATTTTCTAAAGAGATTCCTGTAAGTTGGAACGAAATGGATTGGCCATCGAAAAAAGGAACCGTAACGGTAGCCTCATCCAATAGGGAGTCGGTAAAAATAACTTTCATACCTATCCCTAAAGCTATTCTTGCAGTTGCTACACCAATTCTTCCCAATCCGATTATTCCTAAAGTTTTGCCTCTTAGCTCAATGCCTTTGGCATAGGCATTTTTAAGTTTTTTAAAATTACTATCCCCTTCCAAGGGCATATTTCTATTGGCATCGTGTAAAAACCGCACCCCGCTGAACAAGTGGGCAAAGACCAATTCGGCAACAGAGGATGATGAAGCTTCCGGAGTGTTTATTACATGTATGTCTTTGGATTTGGCGTGTGCTACATCTATATTATCCATACCTACACCACCGCGGCCTATTATTTTTAAGGTAGGGCAAGCATCTATAAGGTCTTTATTTACTTTAGTGGCACTTCTGACCAATAACACCGAAATTTTATTCTGATTGATATAGGCAACAAGTTGTTCTTGGGCCACATTGACCGCGAGAATTTCGAACCCAGCATTTTCCAATGTCTCTATACCACTTTTTGATATTCCGTCGTTTGCTAAAATTTTCATTATAAATGCTATTTATTAAATTCTAAATTTTGAGTGTCCGTATAAACTTTACCGGAATTAAAAATTTTAGTCAATATGTGGTTGATGTGCCATTTACCAACGAATATTGACGTCAAATTCCCATAAACGATTCAATTCCCATTGATCAACCTAAACGTCATCCAATTTATCAAGGGTATATTCTATGGCCTTGGCTCTTTTTACAATGAAATCATTTTTGATTAAGACAGCACTGGAATCAGAGGTCATGATCTTCATTTTTACTAGAGTTTCCAGAATTGGTCAAAGTTGGCAAAGCAATTTAGTTTTCTAGGCCTTCCTCTCCAATTCGCTCATCACATCTACTAAGGTACCAACACTTTCCAAAGAAAGGGCATTGTACATAGAGGCTCTGTAGCCTCCAACCGAGCGATGTCCGTTTAATCCAATTATTCCGGCCTCCTTGCACATCCCATCAAATACGGCTTTAAGTTTTTCCTCGCCAAGGGTGAAGGTGGCGTTCATATTGGAACGATCTTCATTTTGTGCGTAGCCTTTAAATAAAGGATTCAAATCTATTTCTGAGTACAATAGCTGCGCCTTCTTTTCATTAATCTCCTCAATAGCAGCAATTCCTCCCAAGTTTTGAAGCCATTCCAAGGTAAGCATTGAAACATAAACGGGAAAAACAGCAGGTGTATTAAACATACTTTCCTTATCTATATGCACTTTATAATCCAACATTGAAGGGATTTTTCTGGTTACCTTTCCCAAAATTTCTTCCTTTATCACCACTAAAGTAGTTCCTGCCGGTCCCATGTTCTTTTGGGCCCCAGCATAAATAAGGTCAAATTGGGAGAAATCCAATTGTCGGGAAAATATGTCGGAACTCATATCGCAAACCAAGGTAGCCGCTGTTTTTGGAAATTTCTTTATTTGAGTTCCAAAAATGGTGTTATTGGAGGTAAGATGTAAGTAATCCAGGTCGTTGGGAATGCTATAGCCTTTAGGTATATAACTAAAATTTTCGTCTTTGGAGGAACCAACTTCGATAACCTCTCCGAAGAGTTTAGCTTCCTTAATGGCTTTATCTGCCCAGGTACCTGTATTGAGATACCCTGCTTTCTTTTCCAGTAGATTATAGGCGACCATTAAAAATTCCATACTAGCACCGCCATGTAAGAACAAGGCTTGATAGCCCTTCCCCTCCAAATTCAATAGCTCTAGGGCCAATGATCTGGCTCTATCCATAACGGCTACGAAATCCTTACTTCTATGTGAAATTTCGATAAGGGAAAGTCCCATACCATTAAAATCCATTACAGCTTCAGAAGCTTTCATAATTACTTCCTGTGGTAAAATACAAGGGCCAGCACTAAAATTATGTTTTTTCATTTATCTTATTTTATGGTTGATCAAAGATTATACTCCATGCCCAAGGTATTTTTAGTAATAGCAATGACATGGCAGCAATAATCTTAATTAATTGTCATTTGTCTTAATTACTGTTATTATTGAAAAATCGCAAAATTCAGTCTTTATATTTTACAAGGGTTAAAGGTCATAAATATTTTAGGAAGTTAGGTACTGTCCTCAAAAATTATTGTATTATGTTTTCAACAAAAAATCAACAGTATCAATATTATCGGCGTAATCGCTTAAAGATGGTTTTTGGGTTTGGCCAAAAAGAATCTCATCATTCTTAAAGCCATTGGCCACTACACACTGAATCTTTTCCTTTTCATTTGTTAGTCTGATTTTTAACTCCTCAAGGGTATCATAAAACTCATAAAAAACGGTGGCAATTGGAGAGCCATAGTTTTTATCTTCTTTTAACATAAGAAAACCATTTTCCAATATTTTGTACAAACTCATAAGGTATACAGCCTTGTTATAGTCATAATTATTGGCATACTTATGATGTTCTATGATGGTATTGAAGGGGTAGACGGCTTTAAAAAGGGCATCAAAATTATAATCTTTAGGTACAAATAATTTTGAAACGCTCCTACAGCCCAAGCCGTAATATCTAAAAATATCCTCTCCTAAAGCTTCTAATTCTTCACTGGTTTCGGTACCGCTTAGAATGGCTACCGAATTCCGATTTCTTCTAATGATATTAGGTTTTTTTCCGAAATAGTGCTCAAAATATCGCGATGTATTGTCGCTTCCCGTAGCAATTACAGCATCAAAATCCTCTAGTTTGCCATCGGCAAAGGAAATTTGGTCCTTAAGGGAAGGTTCCATTTCAATTAAATATTGGCCAACAAAGGGCAGTAATATTTTGTCATTGGAAGAGAGTTTTACTAGGGCCTTATTTCCAGTGATTATAGTGCTTAAAAAATCATGAAATCCCACCAAAGGAATATTGCCAGCCATAATCAAGGCGACACATTTTGGATTGCTTTTATCCAATTCATAGGCCGCTAACCAATTTTCCAAAGTTGATGGTGTCAATAATTCCGCCCAACTCTCTAAACTAAATAAAATGTTTTCAGGGGTAAACCAACCATTCTTATGTCCGGCCAAGGTCAGTATTTCATCGAATTTTATAAACCATGTATGCTGATTATCATCTATTTGAGTTTGGTTTTTTGCATATTTGCAATATTCTTTGAAAAAACTACCAAGTTTAACAAAAGCATCAAGTCTATGTCTAAGGTCAGTCATTATATTTGTAAAAGATTTTATTAGGCTTTACCTTTGTACAAAAGTATTGATACTGAAATTAAATCAGCATAAAGAAATAGAAAAATATGGCAATTATAATAACAGATGAATGCATAAATTGTGGAGCTTGTGAACCAGAATGCCCAAATACTGCAATTTATGAAGGTGCGGATGATTGGCGTTATAGCGACGGAACCCTTTTAAAGGGCAATGTAGTTTTACCTAATGGTAAAGCAGTTGATGCCGAGGAATCACAGGAGCCAGTAAGTGACGAGATATATTTTATTGTTCCGGATAAGTGTACGGAATGTAAAGGATTTCATGACGAACCCCAGTGTGCCGCGGTTTGCCCTGTGGATTGCTGTATTCCGGATGACGCCAATGTAGAGTCTGAAGAAGTACTTTTGGGCAAGCAACGTTTTATGCACCCTGAATAGGTCATTTAATAATATTTTTCAGCAATCCCTTTGTGGTTTTTGGGTTGAATATTTGTTTCCTTAGGTTGTTGGGGAGATTTTAGAATGATTCCTCCTAAGGAATAAGGGTTGTTGAATTTTGACGAAATAAAGAAGGTTGCCTTTAAAGGCAACCTTCTTGCATTTTTACATAATGTTTTTTAAAATGTAAATCCTACTTTGGCGTAGTAATAAGCCCCTCCAAATCCCATTTGGACAGAATCCCAATAACCACCACCTTCTACCCAGTCATCCTGCTGATCTGGATATACATTAAGTAAGTTATTGGCACCGACATTTAATTTGAGGCCATCACACAATTCGTAACCAAAAACAAGATCGGTTATCAGCCTGGCGTCATAGGTATCAGTTGCCTGATTTATTTGGTCATCAAAACTGTCGTAATCCGCGGTGGGTTCCAACATCTGATAATCCAATAATTCTACCTTGCTAAAATGGGTAAAAGCCAGCCCGGCATCAAACTTGTCCTTCTTATAATTCATATTTAGGGTAAATTTACTTTTTGGTGCGGAAGCCAATAAGAATCCTTTATCCCTCTCTCCAAAGAAGGTTTGCTCATCCAAATTTCCATTATTTACCTTGTCGATCTTCATGTCATTTATATTACCTGTAAAGGTCGCCGATAGCCTATTGCCATCGAAGTTTTTCTTCCAGGCCAATACAATATCCAAACCGGTGGTTTTTGTGTCCACGCCATTAACAAAAAATTGCGCGGCTTCCACGTTGGGAATCTGTGGGGCATCAAAATTACCCGTTAGCACTATCCGATCGTCTACTTTAATATAATACCCGTCCACTGTCGCGGTGAAATCCCCAAAAGTTGCGGCAAAACCTAAACCGGCATTAAGTGCCTTTTCTTCTTTTAACTGGTCTATTCCAAATGAAGCAGTAACAGGACTGTTATTAGGTGATAACAATGATTCCAATGCCGCGCCACCTACAAAATTCGTGAACTGTAAGTTATAGTATTTCTGGGCTAGGGAAGGGGCTCTAAAACCTGTACTCACAGAACCTCTTATATTTACATTGTCCGATGCCTTTAACCTTGCGGCCAATTTCCCGTTCAGGGTACTTCCAAAATCACTAAAATTCTCAAAACGCGCTGCAGCGTTTAAAAGAAATGTTTCAGTAAGATCAAATTCTCCATCAGCATAGAGGGAAAAATTGCTTCTACTTCTATCAACTTCGTTTTTAGGACTATATCCTGGAAAGCCTTGTGAACCGCCTGGACGAGCATCACCCGAGTCTGGATCTGTAGGCTGGGTCTGATTGGCAGGGTCCGTTATTAAGAGGCCATTTACGTCATAAGTGCCCCAGGATCCTTCTTCACCGGCGAAAATGATGAAGTTTTCGGTTCTATACTCGGAGCCAAAAGCCAAGTTCATGCCTTCCAAAACATCTTCATAATATTTGGAAAAATCTAAATTCACCGTGTTTTGTGTCAGGCTATGCCCCCCTGCATCAAAATCGGTAGGGGAAACATCTTCTAAAGAAGCATTAAGTGTTCCTTTAATGTAATAATGAAAGTTATTCTTGCCATAGGTATTGCTTATATCCAGTTTCCAGCCACTATCCAATTCTGTTTTAAATCCGGCCGAAAAAGAATTATCTATGATGTTCGAGGTGATTCTTGGTGTAAAACCGTTTGGATATATTGAGGGGATTACCCTGTTACCGCCATTTCTTGTAAAGGCATAGGCATCGGTATCCCTATAATTTCTTCCACCAAAAGCATATACTTCAGAATGGTCGGAAAGGGGTACAGAGGCATTTAACATTAAATTAAATCCATCTATGGCAGCTTCTCCAAAGCCTCGTCTAAAATCGAATCCAGGTCGCAAGGTCTTATTCTTACTAACATATTCTGTAGTAACATTTACAAAGCCACCATCATTTCCAATAGCGGCACCAAAATTAACACCTGCCTTTATGGAACCTCCGTCAAAATTTCGGTCACTAGCCATAGCGTTTCCATCTTTTTCGGTATCCAATCTATTACCATCGGTATTGGGTGTTCCAGCAGGAAAATCTCCTTTGGCATTAGTGCTGTACGCGCCATAACTTACGAAACCTGATACTTTATCCGTTTGGTTTTTCAGGACAATGTTGATTACCCCTGCTATGGCATCCGAACCATATTGTGCGGCTGCACCGTCACGTAATATTTCTATTCGTTTAATGGAAGATGCAGGAATCGCATTTAAATCGGTCCCGGTATTACCTCGGCCCCTAGTTCCAAAAACATTGACCAAAGAAGACTGATGCCTTCTTTTTCCGTTAATAAGTACCAAGGTCTGGTCTGGTCCAAGCCCTCTAAGTGTGGCCGGGTCAATATGGTCAGCACCATCTGATCCTGATTGTTTATTGGCGTTGAAGGAAGGAGCTGCATACTGCAAAAGTTCATTCACTTCAACACGGCCGGATTGGGTAGCAATTTCTGCGATGTCAATTACGTCTACCGGTACTGCCGTGTCAGTTGAAGTTCGTTTCGGGCTCCTTGAGCCTACCAATTGAACTTCGTCCAACATCATCCCTCCGGATAGAGAAACATTGATTACCGATTTTCCAGAAACAACTTCCTCCTGGGTGTTATATCCTATATAGCTAAAAACTAGGGTTGCATTATCAAATATGGATATTTGATAATTGCCATCAAAATCCGTTGTTGTTCCATTGGTAGTACCTTTTTCCACAATGTTTACACCGACCAAGGGTTCGCCACTTTCATCTGTTACGTTACCGGACACGGAGTTTTGCGCAACCAACAAAGAAAGATTGCCTAACAAAACAAGTGTCAATAAAATAGTTTTTTTCATAATGATTGAGTTTTAGTGTTTAACTTCTAAATTTAAGTAATTTATTTTTACCTAATTTAAGATGGGCTTTGTATGTTTATAAATGGACATAAATAGTATCTTTGCAGCTGTTTAAAAAAAGCTGGGAGAAAGGTTTTTAATAATAGCTCCAGTTTGTAATTGATCTAGACCATGAAAGCAGGTATCGTAGGATTGCCCAATGTTGGAAAATCAACACTTTTTAATTGTTTGTCCAACGCAAAGGCACAAAGTGCCAATTTTCCATTTTGTACCATAGAACCTAATATAGGTGTCGTAAATGTACCGGACGCAAGATTACAGAAATTGGAAGAACTTGTGAATCCAGAACGTGTATTACCGGCAACTGTGGAGATTGTGGATATTGCGGGATTGGTAAAGGGAGCCAGTAAGGGGGAAGGCCTTGGCAACCAGTTTTTAGGTAATATTCGTGAAACAGATGCAATTTTGCATGTACTCCGTTGTTTTGATAACGAGAATATAGTCCATGTCGATGGTTCGGTCAATCCAGTAAGGGATAAAGAAACGATTGATATCGAATTGCAACTAAAGGATTTGGAGACGGTGGATAAAAAACTTGAAAAAGTAAAGCGGGCCGCCAAAACCGGAAATAAGGAAGCTCAAAAAGAGGAAGCAGTTTTATTAAAAATAAAACAAGGTCTTGAAACAGGTACATCGGTACGAGCCCTTGATATTAGTATTGATGATAGGGTGGAGTTTGTTAGGCCTTTACAGTTTATAACGGATAAGCCTGTAATGTATGTTTGTAATGTTGACGAAGATGCAGCCACCACAGGTAATGCCTATGTGGAACAAGTTAAAGCCGCAGTTGCCAATGAAGAGGCCGAGGTTATCTTTTTGGCTGTGGGTACTGAAGCCGATATTACGGAATTAGAGAGTTATGAGGAGCGACAAATGTTTTTGGAAGATTTGGGGTTAACAGAGCCCGGTTCTGCCAAATTAATTAGGGGAGCTTATAAATTATTGGAATTGGAGACTTATTTTACGGCAGGAGTGAAGGAGGTACGCGCGTGGACCATTCCAGTGGGTGCTACAGCACCACAAGCCGCTGGCGTTATTCATACCGATTTTGAAAAAGGGTTTATTCGAGCAGAGGTTATTGCCTATAATGATTTCGTTTCTTTTGGAAGTGAGGCTAAAGTGAAGGAAGCTGGAAAAATGCGTGTGGAAGGTAAAGAATACATTGTAAAAGATGGCGATGTGATGCATTTTAGGTTTAATGTGTAATCCACTTAATTAAAAATATTAAACGTTTGACCCGCAGTATTTCGGATGCGGGGAAAAGAAAAAGCCAACTTGTACAAGTTGGCTTTTTTTTGTTTGGCCCAATAACTAAGGGCTACGAAATTCTTCGGTTATAATTCAAATTTATAGGTTCTCCTTCGTTTATGGATTTTTGGATCAAAATGCTTCCATAACTGGCGAATAGCTACATTATCCGCCAATTCTGGGGTCCTAACGCAACCCTCAATGCCCTTTTGCGTAAAAGTTTTGTGATATTCGCTGAACATAACTGCTGTAACACCTTTGTTTTGATATTCCGGATGAACCCCGATCAAATAAAAAATAACCTCTTTGCTATTTTTTTTGGCATTCAATAGGTGGAATATTCCGAATGGAAATAACTTTCCCTTAGCTTTTTGTAACGCCTTGGAGAACGAAGGCATAACTATTCCGAAAGCAATTAGTTTATCTTCCTTGTCGAGGATAAATTTAATGTATTCGGGATTTATAAAACTGATATATTTTTTCTTAAAATATTCTTTTTGGATATCGGTAATCGGCACAAACGAGGATAGGGAAGCATAGGATTCATTGAAAAGATCGAACATTTTATCCGCCATGGGCAGGACATCCTTGGTTTTGGTAAAATTAAGTGCTTTAACACCATACCTTTTTTTTACCAAGTCGTTCGCCTTTTCAAAAAATTTGGGATTTGCGTTGCTAAACGGAAATTTATTTTCCACGTATTCCTTTTCCTTGATAAAACCGAACTTCTCAAAATGATTTAGATAATAAGGATGGTTGTACCAAGTAATCATGGTACCTATATGGTCAAACCCTTCCGTAAGTACGCCAACCTTGTCCAAGTTGGAAAAACCCACAGGGCCTTCCATATAAGCTAACTTATGTTCTTTTCCAATTTCGGCCACTTTGCTTAATAGTGCTTCCGTTACCTCGTAGTCATCAATAAAATCGAACCAACCAAAACGCATTTTCTTAACGTTTTGCTGATGTACTTCCAGTCGATTGACAATGGCAGCCACCCTACCTACTATTTTGTTGTCCTTGTAAGCCAGATAGAACCAAGCATCCGCATCTTTAAAGACGGGATTTTTGTTTTTGTCAAAGGATTCCAACTCGTCATTGATGATAGGAGGAACCCAATAAGGGGAGTCCTTATATAGTGAAAATGGGAATTTTACGAAATCTTTAAGTTCCGATTTTGTTTTTGCTTCTTTTAAAGTAACCATACTATATTTCTTGTATGGTCCAATATTAGCAATATTAATCTATAGGAAAAAGTACTATTGTTAATTTGTTAGAAATCTATTTCGGAATCGTCCCTATTCCTTTCCTTTTTCTTTAATTTTTTCAATTGTTTTTTTGTAGGCCCTAAATCTATATCCTCAGCACCGGAACCTTTATTCTTTCCTTTTTTCTTTTTCTTCATGGCGTTCTTGCCTATAGGGCCTCCATTTTCTCCTGCATTTTGATCTTCAATGGCCTTTACCTTATCCTTGTGCATGTCTATCCTATAAGAAAATCCCATTGCCGCAAAAATCCTGCTAGGGGTATTTTTAAAACTGGCCCCGAGGTGCATGTCTACTTGCATATTTTCACCTAACAAATGGGCAACACCGCCTCTTAGCAGCACGTCGGAGTACCTGTCACTTTTTATACCTTGGTTTTCTACGAATACACTCCATTTAGGGTCTCTAAACGCATGGGATAATGACACGGTATAATTCCATTCCGGAAAATCGGTACCCAGTCTGTCATAGGCGATATTGGAAATAAGTACAAATCTTGGGGTAAGCCTACTTTGGGTAGCCAACATAACCCTTGGAGAGACTATTGGGTCGCCCCTATAAAATGGATTGTCGCCCAATACAAAATTGGCACCTGCATAGATCGAGATGGCGGGGATCAGGTTTTTTAGCTTAAAACCATAGTTTGCCTTCCAACTGTATAAATTGGGTTTATTGTTTTCAGGATTCTTAAATGGATCGTAGACTAAATATTTTAACCCTATCCTGTTTCTGGAGAAATCGGTGTTCTTAATTTCAACACTAGTATTGGTATATGTTTTAATTTGGTTATCGAAAGTACCTTCATAATTCAATTCCAAGGTTTCAAAAAGTAGGCCATAGCGCAAGGATAGATCTGCCCCAAAAATATTGGATTCGGTAGCAAGCCTTGTATGGTCCTGTTGTTCATAGGCAACACCAAATTCAGCTTGCAACACATTTGTACCAACGGCATAAGCACTTACAGACAGCCCAGGTCGGTTGGAGTTGATAACATCGGTATATTGTGAAAAACCGGCCAATGGAATGGCGAAAATTCCCAATATTAGCATTTTCATTAGGCAATTCGTTGAAACATTATATTCCATAGGTACTATTTTATTATTATTTTAAGACTTTTGCACTATTATTACAACGTTAGAATTGTATTTTTGATATAAAATTTGTCAACTAATTATGGGTTTTTTAAAAACGATACTAATTGTACTCTTAGTATACTATTTGCTTAAAATATTGGCTAAATGGTTTGCTCCTAGAATGTTTAGATATGCTGCAAAGAAAACGGAGGAGCATTTTAAGGAAAAGTTTGAAGGTTTTGCCCAACAAAACAATCAAAATGAAGAACATATAGGCGATGTTATAGTTGATAAGAAAACCACCAAAAACAAGAACACCTCAAAAAATGTTGGAGAATATATAGATTTTGAGGAGATTGAATAACTTTTTACCATAGCCAACCATGAGAAACGGTCTAAGAGCCTTTTTTATCCATTTTTTTGCAACCGCATTTTTTATTATTGTCGCCCTCGCTTATTTCCATCCCGTATTACAAGGCAAGGTAATAGAACAATCTGATATTGTTCAGTTTACAGGAATGGCCAAAGAACAAAACGATTTTCGAAAGAAAACCGGGGAAGAGCCTTATTGGACCAATAGTGCCTTTGGTGGTATGCCTACCTATCAATTAGGGGCATATTACCCACATGACTATGTTAAAAAATTGGATCGGATAATCCGTTTTTTACCAAGACCTGCAGATTATCTCTTTATATATCTTATCGGTTTTTACATTTTACTCTGTTGTCTTAAGGTAGATTATAAATTAGCTGTTTTAGGTGCTCTGGCCTTTGGTTTCTCCACCTATATGATAATTATTTTGGGGGTTGGGCATAATGCCAAGGCCCATGCAATAGGGTATATGCCCATGCTTTTGGGTGGAATTATTCTGGTTTTCAGAAAAAAATACCTTTGGGGGTTTCTTCTTACGGCTATAGCCATGGCCTTGGAGGTGGGCGCCAACCATTATCAGATGACCTACTATTTTATGTTATTGGTACTTATACTTGGAGGTGTTTATTTAGTAGATGCCATTAAGGAAAAGAAAGTGAAGCATTTTGGGGTGTCGGTCGGAATCTTAGTTTTAGCTGTGATAATTGGAATAGCCGCCAATGCTACTAGTCTATTGGCTACTAAAGAATATGCAGATTGGAGTACAAGGGGTTCATCCGAGCTTACGATAAATGCCAATGGAGAACCTCAAGATAAAGGTTCCGGTCTGGATCGGGATTATATTACCCAATTTAGTTATGGTATTGCGGAGTCCTTAAATCTGTTTGTTCCTAGACTGTTTGGAGGTTCTGGGGGTGAAGATCTGGGAGCCGATTCCAAAACATATACTTTTTTAACGGAAAATGGAATTTCCAGGACCAAAGCTCTGGATTTCACAAGTACATTGCCTTTGTATTGGGGAGACCAACCCATTGTTGCCGCTCCGGCCTATATTGGGGCAATTGTGTTTTTTCTCTTTGTGATGGGACTTTTTTTGGTAAAAGGAAAGATGAAATGGTGGCTTCTGGGGGGTACAATTATGGCCTTGCTACTCTCTTGGGGCAAGAATTTTGGACTACTTACGGATGTCATGATCGACTATTTTCCGATGTACAATAAGTTTAGGGCGGTATCATCAATTCAGGTTATTCTTGAACTATGTGTACCTGTTTTGGCCATCTTGGGTCTTGCACAACTTTTTGATAATAAGCTGGACGCTTCTAAGAAACTAAAGGATTTAAAACTCACTTTTTTCATTACTATGGGAATCGGAATAGTACTTTTTTTAGTAAAAGGAATGTTCGATTTTGTAGGACAAAGTGATGAAACTTACAGGCAGTATTACGGTGATGACATTGTTGCCTTAATTGTAGCAGATCGAAAGTCTGTTTATAATTCAGATATTTTACGGTCATTGATCTATGTTGCTTTAGCAGCTCTAGTAATTTGGTTCTTTCTAAAAAATAAATTGAAACAGAATCTGGCGATTGTTATTTTGGGGGTTCTACTCTTGTTCGATTTGGTAGGTGTGGCCAAGCGTTACGTAAACGAAGATGATTTTGTAGCACAAAGGAGAATGCTGGAGCCCTTTCAAGAAACTGATATGGACAAGCAGATTGCCAAGGACACCTCTATTTTTAGGGTATACGACCCTTCCGAGATAGGTGGTGGAGGCCGTACGGCATATTTTCACCAGTCCATTTGGGGCTACCACGCTGCTAAACCGTCTGGAATCCAAGACTTGTTCGACTTTCATATCTCAAAGAATAACGTTCGCGTTTTAAGTATGCTCAATGTGAAATATGTGGTGCAACAAGACGAAGAAGGTAAAAATTATCCAGCAGTAAATCCTGATGCCAATGGCAATGCGTGGTTTATAAATGAATTGGTGCCGGTTTATAATGCCAATGATGAAATAATGGCGTTAAATTCTTTGGAAGTAAAGAACAAAGCCGTTTTTAATAAATCCAAATTTGCCGATTTGGAGGAGCTTAATTATATTACAGATTCTACAACGACCATTAAGCTTACCGATTATAAACCCAATCATTTGATTTATAGTTCTAATAATGCCAAACCGGGCATAGCTGTATTTTCCGAAATGTATTATCCACATGGTTGGAATGCCTATATCGATGGGAAATTAAAGGAACATTTTGAGGTGAATTATGTGTTAAGGGCTTTGGAAATACCTGCTGGCCAACACAAAATTGAATTTAAATTTGAGCCGACCCTTATTAAAATTGGGGGAAATATTACCATGGCCAGTTCTATACTGATGATACTTGTGTTATGTTTTGGAATTGGACATGCCTTTTGGAAATCTAGAGAAAAACCAACGGCTTAATGCAGAGGGTCCTCATCATTACGTATTATTGGCCGCCTGCAGGTGGACCTGGAGTGCAGCGATGGTTGAAATTTGTGAAATACCTAAGGGATTTTAATATAGAGCCCATAGTTTATACCCCAGAAAACCCCAATTATCCTATTATAGATAACACTTTTTTGGAGGAAGTGCCAGAGGGCATTAAAGTTTACAAGAAGCCTATTCTTGAACCCTATGGATTTGCGCGAATATTTTCCAAGAATAAGACAAAAAAGATTAGCTCTGGTATAATAGATCCCCATAACCAATCCGTTATGGAAAAATTGTTGTTATGGATTCGTGGCAATCTGTTTATTCCCGATGCAAGAAAGTTTTGGATAAAACCATCTGTTACTTTTTTGGCGACTATTATTGAACAAGAAGGTATTGGAACTGTTATAACCACAGGGCCACCCCATAGCATTCATCTTATTGGTCTTGAATTAAAAAAACGAAGCAAAGTGAGGTGGATTTCTGATTTTAGAGATCCTTGGACCTCTATTGGATATCATAATAAATTGAAACTTACGGTTTCCTCCCGAAAAAAACACAAGCGTTTAGAACAATTGGTATTAAATGAAGCCGATAAAATTATAGTTACCAGCGAAACTACAAAACAGGAGTTTTCAAATCTGACCAAAAAACCTATAGAGGTAATAACTAATGGGTATGATACCGTAAATGAAGGTCCAGGGATATTGGACATAGATTTCACGGTTTCACATATTGGGTCTCTTCTAAGTGGTAGAAACCCCAAAAACCTTTGGAAGGCTATTTCTGAATTGATTCACGAAATTCCCGACTTTAAAAAGTACTTTAAGTTACAATTGGCGGGGGTTATAAGTTCGGATGTCTTGGAAAGCATCTATTTTTTTGGGCTTCAACCTTATACCCAACTTCTAGGTTATGTTTCCCATGAAGAAGCGTTGCAGTATCAAAAAAAATCCCAAGTATTATTATTGATAGAGATAGACTCAGAAGAGACCCAAGGAATTATCCCAGGAAAAGTATTTGAATATATGGCTGCAAAAAGACCTATATTGGGCGTAGGCCCAACCAATTGGGAGGTAGGAAGCCTTATTTCAGAGTCTAATACCGGTAAAACTTATGACTACCAACAGGCTAATGAATTGAAGAGCACTTTGTTGGCGTGGTTTCAGGATTATAAGAAGGAACAATTGGTATTGTCTTCTGCAAAAATAGAGCATTACCACAGAAGGGAATTAACTAGGAAGTTGTCCAAGTACTTAGCATGGGAATAGTCTTAAAACAATCATTGAACAATACATTGATTACCTATGGTGGTTTTGCCATAGGGGCTTTGAATCTACTCTTTTTATATACACGATTTTTGTCGGATGAATATTTTGGATTGGTCAATGTAATACTTTCGGCATCTTCTGTTTTGATGCCACTTTTGGCATTTGGGATTCCAAATACCATGATCAAATATTATTCCGGTTTTCAAGAACTTAAAAGTAGAGATAGTTTTTTGACCTTAATGGTATTATTGCCACTTGTTCTTGTGATACCTATTGCAATGGTGTCCTATTTTGCCAATGAGGCTATCGGCGATTTTTTATCCAAGGAGAACCCTATAGTTAAAGGGTATGTTTGGCATATTTTTATTATTGGGATGGCGATGGCTTATTTTGAGGTATTTTATGCCTGGGCCAAAGTTCAGATGAAGTCCGTTTTTGGGAATTTCATGAAAGAAGTTTTCAGTAGAATAGTGGTTACCATTTTACTTTTAATGGTGTATTGGAACTTTATTTCTGTATTAACCTTTCTAAATACATTGGTGGGGATGTATGTTCTCAGGACCCTGATAATGCAGCTATATGCCTTAAGATTACTGAATTTAAAGTTAGATTTTAAGCTTCCGGACAACACTCGTGAAATTATTAATTATAGCGCACTTATTATTTTAGGCGGATCGGCAGCAATTGTTTTACTGGAGGTAGATAAGGTAATGCTCAATCAATTTATTGAAATTAAAAATGTGGCCTACTACAGTGTGGCTGGTTATATTGCAACTGTTATAGCTGTTCCGTCAAGATCCATGCATAATATAACCTATCCTTTAACCGCTGAGATACTTCATAAAAAGGATTTAAAGGCACTAAAAATACTATATCAAAAGAGTTCCCTGACTTTATTTATAGTATCTGGGCTCATATTTATTTTGATTGTTTTAAACCTAAATGATCTTTATAATTTATTGCCCAATTCTTATCGCGGTGGATATGTTATTGTTTTCATCATCGGCATTGCCAAGGTATATGATGCCTTATTGGGCAATAACAATGCTATAATGTATAATTCAGATTATTATAGGTCACTGCTTCTAATGGGGGTTATATTAGCCATTTTAGCCATATTGTTGAACCTGTGGCTTATTCCAAAATATGGTTTGGATGGAGCAGCAATAGCTAGCTTTATGGCCTTTTTTATTTACAATACCATAAAACTGGTTTTTGTAAAAATGAAATTTGGTATTCAACCCATTACCAAGGAAACTTTTAAGGTTGTATTTTTACTCTTGATCTTATCTGCCATATTCTACTTTATATCATTTCCTTTTCATCCTGTTGTTAATATTGCTCTTAAGAGTATATTGATTATCCTCTGTTATGTCCTTATTTTATATAAATTTAGAATATCGGAAGATGTCTATGGAGCAATTTCATTTTATTTAGGTAAGTTGGGGAAGAAGAAATAAGACAAAGTAAAACCCCGCAGGAACGAATTCGCTACGGGGCTAAACAACTAACCAACCTAAAAACTATTTTTAATTACTTCTAGAACTTCTTCCTCTCGAGGAAGTTGTTGACGTTTTTCTTGCACTACTGGAAGAAGACTTTGCCACAGACCTTTTCGCAGTACTTTTCGACTGTACATTTGGTCGTTTTACGGACGTATTCCTTACGGATGAACCGCTATTACTTCTACTGGAAGAACTGCTTCTAACAGAAGTATTTCTTGGGCTTCTACTAACCTCCTTTTTTACCGTTGTTCTGGTATTTCCGGAAGGTCTGGAAACAACAGCTTTGCTTCTTGTTATAGAACTACCATTTCCATTATTACTTCTTGTAGTCGTTGTTCTACTTACTGTTCTTTGACCATTGCCCTTATCATTAGAGCGAATTGAAGAACTTCTGGAAACGGATTTGTTATTTCTAGAGCTAGGAGAATTACTCCTAACCGTGGTGCTTCTCTTTACTGTATTATTTCCATTGTTATTACTGCGTTGAGCAGTGGATCTTGAAACATTATTATTTCGACCTACAACATTGTTACTTCTGGACGTTGTACTTCTTGAAACATTATTGTTCTTTCTATATCCATCATTGTTGTTTCTGGACGTTGTACTTCTTGAAACATTGTTGTTCTTTCTATAACCATTGTCTCTACTTGCTACAGACCTATTTGACCTAAGGTTGCTTTGACTTCTATATCCATGGTCCCTCACGGCAACTCTTTTATCATTTCGGTAAACTGAGCTTCTATTGTTATGATGCCCTTTATCGTACTTATAATGGTGACCTACCTTAGCATATGCTTTTCGGTAGTTTTTATGATAGGGCCTATAGTATGAGTATCTAACAGGTTCGTAATACCTTCTGTAAGGGCTGCCAAATACAAAGCCAAAACCTAAGGCCGGTCTTACAAAATAGCTGTGGAAAGGACTATATACGTAATGCCTGTTGTAAACATTTATATATCCACTTTGATGGCTAAAATGACCATTATGGTTATAATACACATATAAACCACCAACCCTGGATACTCTTCCTCTGTTATAGTTGATATTTACTTCCCCTATTTGACTTACCCTTCCGTAGTAGTCATAATATACAGGAACATTCTCAACCTGAATAACTGCACCGTAATCGTCATACTGTACATAGGGGTTATAATCATAACCTGAATTAAAAGTTATATTAGCATTTCGAAAATTTACATTGGCATTCACACCACCTCCATTGTCAATATAAAAATCGAACTCACCATCTGGGTAAACTGAAAATGTTATGCCATTTTCAACAAAAATAAATGAGTTATCATTTCTATAAGTATTGCTTGTGGCAACCTTATCTTCCAATGAAGCGGCCATGGTACCTGTAGTACCTAATATAAGCGCTGTAAAAAGGAGTATTAAATTTCTCATGATATAAGGTTTTAAATTAGAATGCAACTATTTACATTCAGTTAGTATATACCAAACAACATGCCAAAAATTACCAAATAACTATAAATATCTCATTACAAGGTACTTATGATTTAAAATTCATAGCCAACTTGGAGAGCGGTTTTTATTATAGTGTTTAAAACAGATGGTAATTAGTATTTAACCATTTCTAAAAGCCAAGTACGATTACGGTTATTAGTGCGGTAATTTTTCTTTTAAATACTTGGCTGTAAAGGAAGTTTTGTTTTTTGCAACTACTTCAGGCGTACCCTGTACCAAAAGTTGGCCTCCTTTATTTCCACCTTCCAGACCTAGGTCTATAATGTAATCGGCACACTTGATCAAGTCTATATTATGTTCTACTACAATTATAGAATGCCCTTTGGCAATTAGCGCGTCGAATGATTTGAGTAATTTCTTTATATCGTGAAAATGCAGACCTGTAGTAGGTTCGTCAAAAATAAATAGGGCTTTGTCCTTTGTATTTCCTTTTACTAAAAATGAAGCTAATTTTATACGCTGGGCTTCTCCTCCAGAAAGGGTAGAGGAGGATTGTCCCAAAGTTACATACCCTAGGCCTACATCCTGGAGTGGCTTTAGTTTTGTTACTATTTTAGATTGATTGTTTTTTTCAAAGAAGGCGACTGCATCATCAATGGTCATGTTGAGGACGTTGTCTATATTGGCATCTTCAAATTTTACCTCCAAGACTTCTTTTTTAAATCTTTTGCCTTGGCAGGTTTCACATTCCAAATGTACATCGGCCATAAACTGCATTTCTACAGTAATCTCACCCTCCCCCTTACATTTTTCACACCTTCCCCCATCTACATTAAAGGAAAAGTGTTTAGCCTGGTACCCTCTTAATTTGCTTAATTTTTGACCGGCAAAAAGATTGCGGATATCGTCATAGGCCTTTATATAGGTTACGGGGTTTGATCTGGAGGATCGTCCTATGGGGTTCTGATCCACGTATTCTACATGCTTAAGGGATTCAAACTTCCCTTCCATGGAACTAAACTGTCCTGCTTTTTCGCCATAGCCACCCAGTTCCTTTAGAATTATAGGATAAAGTAGTTTTTTTACGAGTGTACTTTTACCACTGCCCGATACCCCGGTGATTACGGTTAATATATTTAAGGGAAAGGTGACATCTATATTTTTTAGGTTGTTTTCACGTGCTCCCTTAATTTCAATGTAATTTTTAAAAGGCCTTCTGGTTTTGGGAACGGCAATTTCCATACTGCCATTTAGGTATGCCGCTGTAAGGGAATTGGATTTAAGTATTTCATCCATGGTGCCATGGGCAACCACCTCACCACCATGTGTGCCAGCTTCTGGACCAATATCTATAACCTCGTCCGCAGCCTTCATTATATCCTCATCATGTTCTACTACAATTACTGTATTCCCTAAATCACGCAGCGATTTCAAAACTGTAATTAGGTTTTCGGTATCTTTTGGGTGTAGTCCTATACTAGGTTCGTCCAGAATATACATGGAACCTACCAAACTACTCCCTAATGAGGTAGCCAGATTAATCCGTTGACTTTCCCCACCAGATAAAGAATTGGATTTTCTATTTAATGTTAAATAACTAAGTCCTACATTAAATAGAAATCCCAATCTACTTTCTATTTCCTTAAGTAGGCGGTCAACAATTTTCTGCTCATTGGAAGTTAGTTTAATTTCTTTGAAAAAGGTGATAAGGTCTTCTATGGGCAATTCTACAAGATCGGAAATAGATTTTCCAGAGACTTTAATATAGTCGGTCTCTTTTCGTAAACGTTTTCCTTTGCAGGTACTACATTTAGTTTTACCGCGATAACGGGAAAGCATGACCCTGTTCTGTATTTTGTAACTCTTTTCTTCCAGGCCCTCAAAGAATTTATGGATACCGTTAAAATAGCTGTTCCCTTCCCAAACCAGTTGTTTATGTTCTTCGGATAGTTGAAACCATGGTTTATGGATAGGAAAATCGAATTTGTACGCCACATTTACCAATTCATCCCTGTATCTGCCCATACTTTCTCCCCGCCATGGAAAAATGGCATTTTCATAAACCGAAAGCGAAGTATTGGGTATCACCAAGTCTTCATCTATTCCAATAACGTCCCCATAGCCCTCACATTTAGGGCAGGCACCATATGGATTGTTAAAACTGAATAAATGTACATTAGGTTCTAGGAATTGAATTCCGTCCATCTCGAACTTATTGCTAAAATGGGTGTTTATTCCTGTTGCAAGTTCCTGCACTATGCATTCGCCTTTCCCTTCAAAAAAAGCAGTATCAATAGCATTGCCCAATCTATTAAAGAAATCGTCATCATTTTTAAAGACAATTCGATCTACCACCAGCTGGAATTCCCTACCTACTTCTTTTAAATCCTCATCTATCCTTGTTACCACCCCATTGTGCAGTATTCTAGCAAACCCTTGCTTAGAAAGCAATTGGAGCGATTTATCAGGATCTCTATCTTCACTAATGCTAATAGGGGCAAGTAAAAGCATTTTTGTACCTTCCTCAAAAGTCTTTATATGTTCCACGACGTCCGATACGGTATGTTTTTTTACCTCTTTACCGGATAATGGGGAAACAGTTCGGCCAATGCGAGCAAACATTAATTTTAAATAGTCATATATCTCTGTTGAAGTGCCAACGGTGGATCTGGGGTTGGTAGAATTTACTTTTTGTTCAATAGCAATGGCCGGAGCTATACCTTTAATATAATCTACCTTGGGTTTATCCAATTTTCCTAAAAACTGTCTTGCGTATGAGGATAAGCTTTCTACATATCTTCTTTGCCCTTCAGCGTAAAGGGTATCGAAAGCTAAACTGGATTTTCCGGAACCGGACAATCCAGTAATGACTACTAGCTTATTGCGTGGTATTACAACATCTATATTCTTTAGATTATGGAGCTTTGCTCCCTTAATTATTATATTATGCTTTGGATTAACATCTGTAATAGTGGTCATGCTCGTATTTAAGTTGGCAAAGATACGATATGTGATTTTTATTAGCTAGTAGGCTTTGTCTTACAGTTAAATATTATTCATTGAAGGAAAGTTCTTTGAATCGATTTAATTTTTTCTATATTTGATGCAGAATAAACCCTAAATAGCCTATACGTAACAAATTACTTTTTAAAATCTTATTTGCTCTAGTGCACTTGTAACAGAAAACAGGTATAGCATTTTAGCCTTAAAAAAGTAATTTGTATGGAACTATTAATTGAGGATTCAGTATTAGTAAGAGACTACATGAATGGGGACGAAAGAGCCCTTGAAACACTAATCAACCGTCACAACCAACGTCTAAGCAGTTTTATTTATTCCAAAGTCCAGGACAGGGAGACCACCGAAGATATTTTTCAAGACACCTTTATTAAGGTTATTAAGACCTTAAAGAAGGGCAATTATAATGAGGAAGGAAAATTTTTACCTTGGGTAATGCGGATTTCACATAATTTAATAATCGACTATTTTAGGAAGAATAAACGAATGCCCAGATTTGAAGGCAATAGTGATTTTAATATTTTCTCCATAATTAGCGACGATAAGTTAAATGCAGAAAAACAACTTATTAAAGATCAAATAGATTTTGATCTTAAGATTCTGATCAAAGAATTGCCTAAAGATCAAATGGATGTTCTGGAAATGCGTTTATATAGGGACATGAGCTTTAAGGAAATATCAGAAAATACGGGAGTGAGTATTAATACTGCCTTGGGCAGAATGCGATATGCACTTATTAACCTTCGTAAGATAGTAGAAAGGCATAATATAATTTTAACGAATTAATAGGCTTTATAACTGCTTTTAGTTAATTTCTTCATAACACTTGCGTTATTTGATACTAGACGTATAAGATTATGAAGAAAATTACCGTTACTAATAAGAACAAAAGCAAACTAATGTCCACACGCAGGTCGAAGATAGATTTTTTACTGAACTACTCTAAATCACTGCACATCATTAAATGTAATGATGAAAAGCAGGAACATTGTTTGAACTAGACTTTTCCAATAATTTTCCCAATAGCCTTATTTAACCAATATTTGTTGGTTCCCATATGTATAAAGGAATAAGTAGGTAAAGTTGTTGGAATGGCATCCAAAGACTCTATTTATACTTTATCCCTGGAGACCTATTCTTTACTGTTATCTCTATATGGCCTATTTTCCATAGATTGGGAATATACCTCTGTATAAACATAGGGATTTCTATACTCCTTATTATATAGGTATTTTAACCTTTATATAATCCAACAATAATTATTACTCTTCTAAGTAATCCCATTAAGCACATCCAACTTCAATTTTGGCCAATTATTATGTGTAAAATAAGAAAATCGGCATTTGACATCATTTAATGGGGGTTTTACAACATAGTTTTTTTCTCACATGTGCATTTATATACTTTTATCCTGTTGCTAATCAACAATGAAGATTTTAAGTCTTCATTTAAAGAAGAAGTAATAAAAAATAAAGTCCGAACCGAAAGGGGAGGCCCCCTAGTTTAACCATAAAACAATAATTTGTATGGAACTGCAAATAGATGACTCAGTATTAGTAAAGGATTACATTAATGGTAATGAAAAAGCTTTAGAGGTTTTGATCAACAGGCACAACCAACGTATTAGTAGCTTTATTTACTCTAAGGTTTTGGACCGTGATGTTTCAGAGGACATTTTTCAGGACACCTTTATTAAAGTAATCAAAACCTTAAAAAAGGGAAATTATAGCGAAGAGGGTAAATTTTTACCTTGGGTTATGAGAATTGCCCATAATTTGGTGATCGATCACTTTAGAAGGAACAAAAGAATGCCAATGTTCGAGGGAAATGATGATTTTAATATTTTTTCTGTAATTGGTGATGATAAACTAAATGTAGAAAAGCAGTTGATCAAAGATCAGATCGATACTGATTTGAATTTGTTGATCGAAGAATTACCTGATGATCAAAAAGAGGTTCTTTTAATGCGTATTTACAGGGATATGAGTTTCAAGGAAATTTCTGAAAATACCGGTGTTAGTATTAATACCGCTTTAGGGAGAATGAGATATGCGCTAATTAACCTAAGAAAAATCATTGAAAAGAATAATATCGTTTTAACGAATTAATAGGTCATAGGTCGAGGAGTACAATATTTCCAATTTAGTGGCGTTATCTTATCATAACAATACTATAATCCTATGGAAAAAATTTACTCTGAACATCGAAACAAGTGTAAACTTGCGAAAGCGAGTCCTGAAACTATCAAGTTCCTATTGGGCTATTCCAACTCTTTACAAATAATTGAATATAATAATGTTCAGTTTGAAAATAATTTAAACTAGAACAAAAAATCCCAACCTACGAGTTGGGATTTTTTGCTTTATAATAGGCATGTAACACTGGTTTCCTGCCAATTGTTTTAGTAATAATGTCTTTTTCTAAATTCCATCCCCTTGCAGGGGAGTATTCCCGTCCGTACCATATAATCTGTAAATGAAGATCATTCCATATTTCTTTGGGGAATAATCTTTTGGCATCCTTTTCTGTTTGAACCACATTTTTTCCATTGGAAAATCCCCAGCGGTACATTAGCCTATGTATATGGGTATCTACAGGAAATGCAGGAATGCCAAATGCTTGGGAAACTACCACGCTCGCCGTTTTGTGTCCAACCGCCGGGAATTGCTCCAATAACTCAATCTCTTGCGGTACTTGTCCGTTATATTTCTCAATAAGGATTTTCGAAAGCCCGTAAATACCTTTAGACTTCATAGGGGATAAGCCGACAGGTTTAATAATTTCCCTAATCTCCTCCGCGGTCATTTTAACCATGTCATAGGGATTATCCGCCTTTTTAAATAATAAGGGTGTTATCTTATTTACACGTACATCCGTACTTTGAGCGGATAATAATACAGCAATTAACAGCGTATATGGGTCTTTGTGGTCTAAAGGAACAGGGATGGTCGGGTAGATTTCTTGTAGAGTTTTAATAGTAAAGTTTACTTTTTCCGCTTTCGTCATTTATTACGTAATTTTATAACTTTTAAATAAAGGAGCACCCACTAAAATGGCCGTGTTTTAGAATATAAATTTACTTAAATTTTCACTATGAATACTTTAAAAGTAGGGGATAAGGTACCCGAATTTACAGCTAGGGACGAAAATGGTAACGACATAAAATTATCTGATTACCAAGGAAAAAAATTAGTTGTCTTTTTTTATCCTAAAGCAAGTACTCCAGGATGTACAGCAGAAGCCTGCAACCTAAGGGATAATTATGATCAGCTAAAAGCGGAGGGTTATGAGTTACTCGGAGTAAGTGCAGATTCGCAAAAAAGGCAACTTAATTTCAAGAATAAGTATCAATTTCCTTTTCCCTTATTGGCAGATGAAGACCACACCATTCTCAATATTTTTGGCGTATGGGGCCCAAAGCAATTTATGGGGAGAAAATATGATGGGATTCATAGAATGACTTTTGTTATTGATGGCGATGGAGTAGTAGAAAAAGTGATCGAAAAGGTAAAAACCAAGGATCATGCCGCTCAATTACTTTAAAAAGTAATAAATAGAAAAAGGCTGCCATAATCTTTAAGTTTAAGGCAGCCTTTTTTATATAAGCACTTTAGTTTATACTTTTTCCTGTTCTTCCTCAATTGGTTTACGGATAAAGAGTTTCTTCCTTTTTATTATTTCCGCAATACCCTCTGGAAGCACAGATTCCCAGCCATCTTCGCCATTAATTATTTTTTTGAGAACATCCCTAGAGAAAACATGTAAAATTTCTGGATCGTAATCAATTATATCCATCACCTTTCCATTGTATTTAAAGAATTTGTACAATTCTTTCATTCTGGGATGTACCTTAATGGTATTACTGGTCATGATTTGACCAGTTTCCTCATTACGCATGGGGTATAGGTAGACTTTAAGGTCTTTAAAGAATAACTTGCCAAAAGCTTCTAGGATGCCGCCGCTTAAGTGACGGTAATATTTTTCATCAAAAATATCGACCAAATTGTTTACCCCCATGGTAAGACCAATCTTAGACTTGGTATAATTGCTAAAATATTCAACTAGTTTAAAGTACTCTTGGAACTTCGAGATCATTACGGTATGGCCTAAAGAACATAAAAGTTCTGCACGGTCCATAAAATCCTGTTCATCTATTTCACCTGAAGCCCGCAGGTTGGAGAGCGTAATTTCAAAAATAACAATGGTATTTTCTTCCTCAACACTAGGTTCCCTGATGAATATTTCATAGGATTTTTTAAACATATCCATATTCACATTGGTCACTGGTCTAAAGCTTCCACGTAGGGCCAAAATATTCTTTTTGTAAAGTAAGGTCGCCGGTAAAAGATTATTACCATCGGGTCCAAACATTACAGCGTCAGTCATATCATTTTTAACAAGTTGCAGGCTCATTAATCTATTATCGACATCGGCGAAATTGGGTCCAGAAAAATTAACCATATCTAATTCAACAGTATCCCTGTCGATATGGTCATAAAGATATTTTAATAACTTTCTAGGTTTGTCGTATTTATAAAATGCACCATAAATAAGATTTACGCCTACAATTCCCAAAGTTTCCTGTTGTAGTCTCGCCTCATTCTGTTTAAAACGGATATGAAGGATAATTTCATTTAACTCCTTTTGTTTGGGATCCAGTTGATAACGGATTCCTATCCAACCGTGCCCTTTATATCTCTTGGAAAAATCAATGGTAGCAACTGTATTGGCGTAAGAAAAGAATAATCTGTCCGGGTGTTGTTCACGACTGATTCTGTTGTCCATGTTCTCCATTTCATGGGCCAGCATTTTCTTTAACCTGGATTGGGTTACATATCTTCCATCCTCCTCGATACCATAAATGGCATCGCTAAAATCTTTGTCATAGGCGCTCATTGCCTTGGCAATGGTTCCCGAAGCACCTCCAGATTTAAAAAAATGCCCAGATGTCTCTTGTCCGGCACCAATTTCAGAAAAGGTACCATAAATATCGGGATTTAGGTTTATCCTTAAGGTCTTCGCCTTTATTGACGGTACGTTGGTAAAAGCAATTTCTTTCTTAAAAATAGAGGACATAGTGTCTTTTTTACTTGTAGCAAAGTTAAAAAGTTTGAGCTATCAATTAAATAAATTAGTTATAAATTTGGATTAAATAGACATAGGATTGAAAATAACTTTTTTAGGAACAGGAACATCACAGGGAATCCCAGTAATTGGGAGCAAACACCCTGTGTGTTTAAGCAAAAATCAAAAGGATAAAAGGCTTCGGGTATCCGTAATGGTCTCATGGGATTCCTACAATTATGTAATAGATTGCGGCCCCGATTTTAGACAGCAAATGCTGACCAACAATGTTGAAAAAATTGATGGAATATTGTTTACCCATGAACATTCAGATCATACGGCGGGAATAGATGACATAAGACCATTTTTTTTTAGACAGGGAGATATTCCCATTTATGCCCATGAACGTGTTGTTGAATCAATTAAAGAGCGATTTCATTATATATTTGCTGATGAAAATCGATACCCCGGTGCACCGGCCGTAGAGATCAATACCATTAGAAATAATAAGCCATTCAAAATAGGTGACCTAATGGCTATACCTGTAGAAGCACAACACAATAGATTGCAGGTTTTTGGGTTTAGAATACAGGACTTCGTGTATTTAACCGATGTAAAAAGTATGGAAAAGGAAGAAATGGAAAAAATAAAGGGAGTAAAGACATTAGTGATCAACGCCTTAAGGGTAGAACCACACCATTCACATTTTAACCTAGAGGAAGCCTTGGCGTTTATTGCCATTATTAAGCCTACTAGGGCATATATAACCCATATAAGCCATTTAATGGGGTTCCATGATGAAGTTGAGAAGCAGCTTCCACAAAATGTGCATTTGGCCTATGATAACCTAGTGCTGGATGTGTAAACCACTTTTATAGTCCCGGAAATCAGTTTAACTTTTGAATCATAACCAATAAATCGAAAAATCAAGGCATGAAACATAAAATTTACCTGTATCTATTCATATTTGTAGCTTTAATAGCGCTCTACCAATTTGTGAGTGCCAGCAATATGGTGACGGCAAAAAACACTAAAATAGAATCGCAAGCGGATCAACTTGTTCAATTGGAGGATTCTATACAGAAATTGCATTTAAAGGTGTTGGACAACCAATATTTTTCTTTGGAGAATAATGATGATGCCTTGGCCTATTACGATCACTTAAAACTAAAGGACCCTAGTCGCTATATCTCGGATAAGTTATTGGAAACTAATGAGAGTAAGGGAGACAACCCGTTAGTTCCTTATGAGGGTATGGAAAATGATTTTAAAATAAACAAGATTAAGATTCTAAACCATAAATGGATCCTGGCCGATTTCTCGGATGGCAAATATTGGGGCGAAGTGTTGATCAAATATGAACTGAAAGATGATCTTGGAGTAGATTTTTCATTAATAGACCATCTTTTGTATACCCGTAGTAATTAAATTTTATCTTTCAACCAAGTACTAAAGGAATGAAAATTTTGTGGCGCCACACCATGGCCAACAGGAAATTCTTCATAAATATGATCAATCTTTAAATCTTTAAGGATTCCAGGTATTTTCTGTGCCCAAGAAACGGGGATTACCTGATCTACACTGCCATGAGAAGCGTATATCTTTAAATTTTCATAGTTGTTTTTCTTATAATTTTCAACTAGCATGTTTTCATTGACATAACCACTTAAAGCAATTACATTTTTAATCATAAGCGGATAGGAGAGGGCAAGGGCATAACTTAATATAGTACCTTGGCTAAACCCTAAAATAGTTACATTTTTTTCATCCAGCCCATAGGTTTTGCAGGCTTCCTCTATAAACACCTTTATTTTTTCCCTAGACAAAACGGCTTGTTCCTCGTCGTTCCACTTGCCCTTGTCAGCCTCAAAATTAATGGCATACCATGCATTACCGTATGGTTGCATGGGATAAGGCGCTCTTGCCGATATTACACAAAGTTCCTTTGGCAGTTCAGGGGCAAAGGAAAATAGATCTTCCTCGTTGCTTCCATAGCCATGGAACATAAATAGTACGGGCGGTTTCCCGGAGGTAACGGTGGATGGTCTAATAAGGTGTTCCAGTGATAAGGGGGCTGTAGTCATTTTAAGATATAAAAGTAAACCATTTTTGAAAATAGGGGCCTAATACAGGCACTTCTTGTTTTTTATTGTTTAGGGCAGCAAGAAAGCCATAAAACCACAATACCACATAAAAGACATAAAGGCCATACCAGGCATACTCGTTGTACCAGTTGCTTAAAAAAATAGCAAAGCCTAGAAAAGCAAGATGTAGACCAAATGCCTGTCTTATATGAAATCGGGCAAATTCGTTCTTAGTATCGGAATTCATAGAAATGGCAATAAGAGCCCCAACCATAGTTAAATAGGCCACAATTGCAGTAGTCTTTCCTTCCTTAATAACATTATCCATAGCGGCAAAGTTAGATCAAGTTTAATATGTGTACAAAAAAAGAGGCCTAATTAGACCTCTTTAAATGTTTTTATAATAATTTTTATTCTCCAATAGTGCCTATGATGGGCAATTTTTCCGCTTTACCATTATTGGCATTTATTGCGCCCATTATGGCCAAAATCCATGGCGCCCATTGCAAAATTCTCAGGAAACCCATTCCCATTAAAGTTGCAATAATTCCAAGGACAATAGACAGGGCAATTGCCAATATCCAGACCCTTAAGGATTGGCCAATATGGAATTTCACAAATTCATTTTTTTTATCATTGTTCACGATAAAAGCAATCAGTAGACCAATTACGGTTATGTAACTGATTATTGCCATCGTTTTTCCTTCACTTATAGTTTTCTGGTCCATCTTATATATTTTATTACCCTAAATTTAGTTAATTATTTTGTTGTTGGAAATAATACCGTACACCTTTCCCTTAAGTTTGCTTCCCAAAAAGCAGCTATTTTTGGAATTGGAAATTATATCTTGCTCTTCAAAAGTATATTCTGGGTCCGGATCGAATAAAGTAAGACTAGCAACTTCACCAACTTTCAGGCTTGGTGTCTTAATTTTATACCTTTCCCTTCCTTTGGTCAATAAGGCAATGGTGGTTTCTAGGTCAAAAATTTGACTTAACATTCCAAAAGCGCTTTCCAAGCCAATGGTACCATCGGAGGCGTTGTCAAATTCCACTCTTTTGTGTTCAATATCCATGGGTCTATGGTCCGTAGTAACAAAATCTATAGTACCGTCCTTTAAGCCTTTGATCAAAGCCTTGGAGTCCGATTTGGTTCTAAGTGGTGGCATCAATTTAAAATGGGAATCAAATTCCACCAAAGTCTCATCGGTAAAACACAAGTTGTGTATTGCCACACTGCAAGTAATATCCAACCCCTTCTTCTTGGCCTCAGCAATTAGTTTTACCGCATTGGCGGTAGAAATAGTTGGAATATGCATTTTTTCTCCTGTGTATTCCAATATAAAAAGATCTCTCACAATATTGAGTTCTTCGGCCAGATTGGGTATCCCCTTTAGCCCTAACTTTGTAGAAACCTCCCCCTCATTTACAATACCTTTTCCGGCAATCTGCAAATCCATAGGGAAAGAATGTACAAGTCCATCAAAATTATGGGCATATTGTAGTGCAACTTTTAATAGGTTTGAATTTTTTAAGGGTAATTTGTAATCATAAAACCCAACGGCACCGGCACTCTGCATATCAAAAAGTTCCGCCAAACATTCACCTTCAGATTTTACCGTCAATGTTCCCAATGCGTGTAAAGTTGTAGCGCTATGTTTAGATGCATTCTTTAAAAAAACAATATCGGAGCTACTATCCGGGAGGGGGTTGGTATTGGGGTTTAAGACAATATCGGTAAAGCCACTCTTGGCTGCTGTTAAAAGGCCATTTTCAATGGTTTCCCTTTCTTCATAGCCAGGTTCCCCAAAACTTACACTGGAATCAAACCATCCAATGGATATATGTAAATTTTTGAAACTGAGGACTTTCGTTTTGCCTTGAACATCCAAATTCACTGCAATATTTTCAATCACTCCGTTCTTAATAAAAATATCCCGCTTTTTTAAGTGAAGATCCTTGTTGCCTGGATCTACTATTTTGGCAGATTTTAAGAGTATGTTCATTTTAAAAATTTTTGTATAAGAACTTCAGCAAATATAAAAGCCAATGCTAAAATAACAAACCATTTCCAAAGCTCGATTATGCTGTTGTCTTTTTCTATATTTTCGAATAAAGTTGCGACATTGTTATTTAAACTATAACCGTTGCCTTGATTTAGATCCAGATAATTTAACTGACTTTCCGCTCTGGAAAAATTAAAACTCATGTTTCTAATGGTCTTATCTTGGTCTTTAATTTGAAATATCCCTGCTGTTACAGGGTAATTATCAAAAGTTATGGTTGTTTTATTGGTGAAGGATTGTTGGAAAGGGATAAATTCATCATTTTCATTGGACACTTTTAAAATCCGATCTTTTGTAAGATTAATAGCTATATCAACCATGGTTTTATTACCTATTATTTCATAAATTCTGGGAAATTGAAGGCTACCCATTCCCATATTGTAAAATGTGGGGACTATTAAAGGAGAATTGATGAAGTTGGAATTGTCCTGGGAGATAGAGGCCGTAAATATATATATCCCGTCTCCGCCTACTAAAAATGGATTGCCACTCTGATAGGAGAGGATCTTAGGCATGTTCGATTTAATTGTATAGAAGGCCTTTATGGAGGGGTACTGGAAATTAGTAACCTCATTCTCGAACACATTTGAAAATAAAGGATTGGAAAAGGCTATCCCACTAATTTTTCGTTCTTCCACAACGGTAGAAATCAACGAGGTATTGGACAAACTATTTAGAAATGTATTGTAATTAGGGATATCTACTTCTCTACTTGGAATAACAACCAAACTTCCGCCGGCCTTCTTGAAGGCTGTTAAAGCATTTTGCAAGGCCAGGGGCAGAGTATCTAGTTCATTGATTATAATGAGGTTTTGCGAGTCCAATAGACTGTAATTCAAAGAATTTAAACTAAAATTGGAATATCGGAAACCCTCGCCATTGAAAATACGACTCAAGTAATTACTATTGTCATTACCAATGGATAATACCTTGATTTTCTCCTGCGTATTTATGTTAAAGTAAAGTTGATTATCATAATTAAGCCCTGTGTCTGAGATAAGGATTTTCCCGTTAATGACCTCTTTGGCAGGGATAGTAAATATGACCTCACCTTTTTTATTCTCACCGAATGTAGCAGATGTTTTCGCAATCAATCTTTCTCCATTATATAGCGAAACTGGAACGTTATCTATTTTTTTATTAATGGACAGGATACTTTTTAGTTCTACATTTTCCGAAGAAACAGTGCTTATAAATACGGTGTCAATTGAAACGTTTACAAGAGGATCAGCCAAGGTTTGTACAAAATGTTTTTTTATGTTGGGCAATGAATCTTGGGCAGGTGAATAAATATTTTTCTGAAAATCTGAAATCAGGACTAGGTCATTTAGTGCGGTTTCATTGTCCGTGAACAATGTTTTAGCTTTTAAATAGATTTCATCCAACTGTAGTTGATTGTTGGAATAGGGGAGGGTTAGCAAATCGTTTTTTATATCTTTTATGCGTACATCCTTGAAAACTTTGTCATTGGTAAAAAGGCTAAAAGTATTTTCTTCAGGAACCGATTTTAATATCTCCTGAATTGTGTTTTCCAATAAAGTGCCGGTTCCGGTATTTGCCTGCATACTCAGGGAATTATCAAGATAAACCACTATTTGCTGCCTCTTCATGGCTGATTTTCCTGGAATAAATGGTTGGGTAAAGGCAACGATTAACAAACTTAGGATTAAAAGGCGGGTACATAATAGGAGCCATTTTTTCAGGGTATTGCTCTTCCTGGATTCCGCAACTACCTTTTTCAAGATCTTCACATTGGTGAACGGCGTCTTCTTAAATCTACGAAGTTGAAAAAGGTGAATGAAAATAGGAATAAGTAGAAGAAAAAGGGCCCAAAGGAGTTCCGGATGTTTAAACAGCATTCCTAAATTTAATTTTTCAAATATAAGAAAAGAAATTCGAGGCGGTCTTAATTTTATTGACGATCTAAAGGCTAATTAAGCTCTTGGCGAAAGTCTTGATGTTTTATGGCAAGGCGTTAATATTTATGTCAACAAAAAAAGAAATAATCTTGGACCGGTTTCTTTCCTTTTGCCAATAAATACTCACTTATAAATTCTTGAGCCTCCTTATTGGCCACAGTAATTATGATTTGAGGGTGTTGCAGTTTGTTTACTTCTAAATAGTGAGCCATTTTTTTTTCATAGATGTCCAAACCAATTTTATTGGAGTTATTACATACCCAGGTAAAATCTATGTTGTGTTCAATAAGGTTTTTGGCTAATTTTTTCCCCTTGTTTCCTGCTCCCCAAAGTACGAGCGGTCTTTGATCATCATAGTCGAGTTTTAGAAAATAGGAGCGTTTAATATCCAAGAAATAATTTTGAGCGTAGTGTTCACTGGTTCTGGATGTTCTATAACTATAATCGCGCCAGTGGTGCAGTACTTCATTACACGGAATACATTTTAGACCTTGTTCATAAAAGCGAAAAGCAAGGTCATAATCCTCCGGATAACGATCGGATAAAAAAGCTCCAGCCCTTTCCAAATCGCTTTTATATACCATCCAACATGGAGAGGGTATTACGCATTCTTTATAGATTTCCGAATAATTTGTTCCTTGTTCAGTTAAGCCATTTAACCATTTTTCATAGTTAAGATAGCCACCGCCAAGTCCTTCATTGGAAAAGTATTTCACTTTTCCAAGGGCCACATGTCCTAACCCATGGTTTTCCAGTGCCTTAACCATGGTTGCCAGTTTATCTTCAGTCATTAAGTCATCGGAATCCATCCTGGTTATAAAGGAGCCCTTAGAGCGGGAATAAGCCGTTCTTAACGCTTCTATAATACCTTTTCCTTCATTTTGCAGTACTTTAATTCTGGAATCTTTTTTAGCAAAAGAAAGCATAGTATTAAGGCTATCGTCCGAAGATGAATCATTTACCGCTAGAATTTCCCAGTCGTCATAAGTTTGGTCGATGATAGACTGAATACAGTCCGGTAAAAATATTTCGGTGTCCTTAAAAGGGATAAGAATACTGACACTTCTTTCTTTCATGCGCCTAAATTAGAATTTTATTTCTCCATTGATGCATCCAGCGAGCAGCGATTGAATGAAGTATTGAAAATTTGAGGCTTATTTTAAATGATATGTAGCTGTAAAAGCTAATTTGAATTTTGACTGGTGTTCTCCAACTCTTTTATGGTGGCCAACATGGCCCTAAGGCAGGCTTCTTGGTTACCGGGATTTATTTCTTTAGCTTTTTGGGAATGGTAGCTTTTAATAAATTCACTGGCTGATGACCAAACCGTATGCATAGTGCCCAAAAGGTGTTCCTTTATTTCGGGAGTAGCATTTTTTTTAAAATTATACATCATTTTAACCTGTTCCACGGCAACTTCGGGTTTCCTCCAAGGGCAAGCAATAACATCCAGTCCCTTTAAAGCAAACATGGCAGGTGTTGGTAAGGCCCTTTCGTAATGCCAGTCACATACTACCACAGATTTATCAATAAGATCTACTGCCCTGGCGGTATTGTTCATACTGGCTTCCCACATCCCAATACCAGAGGTTGTTGCATCTATTAATCGATCTCCCCAAATCCAAAGCCGTTTGTTTGTTTGCGCTAAATGCCTACTAATTTTATTAACCTCATTGGCGAACAAGGTAGCGGGGTCTTTACCTTGGCAACGAGGACATTTCTCATCGGCTATGTAGAATACCTCATCCATTCCTGCGTGAAAGGCGTTGGCTTCAAAAACACCCACAATTTCATCTACTAGGTCGAATACCACATCATGTACCTCAGGATGCAATGGACAATAACTTTTGCAGTATAGGCCATCGGCATTTGGCCATTCGTATTTTTTTGGAATTACAACATGGGGTGTTTCGTCAAATTGCGGGTAAACTTCCAGAAGTTTATTGGTTTTATCTGCCCAACTCTGATGGCCCAACAAATTTACCTGGGGGATTAAATTTATGTAGTGTTTTTGGGCAACCGTTACCAATTGCTTTATTTGTGCTTTTGATAAGGGATTATCGCCCCTTAATTCAGGCCTAGATTCATAGGCGTAATTAAAATCCACCCTAAGTACTAAGGTGTTGATGCCATTGGGCCCTAATTCCTCATCTATAAACTTAACAAAATCCGCTACCCCATCGGTATTTGGAGCAGCTATACAAAGGCCTTTCACTTCAAAAATGCTTTGTGCATTACCTATTATGGTCGTTAGGGCCAGCAGCAGTGGAAGTAGTTTGCACATAATTTTTAATGTTTAAGACAGAATTTAATTTTGATGTAGGGCTTGGTTTATGGCAGCTTCGACCATGGGTTCCATGACCGCATATCCTGCCGCGGTTGGATGTACTTCGTCTTTGGCATATTTTTTAGGAAGCCCGTTGCGGTCATCGGCCATAGCCGTAAAATAATCTAAATAAATATGGCCGTTAGCTTCTGAATATTCTTTTAATAGGCTGTTTAATGCGGGTATTTTTTCATTAGGTTTTAGTCCTGGTCTCCAGGGATAATCATAAGCGGGGAGTACTGAGGAGATAATAACTTTAATGCCATTGGCCGTTGCCAGTTCGGCCATAGATTTCATATTGTCCACTATCATTTTCAAGGTAGCGGGTCCAGTGTTGCCGGCAATATCATTGGTGCCAGCCAAAATAACCACTACTTTTGGTTTTAAGTCGATTACATCCGGTCTAAATCGCAACAGCATTTGAGGTGTCGTCTGCCCCCCTATGCCCCTGTTAATATAGGGCTTATCTTTAAAGAATTCCGGTCTGGTGTTTATCCAACCTATGGTAATGGAATTGCCCATAAATACAACACGATTTTCGTTTGCAGTTGGCATCCCTACCTTAGTGTTATCTTCTGCAAAGCGTTCTAGATTTGGCCAATCCTGAGAAAAACTATTGTTCATGGTAAAAACGGTCAGTAGAAAGAGGGCAATGGATATTTTCATGGTTTTCATATTGGTAAAAGTGGTTAAAAAAAATATTAATACTTGGACTAGTCTTGAATTTTTATTGATTTTTTTTCATTTGTAATCAATCGCGCTTTTCTCAATTTTATTTTTTGTTGAATATCTGTTGGATAGGCGGAATCGTCTTCAGCCTCAAAGATTCTGATATTTTGTAATTCATCTGGTTTTATTAAATCCTGTTGCCTGCAATTTAAAATGGTAGCCGCTGTCTGAACCCCGGAATAACTAGCACCTGCCACTCCATGTGATTGAATGCTGGCCCCGCACATGTATAGGTTTTCTATTTCGCTCTTTGCCCTAAACGCAAAGGGGCCTATCTGCCTAAAAGTCTTTTCTGTACCATATACACTTCCATTGGTGGAATTTATATAATATTTGTTTGTTATGGGTGTCCCCAATTCTTTATGAACAATATTTTTACTTATTCCTGGTAGGGCCAGTTCCAATGTATTGATCATTTTATGGGTCAATATTTCTTTGAATTTCATGTATTCCTTAGATCGCTTTTCGTTTTCCTTGTTAAATTGGGCGAAAGATTCGGGATTAATGTAAGTAATAACTTCTAGGGAATGATGTTTACCGTCATAGCTTGTGGGGTCCTTTAGCGTGGTACAGCTTATGAATATGCCAGGAAACACTTCGCCACTGGTAATATCCACATCTGTCATCTCCTCATATATCTTATCCATGTCCTTGTTATCCATCATCCATATATTTCCTGAGTCCATTCCTAATTTTCGAACATCTATGTCAACCGTTAGGAAAAGCATTAGGGAACTACAGGAATACTTTGTTTTATTCAGTTTTTTAAGAAGTTTAGCACTTAGGTTTTGTTCTTTCACTAATTTTAAATAGGTAACCCCTGGATCGGCATTGGAAATGATTCTGGAAGCGTAGATTTTCTCACCATTCTCCAGTTCTACTCCAATGGCTTTCTTTCTCTTTTCCCCCTCCAAAAGAATACTCTTAACTGCTGTGCCGGTACGTATTGTTCCACCATTCCTCTGTACGGTCTTTGTCATCGACTTTACAATGGCAGCTCCGCCGCCCATGGGGTAGTACCCCCCGCTAAAATAATGATCCATAACAGCACAGTGCAAGGGGAAACTGGCCCTGTCAGGGGCTAAACCGTGGTCGCCCCATTGAATATTTAGCACTTTCTGCAGTAGTGGGTCTTTTATATGCCAGTTGATGACTCGCTTTAGGCTGAACAATGCAAATTTTCCCATATGCTTTGTTCTAAAGGGGATGGTAATATTGTCCCAAAAACCGCTCATCTTCGGAATCAGCTGAATTTGACGAGAAACATTTCTGACCAACTTTAAATAGTGATTTAAACGTTTTTTTTCCTTAGGAAACCTTTGTCCTAGAGAAGCGTTTAAATCATCGAAATTTCCGGGCAGATCAATTCTTTCCTCTCCAATAAAACAACGCTCATAACCTTCTGGATTCATTCTAAAAAAAACCAAATCGTTAGCTACCCCCAAACCTTCATATAAGGTCCTGGTTGATTCGCCTTCCCCTAGTAAGCCAATATAATGTACTCCTGGAGAAAAACGGTGACCGTTTAGGTAAAAGCTATGGCACCAGCCACCAGGAACATCATGTTGCTCCAATACCAAAACCCGCTGTCCTGCTTTGGATAGGCAAATGGCTGCCGACAATCCACCTGCACCTGAACCGATAATGATGGTATCTATATCTTGAAGCGTTTTTTTTTTGATGTGCATTGAATAGGGATTAAGTATGTCTGGTTGTATTTTATGGGCAATATTATTCTATTCAGGCCCCCCGTTCTCTATTTGGAAATACTGCTGTTCTTCCAGACTGAGACTTAAATGGTCCATTACCTTTTTCTTTGTAGGCCTAAGCTTAAAAAGATAAAGAATTAAAAGTACGGAAATCACCAGATAAAAGATGTTTTTGTGCAGCATGAAAGCAATAGTACTTAAAAATGCAGCACCTTCCAAGATAGCAAAACGTATAACGGAGGCTTTTTGGTACAGCATTAATCTTTCCATTAATGAATTGCTTTTTAGTATGCTGGCCAATTGTTTATTGAATAAGTAATTGCTTCCAAAGTAAGCTATAATAGCAACAATGGGTACTAGGTAAATAAACACATTTTCCCCAGCTTTAAATCCAAGTATAAGGCCATCGCTCATGACAAAAATGACGATTGTAAATAATAAAATACCAAAAGTTAATCCGGCATGGATGATAGAAAGCGAAAAAAGATAGCTTTTGGGGGTTAAGGTTTTGGAATTGGTCATAAAATACTTTTACATATAGTTGTGCTTGGCAATGATATCTAAATGATTTGGTGTTAACCAAAGCATTTGCTTATAAAGGTAAAAAACCTTTCTGTTTTCGTGCAAGGAAGTTATGCCAAAAAGAATTGTAAATCTAGGCAAGGTCTCTCATTGGCAGGTAATTTAAATCTAATGAATATAACCATTTCACCTAATCTGACCACTAATTTTATAAGCAAGTCTTTTTGTTTATTTTTATGTCACATAAAATGGATAAATTATAATTTTAGGACCTCAAAGGTTAAGAAATGACAAACAACGATTTTCATATACTTCTCGCCGATGATGATGAGGACGATTGCATGTTTTTTAAAGATGCCTTGGAGGAGCTTACAATAACGGCATCTTTGATTACGGTAAGCAATGGGGTTGAATTAATGGATTTTCTTAAAGATAATTTGTCCAACCTTCCCCAAGTTCTTTTTTTGGATTTGAATATGCGTTGTAAATCCGGTACGGAGTGCTTATCTGAAATAAAGGAAAGTGAAATATTTAGGGGATTGCCAGTAATAATTTATTCCACCTCTTCTAATCTTGAGGTAATGGATGTACTTTATGGTAAAGGTGCGCAGTATTATATTAGGAAACCAGCAGATTTTACTGATTTGAAATTTGTTATAAACAAGGCTATTTCATTCATAAAAGAAAAGAATGTACAACAACCAGCCAGGGAAAAATTTGTAATACAACCTTAAATGGAACAAAATTGAAGACTACTCATAAAACTAATGACCTTTTGTTCCTTGAAGGCGGAGGCCAAATGAGCGAGCTCATAAGGGCATGGGATTGGGATAATTCACCCCTTGGTAATATAAAAGATTGGCCCGTAAGTTTACGCACTACTCTTGCGATAATCTTGCATTCGGCCCATCCCATGTTTCTCTTTTGGGGTGAGGAACTTATCTGCTTTTATAATGATGCGTATAGGCCAAGTCTAGGGATAGATGGAAAACATCCAGCTATTGGTAAAAAGGGTAAAGAAGTTTGGCCAGAGATATGGGAGTTTATCTGCCCTTTGATAAATCAAGTAGTCACTACGGCTAAACCTGTTTCATATAGTGATCACTTGGTACCATTTTACCGAAACGGCAGAATGGAGGACATATATTGGACATTCTGTTACAGTGCCGCTTATGATGATGATGGCAATGTAAATGGTGTAATTGTTACCTGTTCAGAGACTACGGAAACGGTATTGACAAAAAAAGAACTACAAGAAAGTGAACGCAGGCTTCGGTCAATGATTGCTCAGGCACCAGTTTCCATAGCTATTTTTCAGGGAAAGGAGTATGTTACTGAAATGGCCAATTCATTGGCACTTGATATGTGGGGAAGAAAAGAAGACGAAGTTTTGAACAAACCAATTTTGGATGCAATGCCTGAACTAAAATTACAAGGGATTAAGGGGTTGTTAGACGATGTATATAGCACTGGTAAAACTTTTTCTACTTCAGAATTTCCGTTGCAATTAAAGAGGAACGGAAAATTGGAAACGGCTTATATCAATTTTAGTTACGAGCCGCTTTTAAATGCCAAGGGTGAAATTGATGGAATAATGACTTTGGGCATTGAAGTTACTGATCAGGTAATTGCGCGGAAAAAAATAGAGGAAAGTGAAAAGAAATTCAGACTCCTGGCCGACTCACTCCCTCAGTTTGTTTGGACCGCAGACCCACAGGGTAATTTGAATTATTTTAACGAATCGGTTTTTGAATTTTCCGGATTGTCGCAGGATCAATTACTAAATCAAGGATGGTTACAGATGGTACATCCGGACGACAGGGAAAAGAATTTTAAAACCTGGGAGGATTCCATAGCAATAGGAAAGGATTTTTTATTGGAGCACCGTTTCCGAAGACATGATGGCGAATATCGTTGGCAGTTGAGTAGAGCAAAACCACAACGGAATGATAGTGGGAATATACAAATGTGGGTAGGCAGTAGTACCGATATACAAGAACTAAAAATTTTCCGAAACGAATTGGAAAAACAGGTTAAGGAACGTACTGTTGAGCTAGTTGAATTGAACAATTCGCTAAAAAAGAGCGAACAGCGCTACCATTTAATGGTAGAGGAGGTGCAGGACTACGCTATACTTTATTTGAATAAAGAAGGTATAGTGGAGAACTGGAATACGGGAGCAGAAAAAATAAAAGGATATAAAGCCGAAGAAATAATAGGTAGAAGTTTTTCCAATTTTTATACCGAAGATGATAGGAAAAGTGGACTTCCCCAAAGGTTATTAGGTTTGGCCGCCAGAAACAATAAAGCTGTGCAAGAGGGTTGGCGAGTAAAGAAAGACAACACCTTATTTTGGGCAAATGTGGTAATTACAGCAGTGCATAATGAAAAAAACGAAGTAATAGGATATTCAAAGGTAACACATGATTTAACGGCAAAAAAAGCATCGGACGATGTGCTAAGAGAAAAAAAGATGGAACTTGAGCAAAAAAATATTGAGCTTCAGAAAATGAACAAGGAGCTGCAATCATTTGCCTACATTTCAAGCCATGATTTGCAAGAGCCTTTAAGGAAAATTCAAACCTTTGCTTCCCGCATAATCGAAAAAGATAAAGATACTCTTTCCGAAAATGGAAAATATCTATTTAAACGTATGCAACTTTCTGCCGAACGGATGCAGTTGTTGATTGACGATTTGTTGGCCTATTCCCGTACGCACCATTTGGAGGGTGATTTTGAGAAAACCGATCTGAATATTATAATTGAGCAAGTAAAACATGAACTTGGTGAAGAGCTCCTGCAAAAAAACGCAATAATCAATGCGGACAAAACTTGCGAGGTCAATATCATCCCATTTCAATTTAAACAACTCTTTTATAATCTAATAAGTAATTCTTTAAAGTTTTCAAAACCAGGTAAACCTGTAGCCATAACAATAAAAAATGAGTATGTTAATGGAAAAGCATTAGAAGGGGAAAATTTTAAAGACGACAATACATATTGCCATATTACTTACTCGGACAACGGAATAGGTTTTGATCAACAATACAGTGAAAAGATATTTGAATTATTTCAACGTCTTCATGGTAGGTCAGAATATCCCGGAACTGGAATTGGACTGGCTATAATAAAACGAATTGTAGAAAATCACCGTGGTATTATTACGGCCAAGGGTGAATTAGGTATGGGTGCAACATTCAATATATATCTTCCGGTAGAAGCTTATAAAGTATAAGTGATGCGTAGTAGAGGGGTGTTCTACAGAGTTTTATGATTTAAGGATAAATCACCTCAGGCTAGTTTCATTTTCTTTGACCCAAAATCGATTGTGCTATAAGAAAGTAACTACGATATTCATTTTTAACTATTAAATTATATAATCACCGAGAAATTTAAGGCGTCGTTAGATTTGGCAGATACATTTTGAAAAGGACCTATAGATTTATATAATATCGTTTTTAATTGATTATAGGAGTTGGGTTTTTTTATATATTGATTTGCTCCTCCTTCTTTCAATTGGTCTACCTCATTTTGATGATAAGAGGTGGAATAGATAATTATGGTAATTTCTGAGAAATCAGGGATGTTACGGATATCGGAAAGGCATTCGAATCCGTCCATAAGGGGCATATAAAGATCTAAAAATATAATTTTGGGCAAGGGATTGTCAGAATGCAATTCCGCCATCAAATCCACACCATTCTCGAACTGTTTAACCGATGTTTCAATGGGTAATTCTGTCAAAGCGTCCATAAAAATTTCGCGATCATCTTGATCATCATCTGCTAAAAAAATGCTTATACGATTCATTGCTATATAAATTAATTGATGTTTGCCGACTAAAAACCATTATACTTAATTTCTGATCTTGTCAGTTAGTAATGTTTGTTTCCATTTTTGGTACATACTTTTAGTCTTGTTAGACCCTAGTTTGTTTACTTTCATAAATTAAGGCGAAGTTTTAAAGAAGAATGCATCTATTGAATAGAAAATTAACTCAATTGATTTTATAGGCATACAAATTCAAATCCAGTCTTCAACTGTAGAGGAAATCCTCTATTTAATACGTGCCCTGATAGATCTAGCCTTTTAAAAAGCTTTTTTAACTATAGCATTCCATAATCAAATTGAACTAAAATATATTTTCAAAATAGGACAAATCCTTTACGGCCTTAGAAGAGTGCTTTAGGGGTTATTAGTTTGTTCTTGTTTAATTATTTTTTTCTTAATGTTTGTAGGCTTGGCTTTTATTCCAAGTCCATAACGATTGGCATATACCCAAGTAAACTCGGCCCCAAAAAACAATATCAAACATGAATAGGAAACCCATAATAGAATTAAAACCACGGTACCTGCTGCGCCATAGGTAGAACCAGGGTCCGCTTCCCCAAAATACAGTCCTAATAAAAATTTTCCAAGAACAAATAGTATAGCGGTAATTAGGGCCCCGATCCAAACGGTCTTCCACCGAATTTTGGTATCGGGCAAGTATCTAAAAATGAGGGCGAAAAGTAGGGTGACGATTCCTATGGAAACCGTAAAATCTAGAATATAGGCAAGATAAAGGATAAAATCAGGCAATACACTACGAATGTAATCGTTGAGTGCCGAAATCCCGGCAGTCACCAAAAAACTAATCAATAATAGAAATCCGATCACCAATATGAAGGCAAAACTCCGGGCTCTATCAATAAGCATTTTTACGAGGTTTGAGTTGGGGTCTGGTTTAATTTGCCAAATTTGATTAAGGGAAAGCTGTAAGTGGTAAAATACACCTGTTGCTCCGAATATCAAGGTGCCAAAGCCTAAAATACTCGCCACCCTGCTTCTGTTGCCACTCTGTGTCTCTATCATCATTGTTTGAATAGATTCTGCCGCATCTTGGCCCAAGGCCTTGGATATCTCAGCTGTGAGTTCACCTTGAACAATGTCAATACCCCAAATGGATCCCACCAGATTAATGATGATGACCAAAAGGCCAGGTAGGGAAAGGATTGCATAATAGGCAACAACCGCACTCAGCCGAAATGGGTCATCAGCATTCCAAGCTTTAAAGGTGTCAACTACCAAAGTAGGTAGATGTTGTAACTTGAATTTATCGCTATTTTTCTCCTTGGTCATAATCTATAGCATGCTTTTTATATCGTTCGCCCAAGAAGGAAAGGTGAAAATCATATCTTTCAAGGCTTCGGTGGTCACTTGTAAGTTTATCGCCATTGCGAACATATTGATCGTTTCAGCTGCGTGGGGTGACAAGAGATGGGCACCAACAATTTGTTTTGTCCGCTCGTTTATGATAATTTTATAAGCATAGGATGGTGTATTTATTCTTTTGGCGTTATACCAGTCCGGAACAGATTTATAATTGATCGTTACCGTCTTATATCTTCTTTTGGCTTCGTCTTCCGACAAACCCACAGTTGCCAAATTTGGCAAGGTAAAAACGGCTGACGGAATTACGGGGCTTTCTATTTTTCTTTTATTGCCATGAAGAATATTTTCCGACACAATAGCACCTTCTATTCCCGATAATGGAGTAAGGGGCAGGCCATGTGCGGATACGTCACCACAAGCGTATACATTTGGATTGACTGTATTTTGCAAGAATTCATTTACTTGAATGCCTTTATTGGAATAAGACACATTGCTCTTTTCCAAATTCAAGGAATTGATTGCGGGCACCCTTCCTGCAGTATTGAATACTGAACGTGCTTTCAGCGATTTTTCTTCTCCGTCCTTTTTATATTGGATACGAAAGTTTTTATTCAGTTTCTCTAGTTGCGATATCTCTGCATTAAATATAAATTCTATACCCAGATCTTCGGAAACTTTCTTTAGCTGGGATACCATGTCCTTGTCAAATGCTTGAAGTATGTTTTCTCCATGCTCAATGATGGTTATTTTACTTCCTGCCCTTGCGGCCATATGGGCAAATTCCATTGCAATATAACCTCCGCCAATAAAGACCATATTTTTTGGCAGTTTCTGCAACCGCAGAAAATCGTCACTATTCTTAAGGAATTCAGCTCCCTTGAATTCAAGTTTTCTAGCTATTTGTCCTGTAGCAATAACAATTTTATCAGCTTTAATGGATTTTCCCTCAACGGACAAGGTCTGTTCATCCAAGAAAATAGGTGATTGGTGGTACAATTGAATTCCCAATTCCTTCAATTCTATTTCAGTGGCCATAGGAATCGGATTGGTAAATTGCCGTTTAAACCTTTGCAGCGCTTTCCAATCCAGGGCTGGTTTGGAGGCAATACCTTTGTCCATTAAATTAGTGGCCAATTCATAAGTTTCGAGCGGCGCTAAAAGTATTTTTTTGGGAATACAGCCTCGGTTGCCACAGGTGCCTCCATATTCACGATTATCCGCTATGGCCACCTTTAAACCACCCTTGGCACAGGTTACGGCGACCTTACGGCCTGCACCGCCACTGCCAATTACGAAAACATCAAATTTCTTCATAGCCATGAAGGTATTCAGTTTTGAATTTGCAGGTTGATTTATTTGCTTAATATTTTAATCCGATAGGCACGAGATTTATTAAAAGCCAAACTACGAGTAGGCGAGAAACGCTATGAGCGTGTTGGTGAATCGATTCTGATTATAGGTTGAAGTGTGAAATAGGAGTGAAGCATAAAATAAAAGAACCGCTCTTTGGGAGCGGTTCTTCATTTTGCTTCTAAACGAAGCTCGAGCTTGAGTTAGCTAATCTTTACTAAAAACAATACTTGTTTTCAGCCTTAAGTTTTTCTGCAATAGAAGTGCGAAGTTCAACTACATTGGGCTGATTTGCATATTTTGTAAATCGTTTAAGTCCCATAAGCATCATACGTTGCTCATCACCTTCAGACATGGAAACAATTGCTTCCTTGCCATTTTTTATAACAATATCTACCGCATTGTACAAATATAATTTGGACATGGATATTTGTTCTTTTTGAGCCGCTTCTCCAAATCGCAGTACATTTTTCTCTGTTCTGAGGATTGCAGATTCGGCCAAATAAATTTCTATTAAAATATCGGACGCAGCCATGAGTAACATTTGATGCTCATCTAAAGCAGGGCCATATTTCTGTACTGCCGATCCGGCAACCATTAAGAATACTTTCTTAAGTTTTGCGATCATTTCTTTCTCTTCAGAAAACAGTTTGGAATAATCCACCGTATCAAATGAGGGGATACCCATTAATTCGTTTCCTACAGCCGTTGCCGGACCCAATAGGTCTACATGTCCCTTCATGGCCTTCTTTACCAACAGACCAACAGATAACATTCTATTAATCTCATTAGTTCCCTCGTAAATACGGGCAATACGCGCATCTCTCCATGCGGCTTCCATAGGCGTTTCTTCAGAGAAACCCATTCCGCCAAAAATCTGGATACCCTCGTCAGCACAATTTTGCACATCTTCCGAAACGGCAACTTTTAGAATGGAGCATTCAATAGCATATTCCTCAACTCCTTTAAGCTCGGCTTCCTGATGGGTATTCCCTGCAGCTAAGCGCATGGCAATACGATCTTCAATATTCTTGGCAGCTCTATAAGAGGCTGACTCACCAGCATATAAATTCGTCGCCATTTCTGCTAATTTGGACTTTATAGCTCCAAAATCGGCAATGGGGGTTTTAAATTGTTTGCGTTCCACAGCATATTTTAGGGCGTTGGTGGTAATTCGCCTTTGGGAATCCAAACAGGCGGCTGCCAATTTGATTCGTCCAATATTTAAGGCGTTCATGGCAATTTTAAAACCATTTCCTCTGTCGGAAAGCATGTTTTCCACTGGAACAACGGTATCATTAAAGAAAACTTGCCTTGTAGATGAGGCGCGAATTCCCAACTTATGCTCTTCCTCTCCTAATGTAATACCATTTTTTGGGTCGTTTTCAACAATAAATCCAGTAATATTCTTGTCGCTTTCTATTCTTGCAAAAACTATAAATAATTTACAGAACCCAGCATTGGAAATCCACATTTTCTGCCCATTGATTTTGTAAGTTTTGCCATCAGCGGATAAAGTAGCAGTGGTTTTACCAGAATTGGCATCACTACCGGCACCCGGTTCTGTTAAACAATAGGCACCAAACCATTCACCTGTAGCCAATTTAGGAACGTATTTTTGTTTCTGGGCCTCATTGCCATATAAGGTAATCGGCATAGTTCCAATACCGGTGTGGGCACCAAAAGCTGTACTTAATGAACCACTTCCACTAGAAATATATTCGCAAACGATCATGGTAGAAACAAATCCCATTCCCAACCCACCGTAGGCTTCAGGAACCGCGACTCCTAAAAACCCCATTTCTCCGGCCTTGGTCATTACCTCTTCTGTTAGGGCATAGTCCTTAGCTTCGAACCGATCCCTGTTGGCAATAATTTCACGATCGTTAAATTCGATGACGGAATCACGCATCATTTTCTGCTCTTCGGAAAAATCCTCCGGCGTAAAAACATCTTCGCAATGGGTTTCCTTTACAAGGAATTGTCCGCCCCTAATTATTTCTTTATTTTTTATTTCTGTGCTCATTGTTAGTTTAATTAAGTTTTAATAGTAAGAATGGAGATGAAATTTGGAAAAAGTACCGTTTCAATAAGTACGTCTTGTGCTGTTTTAATTTAAAAATTCAAATATTCCTGCAGCACCTTGCCCAGTACCTACACACATAGTTACCATTCCATATTTGCCTTGCATATTTCTCTTTCTCATCTCATCAAACAATTGAACGGATAATTTGGCACCCGTACAGCCCAATGGGTGACCAAGGGCAATTGCACCCCCATTTACATTGACTATATCACTATTCAATTTAAGTTCGCGTATTACAGCTAAGGACTGTGATGCGAAAGCTTCGTTCAATTCGATCAATTCAATTTCATCTTGTTTAAGACCGGCTTGTTTTAAGGCTTTTGGAATCGCTTTTACAGGGCCAATACCCATGATTCGCGGTTCTACCCCTGCTGCTGCATAATTTACTAATCTGGCAATAGGTTCCAATTTTAATTCTTTTACCATGTCCTCGCTCATAACCAAAACAAATGCTGCACCATCACTCATTTGGGAGGAATTACCTGCCGTTACACTTCCACCTGCCGCGAAAACTGGTCGCAATCCGGCCAAAGCTTCCTTAGTTGTTCCTTTTCTAGGTCCCTCATCTTTGGTTACCGTATATTTTTTACTAGCTTTCTTTCCATTGTCGTCAACATATATTTGTTCTACTTCAATAGGTACGATCTGACTTTGAAAACGATCTTCTGCCTGGGCCCTAAGTGCTTTCATGTGCGAATTATAGGCAAATTCGTCTTGGTCTTCACGGGAAACATTAAATTGATTGGCTACTGCTTCGGCTGTGTTTCCCATGCCCCAGTAATAATCCTCATGCCCTGACTTTGCCAAATCATAATTGAGTTCTGTTTTGTAACCCGTCATAGGAACAGCACTCATGCTCTCTGCACCACCAGCAATTATACAATCTGCCATCCCAGCCTGAATTTTTGCAGTAGCAATACCTATGGTTTCTATTCCGGAGGAACAAAATCTATTGACCGTAACCCCGGGGACATCAACAATATTAAGGCCCATTAGGGATATTAAACGTGCCATGTTTAGTCCTTGAGATCCTTCGGGCATTGCATTTCCAACAATTACGTCATCTATGCGTGTTTTGTCCAGTTGAGGCAATTCATTTATCATATAGGCTATTGTTTCCGCAGCCAATTCGTCTGTTCTTTTAAAACGGAATACGCCTTTAGGGGCTTTGCCTACTGCTGTCCTATATGCCTTAACGATATATGCTTGTTTCATTTTATTTTTAGTATTTAGTATTGAGTTTTATAATTTCTGTTGAAATGAATAGTTCATTTTTTGGATTTCAATACATGTTTCAATAACTGGTTATACTTTTTCTCTTGTAATTATTTTTAAGTTTATTAATAATACTAATTGTGTTTAGAGTACATAATTGGAACCCTTTACATAGATCATTAATTCCGCAACGGTTTTCCTGTTTTCAGCATATGCTGTATCCGCTCCAAAGTTTTCCTTTCCGTGCATAAGGATAAGAACGCTTCCCTTTCCAGGTCCAAAAGATATTGTTCCGTAACCAACGTTGGCTCCGACAAGTCGCCCCCAGCCATTACATAGGCTAATTTGTTGGCAATTTTATGGTCGTGCTCACTTATATAATTACTGTCTTCCATTGCATCTGTACCAACCATGAACATACCCAAAGCTTGTTTCCCTAAAACCCTGACGTCTTTACGTTTAGGGGGTTGGGTATAACCTTGTTCCGCCATTAGTTTCGCATAGCCTTTTGCGGTAGCGATCTGTCTATCTTTATTTACCACGACTATATCCTTTCCTTTTTCAAGTACCCCCATATCAAAGGCTTCATAAGCGGAAGTAGATACTTTGGCCATCCCAATGGTCAAGAAGTATTCTTGTAGAACATTAAGCTCCACATCATTCTTTCTAAAAGTATCCGAAGCTCTTAATGTCATTTCTTTGGAACCACCACCTCCTGGTATAACCCCAACTCCAAATTCCACCAATCCCATATAGGTTTCGGCGGCGGCAACCACCATATCTGCGTGCAAGGACAATTCGCAACCTCCGCCCAAGGCCATGCCGTGTGGAGCAGAAATTGTAGGAATTGCAGAATAGCGCATACGCATCATGGTATCTTGGAACATCTTAATCGCCATATTAAGCTCATCGTATTCCTGTTCCACAGCCATCATAAAAATCATTCCAATATTGGCGCCAACAGAAAAATTTGGAGCCTGATTGCCTACTACCAAACCTTGAAAATCTTTTTCGGCCAAATCAATGGCTTTGTTCAAGCCAGCCAAAACATCACCTCCAATGGTGTTCATTTTGGATTGAAATTCTACATTTAATATACCGTCTCCCAAATCCTCTACAACAACTCCAGAGTTTTTCCATACCTCATTGGATTTTCTAATATTATCCAAAATAATAAAGGAATCCTGGCCAGGTATTTTGACCATGGTCTTTTTGGGGATATCATAATAGTATGTTGCCCCATCTTTAATCTTATAAAACGATTTATTGCCTGAAGCCAGCATTTCGGTAACCCAAGTGGCTGGTATAAAGCCTTCGGCCTTCATCATTTCAATACCCTTCTCAAGCCCTATGGCATCCCATATTTGAAAAGGTCCATGACCCCAAGCAAAACCTGCTTTCATGGCGTCATCTATTTTATATAAATCGTCGGTTATTTCGGGAATCCTATTGGAGGCATATTCAAATAATGATGAAAAGCTCTTTCGGTAAAAGGCGCCAGCTTTATCTTTGCCAGTAACCAACACTTTAAATCGGTCTATTACATTTTCTATGGACTTGGTAAGTTCTAGAGTGGCGAAACTGGCCTTTTTGCTAGGCCTATATTCCATGGTGTTTAGGTCCAACGCCAATATTTCCCGACCTTCTTTCTTATAAAATCCTTGTCCGGTCTTACTTCCAAACCATTTATTATCCATCATTTTTCCAATAAAATCAGGAAGTATAAATTGCTCCTTTCTTTCATCGTCAGTACAGTTTTCCGCAATACCATTGGCTACATGAACCAGTGTGTCCAAGCCCACTACGTCTACGGTGCGGAAGGTAGCCGATTTTGGCCTGCCTATTACTGGTCCGGAAAGTTTATCTATTTCCTCTACGGTAAGGCCCATATCCTTTACGGTATGAAACAGGCTCATTATACTGAAGGTACCTATTCTATTTCCAATAAACGCAGGGGTATCTTTGGCAATCACTGAAGTCTTGCCTAAAAATTGTTCGCCATATCCATTTAAAAAGTCCAATACTTCTGGAGAAGTTTTTGGTCCCGGGATTATTTCAAAAAGTTTTAAATATCGTGCAGGGTTAAAAAAGTGGGTACCGCAGAAATGTTTTTGGAAATCCTCACTTCTACCTTCACTCATAAACTTTATGGGAATTCCGGAAGTGTTGGAGGTAATTAAAGTACCTGGTTTTCTATGCTTATCAAGATTTTCGAATACTATTTTCTTTATATCCAAACGCTCAACGACCACCTCAATGATCCAATCTACTTGTCCTACTTTAGCAATATCGTCCTCAAGATTTCCTGTTGAAATTCTTTGAGCGAATTTTTGATGGTAAATAGGGGAGGGCTTTGATTTTAAAGCTGCTGCCAAAGAATCGTTCACCATTCTATTTCTAACAATTTTATCCTCAAGAGAAAGTCCTTTTGCTTTTTCTTTGTCGTTTAGCTCCCGTGGTACAATATCCAAAAGCAATACTTCCACTCCAATATTGGCAAAATGACAAGCGATACCACTTCCCATAATACCAGAACCAATAACTGCTACTTTTTTAATGTGTTTGTTCATCAATAAAATCGTGTTAACTAGTTTTTTATTCTTAGGTATAAATTTTCTTTTCCGAAATCAATTTGTTGATCACCTCAGCTACCTCAAAAAAGGTGTCTAATTTTTCCAGGGATACATGATTTCTTACTACATCGTTAAAACGCAGTACAGCATCTTTGGAGTCTTTTCTTTTTTCTAGGCCAAAAGCCGTTAAATGGATTAATACACCTCTCCCGTCGTTAGGATTGGGTCTACGTTCTATTAATCCCTTTTCCTCCATACTTTTTAGTATTCGCGATAAACTGGTTGCTTCCATGCCCATTTTTGGGCCAAGAGCTGTTGAGGGAGAACCCGATTTTGGGTCTATGCTTAACAAAGTAAATCCCACAGCCATTGTGCTTTCAAACTTTCTGGCCTCTTCATTGTACATTTTTGTTACCGCTTGCCAAGTAGCTCGTAGCGCGTAATCTATTGTTATGTCGGTCATGCTATTCTGTTGGTTCGTCCAAATATACAAAAATATATTATGCATGCATAGTAAATTTGAAAAAATATATCAGTAGTAAATAAAAACAGCTTCTTGTTACGGAAGCTGTTTACAGATTAAGGGTTAGGATTCCGATTAATGCTCATAGATGTCATTATATAGATTGATATATTTTTCCTTGACAATTTTGCGCTTTAATTTCATAGTAGGAGTAAGGTGTCCTTCATCAATACTCCAGACATCTGGTGTAAGTCTGAATTGTTTTACTTTTTCCCATTTGGCAAAACTTTCATTGGCAGAATCCACTTCCTCCTGGAATCTGGCAATTACTTTTTCGTTTTTAACCATTTTTTGGTTATCACCTACTTCCACATCATGAATTTTCGCCCAGTTACGCACAAATTCGAAATCGGGTTGAATTAAGGCTGCCGGCATTTTCTCCCCTTCACCGACGACCATTATTTGTTCTATAAATCTTGATTGCTTAAATCTGTTCTCCAATAACTGGGGGGCAACGTATTTACCTCCAGAGGTTTTGAACATTTCTTTCTTCCTGTCCGTAATCTTGAGAAATCCATCGGCATCAATCTCGCCTATATCGCCGGTATGAAAATATCCATCCTTAATGACCTCGGCTGTTTTTTCAGCATCCTTGTAATAACCTAACATTACTTGTGGTCCTTTAACACATATCTCACCGTCTTCTGCGATTTTCACTTCGGTACGTTCCAAAAGTTTTCCAACCGTGCCAATTCTAAATCCACCATCCCTCATATCGTTAACCGAAACTACTGGGGAGGTTTCCGTAAGGCCATAACCCTCCATGACGCCAAATTCGGCCGCATTGAAAATTCGTGCCAAGCGTGGCTGCAACGCAGCGCTACCTGAAGCTATTAATGAAAGATTTCCTCCCAGACCTGCTTTCCACTTGCTGAAAATTAATTTTCTGGCTAGGGCTAATTTCTTTTCGTACCACCAACCATTTTGTCCATAAGGTTCGTATTGTAAACCAACTTCAACGGCCCAGAAAAATAATTTCTTTTTTATACCGGTCAATTCTGTTCCCTTGGCGATTATTTTGTCATATACTTTTTCCAACAATCTGGGTACAGCGGTCATTACATGGGGAGAACACTCCTTTAGATTATCACTTATTTTATCCATTGACTCGGCAAAATAGATGGTGACACCGGCGTATTGATACAAATACATCATCATTCTTTCATAAATATGACATACTGGCAAAAAGCTTAAGCAAATAGTATTGCCATAATCTATGGGTAAACGTTTAGTACTTGCAATGGCATTACTAACCACGTTGTCATGCGTTAGCATAACCCCTTTTGGTCGGCCCGTGGTACCGGAAGTATATATTAATGTGGCCAAGTCATGTGGCTTTACCATCTCCTTTAGCTTTTCAACCTCCTTTTGGTTGGAAGTATCTGCGCCCAATTCAAGAATTTCACTCCAATTCTTACAATTACTTAGAACATCAAAAGAGTATACATCTTTTAAATGCGGGGTATTTGCCTTTACCGCATTAACCTTATTAAAAACCTCATCACAAGAAACAAAGACATATTTGGCCTCTGAATGGTTTAGGACATATTCATAATCTTCTTCCGATATGGTAGGGTATATAGGAACGTTTTGTGCCCCTAATTGCAGAATACCTATGTCCATAATATTCCATTCCGTTCTATTGGCCATGGAAATTAGGGCAATTTTATCGTTTGGTTTTACACCAAGCCTCAACAAAGCCCTGCTTACAGCATTAGCCTTGTCTATATATTCTTGGGTGGATGTAGCCACCCACTCTCCATTGTATTTAGTAACCAGTGATTTTTTTAAGTTGAATTTCTCTAATTGGTAGTAAGGAAAATCAAAAAGGCGGGTGATGTCTTGCATATTTTATTTGCTGTTCGTAATCGCAAATTAAGAAAAGGGAACCGTATTTTAAAATCAGATTCGTATAAAACATGTAAAATAATTATTGAGTCCGCATATTCTTTCTTAAATGTGGTAGGCCTAATACTTGGTTTATATGGTTCAAATACCTATTGTATAGATGTTTTAAAATAGTTTTATTTAGAATGGAATTTTTAGATTTATTAAGGATTATTGTTCAATCCTAAGAGCTATACAGTAAATTTTATTAAAATCATATGCCTATGCAAGTTGTCCTTTGCTGAATTATTTCTAAGGTATAATTATGTTGTTTATATTATTTCCGAGGTTACTTAGCTAAGATTTATAGGTTGGAATTTGCAAAATGATTAAGTTCAATCCTTAATACAAATATTAGAAAATTTGTATTTAAGCATTTTTGATATTAAGTAAAGTGTTTAAATATGAATTACATTTAATTTTTAATAACAAATAAACTAAACCAATGAAAAAGCTTTTTGTAACGGCAGTAGTTATTTTTACCATGATTTCCTGTGCCGAAAAAACAAAGATTCCTGTGTATGCATGGACGGGTGGTCCTGGAGAAGCCACAGATCAAGAACTTATGGCAACCTTTAAGAATTATAAGGAGAAAGGGATTGATGGGTTAATGTATAACGGCGGACATAATCCGGAAACGTATAAGCGGGTAGGTAAATTGGTGAAAGACGCAGGAATGGAATTCCATACTTGGGTACCTACTATGGTACAGGGCGATAATCCTAAATTACCAGAAGATTTGTATGCCATAAATAGAAATGGGGAATCAGCTTTTGATAAACCGGCCTATGTACCCTATTACAAGTTTCTTTGCCCTAACAAGGAGGGGTCATTCACTTTTTTGTCGGAACTATATGGGAATATTGCGGCTGTAGAAGAAGTTGATGGAATACACTTGGACTATATTCGTTTCCCCGATGTTATTTTGGCTGAGGGACTTTGGGATAAATATGGACTGGTGATGGACGAGGAATACCCAGTGGCCGATTACTGCTATTGTGATAAATGTGTAGCGGATTTTAAGGAGAAATCAGGAATAGATATAAAGGAGGTAGAAGATCCATCCAAAGTTCAGGAATGGAAGCAGTTTAGATATGATTTAATAACAACTATGGTCAATCGTTTAGCGAAAGTGGTCCATGAAAAAGGTAAAAAGATAAATGCCGCGGTATTTCCTGGTCCCAGCAATGCTATGAAAATGGTGAGACAGGAATGGAATAAATGGGACTTGGACGCCTTCTATCCAATGAATTATAACGATTTCTATTTGAAGAGTCCGGAATGGGTAGGAGAAATAACCAAGGAAGAAGTAGCATCCGTTAATGGCAAAAAGCCTATTTACAGTGGACTTTTTATATGTCCAAACCCAGAGAATAAAACAAAGGAAAATGATCCCGAAAATCACGGGTTGTTACCTTCCGAAATTGAAACGGCAATTAGAGCCTCTATGGAGAACGGTGCCACAGGGATATGTCTTTTTACGCCTGAAAGAATGAAGCCCGAGCATTGGGAAGCTTTTGATAAGGCGATTAATGCGGATTATTCTAAAAAATAAAGAGGTATTTTAGGATACCTTGGCGGTGTCACCATTGCCTTTACATATAAAATCCCTTGGAAGGGAGTTGAGGTCTAAAATGCGTTTAAAGCCATTTTATCCAACTTCTTTCCAAGGGATTTTTGTTGTGCTCTTATAGATGTAGTTTAAACCCTTCATGGGTAGCTTTGAACCCAAAGCTTTCGTAAAATCGAATGGCATCCGGTCTTAGTTTGTTCGAAGTTAATTGCACCATATGAACTCCTTTTTCCTTGGCCCTATGAATAATCCATTGAAACATTTGTTTGCCAATGCCCTTTCCTGTTTCATCTTCATGAACATGGACATTTTCTACAAGACAACGAATACCCCCTTTATAGGTGAGGTATTGGAGGAAACTCAATTGAAAGGAAGCTACAACCTCCCTTTCGGGATTTACTATAACGTAAAGTTCCTGATTTTTATCCTCTTCTATACGGTCAAAAGCATTATAATATTGCTTGGGAAGTGGCTCCTCGTACTTCTCACGTAAGTGGCCCAAGGTATCATTAGCAATCATTTTTATTATAGCTGGAAGGTCTTCCTTGGTAGCTCGTCTAAAAGTCATAATTAGTCATTATTCGTTTCTAGCCATTTGCGGGCATTTACAAATGCCTCCAACCATGGTGAAACCTCATCTTTTCTACCTTCTGGATAATGTGCCCAATTCCATTGGAAAATAGAACGCTCTATATGCGGCATAGTCACCAAATGTCTCCCTGTGGTATCACATAACATGGCGGTATTAAAATCACTGCCGTTAGGATTTGCCGGATACCCTTCATAGCCATAGTTGGCCACTATATTATAATTGTCCTGCGAAAGAGGTAAGTTAAATTTCCCTTCCCCATGGGATATCCAAACACCTAAATTGACGCCTTCCAAGCTTGAAAGCATTACGGATTTGTTCTTTTGAATAACAACAGAGGTAAATCCACTTTCGTGTTTGTGGGAATCATTATAGGTCATTTTTCCGTGTTTCTCATGCTCGGGATTAATCAATTCCAATTCCATAAACAATTGGCAACCGTTACAAATACCAATGGAAAGGGTATCTGGCCTTGCAAAGAAATTCTTCAGTGCTGTATTTGCTTTTTCGTTATATTTAAAAGCTCCAGCCCAACCTTTGGCACTGCCCAATACATCCGAGTTGGAGAAACCACCAACAGCTCCTATAAACTGAATATCCTCCAAGGTCTCTCTACCAGAGATTAAGTCGGTCATATGTACATCCTTAACATCAAAACCGGCAAGGTACATGGCATTGGCCATTTCGCGCTCGGAATTACTACCTTTTTCACGTAGGATTGCCGCTTTTGGACGTGTTGTTGGCTTAGTGGGCAACTTGCCATCAAAATGTGCAGGGAATGTGTAGGCTAAGGGTTGATTTTTATAATTGCTGTACCTTTCTTGGGCCAAGTTGTTGGCAGTTTGCCTTTTGTCAAGAAGGTAGGAAGTTTTAAACCAGGTATCGCGTAGGGAGTTAATGTTCAATCCCATTTCCATACCCTGATTTTTAATGGTCAGCGTAGCAGTTGGGTTTACAGAACCAATTTTGTAAAAATCAATTCCAGCATCGGCCAAAACCTTTTCTACCGAACTGTCCTTGGCCTGAAAAACAATTCCAGCGTTTTCGGAAAACAATAATTTTATAGTATCGGTCTCACCAATGGAAGTCAGGTCCAAAGTGGCACCTAACTCGGTGTCGGCAAAACAAAGTTCTAAAAGGGTCGTAATCAGTCCACCGGAAGCTACATCATGGCCAGCCAGAATCTTCCCGTCAAGGATCAGACCTTGGAACGAATTGAATACAGTCCTAAAATTAACAGCATCATTAATTGTGGGGGCCTCATCACCAATGGTATTCAAGATTTGTGCAAATGAAGATCCTCCTAATTTATAAGTGTCTTTGGAAAGATTAATGTAATATATATCGCCTCCATTTTTTTGTAAAACCGGTTCTACCACCTTGGTGATATCGGAACAGTTACCTGCGGCGGAAATGATAACGGTTCCAGGAGCTATAACCTCAGCATCTTTATAACGTTGTTTCATGGAAAGGGAATCCTTACCTGTTGGGACATTGATTCCCAATGCAATGGCGAAATCCGAAATAGCCTCAACAGCCTCATACAGTCTAGCGTCTTCTCCAGGGTTTTTACATGGCCACATCCAGTTGGCGGAAAGGGATACTGAATCCAAACCGTCCTTTAAGGGAGCCCATACAATATTGGTCAAGGCTTCCGCTATACTGTTTTTGCTACCAGCGGCAGGGTCTATTAATCCAGAAACAGGGGAGTGGCCTATAGAAGTGGCAATTCCTTCCTTTCCTTTATAATCCAGGGCCATGACACCACAATTGTTTAAAGGTAACTGCAGGGGTCCTGCACATTGCTGCTTGGCCACCTTGCCCCCTACACAGCGGTCTACCTTATTGGTAAGCCAGTCTTTGGAAGCCACAGCTTCCAATTGTAAAACTTGGTCCAAATAATCATGGAAGTGTTCTAGGGAATAGGATGGCGCTAAATATTTTCTTGATATTGTGGAATCGTTCATTACAGTTTTTGGAGAACTACCAAACATATCCGATAGTTCAAGATCCATAGGACTTTCTCCTGTAGTGGAAGATTTGAAGGTAAACCGATTATCTCCTGTAACATCACCAACCTCATACATGGGTGATCGTTCCCGATCTGCAATTCGATGCAGCATATCAACATCCTTTTTGCCGATGACCAATCCCATACGCTCTTGGGATTCGTTTCCAATAGTTTCCTTTGCTGATAGCGTAGGGTCCCCAATAGGCAGTTTATCCAAATCTATTTTTCCTCCGGTTTCCTCCACCAATTCCGATAGACAATTCAAATGTCCGCCTGCACCGTGATCGTGTATGGAAACAATAGGGTTATGATCACTTTCTACCATACCCCGAATGGCGTTGGCAGCTCTTTTTTGCATTTCTGGATTAGATCGCTGAATGGCATTGAGTTCTATAGTGGCCCCAAATTCGCCTGTATCGGCACTGGATACTGCGGCACCTCCCATTCCGATTCGATAGTTGTCGCCACCAAGGATTACAATTTTATCACCGGTTTTTGGAGTGTCTTTCAAAGCCTGTTCCGCCTTGCCATAGCCAATTCCTCCGGCCTGCATAATTACCTTGTCATAACCCAATTTTCTACCTTGTCCATTTGCTGAAGATTCAGCCGCTTCATCATGTTCAAAAGTAAGTACTGAACCAGCAATTAAGGGTTGGCCAAATTTGTTACCAAAGTCAGAAGCACCATTGGATGCTTTTATTAAAATATCCATTGGAGTCTGGTACAACCAATTCCTTTCTTTCATGCCCTTTTCCCAAGGTCTGTTCTCTTCCAATCGAGAATAGGCGGTCATATAAACGGCAGTTCCCGCCAAGGGCAATGAACCCTTTCCTCCAGCCAAACGGTCCCTGATTTCACCACCAGCTCCTGTAGCCGCACCATTAAAGGGCTCTACAGTAGTTGGAAAATTATGGGTTTCTGCCTTTAAGGAAATAACGGATTCGAATGATTTTTCCTCGTAATAATCCGGTTTGTCTGCACTTTTAGGGGCAAATTGAATCACTTTAGGACCTTTAACAAAGGCCACGTTGTCCTTATAGGCTGAGACTATTCCTCCAGGGTGTTCTTGTGATGTTTTTTTAATAAGTTTAAAAAGCGATGAAGGCTTTTCAATTCCATCGATTACAAAAGTGCCGTTAAAAATTTTATGTCTGCAGTGTTCGGAGTTTACCTGGCTAAAACCAAATACTTCGGAATCTGTAAGTTTGCGCCCAATTTTTTGGGAAATTTGCTGTAGATAAGTTACCTCTTCTTCATTTAAGGCCAAGCCTTCCTGTTCGTTGTATTTGGCAATATCTTCTATGTCCAAAATAGGAGCTGGCATCACATCAACCTTAAAAATATCTTGTGATAAGCCATTGTATTTTTGTGAAAGCATGGGGTCAAAGTCTTTATCCTCTTTGTCCACCCTTATAAACTCTTCAATTCTTATAATTCCAGAAATACCCATATTTTGGGTTATTTCTGTTGCATTTGTGCTCCATGGAGTAATCATGGCCGCCCTGGGACCAACAAAAAAGGCGTCCAATGACGCCACGTTTAACCTAGGTTGGTTGCCAAACAACCACGTAAGTTTCACACTATCTTCTTGAGATAGGTCGCTTTTGGTCTGTACCGCAAATATCTTAGTGCTAAGGTCTCCAAAGAAATGAATCATCTAATATGTAAATTGTATGGATTATAAAGCTGCAAATTTACGGTTTTAATGTGTAATTTTTAAGTAGAATAGTTAACAGTTTTAGAGGACAATTGTTAATTTCTAGAGGAAGACTATACAGTATGGCCGGTTGGCTTAATTATTATTTGGGTTCTATGTGGATCAATACGTGTCCAATATTGGGAATATCGGAGCGGAGTCTATCTTTGAGTTTATGGGACAGGTCATGTCCTTCCTTTACAGTAATACTTCCGTTTACCAAGGCATGTAGATCTACGTGATATTTTGTGCCCGCTTTTCTAACAAAACATTTTTCAGTTCCTGAAATACCGTCCACTTTTAAGGAAACTTCGCGAATTTCTGCAATGAGTTCGTCATATAGATGTTCGTCCATTATTTCACCAAGTGCAGGTCTAAAGATGAGATAGCCATTATAGAAAATAAATATGGAGGCGGCCAATGCAGCCCAGTCGTCCGCGGTTTCATAACCTTTGCCAAAAATCAACGCAATGGAAATACCAATAAAAGCCATTACCGATGTGATGGCATCACTTCTATGATGCCAGGCATCCGCCTTAAGTGAGGAACTATTGGTTTCTATACTTTTCTTTAATACTACCCGATACGAAATTTCCTTCCATAGAATAATGGCCCCCAAGACTAGTAAGGTCCAGGATTTTGGTGTTTTGTGAGGTGTTAGAATATTTATAATACTCTCATAGGCTATTATGGTAGCTGAGGTAATTAAAAAACCCACCACTAAAAAAGTTATAAGTGGTTCAATCTTACCATGACCGTATGGATGGTTATCATCTGCCGGTCTTTTTGCATATTTAAGTCCAAATAAAACTAGAAGCGAGGAAAAAATATCGGTAGTGGACTCAATGGCATCTGCGATTAAAGCATAGGAATTGCCAAAAAAACCTGCTAGGGCTTTAATTATGGCCAAAACAATATTTCCAACTATGCTAAAATATGTTGTTTTTATGGCCGACTGCTCATTGTTCATGGTATTCCAAAACTGGATAAAAATTTAAAGGTAGTAAACTTATATTGCTTTTTTGGGACGGGAATCTATTATTGTATTTTTCTATTTTTTCGACTAAGCCTTATATATCCTAATACTTTCACCTTTTTTGGTAGCATTATTTAGTATAGTTAATTGTATATTACGTATTGTAATATGTACTAATCAATTATTTATTTTACAATGGCAAAGGAATATGTAGATCTCGCAACTTTAAAATTCTTATTATATCAGGTTCACGAGGTGGAAGAACTGCTTTCAACTGAACGTTATAAGGATTATGACAAAAATTCATTAGATCTTTTTTTAAATTCTATTAAGGAATTTTCCGATCGCGAATTGTTCCCTTTTATCAAGGAGATGGATGAAACACCGGCAAAGTTCAAGAATGGCACTGTAATGGTCCATAAGCAAGTGGATGTAATGATGAAAAAAGGAGGGGAAATGGGTATTATTGCTGGTCCTTTTGATTATGGTGTTGGAGGCATGCAATTACCGTTTGTCATACATACGGCCTCAGCCTATATTCAAGAGGCAGCAAACAATCATTTACCAGGATATACTGGTTTAACCCAAGGAGCAGCGGAGCTAATAGTGCATTTTGCCAATGATGAACTTAAAGAAACGTTTGTCCCAAAAATGCTTTCGGGTGCTTGGGGTGGAACTATGTGCCTTACCGAACCACAAGCAGGAAGTTCCTTATCAGATATAACTACCAAAGCAACTCCAACAGAAGAAGGCTATTTTAAGATATCAGGACAAAAAATATTTATTTCAGGTGGGGATCATCAATATGCCGAAAACATCGTGCATTTGTTGCTGGCCAGAATTGAAGGAGCGCCGTCCGGTACTAAGGGTATATCTTTATTTGTTGTTCCAAAATTTAGGGTAGAGGCTGATGGTAGTTTAAAAAAGAACGATGTTATGACCGTGGCCGATTTTCAAAAAATGGGACAACGTGGATACTCCACTACACATCTAGGATTTGGTGATAAGGACGATTGTCATGGCTGGTTGGTAGGTAAGGCTCATAAGGGATTAAAATATATGTTCTTAATGATGAACAGTGCCCGGATTAGTGTCGGGCGTGGCGGTGCCGCTATAAGCATGGCCGCTTATCAAGCCTCATTGGAATATGCCAATGAACGGCCCCAAGGACGAAAACTTTCCAGTGATGGAAAAAAGGATCCCGATGAAAAACCCTGCTTAATTATTGAACATCCAGATGTAAGGCGCATGCTATTATTGCAAAAAGCGATTGCCGAAGGTTCATTGAGTTTGGTCCTATTGGCCGCCAAATATTATGATATTATACAATCTACCAAGGACCCTGAAGTTAAGGAAAAGTATGGTCTATTATTGGAAATGGTTATTCCGATGGTAAAAACTTATCCTACTGAGGCAGGGTCTGAGGCTGTGAGCAATGGTTTACAGGTATTGGGGGGATATGGATTCTGTACCGATTTTATACTACAGCAATATTATAGGGATATTAGGATATTTAGTATTTATGAAGGTACTACGGGTATACAGTCCCAAGACCTTTTGGGAAGAAAAGTTCCTATGGAGAATGGTAAGGCTTTAGAATTGTTATTAACGGAAGTATTGAATACCATAACCAAGGCAATGGAATTTGAGGAATTGAATCCATCGGCCAGAATATTGGGAGACAAGATTAAGTTGACGAGAGAAGTTTTGGACTTTTTGATGCCTTTTGCCAAAAAAGGGAATTACGAGCGTTATTTGTCCGATGCAAATTTATTTATGGAATTTTTAAGTCACTTGGTAATAGGCTGGTTATGGCTAGATATGGCTTTACATGCACAACGAAACCTCCAGGAGGGGGGGCAAGCCCATTCAAAAACCTTTTACGAAAGCAAGGTCCATACTATGAAATTCTATTTTAAGTACGAGTTGCCTAAAACGAGTAGCTTGGCAGAATCGTTGATGCATCCAGATGTGCTGACCATAAATTCAAGGAAAGAGGTCTTTTAAAAATTAATTTATTGCACAATGGAGTAGGGTTATTGTGGGTTTGATTGTTCTATATACAAACAGTGTTAAAAATCACGGTTCAAATAAAACAATTAAATTATGAAAAGATTACAATTTTTAAGTTTGGCAGTTCTGCTTTTAACCGCTACCGGAACAATAGCCCAGGAATTAGAATCTACGGAGCAGGAAAAGATTTCCTATTATGAACAAAGGGCCAAGGAAGATGCGCAATTTGAGCAATCACAGGAATTGGCAGAACAAGAGGAAGAGGAATTCTGGGAATCACAAAAGGAATATGAAAGTCGATTAAAGAAAAGAAATAAGAGAGCATATAGGGCTTATATGAAGGGTAAGAAGGATGCCTATGCAGAACATCGAGGTCATTGTGATACCCATTGTCACCACAGTGAACAGTATCATGCCCATGCCAGTTTCTACTATTACAACAACGATCCCTATCGGTATAGAAATTACAATCGGGGAACTACAATTCGCACAGGAATAGGGGTTCGTGCCCCTAGTGTTAGAATAGGATTATAGGTTAAAATGTAAAGAGGCTGCCCAATGCTATGGGCAGCCTCTTTTTTGTGGTGTTTTTTTGGTAAACTAAGCTGGACTTTTCTCCAATAGAGCCATGTAAAAACCGTCAAAACCAGTTTTACAAGCATAAATATTGTCATCCTTGATCAAAGTGAAATCTTTACCAGCTTCCGAACCTAAGAATTTCTTTACTTGCTGAATATTCTCCTGTGGCAATATGGAACATGTGGCATAAACCAATTTCCCACCAGGTTTTACAATGCGACTGTAATCTTGAAGGATTTCTTGTTGGGTGACCATAATTTTATCTAAAAAATCAGGTTGTAATTTCCATTTGGCATCCGGGTTTCTTTTTAGAACGCCCAATCCTGTGCATGGGGCATCTATTAGAACTCTATCCGCGGAGTCGTATAGTTTTTTGATGACTTTGGTAGATTCTATAACTCTTGTTTCCACGTTATGGGCACCATCGCGTTTGGCTCTTCGCTTTAATTCTTTGAGTTTGTTTCCATATATATCCAAGGCGATCAGCTGGCCTTTATTTTCCATAAGTGCTGCTAAATGCAAAGATTTACCGCCAGCACCGGCACAGGTATCAACCACACGTTGGCCCGGTTTAATGTCTAAATAAGGTGCTACCAGTTGTGAAGAGGCATCCTGTACCTCGAACCAGCCTTTCTTAAAGGGCTCGGTTATAAATACATTTGAACGTTCCTTCAGGCGCAAGGCATCTGGATATCCTTTTATGGATTCTGTTTCCACTCCTGCCTCATTCAGGGCACTGCTTAGATTATCCTTAGTTGTTTTTAAAGTATTCGTCCTAAGGATAACTTCGGCCTGTTCATTAAGAGCATGAATTTCCTTGGTCCAGAGCGCTTCACCCAATGACTTGGCACATAGTTCGTCTATCCAATCCGGAATAGATTCCTTGTATTTACGAATTTTGGAGAGTTCATCAAATTTCCCTTTGATCCTTCTTTCAGGAGTAGGTTCTAACTGTTTCCAATCTGGTAGTTTAATACCCTTAAGAACGGCCCAAACGGCAAACATTCTAAATAGGTTGGGTCTACTATATGGTGCTTTTACTTCGGCTATCTCAGAATACAATCGCTTCCAACGGACCATTTCATAAGTGGTTTCCGCAATAAAACCTCTATCCCTAGCACCCCATCGCTTGTCATATTTTAATACTTTCTCTACTACTTTATCCGCGTATTCACCTTCATTAAATATAAAATTTAACGCATCAACAACCGCAAACACTAGATTTCTATGTAATCGCATTTTTAAAAATTAAGATTGCAAAGGTATTGTATTAGAACCTATTCCTATTATTTTTGGTGAAAATTATAAACATGCGAAACTATTTGGTGATCCTTGTGCTATTTCTCTTAGGTTCCTGTTCTGAAAAGGAAGGGTCAAGGAAGATTAATACCGTGGAAATAGAGACTATTTATACTGATTCATTGAGTTTTAGGGCTATCCAAATTATGGATGGCGGTAATATGGCATTCGCAGCGGACAGGGGAGCTTTTGGATTGGTGGACCTTAGGACGAATAAAGTGCGAGTGAATACCCAAAAATATGATAGTATTTTTCCTGAATTCAGGGCAATTGCGCAAAACGCTGCCGATTTCTTTATGCTTTCCGTGGGTAATCCTGCCTTATTATATAAGACGGGGGATACCGGTGAAATGGTATTGGTGTACAAAGAAGAGGATGAAAAGGTATTCTATGATGCCATGACCTTTTGGAACAATAAGGAAGGAATCGCCGTAGGGGACAGTATGAATGGGTGTCTTTCAATAATAATTACTAGGGATGGAGGTAATACATGGAATAAATTGCCTTGTTCTTCCTTACCTAAATCGGAAGATGGGGAAGGCGCTTTTGCGGCAAGTAATACTAATATAAAGGTGCTGGGCAATAAAGCATGGATAGCCACTACAAATGGAAATGTTTATTACTCGCATGACAAAGGATTTACCTGGGCGGTGATAAAAACTCCAATTGAAAGTTCGGAACCAACTCAAGGAATATACTCCATTGATTTTTATGACGAAAATTTAGGTGTTGTCTTCGGTGGAGACTATACCAAGCCAAAAATTAAGTCGGCCAACAAAGCAATAACAGTAGATGGTGGAAAAACATGGAAGTTGGTCGCCAATGGCGAACTTCCTGATTATAGAAGCTGTGTGCAATTTGTGCCAAATTCAAAAGGCAAATCCCTTATAGCCCTAGGCTTTAATGGTATAGCCTATTCCCATGATACAGGTCAGACATGGGAACAACTTTCAAATGAGTCTTTTTATACCTTGAGGTTTCTGAACGATTCCATTGCCTATGCGGCGGGCAAGGACAGAATTGCAAAACTAATTTTTCATTAGTTGCAGACATGGCCATTTTTGAACGTACAAGCAATTCCATTGACCTAAAGGCACATTTATTTATCCCCTCTTTTCTGACGATATTGCCTTATTAAATGTCGTTTGAACTCTTCTTCTGACCGCATCAGCAATATGGTCTTTTTTGCCGAAATGGTCTTGGATATTTTTTCGATATAAGATTTTTCCGCCCTGTATTTTTCTTCCTCCAACTTCTGCATACGAATAAGGAGTTCACTAGCCTGTGAATCCGAAAGGGCATCCAGTTTTTTAATATCGGACCCTATTTCAAAACGTTCTACTCTATAAAAACCCTCTTTTTTAGACTGGTGTTCGTTGTATAGGGGCCAAAAACTTTGGGCTTCCTTGGGCGTAAGTTCCAATTTTTCCGTAATGAACGCTACTTTCAGGGATTTTATCTTTTCCCAATCCTGTTTTTCTTGGGAACTTACTGATATGGTAGCCATCAGGAATAAAAGTGGCGCTAGTATTTTTAATTTTTTATTCATCATTGTGCAAATTTAATTCTTCAAAATCTTCCACATGGGAATTCAAGTAGTCTATAATATTATCATTATCCAATCTATTTTCCAAGATATCGTTGAGGTCCAAATCATTTAAAGGAAGTATTTCGGCCAAATCATAGGAGGATAGCTCCATGTCATTATATTCGAAATATTCTTCTATATCCGAATTAGCCAAATCCGAATAGGACAGTACTTTGCTGCCATTGAATTGAATTCCAATGAATAGAAGAACTATTGCTGCAACGGACGCAACTGCATAAAAATGCTTTTTATAGGACTTGAGTGAAATTATTTTTGTCTCCACTGGTTCGTTTTCCAGTTTCTGAAATATTTTAGTGTTTAGATTCTCAAAATAACCTTCAGGAACTTTAAATCCTGGACTGGTAGACATAGTGGATTTCTCCTTGTGAATCTTATCCATGATATTGCCAGAAAGGGTATCGAAATAGCCATCCGGGACTTTAAAACTGTTATTCTTATTTATTTTATTCATTTCAATAGTTTGACCTTGAACATTATGAAAGGTTTAATTTTCTTTTAAAAAAGCTTCAATTTTTTTTGAAGCCAAGTGATAGGAAGCTTTTAACCCACCAACAGTAGTCTCAAGAATCTCTGAAATTTCTTCATACTTCAATTCCTGAAAATACTTCATATTGAAGATTAATTTTTGTTTTTCAGGTAAGGTTGCAATTGCCGATTGTAATTTAAGTTGAAACTCATCGCCTTCAAAATAGACATCCGCCCGTAAATCCGCAACGGTTTTATTGTATAATTGCTCGTTGCTTACCTTAAGTTTTTGCGATTTGGATTTTAAAAAGGATAAGGCTTCATTAGTAGCTATTCTGTACATCCAAGAATAAAGTTTGCTATCCCCTTTAAAGCCATCAATATTGCGGAACACCTTTATAAAAGTATTTTGCACAACATCATCTGTATCTTCATGGTTTAAAACAATTCTTCTAATATGCCAATAAAGTCTTTCCTTGTAGGTGTTTACCAACACCTCAAAAGCCTTCGCCTGATGGTCTTTATGTTTTAATTGTATTACTAGAGTTTCTTCCGCAATCAACATGTTGTACTTAAGTTCAAACATTGGACTATAAAAATTGCATAAGGTTTATTTGCAACTTCATTAATTTTCTGTATCTGATAACTAAGGTAATTAAGTTTATTCACTATTCTAATTTTCTTAATCGAGGGAAATATACACTACTCCCCATCTGTAAGACAGCTTAAAGGTATTCCTTAGTTTATCATGATGCCATTTTTTTAGCATTATAAATTTGATCGGGCGGCACTTTTCCTATTTCGGTATGCCTTCTTTTGGTA